>NZ_JBTGUH010000004.1:0-369191 GCF_054343325.1 Paenibacillus marinisediminis
CTCGACTTGCATGTATTAGGCACGCCGCCAGCGTTCGTCCTGAGCCAGGATCAAACTCTCCATAAAAGTGTTTGACTTGCTCATTTGTATTGCTGACGAGTTTAACTCGTTAATTTCTAACATTCGCTCGTTGTTCAGTTTTCAAAGAACAATTATGATACTCTGTCGCTTCAGCGCTTCAAATGATTCGCTCAGCAACAGGATCTAATGTTATCACATTGAGTTGAAGATTGTCAACATTGTTTTTAAACTTTTTTAAAGCTGTTCAAGTTGACATTCATCGTTTCATCCTGTGTCCGACGCGATATCTCGCGGCCGGATTTATAATATATCACGGCCTGTCCATTTCTAGCAACAGGAAATATCAACCACAACAATATGTAATCATCATGGTTGATCAATTCCTGTTGTGCATCATTATCTATTAATCCAAGGTGTACTACTCCGTTTCAATTGAGACGCAGAGTGACTGCGCACCTTTGCTTTCTTCTTGCCTGTCTTATAGACCTTCTTTGACTGTTCTTTCTTCATCTCCACTGAAGACGGTGCCGTAGCAGCATCTGTTTGCTGCAGATGACTTACTTGAGAACCATCATAGAAATCAATATTATAGACCCCATCTTCGCGCGGCGTGATCATATTAACACCACTATCATTCGCTTGATTCGAGATGATCGGGGATGACATCGGCGAATAGCTCATCCCTTTGACATTGCCCATTGCATTGTATCCACTGTTCGAGGTATGGTGCATATTTTCATATGGATGAGGAAGGCTTGAATTGTCATATTCCATACTGTGAGTATAACCAGTGGAAGAAGGTTCGATCAAAGGCGGCGCAGGATTGACTGGTGCATTATAGGTATTATATTGCGCATACATGGTGTTAGCAGGCATTACGCTCCAATTTCCAATTGGAATAGTGCCTGGAGGACAATTGCCTAGATACACCCCCTGCATGCATGGCTTTCCCTTCATATGGCTATGGCCCCAACCATACATACTAGTGGTTCCGTATACAGGGTATTGCATAGATGGCATCATCGGTGTA
Source organism: Paenibacillus marinisediminis (assembly GCF_054343325.1). Taxonomy (NCBI): domain Bacteria; kingdom Bacillati; phylum Bacillota; class Bacilli; order Caryophanales; family Paenibacillaceae; genus Paenibacillus; species Paenibacillus marinisediminis. The sequence continues at coordinate 1,052 of NZ_JBTGUH010000004.1, forward strand.
TAGCCCTGCCCCATCAGCATATTCATCGAATATCCGTCGCACGGAACGAGGTTATTCATCGGAAATTCCGCAGCTTCTTTGCTTTCTTTGCCGCTAACCCCTTTCTCAGGAAGGGGTTGGGCACCGGACATTGCTGTCATATTAGGTACCGCTGTTTGCGCGAAAGGTGTTACTGCTTTGGATAAAGGTGCAGGAGCAGATGGATGCGGCATACTTGGCATTTTCATTTTTGGTGCAGGATTCACAGGGAGAATTGGAGCAGCAGATTGATACGGCTTTAGTTCAGCTTTTAGTGCAGAAGGCTGGTAATACTGCGCAGGTGAGATTGGGGTAACCGGTTTATATTCCATTTTCATTTCAGGCTTCATTTCGTGCTTCATTTCGGGTTTCATCTCGGGTTTCATCTCGGGTTTCATCTCAGGCTTCATCTCAGGCTTCATCTCGGGTTTCATCTCAGGCTTCATCTCAGGCTTCATCTCAGGAATGTTTTCAGCTTTAGGCTTTGTAATTTCTGCTTTAGGCTGTGTTATTTCTGCTTTCGGCTTCGGAGCAGTCAGCTTCTTCTTCACATTCTCCACGAAGGATTGTTCGACTACTTCCTCTTCCACCTTCTGACTTCCTAGTTTCGGAATGTTGATGACCTGCCCAACCAGCAGCACGTTAGGATTTTTCAATTGAGGATTCGCCGCGATCATTACATTCAATGGCACACCCCAAGCCCTGGACAGCTTCCATAACGTATCGCCTTCCTTGACGACATGCTTATGGATGATTTCGTACCCGCCCGTCGGGTAACTGGAAGAAGGCACTTTAATCTTCATCCCGACAGATAACTGATTAGGATCCGTCAATTGTGGATTCATAGCGATAAGCTGGTCTAAAGAGACGCCATATTTTTTCGACAATGAATAGAGGGTGTCTCCTTTTTTGACAATATGAATTTTCACGTGTTGTTACCTCCTGAGCATTCGTCGTGAATACCGTTTATTCCATCAACAGATTACAACTTGTCAAAAGAACTCTCGGATACAGTGAATATCCGACATCCTCCTTGAGGCAGGTCATTCGCCCGCCCAATCAATACTACATCGTATGCAGCAACTGGGCATTTGACATCCCTATGTACAAAAAAAGTATCCACTATGCTCAACAACGTATCACGGGAGTGATTAATTCCATGGGATTGTATTGCAATAATCGCATCTGGGTATACTCTACGGCGACATACGTGGGTGGCAATAAGAGCATCATGTGACGTTTCTATAACTTCAGATGAACCCTGCAACCAATAACAAAGGGACTGGCCCCTAGGTAAATATCCCTAAAGAACAGTCCCTTCATATTCGATCAACTCTGTTGTGCTAATAGCCGTCTAAAGGCAATCACCATTCTCGCTCTATATCTTGAGCTGGTGCGGCTTCCCTTGTACCCATTTTTCGCTTGAATAACTCGGGTAAGAGCCCAATACACGAACCTGACATCCAAGTGCTTCGATCTCTTCAAGAGCGGATGGCAGCAGTACGGAGTCGAGCGACATTTCGATATCCATATAAAAATAATAGCTTCCAAGCTTAAGCTTCGTCGGACGAGACTCGATCCGCGACAAGTTGATGCGTCTCCATGAAAATGCGGACAGCACTTGATGCAGCGCACCCGGAAAGTCTTCCGGAAGCGTCACCAGAATGGTCGTCTTCATCGTTGCTGAAGGTGCCGCCGCAATCGGTTCCTTGCCTACCAGCACGAAGCGTGTAAAGTTGTTATTATGATCCGTCACAGCTGATTCGAGAACATCCAGCTGGTGTGTCTTAGCACCCTGGTTTGTGCCGATGGCAACCCATCCTTGGCCTGGATTGCTCTTCACAATCCTAATCGCTTCTGACGTACTGCTGACATGCTCCTGCTCAGCATGGGGCAGATGTGTTCGCAGAAACTGCGTACACTGCGCCATTGCCACTGGATGCGACAGCACCTTCGTCACACGAGACCAGTCACCCTCCACTTCATCGCGGCGGCCGACCAGATTCTGAATCGATGGATAGACCCATTCCGCTCGGAACGGCAGATCCACCTCGTGCACGATCCAATCCATATGCAAGTTGACGGAACCTTCAATTGTATTCTCAATCGGAATAACACTATAGTCGGTTAAACCATTAACCGTAGATATAAATACATCCGATATCAGCTTGCTGTGCACATATTCATGCTCTTCTCCAAGCAAGTGCACAACCGCTTCATGCGATACGGATCCTTCCGGAAGCAAAGCAATACGCGCCATGAGAAGTGATGCTCCTTTATGTCTTGGTCATCTTAATCTAATAAGACTTCATAACCCTTTAACTTACCGAGCGTTCTCCGACATAGAAGGAATGACGGAAGAAATGTCTTCTCCTTCGATATACACAGCGCCTTCCATACAAGGGTTTAATTCGTATACATCCGCTTCAACACCGTGATCAGCCAATGTACGCTGCATGAATTCGATCAATTCAGCCGATGGCTTACTCTTATCGATCAAGGCAATCAAGGTCGGGCCAGCTCCGCTCAACGCTGCTCCCAGAGCGCCATGCTGGTTCGCTTCAGCAAGCAGCTTGCTCATTCCAGGAATAAGCGGCGCGCGATATGGCTGGTGCAAACAGTCCTTCATCGCTTCATGCAGCAAGCCGAATTGTCCCGTGCACATAGCCGCAACGAGCAAGGATGAGCGGCTTACATTATGGACAACATCGGACAGCTTATATTGCTTAGGGAGCACGCTTCGCGCCTGCTTCGTCTCCAATTGGAAGCGCGGAATCGCAACTACTGTTCCAAGCGCAGCGCTGGGCTCAAGCCGTACATAATGAGCCGTGCTTCCATCCCATGATGCGACGACCATGCCACCAAGCAGGGAAGCTCCTACATTATCGGGATGCTTCTCAATCGCTGTGGCCATGTTGAACAGCTGTTGATCCGAGAATGGCTTGCCCAATAGCCCATTCGCGGCAACCAATGCCCCTACAATAGCGGATGCACTGCTGCCTAGCCCCCGCGTTAACGGTATATCACTGTACATATCGACTTCCAACGGAACGGCAGGCACTCCCGCTTCCGCAAACACCCGATGAGCTACCTTTACGATCAGGTTCGTCTCATCCGTTGGAATACCGGATAATTCCGTTCCATAGAGTCGGACAATCGTCTTGGATGCAGGCTTCATCGCAACCCAAATATACTGGGATAGTGCCATTCCTAAGGTGTCAAAGCCTGGTCCTAGATTGGCTGTGCTGGCAGGCACTTTCACCAGCACGCCTTCCTGCCGCAACATTATTGTTCACCCTCTAATTGACGAATGGCCTCCATAACAGCCTCTTCGGTATCTTGAACGACTACGGGCTCGATTCCCGCTGTTTTAAGTGCAACATTCGGATCTTTCAGGCCGTTGCCTGTCAGTACGCAGACAACGGATTCACCGCCTGCGAAGTATCCCTCACCATGCAGCTTAATTACACCTGCCAGCGACGCGGCGGATCCTGGCTCACAGAATACGCCTTCCTTCGCGGCAAGCATCTGATAAGCAGCAAGTATCTGCTCATCCGTCACATAGTTGATCTGACCGCCAGATTGATCCGCTGCTTCAACTGCAGTCTTCCAGCTTGCTGGATTGCCGATACGAATCGCTGTTGCGATCGTCTCCGGCTCCAGAATCGGCTCGCCTTTCACAATCGCCATAGCGCCTTCAGCTTCGAAGCCGACCATCTTAGGCAATTTATTCGACTTGCCTGCTGCATGGAATTCCTTGAATCCTTTCCAGTAGGCAGTGATATTTCCGGCATTGCCAACAGGAATCGCAAGCACATCCGGCGCATCTCCAAGCTGCTCGCACACTTCAAATGCAGCCGTCTTCTGACCTTCGATTCGATACGGGTTAACTGAGTTCACTAGTGTGATCGGATGCTTCGCCGTAATCTCACGCACAATCTCAAGCGCGCGGTCAAAGTTGCCTTCGATCGCGATCACCTTCGCACCGTAGATCATCGCTTGAGCCAGCTTGCCAAGCGCAATGTTATTGTTCGGTATAAGGACGATGCAGTTCAAGCCGCCGCGCGCTGCATACGCAGCAGCCGCCGCTGAAGTGTTGCCTGTCGAAGCGCACATGATCGTCTTGCTGCCTTCTTCCATCGCTTTGGCAACTGCCATAACCATCCCCCGATCCTTAAAGGATCCGGTCGGATTCAACCCCTCGTACTTTAAGTATACATTCAAGCCGAGCTCAGCAGAGATCCGCTCAGCGCGGATAAGAGGCGTGTTGCCTTCATGCAGTGTAAGCTTCGGCGTAGCTTCAGTTATTGGTAAGTAAGAACGGTATGTTTCTAGTAATCCCATGTATCTCATCGTGGTTTCTCCTTCCGGACCAAATCGGCCGTGCTCTTTATCCTTCTACGCGATATACGCTCTTAATCTTTTTGATTACATCGAGGTTCTCGAAGTATTCAAGTACCCGATTCATATTCGCTTGACTTGCATGATGAGTAATGATGACGATCTCCGCGTCTGGATTGTATGGGTTCGGCTGTTGAACTACAGACTCCAAGCTGACATCGTACTTCGCAAATGCCTGCGTAATCTGCGCCAACACTCCCGCTTTATCATGTACATGCAGCAATATGAAATTCTTAGAAGAGATATCCTCTTCCGTCTTAAGCTTCTTCACGTTATAAGCTTGATGCGCTTGTTTGCCGTTTACGCCAAGACGCATATTTTTGATAACAGCTACCAGGTCTGCCACTACTGATGTTGCCGTTGGCATTTCCCCTGCTCCAGGACCGTAGAACATCGTCTCGCCGACTGCCTCGCCGTACACGTATACAGCATTGAATACCCCGTTAACAGAAGCCAGCGGATGGGAAGTGCTGACCATGGTAGGCTGAACAACGACACTGATCTGATCATCCTGACGTTCTGCAATACCGAGAAGCTTCATTTCATAGCCAAGACGCTTGGCATATAGAATATCTTCCTTCTTCACACAAGAGATACCGCGAACGTCCACATCTTCTAGACTCACATTCGTATGGAAGCCTAATGTTGCTAGAATCGTCATCTTGCGAGCAGCATCGAGTCCCTCCACATCAGAAGTCGGATCCGCTTCAGCGTAGCCAAGCTCCTGTGCTTCCTTCAGAACTTCTTCGTAAGCTGCGCCTTCCTTGCTCATTTTCGTCAAGATATAATTCGTCGTACCGTTCACAATCCCCATAATCTTCGTGATTCGATCCGAAGAGAAGCCTTCAGTCAGCGTGCGAATAATCGGAATGCCTCCGGCCACACTCGCTTCAAAGAGCACATCGCAGTTGTTGGCATGTGCTTTAGCCATGATTTCTTGCCCGTGAAGAGCCATCAGATCCTTGTTCGCAGTAACGATATGCTTGCCCTGCTCGAGTGCCGCCAGCATGTATTCCTTCGTCGGATCGATACCGCCCATCACTTCGATAATAATATCGATTTCGGGATCATTAATAACTTCCCAAGCATCCTCAGTCATCAGCTCATGATCTATTGGAAGATTGCGCTGCTTATGCGCATCTTTAACGAGCACTTTGCGAATATGAATGGGAGAACCGACTTGACTGCTCAAGTCCTCCTGATGTCCTTCAACGATACGTACCACACCAGTTCCCACAGTCCCCAAACCTAATAACCCCACATTAATCGGTTTCATTCCTGTTCCTCCCTTATCTTCTGCCCATATATGTCAGCCTTGACCTATTACATTGACGCGCTTAACGCCTGGAATATCTCTTAACGTATCCAGCATCCGCCCGAACGGCTCGGCTATGAGCGAAGTTTCCACTGACAGCACGACGTTAGCGATTCCTTGCAGCGGAATCGTTTGATGTATAGTCAAGACGTTCCCTTCAAAATTAGCAACAGACCCGAGCACTTTCGAAAGAATGCCGGATCGGTGATCCAAATCAAGTGAAATCGTTACAATTCTCTCCCGCTCCAATTGATTAAGTGGGAAGATTCCGTCCTTATACTTATAAAATGCGCTCCGGCTCAAGTCCACACGCTCCGCAGCTTCATGTACCGTCTTAACCTCACCTGCAGCAAGCAGTTGTTTAGCTCTAACGGTCTTCACTACCGCTTCCGGCAGGATGTCTTCTCTGACTAAGTAATATCGATCGGCCATGTTTCGTCCTCCGTATGAATACTAATGTTTCCTCTAGAAGGACATTATAACGAATCATGTGAGATAGTGCAATAGGTTGAATCTAAAGTTGAGTCCATTATACATGAAAAAGTGAACAAGCATTAAGATCGTACTTCAAGAAATATTCACCATATCGAAAATAAAAGAGAGACTTGCTCCGAAGATCGAATGATCTCTTAAGGAACAGCCTCTCGCATTAAACTATTTTCATACTGCCATAAAGGCAACTTGCTCCGTGCTCAGCCCACGATACCTGTTCGCTCCACACTTTCTACAAAGTACCTCTGCACAAACAGGTACATAATGATTAACGGCGCGGTCATAAGCAGCACCCCTGTATTCAGCAGCATCGACTGATAGACGGGATCAGGCTCCTTTAGTCCGATTCCCATATTCATTAACTGAGTCGCGAGTACCTTAACATCATTTAAGAACAATCCTACATAATAACTATCATTCCACTGCCAGACAAATGAGAACAGAGCAACTGTCACAATGGCCGGTACGGCGTTAGGCAGCATAATGCGCAAAAACGTGCGCGGCACCCCCGCTCCATCCACTAGCGATGCTTCCTCTAATTCCTTCGGTATCCCGCGGAAGAATTGCCTGAATATATAGATGTATAATCCATTCTTCAAGCCCATCGCAGTTGAGGATGAAATGATAAACGGCCAGAAGGTGTCGATCAGATTAAAGCTTGCTTTGCCTGTCAGCATCGGCACTAGTCCGAACAGATCGAAGTACCGATAAGTCAAGTACAAGGGTATCATAATCGTTTGCGGCGGTACAATGATCGTAAATATGACGAGCGCGAATAGGATCCCGCTCCCCCTGAATTTCAGCCTGGCAAAGGCATATGCCCCTAAAGCGCAGGACATAAGCTGAATGACTGTCGTTCCACCGGAAATAAATATCGTGTTGAGCATGGTGCCGAAGTAATCCGTCGTCTCAATCGCGATACGCAGATTATCCCAAGTAAAGTTACGGGGGATCCACAGCACAGTCGGATCATAGATATCGGCACGGTCACGAAATGCTACTGACAAACGAAGAAAGAGCGGGAATAGGATAATGAAGCAGAAGCCTGCGACGAGCAAGCCTCTTAGCCAGATCCATAACCACCTCTTCCCTTTCTCTACTGGATTGAAGCGAATAACGATGGCATCCGCTCGATCTGATAGCGAGGTTCTCACTGCAATCCGCCTCCTTAATCGTAATAGAACACTTTGCGCGACAGAATTCCCGCAGCCACGGAAAGCAATATAGCGACTACAACAAAGTAAATCCACGACATCGCTGCACTCAATCCGAAGTCAAACACTTTAAATGCGGTTTCCGAGACGAGCTTATTGATCTTATCTCCGCTGAATGAATCGATGATCGAGTAGACCATATTCGTCAAAATGAGCGGTGTCATCATCGGAAAGGTGACTTTCCAGAACGTCTCGTATCCTGTAGCGCCTTCTATCTTGGACGCTTCATACAAAGAAGGCGAGATCGACTGCAGACCAGCCAGGAAGATCAGCATCTGCACGCCAGATGAGCTGATAATTTCATAGATGCGATCCACAGCGCCCGTTAAATAATCGACAAATATTTGCCCCATACCTGCTTCGAGCATCATTTTCTTCAATTCAAAGCTCTCCAATACCGTCCCGCTGTCTCCGGCATTATTCCCTGAGATTGACCCGCCGACGAAGGAGCTGATGTCCATGCCCGCGATAGCGCTGGATGCCAATATAACTGGCAGAAAGAACACCGCACGCGCGAAGGAGCGGCCTCTAAACTTCTGATTGAGCAGTACGGCAGCAAACAAGCTGAATATAATGATGATCGGAACATTAATGACCATATTCACGACCGATTCTGTTAATTGGCGCATATAATCCGGATTCGATACCAATAAGCTGCGATAATTGTCAAACCCTTTAGGTATAAGCTCAAAGCCTCCTTCTACTAACTGCAAACTGCTCATGCTGTATCTGAAGGATTGGATAAGCGGCAAGATAAAGAGCATGATCAGCCCGATGATTAGCGGCAGCGCGAACAAAACTCCCCACCAGGCTTTACGCTGGCTCAACGACATCATTCTCTTCATCTTGTATCACCGCCCGTTCCGATTGCGAAGCTGAGCCCCTCAATAGTAATGTCATCCATCTGCACTGCGGAGTCGTTGTAATTGACGACTACGGTTATGCCGTTCGCATACTGAGTCCAGGTCACTCCCTCTGCCAGCTTGCGATGCCCTGTAATCGGCTGCTCTCGTGTTAGAGAGCTTAGTTCGTACAGTTCCTTGTATTGGGATACGGCTTGCTCGAACCAGATCTGATAATGATTCGACATGTATTGGTCATAATCCGTCTCCTTAACAGTTGCCGCGTCGGCATAGAACCAATCTACGAATACGTTCATACCCGTTTCAGCGGCCCGCAGCAATGCTGTACGATCATGAACCGCGCCGCCTTGATTGAATGGCGCACCAGCCAGATCCACGTAGCCATGCAGCACGATCTGATACAGAGGAACATCTTCATCTGTCATGTTCATTCGACTGCTGCGCTCAGGAGCGTTAATAACCGCGGCTGCGTATGGCAGGCCATAAGCGTTTCCTCCATTGAACATCAGCTTAGGCACTTGCTTATGAAGCTCCTCCGCAGCAGTTGTCGCCTGAAGCAGCGCCCCTTGTCTAGAAACAGCTTGTGATGGATCAAAGTCCGAATACACCATTTCACCGAGGTCTCGAAGCGATAGAGCGCCCGTATTCCATTCCTTATAATCATCCAGAAAGGCAGAGGTCTTATCCAAAAGCTTATTAGGCGTTAAGAGCAGATAGTCCCGCACTGCATTATCCTGCTGCTTCATCACCGGATCATATTTATAGACTCGCGCTTTATCCTGAGTTAAGAAGTATGCGGCGTCTCGGGACCGATAGTACTGCTGCATCAGGGCCGTATCCGGATATATAGTAACCCCCTTGCTGCTGTAGTCCATCAACTGCTTGAATCCACTTGCTCCACCCAGCACAGAATCAATCCGAATAGAATCAGGCGATTTATGACGAATCCCTCCATTAAACCAACCCACATAACGCAGATCGATCCTGCTGATCCCATTGTCCTGCAGCAAGCCAATAATCTGTTCCGCTTCGGTAAATGAAGTCAGCGCTATATCTGACTCATACGGAATACCTAGAAACGATCGTTGGATCGGAATGTCTCCCTTGAGCTCCAGCATAAAAGGTACTTCCGCCTTCTCCAGCTTGCGCATTCCTTTCTTATCTTCTAAGAACGACCTATACACTTCGCCCATGCCAGCATAATTCGCGCGATCACCTGTCGTGAATCCGTAGCGTATAGCGAGATCGCCTTGATACGGATTCTCTTCAAACATCGGCACCGAGCTCGATTTCGTTCCAGATGTCAATGTATAGTAGTCCATTGCCACAATACGAAATCGTGAAGCCGCGCTGTTATAATTATGGTTGCGGCCGCTTATATCCGCCATTACGCTAGCCAGCGCATCTCCCTGCTCGATCATGCCGATCCAAGCTCGCTGATCCGCCATCAAGCCGAATATAGGCAGCCTTGCCTTCTCGTTCTGCTGCCACTTCTCTTTCACGTTAAAGGTATCATCCTCGCCGTATATCGGCATGACATAGGGCTCGGCGTTCCATTTGCGATTATTCAGATGAATGAGAGCACCAGATCCGTCGGGCACGAGCATGTAGCCCTGTGAATCGAGTCCTGCCGCACCGAAATGCGGCAGCACCTCAATAAATGCCGCGGGATAGGATTTCGTATAGGACAGTTCCGCAAGGGGAACCGACACCGTCAGCTGCTCTCCGTCCAAGCGATAGATGAGCGGCACCGTGAACTGAACGCGCTCCTTCTCCACCACAGCCTCACCTTGCTCGATCCCTTCATCGCTTCTTGCGTCCTCGGCTGTATAGCCGATGGTTTGCAGCAGATCTCTCATCTCCTCCGCTACATAATCCTGCAGCTTCCGCACTCGGTACACCTGTGCCGCTTCATCCAGCTTATAGCGCGCCATAAAGCGATCACGTTCCGCAGTATCAGCAATCTTGCTGAGAATGGCAGTCTCCATCCGCTCCTTGCTAATCACCTTCGGAATGGAGTCATTTCCTTGAGGAGCATTGCCAAATGTATACGTGATCTTCAGCTGCTCGGCAGAAGCATCAATAACAAACTGCTTCTTCACCGTACTCTCCGTGTAGCTGTTCATGCGATTCAGCTGACCCTTATCATTGTAATAGGATAGAATGATCTGCGATGATAACTCCGACTTATAGAGCGGTGAAGCCAATGCATCCTGTTCTCTGCCCTGAGGATTGGAGAACCAGGTATACTTCTGCTCCTTAATCGTTACAGCAGTCTCAGCCGTTTCTCGATTGATATACAACGCTAATTTCTCATTCTCCAGCACCTTTTCCATGTGCCCAAGCGCTTGCAGCTCCTCAGCCGTATTGTCGCGCGGCTTCAACTTATCCCGCTTTACAGCTTTAGGGAGCAAGGAGCTATTCACTTTCAGCACTTCCCGTACGGAACCAGCCATTGGAGCTGCGTTGACTTGTTCAGTCGGGGACAAAGATACTGCCGCCTGCTTGATGTCGCTCCATAGGAACACGATGAGGAGAAGAGAAATTGCGATCACCGTAAGACTGATACCCCGTTTGATTCCATTTGATCGTAATATCACGTTTACACCTCACAATCGGAACGACAGTTCGCGGTAGATGGATATAGCAAAGTTAATCATTTGCTGCATCATACTGAAGAACAATATGCTGAGGAACACGATGATGCCTATAACGATAAGAGTGAGCAGCATCGTTGCAATCGTCTTGCCCGGGCTGTATTGATGAACGGTCATTGTCCCGACGAACAGCAGCCAGAGCGACCAACCATATGCGATAACATCCAGCAAATAATAGAAGGGACTCTCGCCATTGGTCATCAAGGTACTGATTAGCGTCTGAGGCAGGAAGATGATAACTAGCGGCAGCATCGCATACCCTGTTGCCATGACGATATCCTTGAACTTGCCTTCGCCATCCATCAGTGTAGTCAACGACCAATTCGCAACGCACCACAACAGAAACGGAAGCAGGATGTACAGCAGCTCTTCCAGACTGTTCAGCTTGGAAGACTGGTTAAAATTCACGACAAAGCCGCTGAACTGCTGTTTGACGATCGTGAATATCGTCAGCAGCCCCAATAAGAGAAACGCGATCGTTAGGCGGCCCTTCTGTTCATACTTCATCTCCCAGAAGCCGTTGAACGGATGGATCATCGTATAGAAAGGGTTTCGCGCGATTCCTACATTATCATAGTGTCTTAACGCAGTATGCTGTCGGCTCATACGAATAGCAGTCACGCATGCTGCTGCGCCCAGAACGACCATGAGCACGATCGTACCGAAATGATTGATAACAATCTCTTTGCGATATTGCTTGAACGCTTCGGAGTAGTTCTCGCGATGATTGCCAAGCTTGAAGTATCTCATCGCGGCTTCGTAATCGCCCTTCTTCATCAGTGACTTGCCGATGCCGATATAGGCGACATCGAAGTTGCTGTTCATAGCCAACACTCTCTGCCAATCTAGCGTAGCTTCATCCACTCGACCATCGTACATATTCTGCACAGCACCGCGTATCGCACGACCGTACTCGGTAGGAGCCAGCTCTGTTATTCGAGCTAGATCCTTATCCAACACGAGCATGCGATCATCTTTCATCGCTACAGCAATGGGCGTACGGAACTTTCCTTGTTGGCTGCCGCGTCCGCCGGAAACGTACAGCAGATTGCCATCCTTGTCATACGAGAATATTCGTCCCCGCTTCGAATCCAGCGCATGGTAGATGCCTCCTTTATCGGAGGCGACGTCTATGAAGATCGAGCTGCCAGGTGCTGAGCTCGTTTGCGAGACCGATAGATCTCCCTTAGGAACGGAATAGCCTTTGCTGCGCAAGATGTCTATGCCCGAAGGATTCATCCGCTTAATCGGCTTATCTGCCGTTTCCTCAGAAGTAGTCGTAAACAGGAAGCCTTCGTCATCAAGATCGATATTGTTAAATTCGAGCGGGATGAACTGCTGCATCTGATCACGCTGTTCTTTCGTGGATATGCGTTTCCATAATAGATCAACAGGATTGAACCTTACGCGGTTCGTTCCAATAAAGCCTTCAAACATTCCATCCGCATTAAACTCCATGACCCCTTCATAGGAGCCTCTGCTAATCACGTATACTTGCCCTTCAGCATCCGCAGCTACTTTGATCGGCGTATATTCGAAGCCTGCACGAATGAGATTGGACTCCGGAGCTGCAATCGCCTTCACAAATTGCCCATCCGCGTTCAGCTGGACGATGCGTCGATTGAACGTATCCGCTACATATAGCTGGCCTGCGGTATCAACGAACACACCTTCAGGTTGATTGAAGGCATCCGTCTGACCATTATGATCGAACGACTCAATCACTCGCTGGACTTTCCACTGTTCATCCAACATGATGATTCGGTTGTTGCCGGTATCCGCGATCACGACTTGGCCTTGCGGACTGACGAATAGGTCCTGCGGTACGTTCAGATCACCCACAAGGAGATCACTCCCAAACCATATGCGAGCAGTTGTATACGGAGCTGGAGCCGGCACAGGTTCACCCCAGAAAGAGTACGTATAGCTCTCATCAGGTTCGGCATAAACGGCTGATGCTGTCGCGAGGCCGATGACAAACGCGCAGCACAAGGCTATGGCCTTCTTGATTATCATCTCGACGCCTCCCTGTTATTCCTTCAGTCCCGAAGTCGACATCGTCTTGATGACATTGCTCTGCGTGATGATGAACACCGTAATCGGGACGAGCATCATTAATAAGGTAACGGCTGCCACAGCTCCAGTTCGGGCAATACCGCCGTTCGCGATCTGACCGAAGACAGCATCAACCGTTTTCAGCTGCTCGCTATAGATGTATCGAGTCCCTGCTACATTTCCGCTCCACAGACCCTGAAGCGAGAATATGATCAGCGTCAGCCAAGCTGGTCTCACGATCGGCATCACGATCTGCCAGAAGATGCGGTATTCGCTCGCCCCATCTACCTTCGCCGCTTCAATAAGCGCGTCTGGAATCTGCTCCATAAATTGCTTCATTAGATACAGCCCTAGCGCCATGCCGAATGCAGGCACAATGACAGCCCATTGTGTATCGACCAGTCCTAAGAAAGTCATCGTCATATAGTTTGGAACTTGTGTTACATAGGGCGTAAACATCAAGGCCATAACGACAATGCTAAACAGCAGCTTTCTCCCCGTAAAACGCACCTTGGCAAGCGGATATGCAGCTGCCGACGCGATCAGCACATGCCCAGCTGTACCCAAGATCGCGATAAAGAATGTGTTGAATAAGTACCTTGAGAACGGAATCCATGAATCGGAAAATAAATTCCCAAGCATCTTAAAATTATCAATCGTCGGATTGCGCACAAAAAACTTGGGCGGAAATATGAGAATCTCATCTAATGGTTTGAATGCATTGCTGATCGTAAACACGAGCGGAGCTGCCATAAATGTAGCAATTGCACCAAGGAACAACATCAGCAGGAGATCAGCAAGCCAGGAGCGATTCTCTCGTTTACTGCGCAGCCTCCATATCTTCATTAGCGTTATTCACCTACTTTGCGCAGCATCTTCTGCGTGATCAAGTTGGTCGTAAGCATTAACGTGAACAGTACCGTCGCAATTGCAGAGGCGTAGCCCATCTCATAGCGGATCATACCGTAGTCGATCAGATGCGTCACAATCGTATGCGCCGCATAATCTACACTTGGGAATCCAATCAGATAGATCGAGATTTCCGCTACGGTAAAGGCGTTCGTAATCTGAATGACAGCGCCGAACATCAGCTGCGGGCGCATAGAAGGCAGAGTAATAAACCACAGCTCCTGCCAGCGATTACGGATTCCGTCAATCGCTCCAGCCTCATACAAGGAGGCGTCTACATTTTGTAAACCCGCGATAAAGGCTAGAAATGAAGTTCCTAAGCTGAGCCACAGTTGAACAAGAATGAGAATAGCGAGCATGTATCGCGGATCCTGCAGCCATTGAATCGGCTCAAGAATAGCTCCATATTTCATCAAAAAGGAGTTGATAAAGCCATAAGAATCGCTGCTGAACAGCAGATTCCAGATCAGATAGGTGTTGCCCGCAATTGACGGGGCATACAGGATAAGCGTCAGCAATGCCCGCAGCTTAGGAGGCAGACCATTGATCAACCAAGCAAAGAAGAAGCATGCCATATAGCTTACCGGTCCGGTAATGGCTGCGAACAGCAGCGTGTTCTTTAAGGCTATGAGAAATACATCATCCTGAGCAAATAACCGCGCATAATTGTACCATCCTACCCATCTAGGAGCCTCCAGCATATTAAAGTAGGTAAAGCTAAGCACGAGCGATATAACGACCGGAAGCACCGTAAACGTACCGAAAATAATGAAGTACGGCGCCATTAGCACGTATGCCTGACGATTATTTTTCCATTCGCGCCTCAACGCATTCTTCAGCCTGCGAAACCATCCCGCTGTAATTCCTTGCTTCGATCGGATACCTGTTTCAGGCGCAAGCTCCGATTCAGTCCTAGCATTCATGAATGATCCCCTCATTCCTTATAGGGAAGATTGAATTCTTTGCGTTTTAGCGTTATTTCTTCATTAATATAGCGGACGTAGTAGTCGAGGGACTCTCTAGCATCTTCCCCCTGCACCACCACTCTGCGAAATGCATTATCCAGATGACGGCCTGTAAAGTACCCTCCAGGGACTTCAGGAATTCCTTTCACCCACTGCATCTGACTTTGCAGCTTCTTCAATTCACTGGACTGCCATGGCAGCTCTGCGAAAGCTTCCAGATTCGCCGTCGGATAACGAGCTGCTGCGCCCATGCGTATCTCCATCTCCCGTCCAAACTGCAGCTGCGCTTCTTTACTCGTCCACCACTTGAGAAATTCCCATGCAGACTCTTGATCTGACGTCGAGTTGAAGATCATCGCCGCAGTACCTCCGCTGCCGGTTTCGCGTCGGATCGTGCCGTCAGCTTGACGAACACCCGGCACTGGCGCGAATTCCCACAAGCCTTTCAGCTCGGGAGCGAATACATTCAGCTTGTTGAATAACGTGTAGTCTTCAATCCCGATCGGCATTTCACCTGTGCGGAATCGATTGCCGAAGTCTGCTCTGATGGGCAGCTTATAGTTGATATACATATCCGTCCAACGCTTAAACATTTGGACAGCTATTTCTGACTCCAGACCGCTCGTTATCCCTTCATCCTGATAAAAACTTCCCCCGTTCTGGTATAAGAGCATCGTATAAGCTGGATTAGGAGCAATGCTTACAATATCCGTATTCGCAGATTCGTTGCCAAGGGCGTTCAGCGTCCGTTCAGGCAAACTAATCTGCAGGTGGTGCCTCTGCAGCTTCGGAATGAGCGCTTTCAGCTCATCCCAAGTCTCCGGCACTTCCAGCTTGAGCTCATCGATCAGAATATCCTTGCGATAGAACATAACTGGAAATGTCTGTGTCTCAGGCAGCGCATAGACTTTGCCGTTGAATTCAAATGGAACGATCGCGCTTGGTAGGAAGCGCTTTGTAACTTCCTCAAAGTCCGGGAATTGCGACAAGTCCAGCATTGCGTTGCGACTCGCATAATTGACCGGAAGATCATTGCCGACTTGAATCGCGACGTCAGGTCCCTTGCCTGAGAACGTTGACGGCAGCAGCACGTTAGAGGGAACCAGCTTAAGCCGTACCTGAATACCAGTCTCGCTCGTAAAACGGTCATCAATAAGTCGCTTCAGGATCAGCGCCTGATCGCGAGCAGAGGTTAGCCATACATCCAATACCTTCTGCTTGTCGCCTCCGGTTGTGCCGAATTGATCGTAATTCTCAATAAACGATGCACCAAACGATTGCGTACCTGCCCACAACTGCTCCACCCTAGATGCTTCCGCTGCCGGAAGCTTGACATCCGGGGATGCGAGAACCAAATAATCAATGACTAGAGGCTGTTCATTCATCGATGGGAGCCATGCGCCAAGTGCGCCGACGTTGGACTTGAAGCTCTCCACTCGTGAAGGCACCGTTTCAGGCCGCTCCGCCATGTCCTTAAGCTGATAGGCAAGGGTATTCAAGATCGCCGTTCGATCTTTGCTTCCGCTTGGTCCTTCAATCATTTGCGCAATTTCAGTGAGCAGCTTGTACTGTTCAGCGAAGGTCTCCGCCATCTCAGGAATGCGCGTTTCCAATTGATAATCACGGAATGAATCTGGCACAGTCCCTGTAAAGCTGATGATCTTTCGGTACATTCCGTTCAGCTCTAGAATGCTTGATTCCACCGCACGAATGATTGGCGCAATCTCACCCAAGGTTACTTCCAGCCGAATCGTATGCTTGCCTTGTGACAATGGAAGCATATACGGCTCCCCATCACTTCCGCCAACCGTCTTCATCTGCCATTCCGTACTATAAGGAAACCCAATTCGATCCGCTTCTTGATACGGCAGCTCTCCGTCTATGGTGAGTGTCCGCAGAGAGGACATTCCCGGTAAATAATTTTGCAAATGCTTGAACGATAACGTATATAGTCCCGACTCAGGCACATCGACTTCCCATTCGAGCCACTGGCCCGGAAGTCGCCACGCATACGCGCCTATGATGTTGTTACGCAGCTTGGACACGTGATACGGCTCAACTGCAGGACTTGCGCGATGATTGGCGGGCAGCAAGGTCGGCGATGATTTGTATCGCGCATCTTCACCCTGCACCTTAATGAGCACGCCGCTTGTCGGCTTCATGCCTGCTTCCTTGTATAGGGTCGCCAACTCCTCATAGGTTGGCGTTGCTTGCGGATTATAGAGCTTGATTCCGGCAATAGCCATCGGCTCTCTCACAGAAGTCAGGCTAAGCGTATGAGTACCTGCGCTAAAATAAAAAAGGAGCGGCTTCGGCTCATATCCCGTTGCATCTCTTAGCAGCACCTTCTGCCATGCTTGATGCTCTATTTGCCGCGGTGTCAGATCGTTGCCATTCGCATCTCGTTCCACCTGCACTTGCTCATTCATCCATATTCGCTGAAACATGATGCTTCGCGCTTCTGTGAAAGGCACCTTTCCGTCAATCTGCAGCTCGCGTTCAATATCTGAATCCTTGCCCTTCATAGGCATCACATTCATCTCAATATGATATAAGCCCGATTCCGGGACTTGAAAGCTCCATGAGATTGATCCTTCTGCCCCAGTGATGATGGAATGCGCAACCGAGCCTTGCGGCTGCTCCAGCCTAGGTTCTGGCATACCAGCAGCATGGTCATAGCTATCCGGCTGGATCATCACTTCCGTATCAGGTAGAGGCATATGCTTATATTGCTGGATATACGACTGATAGCCGCCCTGCTTCACTCTGTCAGTAATCTGCATTAATCTTGAGCTATCAATGGGGTAATCTATTCCTGATGAGGCGCTGCTCCCACCCATCAACAGGAAAGCCCCGGAGGCTACCACAACCGTAATCACCAGTGCGGATATCGCTCTACGGTAACGCTGCCGCATGGACTCCCCCCTCACATACTGCTCCGTCCCTGTCTTGATACTTCATGAACAGGGACGGAGTACCAGTGTGTACTACTTTCACTAACTATCGTTAACTATTGCTTGCTATCTTCCTGGAGCTTCTTAAGATTAGCTTCGAACTGTGACTTTACCTTTTCTACTGCCGTTGCCGGTGTCACTTTGCCTTCCGTAATATCGGTGACAACCGTTCCAAACAGCTTGCCGGAGTCTGGGATTGCGTAGTAGCCGCCAAGATAACCAATCTTGTCATACATCTGCTTACGTGTATCGAGCATTTCTTTCGTAGGGAATGAGGTCTCCCATGCTTGGAACGTAATCTCGCGGCCTTTTTCGTGGAGGTTAATTTCATCGAAGATATGGATAGCTGCTTCAGCATTCTTGGAATGCTTCGCTACCATGTACATATTGCCGAATGGAGTATAAGACATGTAGTCAGTTGCATTAGGTGCTTTCGGGAAGAACACCCAGCCAAGCGTCTTGTCTGGCATCTTCTCTACGAGGCCGCCAAGCTCCCAGCTGAAGCCCGCATATATGACACCCTTGCCGGAAATAAACTCTTTTGTAGCATCTTCTGGAACCGGTTGCATAATGGATTTGTCTACATTGTAGAGATCAGACACGAACTGCAAGGCGTCTAACGCATTCTTGTTGCCCAGGGAGAAGTTCAGATCACCCTTCTCGTCTCGATCCACAGAGCCTTTATTCGTATAAATGAATTGCTCCGTCACAGCGTTCATCTTGCCATAGCTGCCGGCAAATCCATATACATCAACTTTACCGTCGCCGTTCGTATCCTTTGTTGCTTTCTTGGTGAGTTCACGGAATTTATCCCATGTCCATTCTCCCTTTTGCTGCAACTCATATGGATCTTCAAGTCCCATCTCCTGAACGAGCGTCTTGTTATAGAACATGCCGTAAGGGGACGGAGCGGAGTCATAGAAGCCGTATTGCTTGCCATTGAAAGAACCGCCGGTCTTCATCCAGTTGTTGTACTTCGGATCCTTCATGTCAATCCATTCATCAATCGGAGCGATAAAGCCTTTGTTCACAAGCTGCGGGAATGCCCAGAACAACTCAAGCACAACGATGTCGGCAAATGGTTCACCTGCGAGCGATGTCGTCGTAAAGTTCTCTACATACTTTTCATAATCTGCGAACTTTACGAATTCAATCTTGGTGTTGTACTTCTTCTCAGCCGCTTCGATTAGCTTGATCTGCTCCTCAACACCGACGTTGCGATCCGCTTCTGGAACCGTGCGCGGGTCGGCGCCTTCCCACCACAAGCCGATCTTGATCGTTTCGCCTTTCAGATCAAACTTGGCTGCGTTCGGGTCTGGCTGAGCTGGAGGCGGGTCCTTCTTCTCTTCAGCAGGCGGTGTAGGCGTGGTTGTCTTAGGCGTATCCGTGTTCTTAGGAGGTTCACTTGCATTGTTACCGCTAGCACAAGCGACCAAAGAAGCGAGAAAAAAGACGGATACAAGCATCAACTTAAGCGCTTTCATAAAAATCCCCCATCCGATTCATTTTTGAAGCACTACTCGTGAAATGATATAACCGCATCATTCATTTTGCCGAGTCTCTGCTACGAATCGTGCTGCCATGTGGACAAAACTTCTAATTTGGTATACCAAAAAGTGATTACACGATGTATTATAACTGCTCATTTTTGTATTGTAAATAATGGATATTCGACTAAATAATTGTTTATTTTACACAAAACTGCCCTAAACTCATCTCTGATGCATCCAGGGCAGCTTCTTCCGACAAAATGATCATTGTACTATCATCGTTCGCCAATCGCATTGTCTATAGATGCGGAAGAAAGCCTTCTCTTCATCTCGACAGGTATCATAGCTAAGTTCGTGTCAGGGTCTGTGGCAGATGGATCGTTAAACTGGTTGATCAATAGCTGCGCTGCGCATTTACCGATTTCATAATAATTCTGGGTGACAGTTGAAAGAGGAATTTCATAGTGGGAGGCCATATCGATATCATCAAATCCTACAAAAGACAGCTGCTCAGGAATTCGTATTCCGCCTTTCAAGCACGCGCTCATCATCACCAGCGCCAATTGGTCATGCTCAGTCACGACTGCGGTTGCTCCTCTAGCAATCAAGGCTCTCGCCATGTCCTGATAGAAACACATTTCGTTATCGCTTGAAAGTTGGCGGTAGAAATCACAGATGACCAATTCTGGGACAAACCTTACGCTATGTTCCTTAAGCGCCTGACAATAGCCAAAGTAACGGTCGCGCACAGAGGTGCGATATTCGATGCCAATGCTGGATACATAGGCAATGCGGCGATGGCCCAGCTCGATTAAGTGCTGAGCGGCGAGATAGCCTCCTCTGCGATTGTCTGAGACTACGCTTGGCAAAGGGATACCGTCATAATATTGGTCAATCGTCACCAACGGGTATCCGTTCAAATAGTGCATATGAACGATATCAAGATTGTGCATAGACCCTAAGGGATACAGAATGATACCGTCAAAGCCATGCTTCGGAAGGCGAATAAGCAGTTCCCTTTCTTTCTCCGCGTCCCAATCGCTGGAATGAAGGCTGAGATAATAGCCCTTTGATTCTAGCAGATCGGAGATCCCCTTTAAGTATCCAACATGGCCGTTCTCCACCATATAAGGCAAGATAATCGAAATAATTCGTTTGGAGGGGAGCAGCTCTGCCGTGCGCTGAATGTCTAGTTGCTCGGATTGCTGACGTTCCTTCACATAGCTCCCGCTGCCGCGTCTGCGGTATATCAAGCCGCTTCGTTCAAGCTCTACCAATGCGCGCTTGGTCGTAATGCGGCTGACGCCAAACTGCTCCGCCAGCTCCATCTCAGTCGGAATCTGGTCATGGGGAAGGAACTTACCTTCTTCGATCTGGCGTTGAATATGTTCAATGATGAGAGCGTACAATGGTTTGTTTGGGATGTCCATTACGCACACAACTCCAATTCATTCACTTATTTGGTTGCGTTTCTTGCACTGATAAATTCCATATTATAGCATTTACTGGAACTAAACAAGAAAAAGATATATCTAATCATTAAATTATTGAACTAGTGAATATATCAATTGATAAAGAATTTTTAAGATCGTCTCTTTCAACTTGCGTTCATGGCCAGCTTGACTTGCTATGAACACTTTGATATATTGTGAACGATAGTTAAATTATGGTTCGCTTACGATGGTAGCACCCGTAAGATATGGTCGATATCGACCTGTCTTGCGGGTGCTTTTGTCGTTTTAGCGACGATGAGGGAGGTTCGTTTATGATTAAAAGGAGTATGATGATCTTCATGGCATGCGTATTGTTTATGCTGGCTCCGCTTAGTGCGGCAGCAGAATCAGTCGAATTATCAGCCACGATGAAGAAAGCGTTTGACAAGCTTATGGAGGATGCGGACGCCGCTCAGGCTAAGTCTATGAAAGCACTCTATCAGCAGGCGCTTGATTATCAACGCCAGATCACGCAGCTCGATCAGAGCATCAAGACGCTCAGCAGCGAGAATGATGCCGCGGAAAGTAAGCTAAGAAAGGAGATCATGCAGATCGACTCTGCTAAGCTGGCTTCACTGGATGCCAAGCTGCAGCAGACGAAGGATCGTTACAAGCCGCTGTTCAATTCCTACACTTTAATCAATCAACAGCTGGCAGCCGCCCGCAAGCTGAAGGATAAAGATTTGACCTCGATCCTTAGCCTTCAGGCGGATCAGATCAAGCTGCTCGTTCAGCTCGCGCGCGAGGACATCAAGTCGAAGGAAGCCGCACTTAAGGCTGCGAAGGATCAAGCAGCGAGCCTCATGAAGCGAATCCGCGATACACTAGCAGGAATCGACAAGCTTGAAGCGCGGATCAAGAGTGAACGAAGCTCCGTCACAGCGCTTAATAAGCAGACGTCAACGATGAAGAGCAGTGTATATCAGGCAATTAAGCTGAAAGATGTCAAGCTGTTGAATAAGTCACTCACCACGTTAGCATCTCATGTCCGCACCATCGTCACGCATAAAGAAGCGATCATGAAGCTCGAGCAAGAAATAAAGGGCGTCATCTCGAAAGCGAGAGCGATGCTCCCTCCTGGTTCCACTGTATAAGTAAAAAAACAGTAGCCCAGGAAAAAACTTTCCTGGACTACTGTTTTTGTGTTGCAGCGCGCTTATCTCATCAATAATAGCTGCTGCCTTCGACGAATTCGAATTCAAAGTCGGCAATTCGAATGATCGTGCCATCCTTCGCTCCGCGCTTGCGCAATGCATCATCAACGCCCATGCGGCGCAAGGTGCGCGCAAAGAGCAGGATCGCGTCATGCGAATTCATCTGCATGCGCTTCAGCATGCTCTCGATTGCCGCGCTCTCCACAACGAAGATATCGTTCTCGCGGCGAATCGTGAACTCCGTCTCTTCCTTCTTCTCGAGACGGTAGATCTTCCGCTCTTCCACCTCAGCTACTTCCTCAACCTCCGGTGCTACTGGGAGCTGTTCCAGCGTGCTCATCGCTTTATACAGCAGCTCCTGCACACCTTTCTTCGTTAACGACGAGATTGGCATAATCTCGATATCTGGGCGAACTTCCTTTAATTGCTCACGGAAGCTCTCCAAGTACTCTGCCGCTTCCGGCATATCCATCTTGTTCGCGGCAACGATCTGAGGACGTTCAGCCAGCTTCGCATTGTACAGTCTAAGCTCGTCATTAATCTTCTGCCAATCCTCGAATGGATCGCGCCCTTCTGTACCCGCCATATCTACGACGTGGATGATAACTCGCGTCCGCTCGACATGGCGCAGGAACTCATGGCCGAGTCCAACGCCGGTATGAGCGCCTTCGATCAATCCTGGCAGATCCGCCATCACGAAGCTTCTGCCGTCACCTACATCCACCACACCCAAGTTAGGTGTGATCGTTGTGAAGTGGTACGCGCCGATCTTCGGCTGAGCGCTGGATACGACCGACAGCAGCGTTGATTTCCCAACGCTCGGAAAACCTACCAGTCCTACATCCGCCATAACCTTCAGCTCAAGCACGACCCAACGTTCTTGTCCTTCTTGACCGTGTTCCGCCAGTTCAGGCGCCGGATTCGTCGGTGTCGCGAAGCGAATATTGCCTCGTCCGCCTCGTCCGCCCTTCGCAATAACAACCTGTTGGCCGTGACGAGTTAGATCCGCAATTACATCCTGCGTATCATCGTCAACGATAACCGTTCCAGGTGGAACACGCACGATCATGTGCTCTGCATTCGCGCCGTGCTGACTCTTATTGCGTCCTTTCACCCCGCGCTCCGCCTTGAAGTGCTTCTGATATCGAAAGTCTACGAGTGTTCTTAGTCCCTCATCGACTCGAAAGATGACGTCGCCGCCATTCCCGCCGTCGCCGCCCGCAGGGCCGCCATTCGGGACGTATTTTTCACGACGAAACGCAACGAGACCATCGCCTCCGTCGCCGCCTTTAACATATATCTTCGCTTTATCTACAAACATGCTGTCACCTCATTCAGTCATGCATGGCAACATCCACTGCAGTACAGGGAAATCACCGTTTGCATCCTGTTCCTTGTTCGACAACTGCTCCAGCCGCACGCCGCGTTCAGTTGCCATTTGTTCATATTGATACTTCACATCGTCCGGCCGAAGCAGTTTCCCACCGTATTCATAGCGTACAATGAATTGATCTTCCTGTCTGATCAACGATAGCCTAAGCGCTGCATAACATTCATAGCTGTCTTGAGGCTTCGGTGCAGTTCGAAATATCATTACGCTTTTCGCAATCATATCCATCAACTCATCAGAGCTTAAGCTTAACTTTAGCTTGGAAAGCTCGATAGCTTCAGGGATATGGACTTCAATCGGCATCGTGCTGCCTGATAGCCGCAGCTGCATCAGAAATAGTATGAGCTCCGAATACCCAAGCTTAGCAATCCGACTCTCTTCCTCCATGCGAAGCTTGATCTGCTCCACACATTGAGGCAGCTTGTCAAGCTTGTTTAACCGCACATAACCATATAACAACTGCAGGTCGTTCATCCAGTCATGACGTTGGTGATTCAAGATGTCCACCGCTTGCCTAGAAGCGGCCTGAATTAGACGCTGCTGCTGCCGCATCTTCTCCTGATCGAAGATTCTAACTCCGGTACCTATGCTTATGATGAGTAGTGCGACAGCGATTATACGCCATAACAGCGGGATATCCCATCCGATTAACGCTGCGGCTGAACCGAGCGCAACGAACAGGCACAACCCCATCCCCATACGGGTACTGCTTAACATATGCTCACCGCTCCATTTCACGTATACATACCAATTCCAAGCTATAGTATAGCATGTCTACGCATCCTCGTCATGCAATCTATATACCAAAAAACCCTCGGCGTTAGCCGAGGGTTTCAGAAGACGTCTTATGCTTCCACAGCTGCTGCAACCGGTGCAGCGTCAACTGGGTAGACGCTCACTTTCTTGCGATCGCGACCCCAACGTTCGAATTTAACAACGCCTTCTACTTTAGCGAAGAGCGTGTCGTCTTTACCAATACCAACGTTGTTGCCTGGGTGAATCTTAGTTCCGCGTTGGCGAACCAAGATGCTTCCAGCTGTAACGCCTTGACCGTCTGCACGCTTAACGCCTAGGCGCTTAGATTCAGAGTCACGTCCGTTCTTTGTGGAACCAACACCCTTTTTAGATGCGAATAACTGAAGGTTCAGCTTCAACATGTTGTCTACCTCCTTTATTTATTGTTCTTCTCTTGTATCTGAAGATACGATCCGTATGAATCTTCAATAGACTTCAAGCTAACAATCATGGATTCTAACAGGAGTTGAACCTGCTCTGAAGTCCGTTCATTCTCAAGCTGCGGAACACCGCTGCTTAGAAATCCATCCTTCATTCGGCTGTCCATAATTACACCAGTTAGAGCTTCAATCGCGTTTACAACGCCCACGGTTACGGCTGACACGCCTGCACACACAATATCTTCGCCATGCTTGGCATAGTTTGCGTGTCCTTTGACGGAGAAGCTGTCAATCGAACCATCTCGTTTCCGTGTGATAATGACACGAATCATGTCACACCTCTTACGCGTTGATGCTTTCGATTGTTACTTTAGTGAATGGCTGACGGTGACCTTGCTTGCGACGGTAGTTTTTCTTAGCTTTGTACTTGTACACGAGAACTTTCGCGCCTTTTCCATGCTTTTCAACTTTCGCCGTAACAGCAGCACCTGCTACCACTGGAGCACCTGTAACAAGACCTCCGTCTTTGGACACTGCCAATACGCGGTCAAATGTTACACTTTCTCCTTCAGCAGCGTTCAGCTTCTCGATGTACAATACATCGCCTTGTTGAACCTTGTATTGCTTACCGCCTGTTTCGATAATTGCGTACATTGTGTTGCACCTCCTCATGTCTCAGACTCGCCATAATCAGGTGATGACCATAAGCCATACTTGTGAACCTGTTCCGAGCGGTTACAGCATGTGTGCAGGTAATTAAACTAGACACATACTCAATGATAATAGCACAAGCCACCTGATAAATCAACAATGAATTACACTTGCCAGCTAGCTTGTGCTTTCTTCCCCGTACCTTCACATACTGGACATACCGAATACATCCGATTCATCACCTGTTCACGCACCTTTTTGCGCGTGATCTCAAGCAAGCCCAGCTTAGTCCATCCTACGACCAGACATTTAGTGCGGTCTTTCTTTATCGTCGCCTCTAGACGTTCTTCAACATGCTGCCGATGCTCTTCTGTATTCATATCGATAAAATCGATAATAATAATGCCGCCGATATCTCGCAAACGAATGAGACGCGCGATTTCTTCCGCCGCTTCCATATTCGTCAAGTAAACGGTATCTTCCAAGTGCGTCGTGCCGGTATATTTGCCCGTGTTCACATCTACGACCGTCAGTGCTTCCGTCTGGTCCCATACGAGGTAACCGCCGCTCTTAAGCCATATCTTGCGCTGGAAGGCTGTCTCCAGCTGTTCTGATATGCCATAGCGTTTGAAAATGGGCACACGGTCATGATACACACGAACACGTTCACTTAATTCCGGATCAAAGGTACGAACAAATGACAGAACATGTGTAAGCTCGCGTTCATCATCAATTAGCAGCTCATCCACATGACGCGAGAAAGCATCGCGTATGAGTCGTTCAACCATGTTAAGATCATGGTGCAGAAGCGAAGGAACTCCAGCAGGTAGCGACCGCTGCATTATCCTTACCCACTGCTTGCGCAATGCTTCGATATCCGCTTCCAGCATCTCCGTCGGCACATCCTGCGCTACCGTCCGGATAATGATTCCTTCCTCGTCCTTGCGAATGCGATCGCCGAGCTGCTTCAATCGTGAACGCTCAGACTCTCGATCAATCTTCTTCGACACGCCTACGTAATCTGCCTTAGGCATATAAACCACATATCTCCCTGGCAGCGAGTAATGCGTCGTTACGCGAGCTCCTTTGCCGCCTAGCGGCTCTTTCATCACTTGTACGATTAGTTCTTGTCCAACACGAAGCATACTTGATATAGGCGGTTTCTGTTTCGGTTGCTTCTCTAGATGAGGGTGTAAACAGTCATCAACATATAAGAATGCATTCTTCTTATGTCCGATATCGACGAATGCAGCTTGCATCCCGGGAAGCACATTTACGACGCGTCCTTTAAAAAAGCTGCCCACAAGCATTGTTTTCTCTGCGCGTTCTACTGCATATTCGATCAACTGACCTTGCTCCAGCAACGCCATCTGCGTTATCTGTTCCTCACAGTGAACAATTATCTGATTCATGGCATCACTCCTGCTCAAGCGCGTCAACATTTATTTTATCATGAAGAAGGAAGCAGTGAACATGTCGGTTTGTGGAACATAGATACATTTCAGCCTATATCATAGAAAATGGTTTTGAGTTCCTAACTGGAGATTGCAGGCGGCTTAGACTTAGGGTTCGGCAGATCCCATTTCGATGAATCCTGAAAGTAAGCGTCAATTAACTGCTGCTCCGGAATAATTCTCCGTATCTGCCCTTCTTGCCCCATAACATAGACTAAGTGGTAGCAGTCGCGGCGAAAATTTTTTAAGATATCAGTCATTGGCTTTCCGGCTTGTACAACGATCGGTGTCCCCAACTGTCCATGCTCTTCCCATCTCCGAAGCCGCTGTGGTCGATTCATCAGAAAGCGCACGAAGCGGTAAGGCACATGACGCCGCTCTATCCAGTTCGACCATAGTAAGAAGATGGCCAATACCAGCACATTCAGGTTGAACAATTGATGCTGCAGCATAGGAACCAGCGAATATAGGACAAGTGCCAGGCTTGCTGCGATACTCATCCAAGCGCCTAGCAGCAATGAGCGATGGAAGCTCATCCATCTGCTGCTTAGCGCCTGTAGAAACCGACCGCCATCCAATGGAAGAATCGGTAACAGGTTAAAGCCGCCAATCAGCAGGTTGGCTTCGATAAAATAATCAGCCCACCCCTCGCTCCACATCCCTGTCACTCGGCATAGGTATGCAATTCCGATTAGAATGCCGTTCTGCATCGGCCCCGCAATGGCAACCAGACACTCTTGCCATGCAGGAGAAACAGCGCCGTCTTTCGTTTCCGCTACGCCTCCGAACGGGAGCAGTTTAACTTCCTCTATCGACCAGCCGCACCAGCGAGCCGCTGCCACATGGCCAAGCTCATGAATAACGACGATGGTAAACAACGTAATCAATTCAAGCACATGTCCTGTAATGGCTGACATAGCCAGCAGCATCACAAAGAGCGGATGCAGCGAATATCTTGTACCTGCCCAGTTAATCAATATCCATCACGTCCATCGGATTCACAAACTGTCCGTTCTGCTTAATAGCAAAATATAAGGAGGAAGTCCCCTCCTTGGACATGGAGCCAATCCGATCTCCCGCTTCAACCCAATCATTCACACTTACTTCCGCGGCGGCCAGCTTACTATATATCGTTACTAAACCTTCAGTATGCTGGATGATCACCGTTACGCCTGCTTGTACATCCCTTACAACGTCTACAACTCTGCCCTTGGCTGCACTAACTACTTGAACAACCCCATGCTTCGGCAGAAACTCAACACCCTTCATGGATATCGTGAACGGCTGCAGCAGCTCACCTTCAATTGGCTTCAATAGCCGAGTGCCTGCTTGCACAGCTTCTGCTTCACTATCCGGCTGCTTCCATATAGGTATAAACGCTGGTGAACCACCAAAAGTTTCTTCATACCACGAAGCAATTGCAGAGAGATTCATTTCCTGCTGGAGAGAAGTGTTTACCCACTGGCTTGCTTGCTGTGTCCAAGGCATCGGAAAACGGAGCAAAACAGATCCGATCGCGAATACAAGCATTGCTCCGACGATCTGCAGCCTTAACGTATGAATGATTGGTCGGTGACCGCTCTTGTCATGATGATCTTCCCATCCGTACTGGCTGCTCCATTTCCGCCGTGATGCATTCCACTCCGTTTCAGGGTCACGTTCAACTATTATAAGCGGATCATCCGCTCGTGAATGAGCTTGAAGCTGCTCATCTATTAACCCTTGATGACCATACGTATCGCGCAAATCCCCTTGTTCTCTCTGTTCCATAATGTGCGGTTGATTTCTTAGAAAATGAGGAATATCTTCATGTTTACTCGATTGGCGATGAATGTCCGGGTCCGATGATGTTACTAGGGCACTCGCGGTTGTAAGCTGACGTATACGGGCTTCGCGTCGTTTGCGGATATCTTCCTTCATCGATGTCCCTCCATCCTTGTCCTTTGCTCTCGTAGCTATATGTATGACAAGCCCGTTCACGATATGAGCATGAAAATGGACATGACCATGAATAAGACCTGCGAATATGAAAAAAGCTGCCTTCCGAAGAAGACAGCTAATCACAACAATATATAATGCTTTAACAGCATCGTTTATTTTTCCAATTGATATTTCTCTTGATAGATCTTGATGCTCATGACCAAGGCAATACATATAAAATTCAACAACAAGGAAGTACCGCCATAACTAATAAACGGGAGGTTAATGCCCGTAACAGGCATCAAGCCGATCCACATTCCGATGTTCTGGAAGATCTGGTACACAAACATGGACACGACCCCGATAATGACGTAGGCTCCCCTGATGTCATAGCACTGAAAGGCAATAAGAATCATCCTGTAAATGAGCAAGAAATACATCAGCAGCAGGATTGAACCGCCTTGAAACCCGAACTCCTCGCCAACGACGACAAAGATCGCATCCGAGTACGTATACGGGATGAAGCTGCGCCGCTTCAATTCACCCTCCATATACCCGTCGCCGCTTAGACCGCCTGAACCGATCGCGATCATCGCATAGTTCGACTGATGCTTGGCATCGTTAGAGGCTTCTTCAGGATTAATGAACGTATTGATTCGTTCATACCAATGTTCCTGTCCCAGTGTATTTACGAAGAAATCCTTCGTTTGATCATTAAATGCGGTAAACATCGTTATAACCAGCGCGAGGCAGCCCCCAACGATGACCGCTCCCGTGAGAATGTGGCGATATTTAATTCCTCCGATCCACAGCATGCCTACTAAAATAACCAGGTAGATAAGCGCATTCCCCAAGTCTGGCTGAACGACTACGAGCCCAAACGGAATTAGCGTTACTAATCCTATGGGCAGAAGATCACGAGTAAACGTTAGAGGATCTCCCTCACGGCGGCCCAGCATATAAGCCAGGGCGATAATAAGCGTAATCTTCGCAACCTCTGCTGGTTGAAACGACATGGAACCAGGAAGATCGTACCACCCTGTTGCGCCATTTTTATCGGAGCCGAAGAAGAAGATACCCACGAGCAAAATCGTCGTTATTCCGAATGGAATGTACCAATATTTTAACAGGATACGATAGTCAAAGAGCGCCAGCACAAACATGAGTCCGAATCCTGCTACGAAGAATATGACGGTCTTGAACGGATAACCAGAGTACTGCGGATCACCTGCTGTTGCGCTATGAATGAGCATCGGACTAATGACCATAAAGCAAAGAAGGATAGCGACAATAATCCAATCAATTCTTTTAAGTTTATTCAGCAACTTGCAATCATCCCATTCCCAAAAACTTCTTCATCTTCGTCAGCATGCCCTTCTTCTGGTGAAGCGGCATGAGTGGGACCGTATCCCCTAGAATCCGGCGGGCAATATTGCGGTATGCGATCGCAGCCTTCGAATCTGGGTTCATCACTGTTGGCTCACCGAGATTAGCCGCCTTGATGACATGCTCATCATCAGGTACGATTCCGATCAGATCAATGTTAAGCACCTGCATGATATCGTCAATATCAAGCATCTCGCCGCTCTTGACCATATTAGGACGTATACGGTTAACGACCAGCTTAGGCGAGCTTAAGTTATTGCTCTCCAACAAACCGACGATACGGTCCGCATCTCGCACCGCTGCATTCTCAGGTGTAGTCACAACAATCGCGCGGTCCGCGCCTGCGATTGCGTTCTTAAAGCCCTGCTCAATACCCGCAGGACAATCAATGATAATATATTCGTATTCTTTCTTCAATTCTAGTATAATGTCTTCCACTTGCTTAGGCGAAATGGCCAGCTTGTCCTTTGTCTGCGCAGCAGGAAGCATGTACAGCTCGTCAAAGCGTTTGTCCTTAACGAGTGCTTGATTCAGACGGCAACGTCCATCGACAACGTCGCATATATCATAGACGATGCGATTCTCCAGACCCATAACAACGTCTAGATTGCGCAATCCGATATCTGTATCGACCATACATACCTTTTTCCCCAGCAAAGCAAGCGCTGTGCCTAGATTCGCGGAGGTCGTCGTTTTACCGACTCCGCCCTTTCCAGAAGTAACGACAATTGCCTCTCCCATGCTACTTACACTCCTTTGAACATTTTGAGGTCCTGTCGAATGCGGTGAAGCTGTGATACTTTGTCAATCTGCATCTGTTCATCATGGACATATGCAAACTCCATCTGCGTCTGAGCAACACCCCATTCATCCGGTGGACGACTGATAATATCTGCAATACGCAGCTGAGTTGGTGCGAATAAAGATGCGACGATAACGGCACGATCATTTCCTTCATAACCTGCATGCGCCGTACCTCGCAAAGCACCGCTGACTACAATATCACCAGTGCACTGAATGATACCGCCTGGGTTCACATCGCCAAGAAACAACAGATTCCCTTCATGACGTAGAACTTGTCCAGAACGAACGATTCCTGTCAGTGTCTGTATGATATAGCCTTGGTCTTTCTGCTTCGATTCGTCATCCGATTGCAAGGATCGAATAAGCAAATTACCACGCTGTCTTAATATATCTAGTATTTTTGTCTTATGCTCATCTTGAACGTTGCGAGCCCCGAGCTTGACATCAACATAGACAATAGGCCCACTAAAAAAATGAGGCGTATGCTCAAGTTTGTTGCGTAATTCCTGCAACAAATCATCAAATTCACATTGATCATCAAGCAAGAACACAAGACCGTCCTTGACTCCCTTTATCGTAACCATTGAATTGGCTGTCATCACGAAGCGTCCCTCCCAACGTTATCTTTTTCGTTATGAATGAGACAAGTTCCTGCATTACTTCACAAATTTCACAAGGAAATAAATAACAGGAAGAGCCGTACGGCATACCGCACCGTAACGGCTCTTATACTTCTTCTTCATCGGCAGAGTTGTTCGCGGGAGATGCGTCAAACCATTTGCGCATAGGAACGTATACGACCATGGCAAATAGCAATTGGATCAACAAGCTTGGAAGCATGTATTCCATCAACGCATATTGGAACGTATATTGATGCAGATTGAACAAAGAATAGATACCGAATAGAATCGACTGGTACGCAAAGGACCCCATTATTGAAATGACCATCATGGTACCCATCGACACATTGCGAGTATTGAACAACAAGCCTATTAGATAACCAAGCAGACCCATGCTGAACGCATGAGGTCCAATCATATGTCCATAATAAACTACATCCTGCAGAAATCCAAAGCCCAGCCCCATTAGAAGCGCTGTATGTCGATGCTTGTAAACAGCATGGTATAGCACAATGATAAAGACGAACTGAGGAACAATTCTGCCCATCCATTCATCAGGAATGAAGATTGGCAGCAGTGTACCTTCGATCAGAAACAATACAAACATGAATAAGATCATCCAGTTACGATTCATTATGGAGTCTCCTGTGTTTCTGCCTCAGCCTTATCCACTACGACGAACAACTCGCGCCAGTCCTGATAAGTAGCAGCAGGCTTGATTTGCGCCGTATGCGTTAGCCCGAAGTCACCCACTTGTCTCGAATCAACTGTACCAATAACAAGACCGCGAGGGAACGTACCTCCAAGACCGGAGGAAACGATGGTATCCCCTTCCTTCAAGGGATCACTTTCTGCAATTCTTGTCATCGTAAACGTTCCAGTACTCTGATCATAGGATTCAATCATACCAAAGGACTGGTTCTCTTTGCCAAGAACTGTAGCTGAGATCGCGCGAGAATTCGGATCCTTATCATCCATATTCGTCAGCAGCTGTACCGTAGAGGAGAACTCATAAACTCGACCGATGACACCTACCACACCATCAACCGCGATAACAGGCATACCTTCCTTAATGCCATCTTTCTCACCTAAATTAATATTAATCGTCTGATTGAAAGGGTCAGCCACATTAATTGAAGTTACCTGTGCGATACGATAATCATAAGGAAGATTCAGCTGTTTCTGACGCTCTGTAAATCCAAGCTCTTCCTTATAACGTTCATTCTCTGCTGCAACCGCATTATACCAAGCCTTATCACGAGTATACTGAGCGAGTGCTACCTTTAACATCTCATTCTCTTCGTAAGTTTCTTGGAGATTGGATACATCATGGAAAAAGTCGGCAATAGCAGAAGCAGGCTTGTAGAAGATCTGCTGCACGAACGTGACTGTATCGTGTACGATCTTCTCTGGCCAAGACAGCTTGCCGCGCACACCAAGAGTGAATCCCATTACCGTAATGAATAGTATAAGTCCTACCATTAGAATAAATAGTCGCTTGTTGCCTAACAGTTTAAACAGGATAAACACCTTCTCGTCGTAATGCAGTTTTCATTTTCGTCCGAAATAGATGGACCGCGCCGTACTTTAGATCCGACGCGGAGCCAGGTTGCTAAAGTTGCTTATATTACCACTTTGAACGAAGTGCGGAGCTGCTGCGAGTTTTAAAAAGGTGAATATTATCAAGCGCGCGTCCCGTACCAATCGCTACACAATCAAGTGGATTCTCAGCCACGATGACTGGCATGCCTGTCTCGCGAGCAAGCAGCTTATCCAGGTTGCGAAGCAGTGCTCCTCCCCCTGTCAATACAATGCCGCGATCCATAATGTCAGCTGCGAGCTCTGGAGGACACTTCTCCAATGTAACTTTAACAGCTTCTACAATCGCACTCACAGTGTCTGCAAGCGCACCAGTAATCTCATCGGAAGTAATGCTCAGCGTCTTCGGCAAGCCTGTCAGCAAGTCGCGTCCGCGAATTTCCATCGCTTCTTTCTCATCAAGAGGCAGCGCAGATGCGATGTCCATCTTCATCTGTTCTGCTGTACGTTCACCAATCATCAGATTATATTGACGCTTAATGTATTGGATGATAGATTCATCCATCTCATCGCCTGCTACGCGCACAGAGCGGCTCGTTACGATACCGCCAAGCGAGATGACCGCAACTTCAGTTGTACCGCCGCCGATATCGACAACCATGCTGCCTGTCGGCTCCCATACTGGAAGATCAGCGCCGATAGCTGCCGCAAACGGCTCTTCAATCGTGTAAGCTTCACGCGCTCCCGCTTGCTTCGTCGCATCTTCAACAGCGCGCTGCTCAACAGCTGTAATGCCGGAAGGCACACATACCATCACGTTTGGATGGCGCGGGAACAGAGAGCGTTGCTTCTGCGCTTGACGAATAAAATATTTAATCATCGTTGCCGTCGTATCGAAATCAGCAATAACGCCGTCCTTCATCGGACGAATTGCTCGAATATTGCCTGGTGTACGGCCGATCATCTTCTTAGCTGATTCACCTACTGCTTCAATCGTCTTCGTATCTGTGCGAATCGCGACAACAGAAGGCTCGCGCACAACGACACCTTTACCGCGTAAATATACCAATGTATTTGCAGTTCCCAAGTCAATTCCTAGATCTTTAGTTAAGCCACCAAACATGTTGTCAATCTCCTTTATAGTTCCTTCAATCTTATCTATTATATTACACGAGGCCTCGTTCCTTCAAACTCACATATTGGTTATCGCCAATAACGATGTGATCCAGAACTTCGATGCCTACCAACTCTCCAACTTCCATTAATCGCTTCGTAATATTTATGTCCTCACGGCTTGGTTCCGGGTCACCGCTCGGATGATTGTGCACACAGATCATCGAAGCAGCGCCATGCTTCATTGCCGCCCGAAACACTTCCCGCGGATGCACAAGCGATGCATCAAGCGTACCGATCGATATCGTTTCCTGCGCCAGCACTCGATTCTTCGTGTTCAGAAACAAGCACACGAAATGCTCCTTGCGCAGATGGCGCATCGACTCCATGACGAGATCTGCCGCATCTTCAGGGCGGCGCACCGAGAATGCGTCGGTAAGCTTGACTCGCGCCATCCGTCTTCCAAGCTCCAGACCTGCAATTAATTGCAGCGCCTTAGCTGGACCGATGCCGCGCACCTGCGTCAATTCCGTCATGGATGTATCAGCAAGCTTATCCAAGCCTCCAACACGGTTCAGCACACGCTGTGCCAACAGTAAAGCTGATTCTTCCTTCGTACCGGTTCTAAGCAGAATGGCCAGCAGTTCTGCATGGCTTAATGACTGCGCTCCGGACTGCATCATGCGCTCTCTCGGTCGTTCATCTTGAGGAAGGTCGCGCAGCATAGGGTATGATGCCATAACAATCGCTCCTCTTCAACTATTCATGCCGTATCTAGTACGGCTCTAATGAATGTATAGAACGCCGATCCGTACGCACGGATACAGGCAAGGCGTCAGGGTGTCTCCACCTCATATTCGGTCAGCATGTCTGCTAAGAGAGATACTGGCAAACCAACAACATTATAATAGCAACCGTCGATTCGATCGATCATCGCAGCACCGACACCTTGAATGCCGTATGCCCCCGCTTTATCGAGAGGTTCCCCAGTCGCAATATAGCGCTCGATCTGAGCATTCGACAGACTTCTCATCCACACGCGAGTCAGGCGATGTTTAACCATCGTATGACCTGAACGAAGATGGATACAAGCGACACCCGTATACACTTCATGCGAGCGTCCTTGCAGCATCGACAGCATGCGGAAAGCATCCGCGTCATCTTTCGGTTTCCCTAAAATCATATGATCCAGCACAACAATCGTATCTGATCCGATGACGATCTCATCATTCTGCGTTCGTCCTCGTCGCTCCGCTACGTCAGTTGCCTTGAGCAGCGCGAGTTGTTCCACGGCTTGTTCAGGAGTCCAATGCTCCTCTATAATTTCATCGGCTCCGCTAGGTATAATCTCCACGGGCAGTCCCAGCGTATGAATCAATTCTTTCCGACGAGGAGAGGATGAAGCGAGTATGAGAAGCGGCATAATTCGATCGTTGGCTTGCATGTTCTCCATTTTTTTACACCTTCTTCATTATACGTTCTCTTGGACGGGTTGACAAACTTAATATTACGCTAATTGCCCATCCAATTTATGCAAGCACGGACAAAGGATGCGAATACGACATACGCAAAAAAAGTCACAATGTTAAATATACCCCATATGGATGCAAAAAGTTACTTTATACGACAAAAAAATAAAAAATTGCTGTGATACACCGCCGCATCTGAAATGGGTAATAATAGAGCCGGTCTCTGTATAGTAGCAGAAACCGGCATATATATCGCTGGAAGAATTGTGATTATATCTTCATACCGTTCAACCACTCTTGTTCCAGCAGCATATATTGCATGCATGCCTGCT
The DNA here is from genome assembly GCF_054343325.1 of Paenibacillus marinisediminis. Classification (NCBI taxonomy): domain Bacteria; kingdom Bacillati; phylum Bacillota; class Bacilli; order Caryophanales; family Paenibacillaceae; genus Paenibacillus; species Paenibacillus marinisediminis. The sequence goes on from NZ_JBTGUH010000004.1 coordinate 36,885, forward strand.
GGATATTCCATAGATGTGAAACAGCGGGCTTCTTGTTGTATTCATTTACGGCAGTAATTGCTGTATTCATAGATTGAACGAGCTTCAGCCATTGAGCAGCTTTATCTTGCGTCATATTTTGCTGTAATTTCTGTCCCCATTGTGTCCAGCGTAAATGCTCTGTTCGCAGCTCGTCCATCAGCTTCATTTCGAACGCTTCCTGCTTCGTCTGACGCAGCATGCGCGAGGAGTGCTTAATGAGCCATTCGCGTACGACATCGCTCTGCATGATGAAGCTGTTCAAGGTCTCCGGCTCACCATCGAATGCAAGCTCCGTTATCGCAGGGCGATCCAGCGAACGCACGTAGAGCGAGATTTGCTTCGCTTGCAGTGCTTCGCCCAAGAGCATGGCATCATCTCGCTGCAGCGCAATCGCGGTATAAACGCGTTGATTGCCATCAGCGTTGGAGAGTACAGCTCCTAGTCCAAGTTCCCGAAGTTCAGCGATTGCCTTCTCCGCGCCTTCCGGCTTCGAGAATACACCGTATTGCAGCACATAAGCAGTCGAAGCCGGAATGTTAAACTTCGAAGCATCCTTGTTGTCAGGATTATTCGTCCCCGCGGTGTTGGAGCCGCCTGTCACCGAGCTGCTGTCTTCAGTCTGCGGTCGCGTTCCCGTTTGCGCGATTGGCTTCCCTTCCTTCTGCACAATCGCTGGAACCGTCTGATTAACGTTCGGCAGATCAACTTCACCGCGAAGCAAGGACAGGGCTAGGAAACCAAACAGCAGGCCGGTCGCAATCGCACCTACCACAGAACCCGCAACCTTAATGATCGAAGGTGATCGTTTTCTGGTATGTGAAGGTCCAAGAACTTCATATTCTTGCATTTCATAAGCGGAGCCATTCTCCCAAGCCCATTGCCCTCGCTGGTAATCGGTCTCTAATTCACGCATCTCCTGCGGTTGCTCTGCCTCTCTGAGACTATTCACTGCAGAATCTGTAGAATCTGTAGAATCTGTAGAATCTGTAGAATCATTCATATCCGTCTCCCGAATCCAACGTTCTACTCGTTCCACCTCGGACTCTTCCACTTGATTGGGATCAAGCGTGTTCCACTCACTCCATAAGACGTCACTTGTAGGGATATGCTCTTCACTTTTGGGATCAGTATTTATCTTATGATCATTTCCACTACGCTCTTGGAAGCGAAATGTCATCTTAGTCGGCTTCGATTGCATCCTCAACCCACCATCCTTGTCCACTAGGTTACTATAAGCTATATGATAGATTCATATGTTATAGAACTAGAGCGCGGCATGATGTGCATATATTCTATGAATTGATTGCAATTTGGTTGTTGATAGAATAAACCAAATAAAGTCCGGAGCCGACCTCGATATGAGGAAACTCCGGACTTCATAGATACTGAATTAGAGAGATGCTCAGCCCTTAAGATATGCTGCTAGATCATATGCTACACGCCATATGTCGCCCGCACCCATCGTCAGCACCAGATCGCCAGAACGTACTTGGTCCTTTAATTGTGCAAGCACTTCGTCTTTCGTCGGCACATAATGAACATTCTCATTGCTGTTCACACGAATTCGCTCAACCAGCTTGGAAGCGTGCACGCCTTCGATTGGCTGCTCGCCGGCTGGTGAATAGATATCCGTTATGAACACCTCATCAGCCTCTCGAAAAGCCTGACTGAACTGCTCGAACAAGAAGTAAGTTCGAGAATAACGCTGCGGCTGGAACACAGCCACGATACGCTTGCCAGTCGCTTTTGCCGCAGTGAGTGTCGCCTCAATCTCAGTCGGATGATGCGCGTAGTCATCGATGACGAGTATATCATTGACATCGCCGATCACTTGATAACGGCGCTTCGCTCCTGTGAAGCCAGCGATCGCTTCCGCCGCATCAGCGAATGCAACACCCGCGCGCATCGCCACGATCAACGTCGCCATCGCGTTCAGCACATTATGCTTGCCTGGTATAGACAGCTCTACCGAACCCAGCACTTCCGCGCCGTGCTTCATCGTAAATTTCATATGACGGTCAACTGACTCGATATCGCACGCCATATAATCTGCAGCTTGATCAATTCCGTAGGTAATAACGGAGTTAGTCAAAGCAGGCATCATCTCGCGGAGGATGGGATCATCACCGCATAGCACAGCTGTTCCTTCAGGGTCAACTTGACCTAAGAATTGAACATATGCCTGCTTCAGATTATTAAAGTCTCCGCCATAATTCTCGAGATGGTCAGCCTCGATATTCGTCACGACAGCCATGTATGGATGATAGGCCAGGAATGATCCGTCACTCTCATCCGCTTCAGCTACTACATAATCACCTGTACCTGCCTTCGCATTGGTTCCCAGGTTCGTTACCTCACCGCCGATAATAAACGTCGGGTCCACATTGCAGCGGTCCAGCACATAGGCAATCATGGACGAAGTCGTCGTCTTGCCATGCGCGCCAGCTACTGCAACACCCTTCTTCGCGTTTAACAAACGCGCCAGCATCTCCGATCGATGAAGCACAGGAATACCGCGTGCTTCTGCCGCAACTCGCTCCACATTGTCCTTTGGAAGTGCAGTTGAATAGACGACAACGTCGGCTTCCTGTACATAATCAGCATGATGACCGATATGTATTGTGGCTCCTTTAGCACTGAGCTTTTTCGTTAGTTCTTGAAGAGCTACATCAGATCCAGTGACCGTGTATCCCATTTCGAGCATGACACGAGCAATCGCGCTCATGCCATAGCCTCCGATGCCTATAAAGTGAATGTGTTCCATCTTGTTCAACACGAACTCACCAGCCTTTTTCAGAATCCTTTTGGTACAACAAATATGAACGAACATCTGCGATCATATAAAGGGTGCCTGTTACGACCCCTAAGTCTTCCGCAGACGTCATAGATTGAAGCTTATCTAGTGCAATACGCCAATTCGGCTCTATCACAATCTCGGGACGATCTTCCTGATCCCCGAGTACTTCTTCCGCTATTGCGGCAAGCTTATCCGCATCAAGCTTCTTCCGAAAATCAGGTTCGGAGAAGATGACCGTATCCGCTAAAGGTAGTATATGACGCAGCGCGTCAGGATGATGCTTCGTAGAGAGCATCCCCATCATGATGTGACAGCGTTTAAATTGATACGTGTCCTTGAGTGCTTGCGCCAGTGTTTCCATGCCTTCAGGATTGTGAGCGCCGTCCAGCAAGATGCGCGGATCGCGCTTCACCATTTCCAGCCGGCCTGGCCAAGCCGCTTTGCGCATTCCATCAAGCAGCGCCTCATCATCGATGACAATCGCCATATAATTGCGCAGCACTTCCAAAGTCATAAGTGAAACAGCCGCATTCTTCAGCTGATGGGCGCCATTCATCGTAATCGTCACAGAGTCCAGGGCACGAAACGGACCTTGGAACGAGAACGCCTGCGCGTCTTCTATCCGAGACTCCGACTCATAACGGAACTGCTCGCCCATGACATACAGCGTAGAACGGCGTTGTTCTGCCGTACGGCGAATCACTTCCAGCGCTTCCGGCTGTTCCACAGCCGTCACGACAGGGACGCCATGCTTAATGATGCCTGCCTTTTCAGCAGCTATCGCCTCGATGGTATCCCCGAGAATATCCATATGATCATGGCCGATATTCGTGATGACAGATACGATCGGCGTTACAATGTTCGTTACGTCGAGGCGCCCGCCTAATCCTGTTTCAAATACGACGATATCGGGATAAGCAACGGTGGCGTAATATAGAATCGCCAATGCCACAGACACTTCAAACATAGTAGGCGAGCCTAATGGAGTAGCGGCGATCTGCTCAACAACCGGACGAAGCTGATTCACAAGAACAACGAGAGTTTCGTCAGGAATATCTTCATTGTTATATTTCAAGCGGTTTGAATACTTCTCGATATAAGGCGACGTAAACGTACCTACGTCAAAGCCCGCCTCCATGAGCACACTAGTCAGCATGGCGCAGGTCGAACCTTTACCGTTCGTGCCTGCCACATGAATAAACTTGAGCCTGCGCTCCGGATGTCCAAACTGCTCCATTATCTGTTCAATACGTTCAAGACCCGGACGTATGCCAAACGGAATTAATGAGGTAACCCAATCCACTGCTTCGTCTACATGTGTAAATAGGGCGCTGTTGCCCATTCCCATCGTCTCTGACATCTCACTCATCCCTCTGTCCCATAGTCATGAGGCGACCGAATCCCGCAGCGCGGAGATTCGGCCGTCTGAATACACTGCATAATGAAAGAAACGGTCTCTTACTAGATCATACTCCGATTTATACTTCTTGCAACTCTTGTATGCGCGCAAGCACTTTGTCGCGTTTATCGCTGTAATCCTGCATCTTCGCGCGTTCTTCCTCTACCACTTTAGCCGGAGCCTTCGCCATGAAGCCTTCATTCGCAAGCTTCTTCTCGACACGCTCCACTTCTTTGGTCAACGTCTCGAACTCTTTCTGAAGACGTTGAATCTCTTGCTCGATATCGATAAGCCCTGCAAGCGGCAGATACATCTCTACGCCTGTTACGATCGACGTCATCGCCTTATCTGGAGCCGCGGCATTCATATCGATGTCCAGCTTGGATGTGCCGCAGAAGCGTTCAATCGCAATCAGATTGCGCTTCACGATTTCTTGTGCGCGGGCATCTGTCGGCTTCACGATCATCTCAACCTTCTTGCTCATCGGAACGTTGACCTCGGCGCGGATATTGCGCACCGCGCGAACCATATCCATCAGCAGGTTCATTTCTTGAACCGCTTCTGGAGCCTCGAACTTCTCGTCGTATGTCGGCCAAGCAGCAAGCGTAATCGTCTCGCCTTCATGCGGCAGATGCTGCCATATTTCCTCGGAAATGAATGGCATGAACGGATGGATCATGCGCATCGTACGATCGAGCACATAAGCGAGGACGGATTGCGTATTCTTCTTCTTAACGTCGTCTTGACCGTACAAGTTGAGCTTCGCAATCTCAATATACCAATCGCACAGATCATCCCAGATAAAGTTGTTCAACAATCGTCCTGTTTCGCCAAACTCATATGCATCCATAAGACGAGTGATCTCACGAGCCGTCTCATTCATGCGATGCAGAATCCAGCGGTCCGCTGTTCCAAGATCACCGCTGATATTGATGTCATCATACGTAAAGCCTTCCAGATTCATCAACGCGAAGCGAGACGCGTTCCAGATCTTATTCGCAAAGTTGCGCGCCTGTTCAACGCGTTCGTAGCGGAAGCGCAGATCCTGACCCGGCGTACTGCTGGTCGAGATCATATAGCGCAATGCATCCGCGCCGTATTGATCAATCACATCGATCGGATCTACACCGTTGCCGAGTGACTTCGACATCTTGCGTCCTTCGGGGTCACGTACCAAGCCGTGCATAAGCACATCCTTGAACGGCGCTTCATCGGTAAATTCAAGCGCAGTGAAGACCATGCGTGCAACCCAGAAGTAGATGATGTCATAACCCGTTACAAGCACATTGGTCGGATAGTAGCGCTTCAGATCCTCGCTGTCCAGATCCGGCCAGCCCAGTGTGGAGAACGGCCACAATGCAGAGCTGAACCAAGTATCCAATACGTCTTGATCCTGTTCCAGATTCGTGCTGTTACAGGAAGAGCAGCTGTGAACTTCGTTATGCGCAACATTGATATGTCCGCAATCTTGGCAGTGCCATGCTGGAATGCGGTGTCCCCACCATAACTGACGGGAGATAACCCAGTCGCGAACATTTTCAATCCAATTGTAAAATACTTTCTCGAAGCGGTCAGGAACGAAGTTAACGCCCTTGCCCGCCTTCTGTGCAGCAATCGCGCGTTCAGCGAGCGGCTTCATCTTCACGAACCATTGTGTAGACAGATACGGCTCAACAACAACGCCTGTGCGCTCGCTGTGACCAACCTGATGCACATGCTCCTCGATACGAATGAGGACGCCCTGCTCCTGAAGATCCTTAACGATCTGCTTGCGGCACTCGAAGCGATCCATACCTTCGTACGGTCCTGCCAGCTCATTCATCTTCGCCGTTTCGTCCATCACGTTGATCTGCGGCAGATTATGACGAAGACCCAGTTCAAAGTCGTTCGGATCATGAGCAGGCGTAATCTTAACTGCGCCGCTTCCGAATTCTTTATCCACATAATCGTCAGCGACGATCGGAATCTCGCGATTTACGATCGGCAGCATTAACGTCTTGCCGATCAGATGGCTGTAGCGCTCATCCTTCGGATGAACCGCAACCGCCGTATCGCCAAGCATCGTCTCTGGACGTGTCGTTGCGACTGTGATAGAGCCGCTGCCGTCTGTCAATGGATATTGCAGATGGTACAGGGCGCCTTGCAATTCTTTGTATTCAACCTCAATATCAGACAGCGCAGTACGAGCAGCCGGATCCCAGTTGATAATGTATTTGCCGCGGTAAATAAGACCCTTCTCATACAGCTTAACGAATACTTCCTTAACCGCATCGGACAAGCCTTGATCCAATGTAAAACGCTCGCGGGAAAAGTCCAGCGACAGTCCCAGCTGTTCCCATTGGCTGCGAATGTTCGCTGCGTAAGTATCCTTCCACTCCCATACCTTCTCCAGGAACTTCTCGCGACCGAGATCATAGCGAGTGATCCCCTCTTCGCGCAGCTTTGCTTCCACTCTCGTCTGTGTTGCGATACCCGCATGGTCAGAGCCTGGGAGCCACAACGCGTCATAGCCCTGCATACGCTTCGAGCGGATAATAATATCCTGCAGTGTGAAGTCAAGTGCATGACCGATATGAAGCATACCGGTAACGTTTGGAGGAGGAATAACGATCGTGAACGGCTCCGCATCTTTGTTGCGTCCTGCTTGGAAGAAGCCGCCTTCCATCCAATATTTGTACCATTTCTGTTCGGCCGACTTCGGATCATAAGTCGTCGGCATCGACAGTTGCTGTTCGTTCGTTTCAGCCATCTATATCCCTCCAAATTAAAATATTCTCATTCATCCGCAATCGGTGGGGCCTGATTAAACGCAAAAAAACCTTTCGTCACAAAGGACGAAAGGCTAGCTTCCGTGGTACCACCTTTATTCCGCAGCTTCAGCGAGTCACCATTAACGGTTCCCCCGGCAGGTTGCTCCTGCCCGCTTAAACTGCAGCACTTCCAAGCACATAACGGCTGCTACCGTCCTCATCTAGTTGAATAACTCCACGCCTATCATCTGGAGATCAGCAATTCAATAAGGCGACTCCCGGGTGACTTCAACGACGATTGTCCTGCAGGCGTCCCACCGCATCGCCCTGCTCTCTGTAAGGATTCCTTCGCTTACTGGTCCCGTTCTCGGTCTTTATCAATTGGTGAAACATTTACACTTCATTTTACATTTTCACATCAGCGGAGTCAATAGACGGTTTAATTCCGTTAAACATAGTCATTGCCCAATTCCATCTGTTTCATAACTCGTGTTGCAAGATTCCGTACGCGCATGTCAAATGCACTGCTAATTGCATTTCATACAATTAATTGGATTCAATTGAGTCAATTTCATAATTGCTTTATCACACGTTAAAAACGAACATTAAACGATAATGTTCGTTTTTTGGAATGCAACATTTCCTACCCAAACCCTTGCCCCTTGCTCTACTCCCCCTTAATCTCTGAGTTCGTTGGCAAATGTATAGATTGGGATTACTCCCGTTTCCTTTTCTCGAGTTTGATTTAGTCGCTTATTAATTCGAGATTTAGGGAGGTACTCCTGTTTTTACGGTCAAAAAACCAAGCTAAATCAAGGGATCTGAATTATGAAATTGACTCAATGACTCTAATTTACGAGGAGTAAATGTATTTTGTACAGCTATTTCATGCCTGTCTTGTCGTTGATCGCTCACGCAGCCAAATTAACTGCAGGAAATACATTTAGATCCTCAGAAGATCTTTCATCTGTCGATTGAACTGTACAGAATGCAGCTAGTTCGTACACTCACGCTATTGGCAGCCTTGAGCCTCACTTAGAACAAAGAGACTGTCTCCGCAGAGACAGCCTCTTCTTCCATTACTATTATACGGCGGATATCGGAATGTACAATACTTGACCTTCCGATATAGAAGGCTCTGATAAGCGATTATGCATCGCAATTTCCCGAGGATTCATCTGATAGCGAGTCGCGATCTGATCCAGCGTATCGTCGCGTTGAACGATGCACATCCGAACCTTGCTGAAGCGACGTTCCTCACCCACATGGTTCAGGAATATAGATTGCCAATTGACGTCATCACTTACGGTATCACGCGCGGGAACCGGCTCAGGCTTCTCTTCCTTAACCGGCTGCTGCACCGCATCCGCCTGCGAGCTAGTGCGCAACAACGAGCCGAAGCCCAGCTGACCCTTCTCACTAACAGGCTCCGACTTCGAGCTTCCAATCGCAACCTTCATTGCGCTCTTCTCAGGCGCAGCTTCCACTGCCGCAGGCACTGGATCTGACTGAACGTGCTCGCGTTCCAGTACATCTTCAGCTGCGATGTCTACAGCTTCAACCGCTGAAACCGCATTGGCTCCTTCGCGCTCTGCCTCCTCATCAGACTCACTTCCCGCCTGATGACGAGTAGGCTCCGATTCTGAGGCGTTTACGGAGGAGGCAGTATCCCACGGTGAATCCGCCCACTTCCATGAAGTGGAGGCTGGTGGCTGAGGTTCCACCTGCGAACTTATCTCCTCCGACTCCACCTGCGCGTTGAACACTTGAGCTTGACGCTCAATTTGCGTTAACGATTGCTGCATCTGATGCGCCGCGTCGAAGCTTGACAGCCAGCTTTCAGTATGAGCAGCATCCTCTTGCGGCTCATCATCTGCGAAAGCCGCTTGAGGAGCACGTTCTTCATCAGTCTGAGCGTTAAACGTTACTACCAAGCCGTCTGCGGCAGCTGTGTATCCAGCTTGCTGCGTATCCATGAATGTCGGCGTATGATCAGCAGCCTCCTCGCCCTCCGCCTGCTCGCCTTCTTCACGCAACGCTATATCAGCATCTGCTGCAGCTTGAACGTTGGCATCTTCCGACGTTTCCTCTTGTGCGGCAAAGTCAGGCTGACCATAATCACGCAGCCAAGTGGGCTCGGTCGCCGATACATTCAATTCATTTGGTTCGCTTGATTCATGTGCTTCATGAATGACAGTGAATTGCTCTGATTCCCATGCAGGCTGCTCAGGCTGTTCCATATAAATGCCTCTAAGGGACAGCACTCCCGTAATGTTAAGCGAACGAGTAGATAATAGATCCACATCAAAATTTTCAATATCCACCCGAATCTCATCCAAGCTGCGAACACGATTCAGCGGCAGTGTAATCTCAACAGGAATCCAATGCTCCAGTGTCTGGCTTCGACGGTCTTCCGATGTTCCAATATACGCTCCAGCGAGCAGCAAGCTGCCTCTGACGGTAACCTGCTCGCCGGCTGGCAGCACTTGAATGTGAGGAGTTAACTCCACCTCCTCCAACTGATCAATGCCGACATGCTCGTCAGATAAATGCACACGTTCATAAATATCAAATCTTAAACCATAAGATTCATCATACACCGACTGCTCCTCCTCCCGCAGTTCCAACCTGCTATCCATGCCTTGCTCAAAGTAATGACACAGCGATTGCCCGCTTTATGGTCAACCTATCGCAAAGTCAGACTCTGTTCATTACTTCATCATATGGATGTTTTGGAGGGAGCATGACTATATTTTTTCACAACAATGGGCCATATCCGGTGGCATCGGTGCTTGTACCTTGATCGCTTGTCCACTAAACGGATGCGGGAAGCATAGTTCAACTCCATGAAGCGCCTGCCGCTGCAGAAGCTTCGTTTCTCCGCCGTACAGTTCATCCCCGACGAGCGGATGACCGATGTGGCTCATATGTACGCGAATTTGATGTGTTCTGCCGGTTTCAAGCTCCAGCTGAACTAAGGAGTATCGATCCCCTGCCCGCAGCACTTCATAATGTGTCACCGCTCGGTCACCATTAGGCGATACACGTCTTCGTCCGCTGCGATGACGATCCTTGCCTATCGGCGCGTCGATTACGCCCTTCATTTGCATTACTCGCCCATGGACAAACGCTGTATAGGTACGCCGAATCCGTTTCTCGCGCATCGCTTCATCCAGTATCGCATGCGCGAGCGCATTTTTGGCGTATAGGACAGGTCCTGTCGTATCCGCATCCAGTCGATGAATATGCCGAATGCGAACTTCTTGACCTGTCCACACATAATGACAGGCTACGGCATTCGCAAGCGCCGCTCGCTCTGCTTCCTGCTCACTCGAAGCAGCGTGCACCGGCATGCCCGCCGGTTTATAAGCAACCAAACATGCATCATCCTCATATAAGATGTCGGCAGGCTGATCCGCGGCTTCGATCCCAACTGATTCCGGCTCAAATACATGCAAGCGAAGTCGATCGCCCGCGATCTTGATGCCTTCATTCGCTTTCCAGCTGCGAAGCAGGTGCTGCGGTACATGCAGCGTCTCCCTCAACCACTGTTCGACATGTTCTTGATCCTGCAGTATCGCGCGCCCTGGTGTAAGCTCCAGCCATTCGCCTCTTCGAGCCCAGTTCCGTGTACTCATGTATAGAATACATTCCTTTCCCGCTGAAAATATAAAGGACGGACTCTAAGCAGTCCGTCCCCTCACAATCGCAATTATAGCTGCTTCAATGCATTATAATGCGCTTCTATCGTCATATCAATGTCAGCATCCGTATGGGCGTTGGATACAAACATGCCCTCGAACTGAGATGGAGCAACGCTCACGCCAAAGTCCAGCATAGCTTTAAAATAGCTGCGGAAATGATCCAGATTCGACTTCTTCGCTGTCTCGAAGTTAGTAACAGCTTCACCTGTGAAGAATGGACATACCATGGAGCCAACACGGTTCACTACGCTTGGGATCCCCAGCTCTTTAGCATTTCTCTCCAGCCCAGCCTGCAGTCTAGCCGACTTCGCCTCCAGATTGTCGTACACTTCAGGTGTTAGCAAAGTCAACGTCGTATAGCCTGCAACCATCGCCAGCGGATTGCCGCTGAGCGTGCCTGCCTGATAGATTGGACCGCTTGGCGCGATCTGCTCCATATACTCGCGTTTACCGCCGTACGCGCCGACTGGAAGTCCGCCGCCGATTACTTTGCCGAAGCAGGTAAGATCAGGCGTAACGCCAAAGCGGCCTTGCGCACAGTTAATATGCACGCGGAAGCCTGTCATCACTTCATCAAATATGAGCAGGCTGCCATACTGCTCCGTCAAGCTGCGCAATCCTTCAAGGAAACCAGGCAGAGGAGGCACGACGCCCATGTTGCCCGCAATCGGCTCAACGATTATACATGCGATATCTTCGCCATATTGCTCGAACGCGAGTTTCGTTCCTTCCAGATCATTATACGGAACCGTTATCGTGTTGCTGGCTACACTTTGTGGAACCCCAGGGCTGTCAGGCAGCCCAAGCGTCGCGATCCCGGATCCTGCCTTGATAAGCAGGCTGTCCGAATGACCGTGGTAAGAGCCTTCAAACTTTACGATCTTGTTTCGCTTCGTTATGCCTCGTGCTAAACGAATAACACTCAGCGTCGCTTCTGTACCGGAATTAACCATCCGCACGATGTCAACGGAAGGTACCCGCTCTACAACAAGTTTAGCCATCGCCGTTTCCAGTTCAGTTGGAGAGCCGAAGCTTGTCCCTTTCGCAGCCGTTTCCTGGATCGCACGAATGACTTCCGGATGCGTGTGCCCAAGAATAAGCGGTCCCCAAGATGCTACATAGTCGAGAAATACGTTGCCGTCGATATCATATACACGCGCACCTTCTCCGCGCTCTATGTACAACGGTGTTAGCCCGACTGATTTAAACGCGCGAACAGGGCTGTTCACTCCGCCAGGAATATATTTCTTAGCTTCTTCAAATGCTGCATACGAACGTTCATCACGGCGTCTTTGTGAATTATTCGTCAACTTCAACAACTCCCATCTATAATCATCCAGTTGATTGTGCTACACTAGTTAAAAACATACTTGGAACAAAGAGGTTATATTCATGATTGAGCTTCTTAAGCAGGTTCCGTTGTTCTCCGGACTAACGGATGACCAGCTTATTATCGTATCCTCTATCACGTCCCGCCTTGAATTCAACCCTAATACCGTGTTGTTTGAACAGGGAGACACTATTCAGTACTTTTGTATTATCATTCGCGGATCCGTCAAAATTTACATCTCCAATCGTGAAGGACAGCAAATCATATTATCTACTTTGCACGCTGGAGACAGCTTCAACGCATTAGCGCTGATCGCTGGGCAGCCCCGCTCCTCTACGATAGAGACGATGGAAGAAACGATCCTGCTGACGATAACGAATGACAATTTTCACCTGTTGCTGCGAACGCATTTTGATATTGTGCAAAATCTCATGCTACAGCTAAACAATCATCTCAGAGCGAGAGAGTCTCAGGTGTACGACCTGACATTTCTAGAACCATCCGCGCGGGTCATCAAACATATCGTGCGTCTTGCTCAACAACAGGGCAAGCGTGTCGGAGACAGCATTCTCGTTGACACCCCGTTCGACCGCGAATATATATCAGGGTTGTCAGGCGTTCATCCTGCAGAACTGAACGACATTCTGCAGCAACTGGAACGAGAACAAGTGATTCTACTAAGCCCGAACCAATATACACTAGATGTAACTCGTCTCTATGCCAGTCAATATGTGAATTAATTCAATACGACGAACTAACGAGCAGGTCGGTGAGCCGCGGAATGTCAATTCCCAGTTACCGGCCTGCTCCTTTACTATTACACATTTAAGCTTGAAGCCAACGTGCGGCGTCCTTCGCATAATAAGTCAAGATCATATCAGCGCCAGCCCGCTTCATTCCTGTCAGCATCTCCAGCGCGATTGCACGTTCATCCACCCAACCTAACTGTGCCGCCGCCTTGACCATCGCATATTCTCCACTCACATTATAAGCAACAACCGGCAGGTCAAACTGCTCCTTGAGTGAACGAATAATGTCCATATATGCCAGCGCGGGCTTGACCATCAGCATATCAGCACCCTCGAGCACATCCGCTTCTGCTTCGCGCAGCGCTTCTCGAGCATTGGCCGGATCCATCTGATACGTCTTCCGATCTCCAAACTGCGGGGCGGAGTGCGCCGCGTCACGGAATGGTCCGTAGAATGCGGATGCATATTTGACCGAATAAGACATGATCGGAACATCGGTATAGCCCGCTTCATCAAGCCCAACGCGAATCGCATGCACGAAGCCGTCCATCATGTTAGAAGGCGCGATAATGTCTGCACCTGCTTCCGCTTGCGATACAGCAGTCTTCACGAGGAATTCAAGCGAGGAATCATTATCTACATCGCCCACTTGACGCCCATTCACCTCATGCACATGCACCATGCCGCAATGGCCATGATCTGTAAATTGACACAAGCAAGTATCCGCAATAACCACAAGATCCGGGAATTGGGCTTTGATTTGTCGAGTCGCCTGCTGCACAATTCCGTTCGTATCGAATGCTGAGCTTCCTACAGCATCCTTAGTCTCTGGGAGTCCAAACAGAATAACCGCTGGAATGCCAAGCGATACGATCTCTTCCACCTCTTGATTGAGCAAGTCTAACGAAAAATGATAGACCCCAGGCATAGAAGCGATCTCTTCCTTCACTTGCGTGCCGCCAGTAACGAATATCGGCATGATGAAGTCATTGACATGAAGCACAGTCTCACGCACCATGCTGCGGATGCCTGCCGTCTTCCGAAGTCGGCGCAATCTTGTAACGGGATAAGTCATAGGTGTAGTTCCTCCTCGAGCATGTAATCTTTCATATCTTCTAAGTATATAAAATGCTGTTTCAGCTTGTAAGCAGTTGTTTAGTCTATTAAGTTACGATTTAGCATGGTGTGCAGCAGCCCCTCCATCGTGGAATGCTCCGCGACAGCATCTACCAGGAGCCCCGCTTCACGCGCTGTACGCGCCGTTATCTCGCCGATACATACGATTCGAGTTCGATTCAAGAGCTCAATGGCATCATCCGCGCCTTGGCGGCGTATAAGCTCCAGCAGATTCGTTACAGTTGAGGAACTGGTAAACGGGATGCAATGGATCGCGCCTTCGCGCAGCAGCTCCAGCATATGAGGATCATCCTGCTCCGGCAGTATAGTCTCGTAAATGTCTATTTCATCTACTTCTATACCTGAAGTACGCAGCTGTTGCCCTAGCCACGGACGAGCCAGATCCCCTCTTGCCATCAACACACGCTGTCCAGGTGATAGTTCCTTTTCTAACAAGGTCCATAATCCTTCTTGGCTGAATTGCTCCGCTACGAGATCTGGAATCAAACCATACTCTCGCATCGCCTCTGACGTCTTAGGGCCGACCGAGACAATTCGCAGTCCGCCGAGCTTACGAACATCCATTTCTAAGCGGCGCATATGCTCCATCCAATAATGAACACCGTTAATGCTCGTTAGGATCAGCCAGTCATACTGACTGAGCTGATTGAGTCGTAATTCTACTTCTTCTAGCGCTGCGGTGGATACCGGCATCCTCGTTTCGATCACGGGATATTCATATGGCTCGCCGCCCAGATCTTCTATCGCTCTAACGAAGGATGCGGATTGAGCACGAGCTCTTGTCACTAATATGCGCTGTCCGAATAACGGACGCAGCTCAGCCCACTGCAGCTGATCCCGCTCTAGAACAACATCACCGATCACGATGACGGCTGGAGAACTGAAGCCGATTCGTTCCACTTCATCAGCAATTGTCGACAACATGCCTGTTAACGTCGACTGCTCAGCATAAGTTCCCCAACGCACGAGCGCGACTGGCGTATTCGGATCACGGCCGCAGCGGATAAGCTGCTCAGCGATAAATCGCAGATTGCCTACGCCCATCAAGAAGATGACCGTGCCGACAGCCTTCGCCAGTCCTTCCCAAGAAACGAGATTCGCAAGCTGGTCCTGCTTCTCATGTCCTGTTATGACGGTGAAGGAAGAAGATCGGTCACGGTGAGTGACAGGTATGCCCGCATACGCGGGCGCAGCCACAGCCGAAGTGACGCCAGGCACGATCTCATACGTGATGCCATGCTGCTTCAGCAAGGCGGCCTCTTCGCCCACCCGCCCGAATACGCACGGATCTCCGCCTTTCAGCCTGACGACTGTCTGACCTGCTGACGCCAGCTCGACGAGCAGCTCATTAATCTGCCGCTGCTCCATAGCATGACGTTCCGGCAGCTTGCCGACATATATCTTGCGCGCCCCCGGCTTCGCCATCTGAACTAAGCGCGGCCCCGCCAAGCGGTCGTATACGACGACATCTGCTTCCTGCAAGCAGCGGAGTCCCTTGACGGTGATAAGGCCGGCATCTCCCGGCCCTGCACCGACTAGGAACACTTTGCCGTGCTTGACTGCATCGGGTGGATATTCCGCTCCCCCCGCATTTCCCGTCGCTCCTGCAATGCCGACATCCTGCTCTCCCACACGCTTCATCCTCTCCACTGGGACAATATGTGATCGGCTCCTCGCTCGATCAGTTGTTCAGCCACCGCTGTACCGAGCTTCTCTGGTTGATTCAACGTTAATGATGCGCTAAGAATTGTGCTTCCATCCGGAGTGCCTACGAGACCCGTCAGACGGATCATACCGTCGGCGCCTTCCTGTGTCGCATAAGCGCCAATCGGAACTTGGCAGCCGCCGTTCAGCTTGCCAAGGAACGCCCGCTCTGCGCTTACCGTCTCGGCTGTTGCCTGACAGTGGTAACGCTCCAGCAGCCTCAGAAGCTGTTCATCATTGGTTCTGCACTCGATGGATAGTGCGCCTTGACCAACCGCAGGCAAGCAGACATCGGTTGGAATATACGAAGTTATCTTGTCTTGCCAGCCCATGCGGTGGAGTCCGGCAGCAGCTAGAACGATGGCATCGAACCCTTCGGTCTCCAGCTTCTTCAATCGGGTATCAATATTGCCGCGCAGCGACTCAATCTGAAGATCAGGGCGCTGTGCTTGAAGCTGAGCAGCTCGACGCAAGCTGCTAGTTCCCACCTTAGCTCCATGAGGCAGATCGTCCAGAGATGAGCCGGTACGCATAATTAAACAATCGCGCGGATCCTCTCGCTTCGGAATCGCACCGATGCACAGACCTTCTGGAAGCTCCCATGGCATATCCTTCATACTATGAACAGCCATATCGATCTCTTCGTCCAGCAGCGCTTGCTCAATCTCTTTCACAAACAGCCCTTTGCCGCCAACCTTGGACAAGGTGACATCCAAGATTCGATCTCCCTTCGTCACAATCTTATGGGTTTCAAACTGAAAGGGCAATTGTTCTTCTCGACATATCGCTTCCAGCGCAGCTATAACATGCCCCGTTTGCGTCAATGCCAATGCGCTCTGTCTCGTACCTACTCGTATCGTTCTCATCCTGTTTCCTCCCCGGATTGTCCTAGCTGCGATATCTGATTCCATTGCCGTTGTTCCCATTGAGACCACTCTGGAAACGGCTCTTTTCGCTCCCATGCCGCCCAGCATAGATCACTATAACGGCGCAGCCATTCCATGCGCTGCTCATCATGCTCGATATGACGCTGTGCTTCGCTCCGAGCTCTATGCAGCTTATCCGCAAGCACAGCTATTCGATCATCGATAATATGGTCAACCTTATCTATGATATGACGTGTCAGCGTTGGGCTTGCTCCACCTGTGGAAACAGTAACTTGTACTGGCCCGTATCGAAGCACGCCTGGATTGGTAAAGTCAGACCTCGTTGACGCATGAGCCACATTTACGAGAACCTGTGCCGCCTGGCAATCGATAGCTACTTGTTCATTTACTATGGGATCATCCGTAGCCGCGAACACGAGACATGCGCCATTGATATCGCACTCCTCATATTCACGCTCCACGTGCTGAATCGCACGCTGCTCAACTAGTTCTGCCAATTCAGCAGACAGCACAGGGCTGATGATCTTAATCTCAGCTCCGCACTCCAGCAGCTGCCTTATCTTTCTTGTCGCAACCCGACCTCCGCCTATCACTGTGCACAGCTTGCATTTCAGATTCAACATAATAGCATATTGCGGATAATCGTGCTCCTCATCAAGCCCCGTATCATTCCCCATCATTTCTACACCCCTAACCAGCGATGAAATGTGCTCACGGAATTCAAACAACAGTTGATCAGCATGGCTGAAAAGCATATCAAATTAAAACAAGCAACCTGCAAGCCCGTTAGCTTCTTCCTTTTACGTTTGACGATATAAATACCGTACAAACATAGGGATACAGCTGTAAGCAGCACCTTAGAGTCAAGCAGGATTTCAACGCGCCCCCCTAAAAATACGGCACCAACCGCTACCGATAGAGATAGTAGAAAGAAGGCAACGCCGATCGACGCAGCAAGCAAGGATGCTTGCTGTATACGTTCCAGGCTTGGCATGCGGCGCACAGCGTCAGACCATTTTCTCGATTTGAGCCGATGATGGAGAAATATATACATTCCCGCGTACACGGCGCTTATCATAAGCACCGCAAAGCCTCCTGCCGCCAGAGCAACATGGAAGGTTAGTATATTGCGCATCATCTCCCATTCCATCAAAGCCGAAGGAGACGTAGGATCAAGCAGCATATTTATTATAATTACGGCAAAGCCGAATAAATTCACAAAAAATACGATGAATTCGATATGAAAAAATCGATTGATGACAAGTGATGCCGTCACCAGCGCCCACGAAATTAGAAACATAAACTCATAGCCGCTGAACATGGGCATATCCTGATGACGAAACAGCCTTACTACTAAAAAAGCCGTCTGCATCACCCATACAAAAACAAGAAGCCCTGTGCCCATCCGCTTCGCTCCCCGATTAACACCCACAACATCGGAAAAATAAAACAGAAGGCTCAGGGCATATGTGTAAATGATCGCATCATATATCCACGTACTGGTTACCATGTAACCCCGTCGCCTCCCGTCGTCAACCACTCACCACGTGACGGTCGCCCACGACAGAGCAGGTCTGATTCGCTCTGAATCATCAACCTCTCCATTCGCTTGATGCGCTAAATTGCGCTTCTGCGCACCGCTTCGGTCGGCATCGTTATTTTTCATATCATGATCCCCATCATGTTTCAGCTCGTGGCTCAATGCGAACAGCTCAGTAAAATATTTCAACGCATCATCACCATTATGGTCAGAGGCAAGCTCTTTCAGCTGTAAAATAGGGTCATGCATAAGTTGATTCAGCATACTTTTGGAAAGCCTGCGAATAATCTGAGCTTCTCGTTCCGTAAGATCGGGAAGCTTGTTGAACATGCTGGTCATGGTTTCTTGATGAATTCGATCCGCCTTCGCTTGAAGGGCGCGGATAAGCGGAGACACGCCAAGCATATTAAGCCATTGATGATATTGATGTATCTCTCCGCGAATCATCGCCTCAATCTTGACGGCTTCTTTTTGACGCTGCGCCAAATTGCTCTCTACGATACCTTCCAGGTCATCAATGTCATATAGAAATACATTCGATAGATCCGATATCGCCGAGTCTAGATCTCGAGGAACTGCAATATCGATCAGGAATATGGGACGAGCACGTCTATTCTTCATGGCGCGTTCAACATCCTCTTTATGAAGAACATAGCCTGGTGAACCAGTTGAGCTGATCACGATGTCAGCATCAACAAGCAACTGATCCACTTGATCCAATGTGCATGATCTGCCGTTATATTGTTTAGCTAATTGCTCCGCCCGCTCGAGCGTACGATTGGCGACCATAACCTCCGCCGCACCATTTGCGTACAGATGCTTAACCGTTAACTCGCTCATCTTGCCTGCTCCCAGGATAAGTACCTTTTTACCTGAAAAAGAGCCGAATATCCGTTTACCCAGCTCAACTGCCGCATAGCTGACAGATACTGCATTATCGTTTATATTCGTTTCTGCATGCGCACGCTTCGCCAGCGTTATTGCCTGCTTGAACAAGTGGTTAAAGCAAGTGCCTGTTGTGCCCTGCTGCTGCGCGAATAAGAAGGCTTGTCGAATTTGTCCTAATATTTGCGTTTCACCAACGACCATTGAATCTAGGCCGGCAGCGACTCGGAACAAATGTTCAACAGCCTGATCACCTTCATGGATATACAGGTACGGAGTAAACTCCTGTCTAGACATACCATACCATTGCTCCATGAATCCACGTATGAAATGTCCGCACATGTGCAGCCGATCCACGACAACATACATTTCCGTACGGTTGCAGGTAGATACGATGACGCATTCAAGTACACTCTTAACTTGTCTAAGATGATGAACGGCATCGGCCCACTGAGCCTCGGGCAGCGCAAATTTCTCACGAATTTCGACTGGAGCCGTTCGATAGTTCATGCCGACGACGACTACATGCATCGATGTTCACCTGCTTTATACGTAATTAGAACAGAATTGTAATAATAATAATTCTCATTATAACATAATTCACAAAATTGACTTCCGACAAATTTGAATAAACATTGAAAATGATTCCAGTTCTAGTGTCTCAGCCGGATCTCATCCTTATACATGAAATGAAGGATAATTTTGCTATGTGAGTTAGCGATAGAAGCACACATGAACCCTATATCGAAAAAAGACCCATCGAGCATAACTCGACGGGTCTTAATGACGCTGCGACAATCAATGCCGCTGTAAAGCATATCCTACGTTCGTCGTACCGGTGCTGTTCACGCTGGACGTATTACACAAGCTCCGTAACATTCATCTCTGGCGTTTCTACTTTCAACTCACCAAGTCCTCGAACCAATTTTTTCGCGTAAGTCTTCTCTGGTTTCAACACCGATACCAGGTAATCAATGGCCAGTTGCGGATCAACTGTTTCTCCGCAGGTGTAACAGTCGATTGCAGCAAATTTCCGCTCAGGATAAGTGTGGATGGACAAATGACTCTCCGACAACAATACGAGCACTGTAGCTCCTTGAGGTTCAAATTGCTTAGATTGGACCGACAACACTGTCGCTCCACAAGCTTCTGCAGCCTCTACCAGTTGAGACTGGAGGAAATCAGCATCATTAAGTAAGTCAAAATCGACTCCCCACGTGTCAACAGCAACGTGTCTTCCGAAAGTTGAGTATTCCATCTTTCGGTTCCCCCTTCCTAGGAATAAAATGTTTGAAATAAATTTCATCCGCTAGGACCTACGTCATTCACTTCCCGAGGGAAAAATCTCTCGCAACATACAATGTCCTGAGTGAATCCTGGTTCCTATAATGTTTTCAACGAGATTAAAAATAACATCTAACGCTGATTATTGCAACTACTTTTTTTGTAAATCGCCGGGCCTCTTAATCCGAACATTAATTACCTACTTTCACCATATGATTCGGATGCCTGTACCGTGATAGCGATTCTGCTAGGTTATGGATAATTATCGTTCGTCTCAACACGATGCCTTCACTGTATTCGCCATGTTATGACACCGCAATCGTTCAGCTCGTTCAGAAATCGGGCCTTGGATGGATCGTAAATATTTAGAAAAAGGCACGCTGTATATGCTATGCACGCTGTGGACAAAGTGGTTCCGACCATTGCGCATAGAAAGCGCACATCCATTAAAAAAAAGCCGCATCTCCTGAGTAGAAGATACGGCCTCTCTTATTAACATCATGTATTATTCCTAAGCTTCCAACATAAACAGCTGTTGAACCATGGATTGCAGTTCGCCATCGATGCCAGTGAGCTCATCGGGATCATGCGTACGGTTGCGTTCGTCAAGCAGCTGGTTGATGCGGTGCTGGATCTCTCCAATTTGCCGTTCGACCGTCTTCTTCACGAACACATGCTGCAGCTTGCTAGCCGTATCCTTTTGTTCGTATACGATTCGCGTCTCGTCTCCCTTGTTCTCCACGATCTTGGTAACTGAACCATCCTCGTAAAAATAAGTGATCGTAAATCCAGCAAATACCCGATTCACAATCGCTTCTCCACGGAAAGTAGACATAAGCTTCTGCATAATTTGAGTAAGTATTGGATGCCGCAGTCGGCAAGATGTCGCACAGACATACCGACTCCCTTGCTTTTCAAACAAGAAAGTAATCTCATCGCCCTTTCCGTCCTCAAGAACCACTTCTTGAGATCCATTTTCCAATACTTTAACATGCCAGCCTATCGGCTGTCCGACTAAAGATTGCAGTAACCGGGTCAACTGAGCTTCTGTCAACTGCATTCGGGCTTTCACATACTCTGTGGCTAATCGTCTAGCCATAAATATCTCCTCAATTCCTTCATGCTTAATGTGCATGCAATCATTATACTACAGCCGTTAACTCAATTCCTGTTTACCGGCCTTGATAATTGAGTAGATTCTTCAAAAAAACGGAACAATTCCGAATTCCGCTCAAATAATCACCGTTTTATTTACGCTCAATCCGTTCCTCCACGTATTTCCATGCAGTGTTGCGAATTGTTTTGCATGCTTGTCCTACGCTATACATGAGAATAAGCCGTTATTCCGCCGTTTCTTGCTCCACCTGCTCGCCAGTTCCAGCAGCTTCAACGATCACTTCCCACAACTCATCTCTGCCTGCTCCTGTCTCAGAAGAGAACATAATTAATTTGTGATCAGGACGCATCAGCAGCGATTTGCGGATCTCTTTGAGATGGGATGCCCATTTGCTGCGCGGCAGTTTATCTGCCTTCGTGGCGACCACACACAATGGAATGTTGTAATGGGACAACCAGTCATACATTAGAATATCATCCTTGCTCGGCGGATGGCGGAGATCAACTACCTGTAGTGCAAGCTTAAGCGGCTCACGGTCCTGGAAGTAGGCCTCAATCATTCGTCCCCACTCCTGACGCTGTGTCTTGGACACTTTGGCGAAGCCATAACCCGGCACGTCTACGAAGTAGTAAGCATCATTAATCCGGTAATAGTTCAAATGCTGCGTCTTGCCCGGCTGAGAGCTGGTACGCGCGAGATTACGGCGTTGAATGAGACGATTGATGAGTGATGACTTACCGACATTAGAGCGCCCTGCGAGTGCGATTTCCGGCAAACCATCTTCTGGATATTGAGCAGGTCCAACTGCGCTAATAATAAAGTCTGCTTGAGTAATTTTCATGTATGCTTTCACCTCGAATGATATGAATAACTGCGTTAACAGCATAATTGATTTATTGCATGAACAACAGCGGGCGCCTAAAACAGCGCCCGCTGTATAGATGCTATATTGAACTGTCCTGATCCTCCAGAATCGCATGCTCCAGCACTTCATCCAGATGCTCCACAGGCACAAAGGTCAGCTCTTGACGCACACTCTCTGGAATCTCTTCCACATCGCGCACATTATCGCGAGGGAATACAACCTTCTTAATTCCAGCTCGATGCGCCGCTATAACCTTCTCCTTCAAGCCGCCGATCGGCAATACTCTGCCGCGCAGAGTAATCTCCCCCGTCATCGCGACTTCCTTCGATACATAGCGCTTCGTCAGAGCAGATACTAGCGCGGTAGCCATCGCTATGCCTGCAGACGGACCATCCTTCGGAATAGCGCCCTCCGGCACATGAATATGCACATCCAGCTTCTCATGGAAGCTAGGATCAAGATGCCATTGCTCGGCTTTTGCCCTTACATAGCTGAAGGCCGCCTGAGCGGACTCTTTCATCACGTCTCCCAGCTTGCCGGTAAGCAGCAGCTTGCCGGAACCTGGAACGACGCTTACCTCAATGCTGAGCGTATCCCCGCCGACTTCCGTCCAAGCTAAGCCGGTCACCATGCCAATCTGATCATCCTTCTCCGATTGGCCATAACGATAGCGCGGAATGCCCAGATACGATTCCACCTCATCCGCCGATACCGTCACCTGCTCGACTTTTTCAGATACGATTCGTCTCGCCGCCTTACGGCATAATGCCGCTAAGCGCTGCTCAAGCTGCCGCACGCCAGCTTCACGGGTATACAGACGAATGACCTTGCGAATCGCTTCCTCATCCAACTGTACCTGCTGTTCCTCCAGCCCATGATCACGCTTCTGCTTCGGCAGCAAGTGTCGAACCGCGATCTGCAGCTTCTCCAGCTCCGTATAGCCGGACAATGGAAGAAGCTCCATCCGATCTAAGAGCGGCCGAGGGATATTATGAACCGCATTCGCTGTCGTTACAAACATCACGCGTGACAGATCGACCGGAAGCTCGATGTAATGATCGCTGAACGAATTGTTCTGCTCCGGATCCAGTACTTCCAGCAAGGCTGAAGCAGGATCGCCTCTAAAGTCAGCCGCCATCTTGTCGATCTCATCCAACAGCATCACCGGATTCACCGTGCCAGCTGTCTTCAAGCCTTGCACGATCCGTCCTGGCATCGCTCCCACATAAGTGCGGCGATGACCGCGAATTTCCGCTTCATCCCTCACACCGCCGAGCGAAATACGGACAAACTGTCGTCCTAGCGACTTGGCGATCGATCTCGCCAACGAGGTCTTACCGACACCCGGAGGTCCAACTAGACATAGAATGGGTCCTTTCATGCGCTTCACCAGCTGTTGCACAGCCAAGTATTCCAGCACACGTTCCTTGGGCTTCTCCAGGCTGTAATGATCCGCTTCCAGAACAGCTTCTGCCTTAGCCAGATCCAGATCATCCTCTGAGCTCTTGCTCCACGGCACGGATAATAACCAATCAATATAATTGCGAACAACGGAGCTCTCCGCTGAATTAGGCGGCATCTTCTCCAGTCGATCAATTTCCTTCGCAAGCTTCTCTTTCACCTTATCAGGAGCTTCAAGCTCCTGCACCTGCTGACGGAGCTCATCCATCTCGCCAGTTCGGCCTTCTTTATCACCGAGCTCCTTCTGGATCGCCTTCATCTGCTCGCGCAAATAGTATTCCTTCTGCGTCTTCTCAATCTGCTTCTTGACCTGCGAATTGATCTTGCGCTCAAGCTCCAGCACTTCGCTCTCATTGTTCAAGAGCGACAACAGCAGGGATAATCGTTCCTTCACGTTCTTCGTTTCAAGAACCTGCTGTTTATCCTTTATCTTAAGCGGGAGATGACTCGCAACGACATCAGCAAATCGTCCAGGCTCCTCAATATCGGATACCGTCGCCAAGGTTTCCGGTGTTACCTTCTTGGATAACGTGACATAGCTCTCAAACTGAGCGAGCAATGTCCGCATCAACGCTTCTATCTCTGCAGTCTTGTCATTGATATCATCAATCACTTGAACTTGCACTTCAAAGAATTCCTCGTTCGATACGTATTCCATTATCTCCGCACGCGATACTCCTTCCACCAATACGCGTATCGTACTGTTCGGAAGCCGCAGCATCTGGCGCACCTTCGCCATCGTACCGACTTGGTATATATCTTCTGTAGTCGGTTCCTCTACGCTAGTTTCCGATTGTGAGCAGAGCAGCAGCATCTGATCTTCCATCATCGCATGCTCTAACGCCTTCACGGATTTGTCGCGGCCGACATCCAGATGAAGCACCATGCTTGGATAGACGAGCAGTCCTCTAAGCGGAAGCAGAGGCAAGGTCCGTCCCTTTGCAAGTTTAAGCCCCATGGATATGGCACCCCCAAGCTATCTAGATAGATGTCTATTTCAATTTCTACTATATATTCACCAATTGTACCAAATTGAGTGACTCAACGCCAATGAGCAATCCCGCCGTTAATCAGCGGGACTTGCTTCGGAAGCGTCAGCGTGCATAAGCGGCATAGAAGCGCCTGAAGTACGTTCAAACGGTTTAGGCAGCTCCAGCGATTCTTCCTGCCATTGCGAACCGAACGTGTGACGCAGCACTTCATCAAAATACTCAACGGGAACAACCTGCAGTCCTTCTAAGCCCGCAAATATTTCCTGCCAATTTTCCTTCGGAATAATGACCTTCTTCGCCCCAGCCTGGAATGCGGCCTCCACCTTCGCCAGCACGCCTCCAACCGGCTTTACACGACCATGTACGCTCATCTCACCCGTTATAGCGAGCTCGTGATCCACCGGCCAATGATTGATGGCGGACGCAATCGCTACGGCCATGGCTATACCAGCCGAAGGGCCATCTACAGGAGAACCGCCTGGGAAATTGATGTGCAGATCGAAATTAGCCGTTTCAAAGCCGCTGTTTCGCAGCACGGTGAGCACATTTTCAATAGAACCCTTCGCCATGCTCTTCCGACGCAGCGTGCGTGATCCACCGCCCAATTCCTCTTCCTCAACCACACCTGTAATCGTATATTTGCCTTGACCGTTCTTTACACGGATCGCGGATACTTCAATCTCCAGCAGAGCACCCATGTTAGGTCCATACACCGCCAGTCCGTTCACTAGACCGACTTGAGGCTCGCTTCCTACCTTCCGATCCGGACGAGGTGAGATCTGACTGCTGTTGATGACCCATTCCACATCTGCCGCACCAATACTCGAACGTCCCTCTGACAGCGCCAATCCGACCGCCAACTGAATGATATTAACGGCCTCACGTCCGTTCGTCGCATACTTCTTCAGTACGCTGACCGATTCCGGTGAAGGCGGGAATCCAATCTTCTTGATCGCATGCTCGGCAATCGTTTCGATTTCTTCTGCTAGCAGCGGTCTAAAAAATATCTCCATGCAACGAGAACGCAGAGCTGGTGATATTTCCTGAGGTGAGCGCGTAGTTGCCCCTACCAGACGAAAGTCAGCAGGCAGGCCGTTCTGGAAAATATCATGGATATACGTCGGAATATGTGTATCCTCCGAATTATAATAAGCGCTCTCCAGGTACACTTTGCGGTCCTCCAGCACTTTAAGCAGCTTATTCATCTGGATAGGATGCAGTTCGCCTATCTCATCGATAAACAGAATGCCGCCGTGCGCCTTTGTCACTGCGCCCGGCTTCGGCTGCGGAATGCCGGCAACCCCCATCGCGCCTGCTCCTTGATAGATCGGATCGTGCACGGAACCGATGAGCGGATCCGCTATGCCTCGCTCGTCGAATCGCGCCGTTGTCGCATCGATCTCCGTGAACTTCGCCTCCTGCGTGAATGGCGAGCTTGGGTTCTTCTTCGCCTCCTCGAGAATAACGCGGGCGGCCGCAGTCTTGCCCACTCCCGGCGGGCCGTAGACGATAACGTGCTGCGGATTAGCGCTGCAAAGCGCAGCCTTTAGAGCGCGCAGGCCATCGCGCTGACCGACGATGTCATTCATCGTCACGGGGCGCGTCTTCTCGGCGAGCGGCTTCGTGAGTGTGATCGAGCGCATCTTGCGCAGCTTATCCATTTCCTTGCGCGATTCACGGTCAACCGCGCTGCGATTAGACTTCTGACTACGCAGCAGGTTCCAGAAGTATATACCGATCACGATCGCAAAGAAAGCGTTGATCAGCATTAAGATCATACTTAAATTCATAATTGTTCATCCTCCCGAAGGGTACCTTATCCATTTACTTTCTCTTCAAAAGCACTATAGGCACAAAAAATCCGGCAAAGTTTAATACTTGGTAGTATTGCCCTTAGCCGGATTCCTTATAAGCAGGTTACAAACAATTAGCCTGACTGCTCAATAATTTCATATTCAGTTTAGTTATTCGGACGATCCCAACATTCTACATTTTTCAGACCAGGAACGGAATCCTTATAAAATTGCGGCTCTTTCCCTTGCTTCCGCTGTTCCCGATAATCCTTAAGAGCTGCAAATGCAAACTTCCCGAGGAACAAGATCGCTACCAAATTGATCACGGCCATTAAGCCCATGAACAAGTCAGCCATATTCCATACGAGTGAAATTTTCGCTACCGAGCCAAACATAACCATGGCAACAACGCCGATTCGATAGACCGTCAGCCAGCCTTTCTTCTTCGTTATAAATTCAATGTTGCTCTGACCATAGTAATAGTTACCGATCAGGGAACTGAACGCAAACAGGAAGATGGCAATGCCGATGAAATATTGTGCCCAATCGCCTATTTCTGCTGCAAGTGCTTGCTGCGTCAATTGAATTCCATTCATTTCGCCGGTTGTAGGAACACCAGAGAACAAAATGATAAACGCTGTCGCGCTGCACACGAGAAGGGTATCTACAAATACGCCAAAGGATTGAATCAAGCCTTGTTTAACAGGGTGGCTTACAGTTGCTGTCGCAGCAGCATTCGGTGCGCTACCCATACCTGCCTCATTCGAGAACAAGCCTCGCTTAACACCGTTCATCACAGCGGCACCGATACCACCAGCCACCGCTTCCTCGAATCCAAACGCATTGCTGAAAATGAGACTGAACACTTCAGGAATCTGTTCATAGTTCATAATCATAACTACTACCGCAATCCCGATGTATCCAAGTGCCATAACTGGAACAACCACTGACGATACTTTCGCTATTCGCTGAACACCGCCGAAGATCGTCAGAATGACCATTATGGAAAGAATGATACCTATCGTCACAGGATTAATATCAAACAAATCGCCAAACGATGCACTCACTGTATTTGCCTGCACAGAGTTGAATACGAAGCCAAAGCTGAAGGTGATCAATAGAGCAAAGATAATTCCCAACCAGCGAGCATTGAGTGCTTTTTCCATGTAATAAGCTGGTCCGCCGCGGAACGTTTCACCGTCTCGAACCTTGTAAATTTGCGCGAGTGTAGATTCGATAAAGGAAGAAGCGGCGCCAATAATCGCAATAAGCCACATCCAGAACACAGCACCAGGTCCCCCTAGTGTAATCGCAATCGCAACGCCCGCTAGGTTTCCGGTACCAACTCGTGATGCCGTACTCATCGCAAATGCCTGGAATGAGGAAACGCCTTTCTTATTCTTCTTCTCTGATGGTTCTGTCGTATCGTCATCATCTTTTTTAGTGTCACGACCCAGAAGGATTCGGAACGTTTCGCCAATCGCCGTTAGCTGGACAAACCCCGTTCGGAACGAGAACCATACTCCCGCAACAATCAAAACAACAATAAGCATCAAGTACATCTTATCATTGAATAATAAGATGAAATCATTAAGTTTATCCATCATGCATTGCACCCTTTCTAGTAGTTAGTTATCGCATTTATGGTGTAATGTCATGTTTCCTTACATAACACATTTTTTGATTGTACCTTATCTTTGTGGAAAGTGAAAGTTTTTGCCCTATTGAAACTTAATTAAGTTCATAATACCAGTGATAATTTTTTTTGATCGTTATGTAAAATTTTCTAAATCGCCAATTGAAACCGTGTTCAATTGGCATTTTTTCTTGTATTATGGAAATAATGTTCAATTCTTGTCGTATGACGATCATTCGAGTCGTATCCTTTACAAATAGATCCGACGCTCATGAGGAGGAAGTTTCGTGTATAAGCAGGGAACAACAACTTGGAGATGGGTCTGGATGCGGGGACCAAACCAGCCCGCTGTTCAGTTTTCTATCTCTCCTCGAATCGCCATCAGCGCGATTATTCTGTTGGTCTGTCTTATAATATCGCTCATAACAGGGCTTATCATGTATGTTCAGCATAATCGTGAACTCACAGAGATTAATGCAGCCCTGCAATCACAGATAGAGCAGCAGCAAACTGCAATCGCCGCTTTAGAAGCCGATCTAACTGTACTGAATCAAGAATCTGCTCTCATGCAGAGTCAAATGGATAAGGTCTCTAAGCTGGAACAACAGCTGCAGCAATATATCCAGTTATCTGCAGACAGTGTCGCTGCCAAGCTTGCTCTTCCTACGGAAGTTCAATCAACCGAATCCAGCGAGAAACCAAGACTGCATTCCTTACGTATAAACCCAACTACTCTATCTCAAGAGCAGGATTCAGTTGGAGGTGAATTCGTTTCACCGCCTGCTCCCACAGGTTCTCAAGCACCTCATTCATCAACTGATGACATGCTGCAGCAGCTCGATCATATGATGACGACCATTCTACGATGGGATAAGGATATACCCGAGCTGTTAATACAAGCTGAGGTCATAAAGAAGGAGCTGAATGCAATACCAACCTTATGGCCAACTACAGCCACGCGCATCACATCGACATTTGGGACTAGGGATGATCCATTTAATCGAAGAGAAGCGTTTCATAACGGCCTAGATATCGGAGGCTCTATAGGCGAGTCAGTGCTGGCAGCCGCAGATGGGACTGTCATAGAAGCAGGGTACGATTATGCCAGAGGAAATTACATCATTATTCGTCATACTGCGAATATAACAACACGATACTTGCATCTGTCCGAGATTCTGGTCGAGAACGATCAAGCTGTGAAGATGGGAACCCAGATTGGCAAGCTGGGGAATTCGGGCCGCAGCACAGGACCTCACCTGCATTTTGAAATTCATAAGCTCGATATGCCATTGGATCCCTTGTCAATGCTCGTTTCCCCCTAATATTTCATAGTTCATAGGAGTAGGAGGATGTCCATGTTTAATAAGAATACGACCAACAAACGCCCTCCCGGCACAGACACTATTGTTGGACAAGCCAGCCGCTTTGAAGGCAAGCTTCATTGCGAAACGGATCTGCATATTGAAGGGAAGATTGTCGGAGATATCACTTGTACGAGAGATGTTATGATCGGGGACACCGGCTCTGTGTCGTCCAATATACAAGCAGCTAATCTTATTGTAGCCGGCGAACTTAACGGCAACGTGAACGTAAGCGGGAGCTGCGTTATTGAGCCTACTGGCAGACTTAACGGCGATGTCGTGAGCGCTACTTTCATTATTAAAGAGGGCGGAACCTTCAACGGAACAAGCCACATGGATAAGAAGCATGCCTCAGGCGGTCAATCCAAACCTGAACCAGCCGCTTCAACCAGCGTCTAAGCTGGAACAGCAAAAAACCTCCAGTCTCACCGCTTCTAAGCAAGCGTGACTGGAGGTTCTTTATTGATATTAACTTATCATGACGATTCGTACTTCAAGATCTCAACTTATTGATGCAGATGCTGCTTGCGCCCAGGAATCTCACCCGTACGCTCGTACACCTCTACAATGTTGTCGATTTCCTTCTTCAACTCGTTCAGCAGCTCAGCCTCCGGCACTTTGCGGATCATCTGACCGTATCGGAACAGCAATCCTTCTCCGCGAGCGCCCGCAATGCCGATATCAGCTTCGCGCGCCTCACCAGGTCCGTTAACAGCGCATCCGAGAACCGATACCTTGATCGGAACTTTGACGTTAGCAATGTATGCCTCAACCTCGTTAGCGATGGAGAACAGGTCAATATCCAAGCGACCGCAAGTCGGACAAGATACCAGAGTCGCAGCATTCGTGATCAAGCCAAATGACTTCAGCAGTTCACGCGCAACCTTTATTTCTTCAACAGGGTCAGCGCTCAAGCTAATGCGCATCGTCGACCCGATGCCCATCGATAACAGCGCGCCGAGACCTGCCGCACTCTTAACTGTGCCGGAGAACAGCGTGCCGGCTTCAGTAATACCCAAGTGCAGCGGATAAGGAATTACCTCAGCTGCTTTCGTATAAGCTGCGATTGCCATCGGCACGTCTGAAGCTTTCAAGGATACGATGATATCGTGAAAATCAAGCTCCTCTAATATGCCGATATGGAACAAGGCACTCTCCACCATCGCCTCTGGAGTCGGATACCCGTACTTCTCCAGCAGATGGTTTTCGAGCGAGCCTGCATTAACACCGATACGAATCGGAATACCTCGCTCCTTACAAGCTTTTACAACCGCTTCAATCTTCTCGCGCTTACCGATATTGCCCGGATTGATCCGAACTTTATCGATTCCGTTCTCAATTGCCTTCAACGCAAGTCGATAATCGAAGTGAATATCTGCAACAAGCGGGATATGAATCTGCTTCTTGATCTCCTTGATCGCTTCAGCAGCTTCTGGATTGTTGACAGTTACACGAACTAATTGGCATCCAGCTTCTTCAAGGCGGAGAATTTCCGCTACTGTAGCTGCAACATCAGCGGTCTTCGTCGTACACATACTTTGAATAAGTACTTCATTGCTCCCGCCGATTGTGAGGTTGCCAACTTTAACCGGTCTAGTCTGTTGACGCAAATACATGTTCATTCTCCCTCCTATCGGTTGAACGACGGAAAAGCGCCCTTAGGCGCTTTCCTCTTTCTTCTTCTCCGTCGTTAATTCCGGAATGATTCGTTCACGAACAACCTGCTCTGTTATACGGCAAGTCGTAATATCATCACGCGAAGGCACTTCATACATCACATCAAGCATGATTCCTTCGATGATCGCGCGTAAGCCGCGTGCGCCCGTGTTGCGTTTAATCGCCTCACGCGCAATCGCTTCTAGTGCGCCCTCTTCGAATTCCAGCTTCACGTTATCCATCTCAAGCAGCTTCTGATACTGCTTCGTCAGCGCATTCCTAGGCTCGCTCAAAATGCGAACCAATGTATTCTCATCGAGCGGCTCGAGTGTAGAGATGACTGGCAGACGTCCTACGAACTCCGGAATAAGACCGAACTTCAGCAAGTCCTCTGGAAGCGTCATCGATAAGTATTCTCCAGCCTTCAGATCTTTCTGTCCGCCGTCAGCATTAAAACCGATTACTTTCTTGCCGACACGGCGCTTAATAATTTGCTCTAGGCCATCAAATGCTCCGCCGCAAATGAATAAGATATTCGTCGTATCGATCTGAATGAACTCTTGATGAGGATGCTTGCGTCCACCTTGCGGTGGAACAGAAGCGACTGTGCCCTCAAGAATCTTAAGCAATGCTTGCTGCACACCTTCGCCAGATACATCGCGTGTAATCGAAGGGTTCTCTGACTTGCGGGCTACTTTATCAATCTCATCGATGTAGATGATGCCTCGCTCAGCCTTCTCCACATCGTAATCAGCTGCTTGAATGAGCTTCAGCAAAATATTCTCAACGTCTTCACCGACATACCCGGCTTCCGTCAAGGAGGTTGCATCCGCAATCGCAAATGGAACGTTCAAGATCCGAGCCATCGTTTGAGCCAACAGCGTCTTACCGGAACCCGTAGGACCTACCAGCAAGATGTTACTCTTCTGAAGCTCAACATCCTCGACCTTGCTCTGAGAATTAATTCGTTTGTAGTGATTATATACGGCTACAGACAGAGACTTCTTAGCTTGCTCCTGACCAATTACATATTGATCCAGGATAGAGCGGATCTCCTTCGGCTTCGGAATATCCTTCAGATCAACCTCGTCTTCATGACCGAGTTCTTCCTCTACAATTTCATTGCAGAGCTCTACACATTCATCACAAATATATACGCCTGGGCCCGCAACAAGTTTGCGAACCTGCTCTTGTGATTTACCGCAGAAGGAACATTTCAACTGGCCCTTCTCATCATTAAATTTGAACATTCGCTTCCCTCCTTACTTCGGCAATGAAGATCCCGGATGAAGCACCATATCAACGATGCCATATTCCTTCGCTTCATCTGCACTCATGAAGTAGTCGCGGTCCGTATCCCGTTCGATCTTCTCAAGCGGTTGTCCGGTACGGTCCACATAGATTTGATTGAGTTTCTGTCTTGTCTTGAGAATCCAATCAGCGTGAATCTTAATGTCCGCCGCTTGACCGCGAACACCGCCGAGAGGCTGGTGAATCATAATCTCGCTGTTAGGAAGCGCAAATCGTTTGTTCGGTGCTCCCGCTGTCAGCAACAATGAACCCATGCTGGCAGCCATGCCAACGCAGATCGTGGATACATCGGGTTTGATGTGATTCATCGTATCCATAATCGCCATACCGGCTGTTACCGAGCCGCCAGGGGAATTGATATAGAGATAAATATCCTTCTCCGGATCATCTGCCGCCAAAAACAACAATTGAGCAATGATGCTGTTCGCCACGTCATCATCAATGGCGCTGCCAAGGAAAATAATACGATCCTTGAGCAATCGGGAGTAAATATCGTAAGAGCGTTCGCCTCGATTCGTCTGCTCGATTACCATAGGTACCAGGTTCATGATTCTAACCTCTTTTCTTTATCAAGCTTTACAATCCTATACAATTGTATTTTATCATGTTCCAGCAACAATGTCATTTTCACACTGTTATTAAAGTGAAGTTCGTGCAAATATGTAGTTCCTTCGCTGGTCTTGCGACCATTACTAAGCCTAGATAGCAAAATAGAGTCATCTCGACTCATCATATGCCCATCTAAATATGTATGCCCTAACAAATATGTACCATACTCATGAAATGTGCAACATCACATGTTCTAAGGCTGCAAATGATGTTGCTTCGATATCGCTACAGCCGCTATCGTGAGGAAAAAATAAGGCACGCAATTTAAAATTGACGTGCCTTATCCTGTTGAACCGGGGGTATTATCCTCAGCCAATATATGCGATTAGTTGTTGTCTACCAAGAATTTAACTGTTTTGTGGATCAACGCTTCTTCACGAAGGTTCTCCAGGTTGCCGTTCTTCTCCAAGATCGTGCGGATTTCTTCTGCACTGCGTTGGTAAGCTTGTGCCATCTTCTCAAGCTCTTCCGCCAACTCTTCGTCAGAAACAGTCAGGTTCTCTTCTTTAGCAACTTGCTCGAGAACGAGGTTGTTCTTCACGCGCTTGTCAGCTTCTTTTTGCATTTGCTCACGAAGGTCAGCGATTGTTTGACCGGAAAGTGTCAAGAACATATCGATGTCCATTCCTTGCATGCGAAGACGGTTGTCAAGATCCTTCACCATGTGCTGAATCTCAGTTTCGATCATGGAGCGAGGAATTTCAACCTCAGCATTTTCGGAAACTTTCTCAACGACAGCAGCTTCACGAGCTTGTTCTGCTTCACGGTTCTTGCGATCTTGAATCTGCTTGGACAAGTCAGCCTTGTATTCTTCAAGAGTGTCGAACTCGCTAACATCCTTAGCAAACTCATCATCCAATACAGGAAGTTGCTTGCGCTTGATTTCGTGAACTTTAACTTTGAAAGTTGCAGGCTTGCCAGCAAGATTCTCAGCATGGTAGTGCTCAGGGAACGATACTTCAACATCTTTGAAGTCGCCTGTTCCAAGGCCAACTAATTGGTCTTCGAAACCAGGAATGAAGGAGTTGGAGCCGAGCTCTAGGTTGTAGCGCTCACCCTTGCCGCCTTCAAACGCTTCGCCATCGACAAAGCCTTCGAAGTCGATCACGACAGTGTCGCCATTCTTAGCTGTATCTTCGTCAACTACGATCAACTCAGCTTGACGCTGTTGTACGCGCTCCAGTTCAGCATTCAAGTCCTCTTCTGTTACTTCAACAGCAGTCTTTTCGATGTTCAGACCTTTGTATTCGCCAAGCTTAGCTTCAGGCTTAACTGTAACTTTAGCTTTGAACTTGAATGTTTGGCCTTTACCGAATTGCTCAACATCAACTTCTGGCTGGTCTACAGGTTGAATGTCGTGTTCTTTAACCGCTTGTGTGTAAACATCTGGAAGCAAGATATCAATGGCGTCTTGGTACAGACTTTCCACACCGTATTTTGCTTCGAAAATTTGGCGAGGCACTTTTCCTTTACGGAAACCAGGAACGTTCGCACGCTTTTGAACTTTCTTAAACGCTTGATCCAACGCTTCCGTTACGCGCTCCGCATTGACTTCTACTTCCAGAACACCAACGTTCTTCTCTATTTTTTCCCAGGTTGCTTTCATTTTATGCCTTCCCCTCCAAAAAGATCGCATGGCTAGAGTGTACCCTTGCACGTTCGAATAACCACTATATTATATCGAACAATAAATAGTTTTTCAAGGCAAGTCCTTCTACCATTGATTTCGTGCACATAATATTGTACGAATAGTATCCACTCATATACACGTAAAATGATTAAATCATACTATAGTATCAGCGCGCCTTTATCAATTCCTTCAACGCCTGATCATAACGCATACGTTGCTCGTCGCCGACCGCGTACATGCGCTTCACCTCAGTCTCTTCCTCTTCCAGATGAAGGAATCCAGCGACTAGTTTATGCAGTGCGGCAGCCCAGACATTCGAATCCGAATTATCATTGTCCTGCAGTTGATCATACAACACTGAGCCGTAGATAGCTCTTAGAAATTGTTGCCACATCTCCTCAGCAAAATAGGCTAAAGAAGGTTCTCGCAAGGATGCCGCATCATGAACATACTGAGCGGGCAATCGCAGCCTGTCTGGAAATGAGGCATAGTCCATCGGTGTGTGCTCTATATGAACGACAATCTGCTCACCTGCCCGCCAGAACGTAACCGCACCAGTGGCTCCTCTTCGCTTGAGTATCTGCAGCAATCCAAATTGAATGAGCGGATGAAGCGGCTCTGTCTCCATTATGAAGATAAGATCATCATTCAGATCCTCATCATCGACATTAGCCAGCTGCTCCAGCACGAGCCATTTGCGTTCATCTAATGTAATATCCTTGAGTGAATCCATCAAGCGACGAACATATTGGTCGTCCGTTTGCAGTTTCTTAGCGACTTGAGCTTGCAAGAGCTGCTCCTCAGACTCATCCTCAAGCTCTGTCTCATCCGGCCCCATATGTGTGGTCTGTGCCTGAGCCTGAGCTTCACTTCGGTTCCTTATTTCCGGAAACACCATTTGAAGCCAATCATACAACGCGCTCCATTCACTGCGAGTATCTTCCTCTTCCCCATCAAATTGCAGCAAAAATTCCAGAAGCTCCGCAGCTTCAGCATATCGTTCCGATTCGAGGAGTCGTGTCAGTTCTACCTGATAATACTGATACGTTTTGGGAAATAAGACAACATTATGTTTTCGGGCATGCTCTTCTTCTCTGTCTGTTATAAGTAACACCTGCCTTTACATGGAAGTTGCTTTTGCTTGTTATGTACTGTATTTATTGAAGAGAGCCCGTCACTTCTTATAGTGACCATTCCTTCATAAAATATCGCCGTATGCCTGCATTATACCATAATGTGCTTGACTTCTGCTGAGACGCAAACATACGCACTTACCACCACTTTACCCATTTCCCACAATATGAAAAACAATAATTTCTTCAATTTCTATTGCACAACAACAGTAATTTTGATAAATTCATAAATGTTCTTCAAAAAAAGCTTATATGTCCCAGTAGCTCAGCTGGATAGAGCAACGGCCTTCTAAGCCGTCGGTCGGGAGTTCGAATCTCTCCTGGGACGCCATACTTAATTACTCAAGCCCCCGACATGTCGGGGGCTTTTTTGTTGTCTAAAGAGATATTTTAAGTTCAGCATTAGTACCATAGGTTGTCCAATCCACCTAGTACGATCACTGTAGTGGATAAGCGCGGGCGTGATAACTTGGTTTTTCCCCGTTACAGCGTGCGGTGCACGCAGCAATGTGCGAGCGGAACAGAACTCGATAAATCACGTTGGTATTTCGCGGATTACAATCGGACCTATTTGGGGACAGTTGAATTCGGAGTGTTTGCGAGATATAAACGTTTGTTTTACGGTGCGGGCAAATCAATAACGGAAGATGGGAACGCCATATACATCGAGCCTGTCGCATGCAAAGTAAAGCATCGGGGTTATTTTAATTGCGGCATACTGTTTACACCTGTTTTGAAACGTTTATTACATATAAATGGGGCTGTCCCAAAAGTGGGGTTTTTCTACCTAAGGGGCCGGTAGCGGACACACGAGCCGCTATTTGCAGCAAACACCACTAATTCGCCATACTAGCGGACCGTAGAGCCGTTATTTGACCCGAATGAGTAGTTTAGTGCTGGTTTTGAAGCAAATAGCGTCATCTGTGTCCGCTAGCCCTCAAAAAATGCCCCGAAATCATGAAATAGCGGCCCCTGTGTCCGTTCAAGTGCAGGTTATACGGCCTTGCTGTCACTGTATGTGCTATCGGACAAAAAAACCGCTGATCCAGTTCACAGTCTCATCGACTAGGTAAGCAGTTTCTTATTGGTGTAGAAACAAAGAAGGGTTGACCCAAAAGACATGAGAAAAATGACTTTTAGGACAACCCTATTTTCCATACTATCTTATTTTATATTGATATTCTTTACCTTCGATGGTTAATAGTGCAGTAATGCTCTTATCAGATGTCTCAACTTCTTTAGGGACTTCCGCCAAGAATATTAACGTCCCCTTTTTTAAGGGCTCAATGCTGGTGATATTCGTATAAGTAAAATCTTCCCCTCCTCGATCCTCGATTGTAGAGAACATACTATACTCATACTTGTCATCGTACTTAATCTTACAATCTAAGAATGAATCTGCTCTCGTTCCTGAGCTACCAAGATTTTTCACTTCTATCGTTATTGCTAAATAAGTGGAGTCAGCCTCTTTTGATTCATAATACGTATAGAAGCTACCTGGTTTAGATGGTTCTACTTTCTTCCCGAATTTTGTATTAGTAATGGTATATTCGGCAACACCGTCAATTATCAATGCTTCATTCTTATTCATTGCCAGTTTCTCATCTTTTTGTTCTGTTTCTGCTGAACTAGGAGCGGCAGAAGTTGATTCCGAATTACTGTTAGAAGTACTTTTTAGTTGATCAGTAAGTTTCTGATTCTCCTTCTTTAGATCTTCTATCTCAGTTTTTAGTTCTTCTATTTCTTCATTATTATTGGGATTGCTCGCACTATCACCAGAAGAACATGCTGACACAAGTATTAGAGATGTAAGCATTAATACAAATAATATCTTTTTCTTTTTCTTTTTCATTTTATCCCCCTCGATGGCTTCTTGCTCATCCACGACAACACGATACGATGCTTTCCGCTTGCTATATGGATTCGTGAGTCATTATATTCAGTGTGTATTATCGCATATATAGGAATCTTCGAGAAGTAAAATTTTACATAATAAGACATGTTACGTGTAGTTAATGTGACATATCATAGAAGGTCTGACTCGTTCACCTTTACATGTATCGGTAGTAAACGGTCGGTCTGCGTCAGAATCATCAACAAGATACCAAAAAGTTTCCGATCCCTACGAATTGTGACAGCGGTGCAGAATAAATCGAGATATTTACATCGGATCACAACGCCGACAACACGAAAAAGCCCCGACATCATAACGATGACAGGGCACGATCTCTGTTGTGATTAAATATAGGATCTAATTAAATCCTTATACACTTTACTATAGATTTCATCTGGGATTGTTTCCTTGGCATGCTTTAATGGATCTTCGTAGCCCCTATCAGTTACAAAAGCTATAAAGTCATCTGTTTTATTTAGTAATTTTATAACGGGTTCCAGATCTTTTAGAACATCAATGAGAGTCATAGTAAATCTCTCACAATGATAATCATATAATTCATCTGAATAATTTGGTCCATCGCACAGGGCACCTGTATATTTGTCAAATTGTAAGCAAAGCTCCCAAACACGAGATTCATCAACCCCAATACAATCATCCACATGCATGAAATCGCCAATGCTGTATTTAATGCCATGGACCGTGTGTTTCGTATCAGCATAGCGTTCCTTCATCACGTAGTCCAGTTCATTTAGATTATTCCAGTAAATATGAACATCACTATTCCCTACATCGGACTCCAGCACTAACGCATAAACATTATAATTGTCTTCTGAAGCAGAAAAGTTCTCTAGCACTTTTGTGTAATATTCAACAAGCTCTTTTCTAAAAAGTTTATAGTCAATAGCATCTTCCATTCAGTCAGCACCTTTTCCTTTTTACATTTTATTTTACCACCCAAATTATCCCACACAAGTTATAATATTAGTTTTATACGATTAAAAAAATCTTATGGGAATCAAAATATTCACTGAACAACTCAAACTACCAATTCCCTAACAAATAATATCTGACACCTCTTGAAATCTCCCAAGCTTGGATATATATTCAATTATCGTTCATGATAAAATAGTAGAGTAAATGTTGTAAAAACAGATTGATGGAGGAGAAACCTTTGGATAAAAGTTTAGAGCAATATTTAAATGAGTGTGAGAGCAAGTTTCCAGTGGGTGGAGCCATTGTAATTTCTAAAAATAGTAATGTAATATACGCCAAAGGGTTTGGCAAAGCACGTTTAGGTGAGGATGCAATAGATTTTACACCGGATACATTGGTTAGTATTCAAAGTGTATCAAAGAGTTTCGCAGCGGCATCTATTATGAAATTAGTTGAGGACAATCTTGTATCGTTAGATGCTCCTCTTGTTGACTATCTTCCTTACTTTCAAACAACGGATAAAAGCATTAGCGATCAGATTACGGTTAAGCAGTTATTGTCACATACAACAGGGCTCCCGGGAGATCTAGCGATTGGTAATCTAATTACTCCTAATAGGCAGGAGTTTACCGCATTCGATACCTTGAAAAGTCAATTTGGGATTACGGATGACGATCTCGAGAGAATTCATACTCCTGAAGATGTGACCAGGTATTTAAGAAATGTCACATTAGAATGTGAACCAGGCAAGAAGTGGAGTTATTGTACAGATGGTTATATCGTTGTTGCAGATTTATTTGAGAAAGTCAGTGGTATGAGATGGAACGATTATTTAGAAAATGAGTTAGTGCCGAATTTGAACCTAGATCGAACAACATTGAACTATAAAAAAGTAATGCAGGATAGCAATAGCGCATCATACTACACTAATAATGGAGATGCTTTTGTCAACATAGTAAGACCTGATGCTCATATGGATGTATTCAGTACGCCCTTTCCGATTAATCCAATAGGGGCACCAATGGGATTTATATATTCTACTGCGAATGATCTCACTACATATTTATCTTCTTATATGCAGGAAGAATCTTTTCTGACGAAGGAATCAATATCCGCCATGACGGAGTCTATAGGGAAAATAGATGATGATGGGAGTTACGGATTAGGATGGGCAACTTGGAACAATAACGGATACAAGGTAGTTGAACATGGTGGCGGATTTATAGGAGTCAGTTGCAATATAAGCATGGTTCCGACGGCGGGAATAAGCATTGTTGTGGTGTCTAATCATGACCAAACCCCAGCTTATCTGATCTGCAAGGATATTGTAGATATATTGTTAGCAGATTCTTAATAAACCGGAATTTAGGTAAGATCCTGACATGTCGAGACTTTCCTGATAGCCTGAGGAGCTGTATACGCAGCTCCTTCTTTTCATTAGAATGGTTTTATTTTCAATATATCTATTAACTGTTTAATGTCATCTTGCCTAATCGATCCATGCTGCTGCTGAGCATCATACATCACGTCTATCGACCTGCTATCTGATGAAATCCATATCATATACACAACACTTGGAGCTGTATTCGTTGATTCCACCTTATAATCTGCCTGACGCTCTATAGCAAGGTTTCCATCTACCCATGATGCGTTATTCAATATCGTAAATAAAGATAATGAGAGCTCATCAGTCAAGATTGGCTTATGTTCAATATATTCGGTGCCATCCAGTGAACTAACCTTAAACTTAATGATTTTATTTTCCATCTGAGGTTTTGAACTACAAGCTACACTAGTAATCAAGATACATATGAAAATGGCAAATAGTATCCTCTTCTTCATATTTCTAAATCCCCCCTCTCTCTACGGTATATAATGACCAAAGATTTGTACAACGGCACCATTTTGAACGATGAAATCAAAATACGTGTTAGAAAAGTCATCTGTGGAAGATGCATACTCACTTGCTAATTGCCCCTGATCATCAATCCAAATACCAATATTCGGTGTCGTGTACAGTCCATAACTGACATTGTCGATAAGCGGCGCTACTTCGCATCCAGGCTGCACATCCACGGTGCGAATCTCGTTCAAATTCTCAATCCTGAATCCATTAGGATTCTTATTAACCGTCGCATCCGTATCGGGTATGAACTTCATCAGCTCAATATTGACAGATACAGGTTCACCATCCTGCATGTTAAAGCCTTTAATCATGCCAAACCATTTCTCTGCACCCATCTGCACATATCGCGCGGCATTCGACTGCATTTCAATGACCGAGTGTGCACCCCCACGAAATTCAAAGCTTGCAACAATCTGCTTGAATGTATGCTGGTCAACTAAACTTGGAATCACGTCGACACTTGCTTTGGTATAGTCCATAATCATGGATTGATAACGCGTATGCTCATTCTCAACTAAGGCTGTCTTTCCATCCCAAACTTCATAACGAATCTCACCTACATGCTCATCGCCCTGCATTAAGCTCCAACTCAAATCATTGTCTGATCGAACAATTGTCCATCTCTCAGGAATTTCCGCTTTGAAGTATCCCGTTCCAATGACTTTAAAGCCCTGAGTATGCGCAATAGGTTGTTCATTGCCTACTGGTTGAATTGACTTTAACAGCTCATCCACCCCGCCATACATCGTTCGATATTCGCGAATGGCTTCTTCTCCTTTTTCCACAGGGACTTGAACATCCCCTGA
Organism: Paenibacillus marinisediminis; assembly: GCF_054343325.1. NCBI lineage: Bacteria > Bacillati > Bacillota > Bacilli > Caryophanales > Paenibacillaceae > Paenibacillus > Paenibacillus marinisediminis. The sequence goes on from NZ_JBTGUH010000004.1 coordinate 78,178, forward strand.
CATATAAGATACATAAGTAAAACCATTTCCTTGCATAACGATCTTCATAGGTGGGATTGCTGGTAGTTCTTCTTGCTGAATGTGTTCCCCTTCGATTCTCTCAATTGAAAATAATACAAACCCTCCATTGTAGCTAAATTGGACGATGTTCTTATCGTTGTTTGGATTAGGACCAGCTGTAAATTTGTCTTGCCAGCTTGGAGGTATGGCGAGCGCAAACCCAAGCTCTTGATTAACATATTGCTGCTCCGTTTCGATCTGCTCTGGAGAATTCGTGCTAACAACAGGATTAGGACGATCCTTGCAGCCTACCATGAACCCAACCATTACCACGCACAAGATTAAAATGATAAATCCCCAGATGCCGCGTCTTTTTCGTTTGGTATTCAAGATATGGAAGAAACGCTCTTTAAGCATTTTGGCACCACCATCAAAATCAGTTGAAAGAACCGTATGACGGCGCTTCACTTGTTCGTTGATACTGTTCAAGATGACTTCTGTATATTGCTTACGATCTTTATAATCCGCGGTCTTCAGCACTTCATCATCGCAGGAGATTTCTAGATCCTTGCTCGCTTCACGGAACATGAGATAGACAAATGGATTAAACCAATGAAACGCGTTAGCGGTGAGCAGCACTAACTTATACCACATATCCCGCCTTTTATAATGAATGAGCTCGTGCTTCAAAATGTAATACAACTCTGTTTCTGAGTAACGAATATCGGGAATGAGCAGGATCGGCTTTAGAAATCCCATCATCATGGGACTGTGGGTACTCTCACTAATCATGATCGTAATCTGTTTTTTGATCTTTAACTCGTCTGCTAGGTGTTGGTATATGAGGTTGAGGTGCTCTTGTTGATTGGGATAGCCCCAACGTAAGACTCGCTTCTTATAAACTAGATAGCCGCTCACATGATAGAGCAGAAAAATGATAATTCCTATAAGCCAGAATAACGCTGCAATTTGAGGTAAAGTAATTGATTCTGCTGCTGTGGTCTCTGGGATAGGAGTGTTAACAGGTTGAATAGGTCGGGTGTCTGGAAAGACAGGTAGTACAGGTACAACATCAATTGTTTTAGCGGGAGCAGCAGGCGATGTTGGGGCTGGTGTTGGCGGGAAGATGACCTGCGATTGAGGTATCGCAATCTGCACAGGTGCCTGCGGTAAAGTAAGATTAAACGGAAATAGCAAGCGAACGGCGATTACAAGCCAGATCCAATATTTCCATTTGGCGATGAACCTTTTGTTAATTCTGGAGGAGATCATCAATAGAACGAATATGACAATTGAAATGGATAAGGAAATTTCGAGAATCGTCAAAAAAAGATCCGTAAGCACAACTAATCCCCCTTCTCCATCTGATCGAGGAATTTGCGTAAATCAGCAAGATCATCCTTATCAATTGCTTTGCTGCTATAGAGAGAGTTAACAAGACTCTTGAAGGAATTGTCGTATAACCTCTCCAGAAAGGTCGAGCTCTCTTTATTCTTATAATCGCTTTCATTAATTAGCGCTGAATATAGATTCGTACCTGTAGAGCGATCGCAGAGAACAAAATTTTTCTTCTCCAGTCTTGTAAGGGATGTCATCAGCGTGGATAAAGCCCATTTGCGCCTGCCTTGCAGTTTATCTAAAATGAAATTTGAAGTCACTGGCTGATCACCGTGCCATATGGCCAGCATGATTTCGAGTTCTGCATCTCCGAGTCGTCCGATCTTATCATCCAAGATCATTCACCTCCTCATACATTAGGATTATACGGCCGTATAATGCCTTTCATTACCATTATACAAACGTATAACGGTGAAGTCTACAATTATTTCCAATTTAAAACCACCCTCAGTTCAATATCCTATTGATGCAGCTCCAATGGTTGCTGCAAACATCAACAGATTTACATCGAGATCTTCTTCATGGATGAGAGTTTTCAAGCCCTCCTTTGCTTTAGCATATCCACCAATTATGCCCTTAAAATGCAACATGCTGCTTCCTGGATCCAGGAAACAGCATGATAAAACAAGCAAAGATTAAATTTTGATAAATCCTATTGAGTATTAGTATCAAGATTTCAAATATCATTTGTGATCAGATGATAACTTCATACTGTGATTCGTAGGTATTGAATCGTGATATACTAAATTCCCACCATAGTGTCCTGTGAGAAATACTAATGTGCCCCCAGCTAATGATAATATAAGTAATACAGGAATAAACACCTTTGAAAAGCTATACTTTGCATACTTCTTAAGTCGCGGAATGTAGGGGAGTGCCTGGTAAAGTTTTATGATGATTATAAACCCAAATATGAGCAAGGTCATCTGTGCAAATGTTTCGTGTATTCCAATTGCTGATCCTTCCGCACCAAATACTTCCTCTGCATATCTTTCTCCACCATCACCTGTCATAAAAGCTACTATACCTGTCAACCATCCTAATATCAGAAAAACATTCGCGATATTGTTTAATAGTTTCGGCTTCCATAGAGCACTTATTTGAAGAACAGCACCAATTACCAACAATGCAATAGGGAAATGAACGATTAACGGATGCAACGGTGTACTCATATGATCCTTCTCTCCTTTTGTTCGAAGACCTTCTTCTCATCACTTCAATGATACAATTGGCATTACAATAATAAACGTACTTCCTTCCCCCACTTTGCTTTCAACTTTAATCACCCCTCGATGAGCCTCCACAATCCATTTCGCAATGGATAGGCCTAAACCTGCATGTCCTTGAGCTCGATTACGAGATGCATCTAATCGATTAAAGCGTTCAAAAATATCCTTCATTTTATCTTCTGGAATACCAATTCCCGTATCCTTCACTCGCAGCGTAAGCATTCTTCCTTTCACTGCCGTTTCGATCGTAATATGTCCACCTTGGTTCGTGTACTGCATAGCATTATCAAGCAAGATAACTAGTAGTTGCCTAAATCTCTCCTGGTCGGCATGTAGTAGCACTTTTGACTCTCCAGTCTTAACAATTTCTATCGATCGCTGCTCTGACATGGGCTGGAAATTCCTAAATACTCTTTCCAACTCCTCATCAAGTTCAAATTCAATGAAGGACAGCTTCACAGCAGAAGCATCTGCTCTAGCTAATGTGAGGAGATCTGAAACCAATCGGGTCATACGCTTAACTTCATCTTTCATGTCCTGTAAAACTTGTTTGCTGAATAGAGACCGGTTCTCATCTCCCTCACTTTCCAACACTTCAATCGAAGAGTGGAGTACTGCAAGGGGTGTTCGTAATTCATGAGATGCATCAGCCGTAAATTTTTGTTGCTTCTCGAATGATCGCATAATGGGCTTCATTGCTCGACGTGACATCATATAACCTATAGCAATGGACACAATTAAAAAGACAATAGATATAATGATCTGAGTAAACATAACCTGTTCGAGCAATCGATTCTGCTCAGTTACATCCATTCCCGCTATAATATTGCCAACATATTCATCTCCGCTGTAAACAGGCTTACCTGCTAGTAGAAGATGGATATTGGAATCTTCAATGTTATACACTAGATGTAACGTTTCGTTTTCCTTCGGAATCCAATCTTCAAGTTCATCGCTAATGTCATGAGCAAGTTCCCCATTAACTGCGTCCGTTTTTACAATATGTCCTTTATGGTCAAGTACCAAATAGAAAGGACGAAGTGGAATCTCAATATCATCATCTGATTCATCCTCTTTTTCCTTATGTTTACTCCCCTTCACTTCCTTCTCTCGTTTAGCCAGCAATTCAACAGCGTGCTCATTCCATTCATTACTCACGATCGTTTCTAACTTTAGTTGTTGCTCTCTATAAATAATCGATGACAGCAGAAAATAACTAGATATATTTACAGCTAGCAAAAACAGTATCATCATGACTGCAAAAAACAACATCAGCTTACTACTCGTTCGAGCAAACATCCGAAACCTCCAGCTTATACCCTGTACCTCGTATATTGTTGAGATGCATGTCTCCCGTTGAATACTCTAACTTCTTTCTTAGTTGCTTGACTAAAGCATCTAATGTATTGCTATTCACATCCGTATCATATCCCCATATTCGATCAATGAGCACTTGTCTAGGCAGTACTTTCCCACAGTTTCTCATTAACAGCTCTATCAACTGAAATTCTCGAATCGTTAGTCCGAGCTTCATATCTTCACAAGCAAGGGATCGTTCATTTATCAACAGCCGATAGGAGCCAATCTCGATCCATTCATCTTGAATCACTTGTACGATTCGTCGTGACAGCGAACGAATCCGCGCAAACAATTCAGTGAACTCAAATGGTTTCATGATATAGTCATCTGCCCCAGCGTCCAAGCCATTGATTCGATCATTTAATGTATCTTTCGCGGTCAACATAATAATACCGCCTGAATAGGAATCCATTCTTAATCGTTTGCATAGCATTACTCCATCCATTCTAGGCATCATCCAATCAAGAATAACTAAATCATAGCTAGTCGTTTCCATATAATCTAATGCTTCTATTCCGTCTTTCACCCAATCAACAGCATGCCCTTCTTTACTCAGCATATGAACAATGAGCGGTCCAAGTCGAAGATCATCTTCTGCCAGTAGTATGTGCATGGTTATGCTCCCTTTCATTTGATTGATTTCTCCATCCCATACGAACTACCATAACCACAATAAATAAAATGCCAGTTACAGCATAGATCATTTGCATTGCTGTTTGCGATGAATCTGATCCTACTAGTAGTCCATGAAGTAAAGAAAGAATGTAAGCGACAAAAGGAAAGTAGTGCACGGTCCTCCAAACCTTTTTTCCAAACATTTTCATCCAATCAGACGTCACCAATACAGCAACATATATGTATAATGCAAGAATGCCTAAGCCTGTACCTGCTGATTTGTAATGTGAATAAAATGGAATCAACAATTCCGTAATTGTGAAAGGTTCATACGTATCTATTAAGAGTACGGTTCCATGTAGTACTCCAAGTAAAAATCCAAACCACCCTGTCCATTGATGAAAGAATAATAACAGGCTTCGATACTTAGCAGGTACTAGCTTACTATAACCGAACGTTCCCATAATTACCGAGATGAATAACATCAAATAAGAGCTTATTCCAGCAGCCTTAATGACACTCCATGTAGAGAATACATTCGTCACTACCACTTCAGCTCCTCTATATAGTTTTTCACTTCGCGATTAAGCTTGATCTCCCCACTTTTGGTGATGAAAATATATCCGACTCCTTCTAAGTGCGAAGATACCCATTCATTAACTTCAGATGCCTGTAGCATACATATCACCTTGGACACAACTTCAGCTAATGCCGTTGATGGTGCCAATACGGTTGCTTGCACAACATCCGTATTAGCTGCTTGTAATGTTTGACCATCTATGATGTGATGGTAGACATGTTCAAGATGAATCCATCTACGATACATTACATTAGATGTTGCTATTCCTCCTTGCTTTACCCAAAGCTGAATCAATTCCTGCTCTTCATTCGTTGGATGCTGGATACCTACCTGCCAAGGCTCCCCATCACTCCAAACCCTAATATCCCCGCCTGCATCGATAGCCCCTGCTTGAAACTGAAGCTCATCTCTCAGCAATCGATAAGCAAGATCAACTGTCCATCCTTTCCCGATTCCGCCAAGATCGACAATCACTTGTTTATGCTTGGTTACCATCTGTTGATCACTTAAAAATGATAATGCATGAAGTCCAACCATATCTTCCATCGGAGTTGTCTCTAAAGGATAAGTTCGATCAATTTCTTGCTTTACACGCTCAAGCTTTTCAAAGGAACGATCATACCCCATTTCGTTTAGAACCGTTCCAACAAGGGGATTGAATTTAAAATCAGTTTGCACGGCGCATTCCCATGCATACGCTAACAAATTGTAGAACTGCTTCGTTAGCAAATAAGGTTTACCAATAGGCGATGCATTCCAACGTGATAATTCGCTGTTTACTTTAAACCTAGAAGCTATTTCTTCAATTTCAAGAAACAGATTATGAACCTTATATTCCCAATCAGTGAAAGCAGGAACATCTTCGACTGTCACGTGTACGTTTGTATTCATTGCACGAAATATAGTTTCCATCATTTAAGATCTCCGTGTTCGCAATGGACTCCTCTGTTCAGTAGACAAAACTTTTCTTGGCGTAATTGTTAATTCCTTTTGCTCCCAATCCAAGTCAGAAATCCATGATTCTCTCTGTTCTTGTTGTTCTGGATTCATATTTGTCAGCTTCGATATATCTTGTTCATCGGTAAAAAATCCTGTAAGCAAATCCTTGCTACTATTTGAATGAACATTGTAATTTACGCCATTTGAAATGCCTCTGGCCTCAAGACCTGTATCTGTCTGGTTCTTACCGCTAATTTGACCTTCCGCATACAGTAAACCCGTAAACAAAGCCACACTTGAAACACCTATAACCCATTTTGTAATATTGCGATTCATATCAGTTTTCTCCTTTCCATGTCATCAACCAGCCATCCGATTGAGCCACCTTTGTCATCTGATAATTCGTTAATAAAGCTAGCGTTTTAGCAGAGACATATAATTGATTCCCCTTCATCAAAGGGGCTAATCTCATCTCGTATTTATTACCATCAACGAATATTACATTCTGTTCAGAACGAAAAATACAATCTTGCATTCTACCTGAAGCTGTTTTTTCAGGGATAAACATTTCCAAGGCATCAATGTTTTCATACCAAACGTATTCGATATTTAGCTGCTCTAAAACTGATACAGCAGGTAAATAAACAATGCTATCTTGTATAAAGCCAGTCAACTTTACTGGATCGTGAGTATCCACTTGAAGGGTTACTGCCGCATCGGTTTGAGTATTGTAACTATCTTGAGACAATGGAGCATAAGAAGCTTGATCTTCATCATATTTATTTTCTTCTTTAGTTTTCTCATCTCTATCATACTCACGTTTTTCATTGTGATCTTTATGCTCTTGTTTCTCATCGTGATCTTCGTACTCATGTTTTTCTTTGTAATCTTCATGCTCTGCTTGTTCATCTTTGTCGTGATCCGCATATATAAGTGATTGATTGTAATTAAACACAATTCCTAACATCATCACGACAGCAGCGATCAGAGCAACACGTGTTGCCATTTTTTTGAATACTGAATTAAGTAATCGAACGTCTTCTTTCACATGTAATCCCCCTTTATCGTTCAAATTTTATAGTCAGTATAAAACTTGATTCTGATAATTACATGAGAAACCATCCATTATCTTACTACCAATAAGGGATATTGATCGAAAAAGCTATTTAGAGAGGAACCTAACCTTAACTATGAGGATATGGTACAGTTGTGGTACTCCATTTTATGCGAATCAACATGAACCATTTTTTTATTTAATGGTAACTGTCGCACTTCATATTACAATAAGACATATAAAAAAAGACTGTCCGCAGACAGTCTCTCACACAGAAGCAAATCGAAATTAAATCGATCCTGCATTCGTTCTTTGCATCATAGAGTTGTTTCGCATCATGCCTTGAGTATCCGCATTTCCTGCTCTTTGATGACAATTGTTATACATTTGCTCTAACTCGGAATCATTGAGATTCGGATGCATTTCTTTCATGAAGGGAAGCATGTCATTGAATGTAGAAGGACCTACCCCCGCAGCATAAGCAGCCGTTCCAATACCAAGCGTCAGAACCGCAGCTCCTACGATAGCGATAATTTTCGTTTTCATGATGTTCACCTCCTTTCATCCGTACGATAAACCTGGTTAAGATGGAATCTTACTTAATGAAATCCATTGACCGTCTTTGGAGGGAGCGAGTTTACGAAACAATAGCATCTAATCCATCCTCATCGCTTGGGGTATCGCTGACGATAGTGATGTACATGCGAAGCGGCAAACAAATAATCTCTTCATTTGGCTTCGTAATATGTCCATAAGAAAAGCATATCTTTTCCGGGCAATCTGACTCTACAACTTCGATGCCATAATCACGAACTCGAAGCAGATCATAGCCTCTATTGGTATTAATCTCAATCCACTGCGTCTCTTGTGTGAGTTTTACATTCTGATAGATCTCGCCATCCACTTGAATTTGTGCGTAGGCTTCCCCTGAAGGAATCTCCTCAGGAGCGGGTTGAAGAGCATAGATCCCGTAAATGATCGCCGCAACAAACAGTACTGTGGATATCAGGATGTAATCTCCTTTTTTTAATTTCATAGCATTCAACTTCATCACATCTCTTCTTATAGCTCAGCACTTTCAAGGCGGGATAGCTTATGAATACACGTATAAATGAACCTACAAGATTCCTTGTGCTCTTATCTTACTTCAAAAGTATGTTGAAACTGTGTAGATCGAAACTTTCTTTTATTTAGACACAAGAAAAGCGACTCCGCAGCGAAGTCACTCTTTCTTTCCTTTCCGTTGTTTAAATCGAAGAAATCGATAAATCAGATAGATGACTACACCGATAATCGCCATCCAGGTACACGTTGATCTGATCATTCCGAACCCGCTCGCAAGCGAATCAATTCGATAGTAGGAAGCTGAAACGGTTAAACACATCAACCCGATCGTTATAAAGAACAAGGCAATGAACCAGTCTGATTTCTTCATTATGATTCCTCCTGCATCGTCGGGAGAACGAATTGAACCGTAAAACAAGTGCCCCTATCCCTCTTGCTGTTTACTTGAATAGAGCCTCCTTGCAGCTCGACCAACCTCTTCACGATCGACAGACCAAGCCCCGTACCGCCCGTCTGCCGTGATCTCGACTTCTCCACCCTATAGAATCGGTCAAATATATAAGGCAGCTCATCCTCAGGTATCCCAGCGCCTGTATCCTCTATTGAAAGAGAGAGCGTGTCAGATGTACATCGAAGATGAACATCAATATGACCTTTTTCGGTATAACGGACCGCATTCTCCATTAGATTGAGAACAATTTGCTTCATACGTATTTCATCGCCGCGAATTAACGGAATAGTTACTGAAGGATGAACAACCAGCTCTAATCCTTTATCTTTCGCAATCAGTGAAATCGTCTGCGCCGCCTGAGCGACAACATCTTGCAAGTCCACCCATTCCATGGACAGACTGATCCTTCCTTCTTCCATCTTAGCAAGTTCAAATAGATCGTCCACCATGCGCTGTATACGTACACCTTCTTGATAAATAATGTCCAGGTAGCGGTCCTTCTCTTCTTCTGTCGTATACAAATGGTTCTTTACAACTTTGGTGTAACCTTGCAGGTAAGTGATTGGCGTTCGCAGCTCATGCGAGATATTCGCGAAGAACTCTTGCCGTGTATCTCGATACCGCTGCAGATCGGCTGCTAAATTATTGATCGCCTCAGCCAAATCACCGATTTCATCTTTGCTATGGATGTCGAGTCGGGTTTCTAACTCTCCGACCGCAATTTTCTTGGTTGCCTGCTGCATCATAATGAGTGGTCGAGAAAAGAGCAAAGCCATGATCCAGGTGATACCAATTGCAAGTAAGAATGCTCCTACACCAGAAAGAAACAGCAAATTCCGCACTGCATTAAGGGATTGATCCATACTTTGCGTCGATGCCATCACATAAATAGCAGAAGAAATCTGATTATTTTGATAGATCGGTTGGCCAATCACCATATAGCGATTGCCTAATGGATCTTCGTGTTCTAAGTTAATGGTTGTCCCTGAAAAGATCTGTTGTAGATCCTCTGGTCGGATAAACGACCGATCTTCAGCGTCGTGCTCACCTGTATGATGGGTGATCTCGCCTGCTGCATCGATATAAAATATACTTACATTAGAAAAATCGGCGAACGTCATGATCATTTCCTCTGAGGGGGCATCTGTAGTCTCCACCATCGTGATGAAATGAGAGGTCATCTCTGTAACCTCCGTTCGCATCTCGGTGTGATAAAAGTTTGAAAACATCTGATAGAGGCTTACACCAAGAAAAAGGAGGACGATTAAAAAAATCGCTGCGATGATTGATCCTAATTTCATCCCGATCCTATTGCGTCTCATCCTTCTCCTCCCTGCGCTAAAAACTTATAGCCAACTCCCCAAACCGTTTGAATGGGGTCATAACCCAGTTCTGCACGCTGCATTTTTTCCCGAATATTCTTAATGTGGGTATCTACGACACGAGCATCTCCCGAGTAATCATACCCCCATAATCGCTCAACCAACTCTTCTCGTTCAAACGTGCGATGATTATTTTGTGCCAGATGGAGGAGCAAATCAAACTCTTTCGGAGTAAAGTCAATGCATTCATCATAAATACGAACTTCCCGTGCATCTGCATGTATGTTAAGGTGCTGGAAGGTTAGAATTGTCTCTTGAAGTTTTTGCGCTTGACTGATCATCGAACGCCGTAATAGCGAATAGACACGCGCCACCAATTCCTCAGGCTCAAAGGGCTTCGTCAAGTAATCATCGGCTCCAATTCCTAATCCATGAACTTTGTCCTTGGTTTCCGAACGAGCTGTAAGCATGAGAATCGGCATGGTTTCGGTTTCTCGAATAGTTTTACATAGCTGCCAACCATCCATACCTGGCATCATAACATCCAATATCAGAAGATCAAACGGTTGCTGCTTGATCAGCGACAAAGCCTCATAACCTGACGAAGCCTCCCTGACCTCAAATCCTTCTTTCATAAGATAAATGCGAAGCAGATTCCGCATATTCCATTCGTCGTCCACCACTAGCACTTGATTTTTAGCCACTGCAATCACCTTCTTTATATGCGAATCCTTCCCTCAATGTAATCGATATAACTTTTCCATTCAAGATTTAGTTGACTCGTTCACTAACTCCTCTATATCCCATAAAGGTTTTGTATATAGGTATTGTAGAACAAGAATGTGTGGAAACCATGGAGAAACCATTCAACCCATACAAAAACTCCTGCAGGCGAAGCAGCTTGCAGGAGTTCAATCGTTATTTGACATTGTCAGCCCATTCTATGAGATCCACACGAGGTCGATAAGATCATAAACTGAGCCGTTTGCCGATCTCCCAATGATACCCAAACGGGTCAGCGATGCGTCCAATCCGCCATCCGTGTCCTTCGCTGACAGGTGCGACTTCGGTTGCTCCAGCGGCTAGAGCCTGTTCAAATGTTGAATCCGGATCATGAACGGTTAGAATCATTCGAACCGTACCTCGAGCTACCACCTCAGGTCCGCAGTCAGGATCTTCTTGTATCCAGAAATTCGCCCCATTGATAGAAAGTTGTGCGATAGCAAGCTTACTGTTATCGTCCTCAAGGCGGTACAACTCGACCGCATCGAATGCTGCCTTGTAGTAATCAACAGCACTCGCTGCATTATTCACTGAAAGCCACGGCGCGATATTGGTCTCTAGCCGCTCTGAACCTGACTTATGGATGCTCATCCCTGTATGCCTCCCTGTATAGGTGTTCATATAACCCAACTTTTATAGATAAGAAATTATTTACATTATACTACAACCCATAAATGTATTATCTATACCTGCCACCGTGTACTTTAATAATCTATAATCGCAAAAATACTCAATCCAGTCACAGGCATTTGTCGATAATATTGATATAATCCATCTAACCACCTTAAAGCTTAACACACTAAGGAAAAAGTGACTGGAGGAGCATTCATGTACACACCTATTCCGATCCCTGCCATAACGGCAAAGATTAAAGAGTTGAGCGGTCTTGAATTTGAGCGTTTTGCACATGCAGTCCTTGGTTGGAGCAATCCTTTGGAATACCGCAGGACACGTCAGATCCAAGATTATGCCATAGTTGGCCTTGGAATTCATAAGCATTATAGCCAGACCGTGTATTCAGCCTACGGCTCTGAATCGAGTACACATTGGATAGATGCTAAGAATACACTTGATGCTGAGGTCAAAGGGTTAAGAGCTTATTTTACGCGCAATCAGGTGCAGTTGGAGAATTGGATTGTTCTTCTTAATCAAGAATTGTCTGAGGATGAATATGAATGGATTCAACGAGTAGGTATGGAAAATGAAATCAGTTCAGTTCAAGTGATGACTCCGGTGGAATTGGGACAACTGATTGTTCAATCCGCCTTATCCTATCCTGTGGGTCGGCTCTTTGGACTGCTCCCTCTTGATCGCCCCCAAGATGAATTGCAGCCCTATACTGTGGCAAAGAACATCTTATTGAAGCTGCCGCAGCTGCGAGATGAACCTGTTGAACACAGAAAAGAACAGCTTTTCCAGATGATAGGTGAGATTATTGCAATAGCTTCTGCGACACCTGAGGACTTTACGGACAACGAACTCACCCCGATTCAGCGCTTCATTTCATATACTCGAATAAGCGATCCGCACATCAAACTGTATGTTTATGCTAATGGCGAGTTTATGGAGTCTCAGGAGGATCATCGCAAATCCTATTCCATATTGGAGGCAGGAGAACAGGGTGAGATCATATTCAAGGTTGTCGATCTGTATGGTATCTATCGGATCCTGAATATACTGACCAGGGACGTAGAGAAGTATCAGATTCAAGATGCTTTCGAGGAATTAATGGGGATCAGTTATTTTTCGCTGACTAGACTTACTCGAATTTAACAGAACAGGTACAACTAATCCAGGTCACAATGTCGTCAATGAGGTCGAGAAGAAGATGCCATAAATCGGTAAACAAGTGCTATACTTATAAGAAAGAGAAGCAATCAGTGAGTCCATTCCATAACAAGCTCACTGATTTTTTTCTTGATTATTGGCATAATCCATATATCACTAGGAGGGTAAAGATGAAGAAGAGACTGTCTTGGATCTTGGTTGTCGCTCTTGTGCTGACCATGCTTGTCCCGGTTGGAGCTTTTGCTGCTGAAAGCAGCACCCCTTATGAGGCAACACAACAAACGGCGGCGCAGAAGGCTGAACTGCTGACAGGCACTTATGGTACGACCAGCTTGCAGTATGCACTTATTGATAATGGAAAGATCGTTGTATCCGGACATTCCGGTGTCAACCGTGTGTCTGACAACAAGGCGCTGACGGCAGATACTATGTATAACATTGGCTCTACGAGCAAAATGTTTACTACAGTGGCTGTTATGAAGCTGGTGGATGAAGGCAAAGTAGATTTGGATAAGCCTGTGACCACCTATATTCCTGAATTCACCATGAAAGATGAACGCTATAAACAAATCACACCGCGCATGCTATTGAATCATTCTGCTGGTTTTGGCGGCTCCACTCTTAGCAATGCCTTTTTGTTTGATGATAATGATACATACGCACATGATAATCTGCTCAAGCAGCTATCTACACAGAAGCTTAAAGCTGATCCAGGAGCATTCTCGGTTTATAGCAACGATGGCTTCACATTAGCGGAAATTCTAGTAGAGAGAGTTAGCGGAATGGACTTTACGAGCTTCATTCATCAATATATTACAGAGCCGCTCGGTATGAAGAATACGAAGACTCCGCTCGATAATGTGAAGGATGACCAACTGGCTGGTCTATACAATCCTGCAACTCAACAACAGCTGCCTAAGGATTCGATTAACGTCATCGGAGCCGGTGGTATTATCTCAACTGCGGAAGATCTGGCTCGCTTTGCACAGATCTTTACGGGGAACGCTAACGGAATCATTTCAGAGAAGTCCGCAGCCGCGATGAGTAAGCCCGAATATGCAAATGGAATGTGGCCAGAAGAGGCCGATTCGACGATTGCATACGGATTAGGTTGGGACAGCGTCAACTTGTTCCCATTTAATGATTATGGAATTAAGGCGCTTACTAAAGGCGGGGACACGCTTCTCTCCCACGCTTCACTGGTCGTGCTGCCTGATCAAAAGCTTGCTGTCGCGGTCGTATCCTCTGGCGGTGCCAGCATGTTGAATCAGATGATGGCGAATGAGATACTGTTAAGTGCACTGCAGGAAAAAGGAATCGTTAAGGAATTGAAGCCTGCCAAATCATTTGGTGTTCCTGTGAAAGCAGACATGCCGCAGGATGTAGCTAAGCATGCAGGTATCTATGGGGCGTTAGGTCAATTGTTGAAGCTGGATATCAGCAAGGATGGAGAGTTATCCATTAGTACCGTAATGATGCCTGATCTCCCTGCACAAACATTCGCGTATACAAAGGACGGTTCCTTCGTCAATGCGGACGGCAGCATAAAGGTTAGCTTTGTAACAGAAGATAACGGACGCACTTACTTATGGGTAAGAGGCTATCAGACAATACCAGGTCTTGGGCAAACGGCTTTATCCGAGTATCAAGCAGAGAAGCTGGAGGCTAATGAATTGTCTGAGGAAACAGCTGCCGCATGGGCAGCGCGTGAGGGCAAGATGTACTACCTCGTCAATGAAAAGTATACGTCGCAAGTCTACTTGATGGTGCCGCCAGTCAGCGGTGTAGCAACCTTCAAAGATATGCCGGGGTACCTGATGACGAACAAGATTACAGGTGCTAATGAAGCCATCAGTGTGCTTCAAATCCCAGTAATGGCGGGTAGAGATACAAATGATTTTCGTTTCTACACCGAAAACGGTGTGGAATATATGCAAGCTGGCGGCAGTCTTTTAGTTGGTCAAGAAGCTGTAAAGCCGCTCTATACAGGACCGCAATCCAAGACGACGATTCAAGCAAATGGACATACGAAATGGTACACTGTTCCGGAGAAGGCAGCGGGCAAGAAGATGATCGTTGACATGCCTAAGGCTGGCTCCTTTGCGGTGTATGATGCCAATGGGTTGTGTGTGAATTACACGGTAGTCAGCGGTGTACATGAAGTGGTGCTGCCGGAAAATGCGACAATTGCCTTTATTGGCGAAGCAGGATCGCAATTTGGTATTAAGTTAAAATAAACAGCAATGCCCCATGAAGTCGATGTTGACTTGTGGGGCATTTTTAATGTTGCTTATTTGATTACTCACTGCGCAAAGCCGCAACCGGATCCTTCTTCGCCGCCATCTTCGCTGGGATGAAGCCGCCCAGCATCGTCAGGACGACACTAATCACGACCAGCAAGACGGCATGGACCGGGTTAAGCTGTGCAACATTCGTAAGCTCGGTTATCTTATACATCACCGAATTGACAGGGAAGGTCAACAGATACGCGATGCAGATCCCGAGTATTCCTGAGCAAGCGCCGATAATAAAGGTCTCTGCATTAAATACGCGCGTAATATCCTTCTTCCTAGCACCCAAGGCGCGGAGCACCCCGATCTCCTTCGTTCTTTCCAGCACGGATATGTAAGTGATAATCCCGATCATGATAAGGGATACCACAAGCGATATCGCCGCGAATGCGATGAGCACCAACGTAATCCCATCCATGATGCTGCTTGATATTTCCGTTACGACGGCTGCCATATCTGTATATACCACTCTGTCTTTTTCATCCTTACCTGTATTCCACGCATCCAGATAAGCCGTAATCGATTCCTTCGCGCTAAAATCAATCGGATAGAGCGAGATCGAAGCGGGAATCTCCGTTGCGCCTAATGTGGCAAGCATCTGTTCCTTCGTTAGAGCGTTAGAGGCCATTCCTTCTGGCGCTGGCGGCATTCCATCCTGTGCCGTCGCCAACAACTCGCCTGTGATAACGTTAACCTCAGACTCCTGCTGCGCCTTAACAATCTCTGATTTCTTCGCGTTATCGATAAAAGCTGTAGCAAGCTCATCAGAATAAGCGATGCCCGCAGGCAGTGAAGCCATCTTGGACTGTTCCTGAGCACGAATAACACCGACGATGTTTAGCGTGATCGCCTTATCGCTGTTGTACAGCTCCATCAAACTCGAGGGTGATCTATTTGCCGTGAACCGCCCATCCATTTTCTGATAGTAATCGTCGTTCATCACGAGCTTCAGCTCATGCCCGACCAGATCAGCCAAGTCAATGCTGTCCGTATTATAGTCTATACCAAGCGCCTCAAGCGCTGGTTCACTTAAGCGGTTATATTCATCTACGACCAAGACAAGATCATTCTTGGATGTCGGGAGCCTTCCTTCCAGCAGATCGTAGTATTGCTCCAAGTAGCTCCCTGCTGATTGTCCTGGCTTTCTAGGGTAAGCATAGAAGTTAATATTCCCTTGATTAACTGTTGTCGCCGTAGTCCCATCTGACTTCAACAAGTTCATATTCACCTTGCGCGTATAAGATACACCGTCAAGCAGCGCTGGATCAATCTTCCCTAAATAATTCATATACTCCGTTGTCAGTACATTCGTATGCATGATTGAATTCTCGCTCGGATCATAGGGAAACAGCTTCTTCTCTTCCGGATAAGATTCTAGGTCCGGAACCCCTAATGTAGGGTCCTGTGCAGCATCCATGTTCATAACGGACTCCGTAATCGTAAGCGGAAAGTTCGATAATGCGCTCTTTTCGTAGGAGTTGATCTGCTTGTCGAACCCGTTTGATAAGGAGAGAACCAAGGCGATCTCGATAATACCGATACTGGCTGCAAAGGCGGTTAATCCGGTTCTCCACTTCTTTGTGGCGATATTTTTACCTGAAAGCTTGAGCGCTGTAAAGAAACTCATGCTTGTCTTCTTCAGCTTATAGTCTGGACTTACTTTCTGTTCAGCAAGTGCATTGGTATCAGCAACCACCTGGCCGTCGGAGAATCGGATCACGCGATCCGCGTATTGCTCCGCCAACTCGGGATTATGCGTAACCATGATGACCAGCTTGTCTTCCGCGATCGACTTGATCAGTTCCATGATCTGTTCACTGGTCTCGGTATCCAAGGCACCGGTCGGTTCATCCGCCAGAATAATGTCCGGATTGTTAGCCAGCGCGCGCGCGATCGCGACACGCTGCATCTGCCCCCCTGACAGCTGATTCGGCTTCTTATGCATATGGTCTTTCAACCCGACCTTCTCCAGCGCTTCTATCGCCTTGCGACGCTTTTCAGATGAAGGGACTCCACTCAGCGTCATTCCCATCTCAACATTGTCTACGATGCTCAGATGCGAGATCAGATTATAACTCTGGAAGATGAAGCCTACGCTGTTATTCCGATAAGCATCCCAATCACTGTCTTTAAAATGTGTAGTTGACTGTCCATTGATGATCAGCTCGCCGCTGTCATACTGATCCAGTCCGCCAATGACATTCAACAGCGTGGTTTTGCCAGATCCACTCTGTCCAAGGATCGCAACAAACTCGCTTTCTCTGAAGTTAAGGTTGACCTTGTTCAAGGCTACTTGAGTAAAATCTCCGGTCTTGTAGCTCTTCGTAATCTGTTTCAACTTCAGCATGTGAAGAGTTCACTCCTTTCTATCTATGTATAGGTTGATGCATGCTTAAGGAAATTTCAACTCATGTAGTCTTTCTCATTATGCTCATATCCACTATGATTATGACGCTGTTGGTATTTCTCACATGATAAAAAGCCGCAGGGAGGATCCCGCGGCTCGCTTCAATGATCAATGATGATTATTTGATGCTGCGAGACAAGATAATGGTATTCAACCATGTCAATTCCGATACGGTAAGCGTTCCCTTCTCCGCTTTATCGACCCACGATGCATCGGAAATGACACCTTTCTGAATTAATGCAGCAAGCGTGTCCACCAACTGTTTTCGTTGACTGTCCGTTAAGTTCAATGTGTCGTCCTCCCCCACGTCGAATTCGTATAGCTTGTACTGCTCGATCAGACGGATCAGCAGCTGCGGGTACTCCGGGTCAGTCGCATAACCACCAGCTCGAATCGCATATGCAGCCGTCTTATAATCAGCGCCCAGCACACCGTGATAGCGATTGGGCTTGTCACTAGTTCCTGCAAGAATAAGCTTGCTATGGTCAGCAATACTTTCGCCCCAGTTATGGTAGTGCCGGAACTGAGCGTCAATCGTCACCCATTTGCCATTCACATGCTCCTTCGTGCTATAAGTGCCGCTTCCAGCAGTGCCAGCGCCTTTGATGCCAAATAGATTATTGCCCGACTTCGTTAACCCGGACTCTCCCCAAGCGCTCTCTAATATCGCTTGAGCGATAGTCAGAGAGGCTGGAACGCCTGTACGACGCATATCTGCTACAGCATAAGCAGAGATTCTTGATATAAATTCATTAGGCTTCATATCATTTCTCCTTTCTTCTGGAGTTGTACTACTAGTTTATTAATGATCTCCAGAAGAGGAACGCCGCATATACCTGTCCATTCCAACAAAAATATCGCTAGTCATCTTATGACAGCGAGGTTGAATGCACAGCTAATAATAGATGATGCATGCAACCGGCTGTCATACCTCAATGGCTTTAGACCCTATGGCTTTGTGTCCCTGCCTTTCGACAGGTTTACCCATTATTCAGATTTGTTCATTGCTCATCATCAAGCTTTCATACTCTTTCCATGGCATCGGCTTGGCAAAGTAATAGCCCTGTGCCAAATCACAATTAATATGGCGAAGAAATTGAGTTTGCTCCTCGGTTTCTACGCCTTCTACTACTACTTTCATATTAAGATCGGTCGCCAAGTTAATCATATTGGTAACTACAATCTTGCCTCTCTCATCATCTGCAACGCTCATCATAAATCCACGATCCAGCTTGATGACATCTGCAGGAATGGATTGGAGTATATTCAGACTGGAATATCCCGTTCCAAAGTCATCTATCGCGATAGAAAATCCTACTTTCTTAAGTTGTGATAAGATATCGCATAGATACTTGATATTCTCGAATACGATAGACTCCGTCAACTCCAACTCAATGAACTCAGCGGGAACATCATACTTCTTAATGATCTGCTCTAAACGGAGCACAAAGTGTTCTCGAAATAGATGCATACGAGAAATATTGACTGAGATCGGGTGAGGCCTAATCCCCTTATCTATCCACATTCTAAGCAGTCGGCATACCTCTTCGAACACCATTAAATCCAAGTTGACAATGAATCCATTGCGTTCAAATACAGGAATAAAATCACCCGGAGGAATTAATCCCCTTACTGGATGTATCCATCTGACCAATGCCTCCGCACCATATATCCGGGCGTGTTTCAGATCGTACTTGGGCTGCAGGTATACAACAAATTCACCGTTATTCAATGCGGCATGCATGCTGCTGACAAGCTCTTGTACCTTAATCTCTTGATACAGCATTTCTTCATTAAAGAAAAGACAAGTACATTCATCTTCCCTTTTGATACACTTGCAGGCCATCTCAGCGCGATCAATCATGATGTTGATGTCAGTCGTACGATCGATAATAGAGTAGATGCCGCACTTGATCACTAGTCGGTATCTTGCTGTAAAATCACGGTGATAATCACTCAACTGCTTAGTCAGATTATTCATCCGATCCATTAACTCATGTTCATGTTCGTATGTGGCAAGGAGAATAAATTGAGCACCATTACCCCTCCCTACTTTTTCCGTAGGTAAGAGATTGTCCGATATGGTCTTTGCTATGTACATCAGGATCTGATCGCCCGCTTCGAAGCCGCAGATTTCATTAATATATTTAAACCGATCAACATTGAATTCTACGATAGCGAAACGCTGTTCTGGATATTTCATAATCTGGTGCTGTGCATCCAATCGAAATTTAGACAGACTCGGTATTCCAGTCAATTTGTCTACATATGCGATCATTTCAATCTGCTTTTGATTCCTGCTTTTACTTGTGAGAATGTAGAATAAGATAGCAATCAGGAACACTAGAGTCATTAGGCATAACAGGTAGCTGAATCGAATCACATACTTCGTATCACCCATTACCTTGTCCTTGGAAATAATAGACATCACATACCAGTCATTGATATCCTCGATTGCATAATAACCGATGAGATAATCACTACTATCGATCTCTAATGTATTAATCCCTTCCTGACCATTTGCCACATTATCTTTAAATGCCTGAAGTTGTTCCTCATCGTGAGAATAAGTGCTGATTTGATCGAATACATGCTCTGTTGCTATATGATGTTGAGGATCATGAGGTTGAAGGATGACCTGGCCTTTCTGATCTACAATATAGAGAGATCCTTGTTGACCAAACAAGGAGACATTGAGAACATCATAAAAGTCCTGAACAGATATGCTCGCACCTACAGCAGCTTGAACGATACCATTTACCACAATCGGGCTCGTAAACGTTATCATCTCTTCATTCGATGCTTCATCCAAGTATGGAGTAGATATATAACTCTCGCCATAAAGCGCGATCTGAGCCCCAATCTCTTCAACTGCATTAAGCTGAGCATCATCGGAAGTGAAGCTTTTTCCATCAGAATTATAGATCGTAATATGTGTATAGTTATTCTTTTGGGCGATGTAATTCAATTTATTCCGAATGTTACCCTTTTTCCCGTATCCTCTTTTCGATAACCTATCCGCTAATTCGTTCAAGGCATACATTTCACCAATGATGATGTTTTGAATGGACTTTGCAGCATGTATGGTGGTCTCAGAAAGGGTACTTACTGCTTCTTGCTTAAGTGATCTGGTAATTTGACTAACATTGTAAGCATAATAGCCTAGTAATATCATCGCAGTGACAATGAGGAATATGATAGGCCCTTGAAAATGTTTTTTAGCTCGATTCATACAAGTTTCCATCCTGTAAGGTGTATGCACTTTATGACTTTAGATGCATCTCTCTCCTGCATGACAGTGCATAAATTGCAAATATTTATTCATAAAGTGAAATTTTTCTCTAGTCTAAAATATTACATGAGGCTATGGACGGTTACAATGTACAATTTTGTGAAGTTAATAAATGTGAAGGGGAGGATCGATGGTTCCTTTGAACTATACTTTGTTAAAACTCAAACAACGGTTGTTTTTAACAAGCCTCCTCAACTGTAAGTTGTTATTTGCAAATTCACCTCTATTGAGTAAACCAAGTGGTTACTATAGTATTGAGCCATAAGGCGTCTTTGATAATAGATTTATTGAGGAGTGTTATTATGACTTCCACTAATATCGGACGGAATATTGGAGATTTACGAAAATCGATCGGCATCACACAAGAAATTCTGGCAGAAGCAGTTGGAGTTACGGCTCAAGCCGTATCTAAATGGGAAGGCGGCGGTTCCCCTGATATCGAATTATTACCTTCAATCGCCAACTATTTTGGAGTATCCATTGATAGGTTATTTGGCAGAACAATAAATGATTATGCCAATGTTGAAAATGAGTTCGCCAAACAAGTGGCAAGCGAGGGACAAGATACTGCTATACAAAAAGCTTTTCATTTGTGTTGGGCTATGGAAAGGGGATTCGTAGGTGATACACAAATGGAACCTCACACCTCCCTTGATGCCATTCTTAAAAAAGAGACAGGGCATATTTTTTCTCAGATGCTCTTTGATAATGGTATTACCTTAATGTCATTACGAAATGATTTGCAATATTTTGTTATCATACCTGAACCTGATTGCGGATGGTTAAAGGAACTGGGAAACCAAGAGGAATATCTTAAATTATTTAGGCTTCTAGCAGATTCAGATATCCTGAAGTCGCTGTATGTATTGTACGGCCGGGAAAATAAACCGTTCACTCCAAAACTTCTTGAAAGAGAACTTAGCTTAACAGTTGAAAGAGGGACTGAAATTCTTGAGATCCTGAAAGACTACTCCCTCATCACGACATCAGAAATAGAACTGGATGATATCGTTCAGAAGGTTTACAATTTTCGCCCTAATCCTGCGTTCATTGCCATTCTGGCCCTGTGCTTAGAAATGGTTAAACGTCCAAATTTCTTTTATGGCAATATTAACAATCGAAGTCTACCCTACCTGCAAACTAGTAAAATTCCCTCTTCAATTTGACAACTAGAGGATATACTCTCTGCAACAGTAAGCTCTTATGAGTAGCAAATGAAGCAACCGTGCCAATAATCATTATGGGCACTTTGTTGTCATCCTAGTATGGGTACTCTCTTCTCCTTATATAAGAATAGATTTTTTTCTCTTGATGTAGCTTAGGGAAACATAATTATTTCATCATCCTTTTGATTTGTTTTAACTCATTGATTATATAGTCTATCTGCTTTTGCATGGTGTCTGACTGTTTTGATTGTTCATCAAGATTTTTAGAACCTTGATTACTTTTTTTTTCTAAAGCTTCTAGTGCAAGACCAGCAGCAATTGCAGTTATACCGTCTCCTAATGTAGTGATAGAGGCCCCAATAAACGCAAGTCTTGCGATCTGAATATCTTGTGAGTCAGAGGATTGTTTTGAATTTTTTTCATTCCTAATCATTTCATATCCTCCTTACAATCAAAGAAAAAAGTGATTTGCCTTAACTGCATCATATGTATTTTTTTAATAAAGGTTATGGTGTTTATGAAATAATTTAGTTGATGATCAAGTTTAAAACAAAAAACAAACTGGATTAAAACACTTTTCACACTAAAACAAAACCCACGCATTTTGATCAATCTTTTTCAAAATGCGTGGGTTTCTTTTATTTTATAAAATCAATGTCAGACCTTGTCCAATGCTAAATTATCGGCTCACTGTTGCAGATCGCTTAAAGCTAAATTCATTCCAGATCGAGTCCTCTTCTTTCAGCAATTCTTCTGCTTTAAAAATAATATCGTTAATTTTACCCTCGTAAGCAATGGCTCGGCCAAATGCAAATGAAATAAAATAGTCATTCCAGGATTGGAAGATAGGGCTGGCGGCGTCAGCAGCTCTCTCTATATAGCCCCATGCCTGTTCTTCGGTTATATAACCAACTATGTAGCTCCATCTTGCAATATTTACAGCTCGGTCAAAATCCCAGGCAGCGATGGTGTTCACCTGATCAAAATCGGATTTCGTAAAGGAAAACCTCTTCATCATCCCTTCTTGGGCTGATTCATAGCATTCCTGCGATTTCCCCACTTCCTCCACTGTAAAAGACTGGCCAGCTTTCAGCGCCAAAAGAAGCTGATCAAACTTTGCACGATGCCCTTCCGTAAGCAGCCATTCCAGGGTTTGTACAGCCTCCTCTGTATTGCTAACCTCCCAGGCAGCAGAAAGGCCATCCTTCAAAATTTCATGATTTTCCTTCACCTGCAGGATCCGTGGCGACTCAAGTCGGTAAAGAGCGATAATAGCACCGTAGGCAAGCAAATGCTGTTTCTCCTTCGGTAAAGTGTAAGCCTTCTCCATTTCTGCTCGCTGTTCTTTATTCTTTTTCATAAATCGCTTGCTCGATATAACCAAACCCGCGATAAGTAAAATTACAACACATGCAATAATTAAAAAAGTCTTCAAACCATCTCATTCCTCTCCATGCCTTTATTTTACAATCTATGACAAAATAGGATCAAATACTGCATTACAAATTTAAATTATATACATATGAACATATTAGATAAAGTCCAAAAGTAGTCCATAAATGCTGTGTTTTCTGGTGTATAAGGAAGTCGGAGATAACGTCCCCTTTTCAGATGGGTTAAAGCCGATCATAGATACGAGGCATGAAGAGATTAAACTATACAGAGTAATTGAAGTTGTAAGATCAAAGGTTAAAATAAAACAGCTGCCCCAGAAGCCATACGAATGACTCAGGGACAGCCTTTATGCATCATGCTTCGAGCAGCATGGCTTCATATTTTTGAATGTCCCCGGCTCCCATGAACACGAGAACAGAATCGTTGTATACAGACAAGTCAGATCTAATATCGTCAGATACGAGTCGGGAATTCGGGATTCTCGATCTAAGATCGTCAAGCGATACATTTCCATGACCTTCTCTAGCCGAACCAAATATCTCACATAGCCATACATTATCGGCTCCCTGCAAGGATAGTGCAAAGTCATCGAGCAGCTTCTCTAATCTGCTAAATGTATGTGGCTGGAAGATAGCGGCTACCTTCTTATCAGGGTATTTGCTCCTCACCGCTTCAATGGTGGCGCGAATCTCTGTCGGATGGTGGGCGTAGTCATCGATCACGATGTTGGTGCCCCATGCCTTTTCGGTAAATCTGCGCTTTACTCCTGAAAATGTAGTCATCTGCGTCCTGATTGCTTCCAGATCCACATCTAGTACGAGTGCCACACCAATGACAGCTAGAGCATTTAACACGTTATGTTTGCCGTATGCAGGAATCGTAAATCGAGCAATATTCTCATTCTTATAAGTCACATCAAAGCTGGAACCCGTACGATCCACAGTTATATTTGAAGCTCTAAGCTCATTGTTCAAGCCAAAGCCGTAGTGCAGTATATCTGTATTCGTTTGCAATAATCGGATTTGTGGATCGTCTCCGCATGCTACGATTTGTTTGCCTACTTGCGAGGCCATTTCTTCAAATGCATGTCTTACATCATCTACATCACTAAAATAATCAGGGTGATCAAAGTCAATATTCATGATTACAGCGATATCAGGCTCATACGCTAGAAAATGACGTCTATATTCGCAGCTTTCAAACACAAACAATCGAGCGTCCGGGTATCCTGTTCCCGTTCCGTCCCCGATTAAACCGCATGCCGGCTCGATCGCTTTCAGCGCATGAACCATCATTCCAGTTGTTGTCGTCTTGCCATGCGCTCCTGTGATCGCGATGCTTGTATATCCCTTCATCCAATTCCCTAGAAAATGGTGATAACGATGAACAGGAATGCCTAATTGCTTGCACTTAACGATAGATGGATGATTTTCGTCAAATGCGTTTGAGGCAATAACTTGCATATCCTGCAACAATGGTGCATTTCCAAACGGATATATCGCAATATTTCGTGCTTCAAGTGGTATTTGTGTAAACAGATCGGAGTCAATGTCCTCTCCCTGCACCGTATTTCCCATGTCAGAGAGGATTTGTGCTAAAGCACTCATTCCACTGCCTTTAATGCCGATAAAATGATAATGCCCCATAGTAACCTCCAGATGAAGTAATCAGGATAGTATATTAGGATCAACCCAATATGCTCCTGTTTATGAAGCCATTATACAGATTAACTCCGTTGTTTCCAATCTTATGCCATTTGAGATGAACAAGACTACAGATGGAATATATTGTCATAATAATTTGAGTATGGTTAATTGAAGATATGTATGGAGGGTAATGAATGGATAGGAATTACATGAATTGTATTTGTCTATAAAATGTAAAACGGAGGTTGGCAGCGTGGAAACAAGATATATTTTAGCTGCGTTAAGCTACTTTAGTATTTTCTTTGGGGGGATAATCATTCCTCTAGTCATCTGGATTGTTTCAAATGATCCTTATGTAAAACGACACTCCGGCCGAGCATTTCTATCCCACATTCTGCCGTATGGACTAACCTTTATCGTCCTAATGTCGTTCTTCTATGGACAATTCATGGCAAGCGCAGCCCTTACCTTGCTGTTCATGTTCGTTATTCTCGTGATGGTCATCTGGAATGTGGCCATGGGCGTCAAAGTGGTGATAGAAGCGAAACGATAATGGGGTTTATCTTCGTGACAGCGTCTAGCCGTCCATTTGCAGAACGAAAGAACAGTAGTCCAGCGGGCAGAACCCATTGAACTACTGTTCTTTTTTTCATTTTACAGCCTCAATTCGGTCCTGCTAGCTTTCCAGATCTTTCTCCCGCTTCAATATTTCAGCCATCGAATTGTTCAGTGCAGCCTGCGGACCTTCAAAGTGTTTGTTGTAATAGGCGAGATCCATAATGACGAGCACGATCATCATCACGATCAGCGCATAGGCCGCATTCTGGTTCGGCGGGATGATCATCATGATGCTGATGAACACGATCCAGATCAGCGACAGCACATTGATAAAGCGACCGTATTTGCCCAGATTCCACGGACCGAGATGCTTCGGCTTGAATCGTCCCTTCGCTTGAGCAATTAAGCGCAGCAGCAGCGGTATACCGTACGCCACGTACAAGCCAACGACACTGATTGCCGTCATAAATACGATCGTCCCCACCGTATTGTCCGGATTAAACAGCTTGATGATATAGTCGATCGCGGCGAGGATAAAGGACAGAACGACCGAAAGCCAGATTGCTTTCGCAGGAGTACGGTATTTGTGCGACACCTCCGCCCAGTGCTTGCTGTATGGCATTCCCTTATCACGCGAGAAGGCATACATCATTCTAGAGAAGGAAGTGATCGAGGATAAGCCGCAGAACCACATCGCAAGTGTAACCAGCCATAGAACAACCTTGCCGAATGTTCCACCAAGTGCGGCCGTAATTACATAGATGAATGCATTGCTTGAACTTGCCGCTGCTTGTGCGTCTTGAATGGACAATGTGACAAACACGAGCATAACGAAGCCGAATACGAAGGAGTAAGCTACTGAGGTGAAGATTCCCCATGGCGCGCGAATTCGAGGATTAATCGTTTCCTCAATCGTGTGTGCCGAGGCATCGTATCCCGTAAATGTCCATTGCGCTTGCAGCAATCCGATCAGAAAGGCGAAGGCGTATGGCTTATCCGAGAACGTTTGCCCTACTTGGAATATGTATTCGAGCGGCTTCAGCCCATCGCTTGTAAAGAACGCCAAGCTGATGACCAGCACACCGACGATAATAATGTGGTACCAGGCGGAAAAATCGTTGAATTTAGCTACTAGCTTAATGCCGACATGGTTGAGGATGCCGTGACTAAGCAGGACTATCGCGAACACAATGAGAATTGATGTATCATTTGAGGTATAACCGAATACCGAAGCCAGCAGGGGATCGGCAAATAAAGATACAGAGTAATCAATACCAGCTACGATACCGATTTGACCGATCAGGTTAATCCAGGCCGTGTACCAGCCCCAACGCTTATTGCCGAGCAGAGATGCCCAGTGATACAGAGCGCCCGCTGTTGGAATAGCGGATGCCAGCTCTGCCATAGATGCCGCAATGAGCATCACGAACAAGGCGACGAGCGGCCAGCCAAAGCCCATCATACCCGGTCCGCCGTAGAGCAGCCCGTGTCCGTACAGCGATACTGCACCTGTCAGTATCGAAATAATAGAGAAAGATATCGCAAAGTTGGAGAAACCGCCCATGCTGCGCAGCAGCTCCTGGGCATATCCAAAGCGATTCAGGTCCTTCTTGTCCGCAAGCCGCTGCTGTTCTGACACTTGGCTCATAGGAACCTCTCCTTTTTCTTAAGGTCAACTCTGAGTGTCTGACAAGAAGTTCTCATGCTTGTTCTCATCGTATTTGCGTATGTTGCTGTTGGCTATCCCTACGATAACCAGAGCGACGACGCACGTAAACGCGACCAGCAATATGCCGAGAAATAAGTTCATTCTCTCACCTCCCGTCCGATAAGCTCTGAACCAGGATGCTACATCACCAGCTTCACGCCGCTTGCGCGCTGTTCGAGCATCTTGTGCAGCACCGTGCCCATATGCGCGCCTGCTTCAATAGGCGGAGTGCCGCCTCGATGAATATTAGAAATGACCGTACGGTCTGCTTCAACCGTCCCAGCATGCGGACGATAGCACATATAGGCGCTCATCGATTCGGAAGATACGAGCCCAGGACGCTCTCCGATAAGCAATACTAGAACCTCCGGCTGGAGAATCTCGCCAATATGATCCATACAGCCGACACGGCCACCCTTCACGAAGAACGGGGTACCGCACGTCAGTCCATATACCTTCAGCGAGTTCAGCAGCGCAGGCATCACATCCGCTAGATTGCTCTCAATTGCGTTTGCGCTAAGTCCGTCCGCCACGACGATTTGCACCTGCGGTCGCGGAACGCATGTTGCTCGCAGCAGCGCGACGCCTTCATCCGTAAGCCTGCGTCCCTTATCGGGACGGCGCAGAAAAGTCTCGATATTCTCGTAATGCGTTTCCACCGAGAACAGATTCATCCGCTTGAGGAAATCAGGCGATACCTCGCTGTATACGGCATCAATCGCCGCCGCATGCGCATTGCGAAGCGCCAGCATCGTCGACGTCAGCGGACGCGTTCCAGCACGCCATACCCCGATACGCGCGGGTGTGCTGGCAAGCAGTTCATGTATCCCTTCCTCCCATTTGGGTGAAGGGATGTTCGATACCGCTGACAGAGACTGCTCTATCTCGGTTAGCTCATAACCGTTAGACTCCCTCGCGATCGGCATTGCTTCCCATTCAACCTGCTCCCCTGTTCGCTGGTCCTTATAATCATCGAGCACCTTCATGACCTGATCCACTAGCCAATCCAGTGCAATCGGTTCTTTCATGGACACCTTCCCCCTTCCTCTCGCGCTAGCAAGCTACATGAACATCGTTGGATCGCCTGCCAGCGCGGTAAGCTTGCCATTCTGCATAAGCCCGCGCTCCACAAGCCATCGCTCAAAGTCCGGCGCAGGGCGCAACCCTAACAACTCCCGCACCGTTGCAATATCATGAAAGCTTGTGGATTGATAATTCAGCATGCAATCATCCGCCATCGCCACACCGATCAAATAATTCACGCCAGCTGCGGCTAACAACACAGCCAGATTGTCCATGTCATTCTGATCCGCCTTCATATGATTCGTATAGCACACGTCCACCCCCATCGGAAGCAGATGCATTTTCCCCATAAAATGATCCTCAAGTCCTGCGCGCACAACCTGCTTGTTATCGTAGAGATACTCCGGACCGATAAACCCGACAACCGTGTTGACGAGAAATGGCTTATATCGCCGCGCAAGCCCGTAGCACCTGGATTCAAGCGTCACCTGATCGATCCCGCTATGCGCTTCGGCAGACAATTCCGAACCCTGCCCCGTCTCGAAATACCACAGATTAGGTCCAGCGGCAGTACCTTCTCTTCGAATCAAGTCATCGGCTTCATCAAGCAAGCCAGCATGTATGCCAAACGCCTGATTGCCCGCTTCCGTACCCGCTAAGCTCTGAAAGATGAGATCTGCAGGCGCGCCCTGCCGAATCGCCCGCATCTGCGTCGTGACATGCGCTAATACACAGTTCTGTGTCGGAATGTCCCACTTATTCATAACTTCCTTCGTCATCTTCATCACTTCACGCACGCTGTCCGTCGTATCGATGACGGGATTGATTCCGATAACCGCATCCCCGATGCCGTAACTGAGCGCTTCGAACAGCGCGGCTTTAATCCCGTTCAGATCATCGGTCGGATGATTGGGCTGCGCTCGACCTGAGAGCACGCCTTTCTGACCGATCGTGTAATTGCAATGCGTCAGCACTTCGATCTTGGCGGCGGCCTGCATCAGATCCAGATTGCTCATCAGCTTCGCAACTGCGGCAATCATCTCGCTCGTAAGGCCGCGGCTTAAGCGAATAATGTCCGCCATGCCGGTGCTGGGAAGCAGCAGATGCTCGCGCAGCTCGGCGACAGACCAATTTCGAATCTCCGAATAGATCTTCTCATTGACCTGCTCCTCGATGATTCGCGACACCTCATCCTGCTCCGGAGGAAGCAGCGGCTCATTGCGAATATCTGCGAGCGTAGCATCAGCCAGCACCGCCTTCGCCGCCATTCGCTCACTGGCGTCCTGAGCCGCAATGCCCGCGAGCTGGTCGCCGGACCTCTCCTCGTTCGCCTTCGCCATAATCTCTTTCAAGCTTCGAAATTGATAGGATTTACCCAGCAGCGTAATTCTGGTCTTCAACGGCAACCTTCTCCTTTCAACAAACCGCAGCTATGATCGCAGTTACATTGCTAACGTCTTAACGATGACGGGAATTGTCGTTCCGTTCACCGGCAAGCCTAGATCGATATAATCGCCATGCTCGACTCGAATCTGATCGATGCAGATGACAGATGGATTACCCTGACATGCCAGAACTAACAATTGGCCAAGCGCCTTTGCCATATCGCGCTCACACACGAGGACCATCGTCCTTGTGTCTGGAAATGAATATCTAAACGCCAGCACCAAGCATTCCGATAGATGCTGCAGCTCAGCATAGGTGCAGGCTCTAAGGCCAACAATGGCGCAGCCGAAGGCTGAACCCTTCGGCTCCTTAGCTGCCAGCGCAATCGTCTCACCGTACAACGCTGCTCCCTCCAGAAATAGACGCTGCACGCGTTCAGCCATCTGGCGCCAATCCTTAGCCTGCTTGAAGTCCGATAGCTCCAGCTCGACAATCGGCACATTGCGGAGCGGCAGGATACCCCCGTCGATGTACACCGTCGAGCCGCTAATCTCGGTGCTCTGCATGCCGGCGCCGAGCACCGTCGCGCGTGAAGTTTGCAGCGGCTTCAGCGGCTCCAGGTCGCGCCGTTGACATTCTCGGCGCATCGCATAAGCCAGAAGCGGACCGATATCGCCATAAACGGCAACATCCTCTAGCGTTTGAGGTGCAGAAGCCGCGTAATAGTACCATTGTCCGATTCCGCCGGAGATGACCAGCTTTCGGCACGCTGGAGACGCCGTGTTCGGTTGACGAGCAGCATAGCCTTCCGCTAGCAATAACCGCACATGTTCGTCCGCTTCACCGGCGAAAGCCGACAATAGGCTCCGACTCAACGACTCCGCAAGAAGGGCAAGGTCGGCATACTCAGCTTGATCTCCCGCACGAATGTGAATATCACGAGCCTTAAGCCACATGGATAAGGCTGAGGAAACATAAGTGATCGTGCCGTCAGGCTTCAAGCGTATCAATCGCCCGCCAACATGATACGTCTCGGTATGGATCACTTTGCCTCGATAGCAATAGGCGATATTTGCCGTTCCCCCGCCTATATCGACGTTAGCGATCACTTCTTTCTGCTCGAGCGAATAGTGCAGCGCTCCGGACCCTTTGGCAGCAAGCACCGCCTCCAAGTCATTCCCTGCCGCCGCCACTACAAACGCGCCCGAATCCTGCGCCAGCATATGAAGAATCGGCTCTGCATTCTGCTTGCCCGCGCTCTCTCCCGTGAAAATGACCGCACCCGTTCTTACCTCAAGCGGTTTGACACCAGCGAGCTCGTATTGAGCCAGCAGCCATGCGGCAATGCGCTCCGCATCGATCAGCGCTTCCGATAGCAGCGGCGTCGTCAGCATCGGGCTTTCATATATGACCTTGCGCTCCACGATATCGTACCTTGGTAGAGCAAATGGACTCGACATGCGTGCGATACGCAGACGACTGATGATCATCTTCGTCGTACTCGTACCGACATCAATCCCCACGCTCGTTAACCATTGATCCTTCATTGGAATCACCCTCTGCGAATATCCCTTGAACTGGATGATGCATGCCGTACAGTATAGGAATCGATCACGCGCTCAGCCAGCTCCCTTATCGACAAGCGGCGCTTCATGCTCTGATCCCGCAGCCATTCATACGCCTGCTCCTCATTCAAGCCCTGCTGCTCCATCAGCAATCCCTTGGCCCGCTCGATCCGTTTCCGATCCATTAACGTTTGCTGCAGGGCAGCCATTTCCCGATGCATGTGGAGCATCATGTCACGCTGATTGCATGCCACCTCGATCGCTGGAATCAGATTCTCCTCTGATACGGGCTTTACGAGATAAGCGGTCACACCAGCCTGCTTCGCCTCCTCAATCCACCGAGCCTCACTATATGCGGTAAGCAGGATCACAGCGGGGGAGCCGTTCGGCCAAGAAGCGCTCAGCTTCCGAATGCTCTTAGCAGCTTGAAGACCGCTGCAGCCGGGCATATTCACATCCATCAAGATAAACTCCGGTTGATACAGATGCGCAAGCTCTATGGCCTCTTCGCCATTACGCGCTTCCGCGACCACATCATAGCCGTACTCATGAAGCATTTCCCGCAGATCCATTCGAATCAACGCGTCATCATCCACGATCAAGCTCTTGCGCAGGCAAACGTTCAGCGCCGCTGCTGTTTGGCTCAATTACACCGCCTCCCTTTTACGAAGCTCCATCATCTCTGCCTCAGCTAGTTTGAACTTAAGCGTTGCCGTCGTTCCATGGCTTGAACCTGTGATCTCAAACGTTCCATTGAACTGGCCTTGAATCAACGTGCGCACCAAGTTGAGGCCGAAATGCATCCTGGGACTGGAGCATGAGCTTGAGCTTGAACTACCCTCTCTCACAGGCTCTTGAATCCCTATACCGTTGTCGGCAACAACGAGCGTAATCATGTCCTGATCGCGCCGCACTTCCAGTCTGATATGAGGTGATCCATCCAGTTTGTCTTCAAATCCATGCACGATGCTGTTCTGAAGCAGCTCAGTAACGATCAACGCAATCGTTGTCGCATGTTCAGTTTCTAGAAACAGCCGCTCACAGGATTGAATGCTGAACTGAATACTCTGTTCGGAGTGAGTAAGCGAGCTTAATAGTATGGGACACAGCCGCTCCAGAACCTCCTGCAGCTCTACCCGCTCCATCCCTTTGCAAGCTAGAATGTCATGGACAAGAGCGATGCTGTTCATTCGTTGAATCATGTCATGATAGGTTTGTTTGACTTCCTGGTGCGTGGTGCGCCTGCTCTGAAGCCGCAGCATGCCTGACAGGGTCTGAATATTGTTTTTGACACGATGATGAATCTCTTGAATGAAGGCTGACTTCATCACAATCTCTTTTTCTTTCTCTTTTAATGCCGATAGATCGCGAAGAAGCAGTAATCCTCCCACCTGCTGCTCCTCGCTGTAGAAGAGCATCGACTTTACTTCCAGCACATGCTGACCGTTCACATACTCGTGACTTGCCATTCGATTTGGAGCTGACTCTAGGCTTTCCAAGCCCTTAGGGAGCAGCAGCCCGATCGTTTCACCGATAGCGGGGACAGGATAGTCCAGACTAGCCAGCCACTCATCGGCTCTCCGGTTGGTATACGTAATCCGGCGTCTCTGGTCAAATAAGATCATGCCTTCGTCCATCAGACCAGTAACCTGATCCTCGCGCAGAGCTAGTCGAAGCAGTGTCTCACTTAGATGCTCTGTCGTCTCCTGCAGCAATGCGATGCTCTTCTCTTGCTCCACAGTCTCACTGATATCACGCTCCATAATAAGAGCACCGATCACCTTTCTGCTGCGGTTTAAGATAGGAACTACATTCTGCTGCATCTCCCTCTCCTCTTGGGAGAAGCCGCGCGCGCCGACGACATGCTGCCCTGACAGCAGGCAGTAGAGCACAGCAGGTTCATGCCGTGCATAGGCCATCTGACCGACTACCGAGTTGGAGTACAAGCTTGCTGCCGTACGCGGCCGAGCCCAAGCGACGACAACAGCGGCATGCCCGTCTCGACTGAGACAATCGATGAATACATCCGCTTGCGCGAGGTCAGCCATCAGCGGCATTTGCTGTGCCACTTGCAGCAAGCAGTCGATATCCTCGTGATCAAGCGGGGTGTATTGCTGGCAGAGTTCAGCGACATACAGTGACGAATCCGACATGAGCCTCTCAAGCTCCTTTCCATCCCTAGCGCGACTATGTAAATGGACACACGATCCCTTATTTGTGACAAAACCGCGATTATATCCTCACTCGCGGACCGTGGTTCCGTTATTTGCATGAATCTCGCACAATATCACTCATTTCGGAGCAAATAACGGTTTCTGTGTCCGTTCAAACTCCTAACGACGCCAAAATAGGTACAATAGCGTCTCCTGTGTCCGTTTCAACAAGGAGGAACTACTGTCTACCATCCGCTCAATGATGCAGCTTGCCACAATGACCTATTTACGATCCTCGATGAACGACAACAGCCGTTCGCGGAGCGGGTCAATATTGTGCCGAGTATGCGACGATGTATGCCACAGCTCGCCCTGCGGCAGCGCGACTCGCAGCAGCTGCTCAGCAAGCGCGATATCCGCATGCGGATGATCGATCTTTGTCAGAATGCCGATCGCCGGAATCGGAAACCCGCTGGCAAAGCCTGGCGGCAGCGTCATCCGCCGCACTGTCGAGTCCTGCACGATCACCAGCAGCCGCGCTTCAAACGAGGTGGCCATCAGCGAGCGATAGTACAGCGGATTCTCGCTGTACTCGCCCGGCGTATCGATCAGCCACTCGCGGTATTCCAGACTCTGCGTCTTGCGCGCCGGCCGCTCATCTTCGAACAGCGCGTGCATCAGCGACGATTTTCCAGCGCCGACTGAGCCAATAATCATGATTCGATTCATCTGCTTCCCCATCTCAGGACCTCGTGAGCAGCGCAGGCGTATAGTGCAGCTTATGGGCTAGAAAGCTGTTAATCGCTTCCATCGCCATCTCAACTGCGGCCACTTCGCCTGTAATGACAAGCGAGCCTGTGAATCGATCCAGATACCCGAGTCCTACATCGGCTGCCTTCGTAGCTATATCCGCGGCAATAATGGAAGTTTCCGTGGGAGTCAGCGTCAGAATACCGATCGCGCCCGCTTCGTTCAGCCCCAGCTTCGTATAAAGCAGCGGGTCCGGATTCGCGATAACATGAGCCAAGGTAACCTGCTTGCCGGGTACATACTCCTGCACGACTCGCTGCTTCGGTTCAGTCATCCGCCTCACTCCCTTCGCTCGGAACACCCTCATGTTCACTGAAATCATAAGCATCCACAATGCCTACGATAATCGCATCAATCGGCACACTGCGGTGGCTGAATAGTGTTCTAGCGGGATTGCCGCGCGACACGATCACCTTCTCGCCGATCCCCGCACCAATTCGATCCGCCGCAATAACGGTGCTGCCCTGCGGCTCATGCCGCCAATCCACTGGCTGCACAATGAGCAGCTTCAGATTCTCCATACCTTCTTCCTTATGTGTCGCCCACACACTGCCCATCACCTTACCTAGAAACATCGCTGTTCACCTCACCTGTGATTCTAAGTTCAGCGCGGTGCTCGCGCAGGACATCTCTCGCGAGCGGTGAAATAATCGTCCCTTGCTTCACCATCACAGCTCCAGACGAACCGACTTGGCGCACCATTTGCAGCGCCGCTTCAGCCGTCAGCAATTTCCCTGTGTATTCGAAACGTGCATCCAACTGGGCGCTTGTAGCTTCCGATGGCAGGAGAAATTGGATCGCCAGCTGCGCGAGTTGATTCATCTCCGCCATCCTGACGCCAAGCTCCTCTAGCTGCTTCAAAACCTGACGGTATCGGCGGTCATAGCCGACAGGCAATTGCAGCGCCTTCAGCGTCCGGCGATCCGCTCGTTTCAAGCCGCTGCAGTCGCTGGCTATGAACACCGGCTTATCTAGAACGAGAGCCGCTAGAATCAGCTCGGACTTGATCGTTCCCTTCAAGCCGAAGGCGACACGCGCCGCTTGGTCCAAGTCCAGCTCTGGAATGACAACCGCGTCATATTGATGCGGAATTTCGATTGGAGCCGGAGCGTGCTCATCAACAGCGATGCATTTGCCCGCTCCTGTACATTCAATGCATTTCGTTCCCAGCCAGCCTGATGCTTCCCCATCGAGTACGAGCAGATCATATTGGATACCGCTTCGTTCCAACGCAACAAATTGATCCATATACGCTTCAGACGCGCGGCTGTCATCGAGCACATACAGCACTTGAATAGAGGGCGATGCGGCAGCTTGCAGGCTCTGAAGCAGTTCACGCACGATCTGTTCTACGGTGCTCGCTAAGTCCACAACCATTGCTCCCTTCCATTCCATCGTCTATCATGAGCACCACTCCACGACATCACCTGTTGACAGAAATGCCGCATTTGCTTCATCCAGATCGATATGATAGTCCAATCTATAACGTGAATCCACTCTTACGATGACATCTGGGAATACGAGTGACCGCCCATTAGAAGCGTCCGCAATCGTTCGCAGCTGAATCCTGTCTCCCTGCTGCACTTGAAACAGCTTGGCATCCGCTGGTGACATGTGAACATGGCGCTTCGCAATGATCAATCCACGCTCAAGCCAGAGTGTATCTGCAGGGCCCAGCAGCATCACTCCCGGCGACTGTGCAATATCGCCAGACAAGCGAAGGGGTGTCTGAATGCCCAACTGAAAGCTATCTGAACGGGATATTTCCACCTGGCTGTGCTCACGTGCAGGGCCAAGCACGCGCACGTTATGCAGCTCTCCCTTGGGCCCCCTCAGAGTAACCTTTTCAGCGGCAGCATATTGCCCTTCCTGCGACAAGGCTCGATCAATCGTCAACTTATGCCCAGCTCCGAATAGCCGTTCCACATGCTCTTGTGACAGATGTACATGCCGATTCGAGACCCCCACCGGAATTAGGGGCAAATGCTGCTCAGCGGAACCGCTAGAACTCCCAGGAACCCCAGAAATCCCAGAACTCTCAGAGCTCCTTGAACCTCCTGTACTCCTCGAATCCTTGTTACCTCGCGCCAGTCGGATGCCCCTAGATTTAAGAAAGTCTGCGGCTGCAGGCGTCAGCCTCTCCTCGTCTCCCAAGGGATACGGATTAGGGATTCCCTTAGCAAGCATCGCGCGAAGTTGCGTTTCGGTCACGAATCCCATAATGGTTCCCCTTTACCCTTCGAGCTTCGGCAATATGTATTCAATATCCGCATGCGGGCGAGGGATAACGTGTACGGACAGCAATTCCCCTACCTTTTCTGCCGCCGCTGCTCCGGAGTCTGTCGCTGCCTTCACAGCGCCCACATCTCCGCGCACCATCACCGTGACTAATCCGCCTCCGACATGCACCTTGCCGATCAGCTTTACATTAGCGGCCTTTACCATCGCATCCGCCGCTTCGACAGCGCCAATCAAGCCTTTCGTTTCGATCATTCCGAGTGCAGACATTTCTCCTGCCATAACAACGCCTCCTCAACCGTATTCATTCAATTCGTCCAAGCTGTTGATCTCATTCTATGAATGCTGCACTTCTGCTAGCACTCTTTTTACAATCGCCAGCACTTCATCGCGACTTATCGATCGTGCATTGCGCTCAAGGTCATGGATGTCAGTAGGCTCCGATAGATTCGTAGTTTCTTGAGGCTTGTTGGATGGAATATCTCGTATCCCAAATGCCACCCGCTTAATATTCATCAGATGCTGCGGACCGATATTATCCGAAGTGATGTTATTGCCATAGGAGCCGCATCCGAGCGTCATAGAAGGGAAGATCCCTGTACTCATACCAATTCCGCCGAACGTCGTCCCTGAATTCACGACAATTCGAGAGGCGGGCTTCTTCAGCCCAAAGGCTTCAATCACCTGCATTTCCTCCGCATGGATACCGAGTGTATGCCCTAATCCGCCAAGCGCAAGCAATTGCTTGCACAGCTCGCACCCTTCTATTTCATCCTCAACCGTATACAGTGCCAATAGTGGACATAGCTTTTCGATGGAAAATGGAACCCCTTTGCCAACCTCATGCTCCTCCGCGATAAGCAGACGCGTATGTGCTGAAATTGTGATGCCGGCCATCTCGGCGATAGCCTGTGCTGATCTGCCCACAATTCGCGGATTCAAGCCTCCGTTCAGCAGGATCAGCTTGGATACTCTCTCCTTCTCCGCATCTGATAGGACATAGCCGCCAAGCTTCACTAAAGCCTCTCTTACCGCCGGTTTAACAGCTCGATCCACAACGAGCGCCTGTTCAGACGCACATATCGTTCCGTAGTCAAATGTCTTGCTCTGTACAATCAGCTCCGCCGCTCGAGCAATATTGGCGCTGCGGTGAATGTAAACCGGCACATTGCCGGGACCAACGCCATAGGCGGGCTTGCCGGAGCTATATGCAGCCTTCACCATTCCCGTGCCGCCGGTCGCTAGGATCACGTCCGTGTCACGGTGCTTCATCAGCTCTGTGCTCGCTTCGAGCGTAGGCATCGTCAAGCACTGGACCGCATATGCGGGCGCCCCTGCGCGCTCGGCTGCGGCTTGCATGCACATCGCCGCTTCCAGCGAGCAGCGCTTCGCCCCCGGGTGCGGGCTTATCACAATCGCGTTGCGCGCCTTCAAGGCGATCATCGCCTTGAATATCACCGTCGAGGTCGGATTCGTAGACGGTACGATGCCGGCGATGACCCCGACTGGCTGCGCAATCTCCCACACCTTGCGCGCTTCATCGCGATGGATAATACCTACCGTTTGCAGCGGCCGTATCGCCTCGTAGATGTCCCATGCAACAAATTCATTTTTCGCCTTCTTATCCGCCGCATTTCCATACCCTGTTTCCTCTACCGCAAGCTTTGCCAATGCCTCGGCTTGGCGAGACGCCTCACTCGCCATTTCGTCGATGATGGCATCAATTTGTGCTTGATTAAGTTCTTCAAGCGCTGCCTGCGCTTGCTTGGCTCGCTTAAGAGCTGCCCGCACCTCTTGAATGGACAGTAAATCTGGATCCATGTCCACCATAACTCCTCCTTCCTACAAGGCTCTTCCCCTTATCCATTCCCTCAGTTGCCCATCAGGCCGCGCGATGACGTGGGTTGAAAGCAGCTTGCCTACCCGTTCAGCCGCATCCTTTCCCGCATCTACAGCCGCTTTCACGGATGCCACATCACCAACGACATAGATGGTCACGATGCCCGCATCCACCTTCTCATAGGTCAGCACCTGCACATCGGAGGCTTTCGCCGCCGCGTCGGCAGCCGCTATCAAGGCAGGCACTCCCCACGTCTCAATCATCCCTAATGCTTCCTGCTTACCAGCCATAGCTCACACCCTCCATCCTTCATCGCAATGAGTGCGGTGTCTGGGCAATCTCTTTAACCTTATCTCGGAATGCCTTCGCCGCGGCAGTGCAAGCCGATTGGCTTCCAGTCAACAAGCCCCCTGCAAAGTTCGTTTCGGTCGGCGGGCCGTAAAAGGTTTGCAGCGTCACATCCGCAGCCTTCAGCGCGGCGTCCAGCCCGGCAATCGCCTCAAGAGGCGGGGCGATCAGATAGGCAATCGGATCGCCTTCCCGCACGCCAGCGATTCCGGATAGATATCGCCCTGATCGTGAGATGACATGCGCGTAATAAGCGTGGCTCGCATCCTCATTCAGCGAATAGAAGCATGCGCCGCGCTCCATAACCTCCATAGCCGCATCCAGACCGCTCTGCACCTCCGCAGGGTTGTCGCCGGCTATGATGCCGATAAACTCTCCAGACAGCGGACCAGACGCATGTGCCGAGCCTGCATAAAAGGACTTGGCATACACCACCTCTACCGCCGCTCGTTTAGTGGCTTCATCAATAGCTGTATAGCCCACATCGTCAATGCTTGATGTTATCAGTCCCAAGCTGCGGACGGATGCTTCCAGATTCAGATGCCTGGCAAGTCCCGCGTCCACATTCGGTATAATTCGCACGGCTAGAGGGACTGCGCGAATAGGTTGATCCAACACATGCATGCAACTCCGTTCCTCATTCGAATTGGAAACATAAAAACGCCAAGCCAAATGAAAGCGATTACTCGTTTTCATTCGACAAGGCGCCATTGCCTCAACATTTACTTGTATGATCAGCATATGATGGACAACTGTGATTATTCCCTTAATCTGCACATTTGCTTTGCCTATAGAGCCGCGACGATTATTTTTTGTAAAGAATACTTGTAATTGTTCTCTCCATTGATTGCCAACAATAGCTATGATTAACTATAGTTAGCCGGCCGGCTTAATCCTGTAGAAAGGAGTTGGTTCCGTTGATCAAACATTATGAGGTGATCTCTGCGTAAGCAGAGAGAAGCCAATGCAAGGAAAGGAGGCGTCTAACGCGGCGCCTTCTTTCCCCAATATAATATGTGCTAGAATGGTCACATTTGCAAAAGTAGAACTTATCACGAGGTTCACAATGCCCCGTTAACCTAGTGTAAATAAATATCCCGCAGGCGGTTGTCTGCGGGTCGATTTCGTTGTAGCATAGTAATATGTGTTATCCAAATAATTCAAATATTCGAGAGGAGGCGTAAGCATGTTGAATTTCATCGATTTCAATCAACAAATCGCATGTTCCAACGTGAAAGGCATTAAAGGTATCAGAGGAGGTAACCAGAATGGGTTACGTAAACGGAAAGGATATTCTTCCGGCTAGTTTGCTGCGTGAAATTCAAAAATACGTTCAAAGTGAATTAATTTATATACCGCGTGAGTGCGGACATATTCGCGCCGGATGGGGAGACCAAAACGGCACGAAGGAAAGTTTGGCTAGACGCAATCAACAAATATTCGAGCTTCACGCAACAGGTGCATCCATTGACGAATTGATGAATCAGTTTCATCTGTCAAGGGACAGCATCTATAAGATTGTGCTGAAGACACGAAAGATGGTTCAAATGCAGTGAGACCGAGAGATCGTACTCACTCATGGATCATCTTATTTAGTCATTAGGATGCCCCGCCACGCTGTTGGACTGGGGCATCTTGCTGCATTCTTACTTGTTTCTGCCAAGCTCCCAATGGTTTTTAGCTCCGGGATGCTTTAGGTTTTTTGCGAGTACAGCCTCCGCATGCTTGCGTTGATGGACGTATTTGTTGCCTTTATTAGACTTGAATTGTTCTGTCATGTAAAGCCCTCCTTCGTTGGGTTCACTTCGAGTTCATTTCAACTCCATAGAAACTGTACCTTCTTGCTGCTGCTCATCTGATACTGCTTCTTAACGCCTACTGTCCGAACTGCTGCTCCAGCTCGCTGCGCACCTCATTGCAGGACAATAGATTGTCCAGAAAATGCGATTGCGCATTCCAATCCATACCAAAAGCTTGATGGTCTACAAACATCTCACTCGATCCTGGGATTACCGTTTGCGACAACGAATAAGTATACCAACCCTCCGGCGCATCCCCTTGGTTCTGTGTGATCTTTACAACCTCAAACCCTCCGCTCTGGATAGGAGCTATATAGGCAATCAGATGACCGTATTCTGGCTGCAATGGCACCACTTCAACAGAAGCGCAGACGCGTCCATTCAAGTCCACCTTGCCGCGATAGTAAGCTTGTTGAATCTCAAGCATCGTTAGCTTCCCCCTATATGTTGTTCAATAAACGCTCTTGTATTGGCAGTTCCCAACCGATACAGTTCTTGATACAATTCATGTAAACGACGATCATATTGTTGATTGATCTGATCGTTCGTCTCCTTCGTAAAGAGCATAAAGTGCTCGTACATGGCATCTGACTCTTCATCTGCCACTTGACCTATCAGCTTGTACAGCTGATCGACCTGAGCTTCTGTCGCCTCAATCTCTAGATCAACGCCTTCTGACGGCTCCAGCAATATAGTCCGGTGATGCACCGAAACATAATATTTCCTGTAATCCATGGCAACACTCCTTTTTTCATAGCATCTCCCGATGGACATACATCTTATGCCGATTCCTGCATACCCATGTTATTATCTGATTTGCCGGCAACCCGGTTCATTGGTCTTCTGGGAAGTTACGGAACGGAGAGGATGAACAGCACATGTGTGGAATTACTGGATGGATAGATTGGAATCGGGACCTCACCCAGCATACAATCGCCTTGGAGAAAATGACCGAAACTTTAGCATCTCGAGGACCGGATGCCAGTGGTACCTGGATTGCCGGTTCATGCGCGTTTGGCCATCGAAGATTATCGGTGATCGACCCTGAGAACGGTGCGCAACCTATGATCCGTCAACATGAGAGTGGATTATACTCCATTGTTTATAACGGAGAATTATACAATTTTATCGAGCTCCGAGCTGAGCTGGCGAGTTACGGGTATCCTTTCTTAACGAATTGCGATACGGAAGTGCTGCTGTATGCTTATATTCATTGGAAAGAGCATTGTGTGGAGCGCTTTAATGGCATATTTGCGTTCGCTATATGGGATGAGCGGGAACAGAAGCTGTTTATGGCGCGTGATCGG
The DNA here is from genome assembly GCF_054343325.1 of Paenibacillus marinisediminis. Lineage (NCBI taxonomy): Bacteria > Bacillati > Bacillota > Bacilli > Caryophanales > Paenibacillaceae > Paenibacillus > Paenibacillus marinisediminis. The sequence goes on from NZ_JBTGUH010000004.1 coordinate 119,693, forward strand.
CTCGGAGTAAAGCCGCTCTTCTACAGTGAGGGCAACGGCTGGTTAGCCTTTGGGTCAGAACCTAAGGCTCTGCTGCAGCACCCTGACGTTCATCCTGAGATCGGAGCGGAAGGGATTGCGGAGATCTTTCTCGTCGGACCTGCACGCACTCCAGGTCATGGGGTTTACAAGTCGATGCTTGAGTTAAGACCCGGACATACGCTGACCTTCGATCGCGATGGCAAGCACGTAGCAGCTTACTGGCAATTGCGCAGCATCGAGCACGAGCACGATGCGGAAGAAACCGCACGCGCAGTGCGTGAACTGCTCATTGATACGGTGGAAAGACAGCTCATCTCTGATGTGCCTGTCTGCACATTGCTGTCTGGCGGACTAGATTCAAGCGCCTTAACCGCGCTGACTGTACAGTCCTACAACAGAAGAGGCATGGGGCGAATTGACACCTACTCAATTGATTATGTAGACAATGATCTCTTTTTCCAAGCGCATGCTTTTCAGCCTAATGCGGATGAACCTTGGATCCGCCGTATGGTGGAAGAGTTGAATACGAACCATCATTGGGTCAAATTCGATACACCTGAGCTAATTGCCGCATTGGAACACGCGGTTCAGGTTCGCGATATGCCAGGCATGACAGACATCGACAGCTCGTTGTACTTGTTCTGCCGTCAGATTAAGGAGGGCGCAACTGTTGCATTGTCCGGTGAAGCGGCGGATGAAGTATTCGGCGGGTACCCATGGTTTCACCGTGAAGATGCCTTGAACGCAAATACATTTCCTTGGGCGCTTGCAACGAAGCTCCGCTTAAGCCTGCTAAAGCCCGATATAGCTGAGAGCATCAAGGGGGAGCAATATGTCGCGGATCGCTATGCGGAAGCGTTGAATGAAGTCCCTAGGCTCCCAGGCGAGGATCATGCCGCCGCACGCATGCGTGTGATGTCCTACCTGAATATTACACGCTTCATGCCTACTCTGCTGGATCGCAAAGATCGCATGAGCATGGGATCTGGCCTCGAAGTGCGTGTACCTTATACGGATCATCGGCTTGTGGAATATGTATATAACATTCCATGGGGGATTAAGACCTATGGCGGACGTGAAAAGGGTATCTTGCGCAAAGCATTAGAAGGCATACTGCCAGATGATGTGCTGTACCGCAAGAAGAGCCCTTATCCGAAGACGCATAATCCGAGCTATCTGCATGCGGTGAGAACGCTTGCGTTAGAACGGCTCAGCGATTCCAGCTCCCCGCTTCACACCTTCATTAACGCGGATCGAATCCGTGAGATTGCGGCTTCCGAGGAAGCCAGCTCCCATCTGCCTTGGTTCGGCCAGCTCATGTCTGGTCCGCAGCTGTTCGCCTACCTGCTGCAGGTTGATTATTGGCTGCGCACCTACAAGGTTAAAGTCATTCTGTGAAATAGGCATTCATGCATAAGAAAGAGCCGCTGAATATGAGCGGCTCTGTTCTTTATGGGTCATATGGGCACATACACCATATCCCGAAATCCTGATATTATCGTGTTCTCCACGCTAATATTCCTGCATTCATACTTTCGCAAGCTTCAATTGCTTTTTCCGGCGTGTGATAAGCCTCGCCCCAAGCTACATTGTAGCGGAATTCATAGAAGCCTCCCAAAGTTGGCGCAAAGTTCGTTTCCCAATAGTTGTTCATTGGCCAGGAATACAGATGTGCTGGATCTGATGCCAGCTTAGCGTGGCCGCTCAGCAAACGGGACTCATATGCTAAAGATCCAAGCTGAACCAGTGGTGTATCCGGCAAGGCGATGACGACACCTTCGGACTCACCCACGTAAGCAACCCCTTCACCAGCACAATAATAATCCGCCAATGAACCTTCAAGCTGATCTATTCGCGGACGGACCAGCGCACCGGCCTTATCGAGCCACAATTGAGGATGATCTGCTGCAATCGAATTGCCAAACGGCAATGATACGTACAGGTTCTCAGGATCCCAGACGCTATCCTTATGCAGACGTACCGCAACATCAACTCGAGGTCGATCTGCATACGCTGTGATCAAGAGCGAATAATGGCTGCAGCCGTCTACTTCATATGTCAGCTGAACCTTGCCATATACAGCTCCCTGTTCGATAACAGCTGCATTCGTGAGCTTACCTACCGAAATCAGCGCATCGGCTCCTTTACGATTGCGTCCCATCTTGCGACGTACCTCGTTCATATCCGATAAACCATTCGCCTTCGTGACATCATATACCGGTGTAAAGGCGTCGTGATTCCGATCCTCGCGCAGCATATCACGATTGTTGCGCTTATCGACCCAACTCGTGATCCCTTGCCCCTTCTTCCACTCGATGCGGACATAAGGGGTTTCAAGATAGGTAGGTGTTACGAGCATTGGTTGCTCTTCTGGTCCAAGCATATCACTCATCCGATCAGAGCCAACATAATCATTGCGGAACGCCGTTTTCGCAGGTACCTCGCTCAACGGTTGAATTTTCAATACCCGTTCCTCTTTTGGCTGCAGCACCAGCGGCACACTCACGACAACTCCGCGTGAAACAGTCGCCATCTGTGATGGATATACGGTGTTATTCTGCTCATCAATTACTTCAAAGCCATTTTTGATCAAGTCATAGTGCCAAGATTCCATGATCAGATGAGCAACCTCGTTCTGCTCTATTTCAAACGGATTATATACCTTGAACCGCATCGGACGGTCCGGAGACAGCAGCGCATCTCCCTTTGCTTCCAGAATATCATAGAGTGCAGTATGCGCTAGTCTGCTCGCATTAGCCGCATAGGCTTCCTTCCGCACGCCAAGCTCCTGAACAAACGGATTCCATGGCTCGCTCACGGAAGAATGATAGCCCCATGTATGCTCTGCAAACAGTGCCAGCTCATACTCGATATCACGGATTCGCGCGTCTGAGACGATTCGATGCTCCGGATCCAAGCACTTCACCTTGTGATACACGCGCTGCGCTTCACGGAATATCTGTACATGCTTAGGCGTTGAGCACGCACCATCCGTCCACCAGTCAGGCCAGTCGCCACGATGCACAGCAATTGCATCTGGGTGATGCTCCGCATATTGGCGAAGCTCTGCAAAGAAATCGTCCAGTGTAGCTGGCACAATGCATATGTCATCGACATACTTCTCATTCCATGCATTGACGAACTCCATCATCTGCGCATTCGGTGATCCATTATCCGTTGGCAATCCCGACAGCATAACAGGTACAAATGGGAATTCATAGCCATCCTCTGTCAATCGTTTGAGGTAACGCTTAATCCGTACTTCTGCTATTTCAAAGGTAACGCCTTTGCTTGCGTCCAGCTCATCCTTGATCGTATACGATCCTCCCAAGCCCGGCATCAAGCCTAAGTCATTACCGAACATATAATGTTCACCATTCCAGACTAGGAGGTGATCCCCATTCGGAGTCTCCCACCAAAATGGCTGCTGCTTTTTCCACAATGGGAACATCGAGTGATGAGTGTGTATACAGGTGAAAAAGTTTTGGATGCCTGCGTCTGCTAATACTTGTCCGTAGCCCCAGCCAAAGCCTGTAATGTCTGCAGTCATCGCAGATCGAACCGGTACTTGGATGCTGTCGCCATATGCTGTAATTCGTTGAATCACGGCTTCAAGCATTTCCTTGCTTATGAGCTCGCCAAAGTTAAGATAAGTACCAGACAAGCCCATATCGCCGCGTTGAAATGCAGCCTTTAACTGTGCCTTCTCCTCTTCACTCGCCTTCTGCAAGAAGGATTCAACAGGCCAGAACGTCTCACATACCCACTTATAGCCCTTCCAATCTGGACGACGACCAGATTCAATCTCTTGAAAAATACGCAGTGCTTGGCGGATATAGTCCACATGGTACTGCTGGATCTTTTCCTGTCTTTCCGTGTAGCCTACATCTGTATGCGAATGTTGGATCGCAAATATTTTCCATTGTTTCCCTTTAGTTGTCATCATTTCTGTCCTCCCAAATCTCATAATTGAATTAGCCGAACGGCATCATGTTGTGTAATGAAGCTTCAGCCCATAAGCCACTAGCCAAGAGTGTCCATGATCCAGATGTCCTCTGAACATGATCCCAGCTTAAGACCGGATGAATTAGCTGATTGCTCGCTCCAAATATGGAGATCTGCTTCGATCATATATTTTTTTCATCGTGATGACTTCCTTATAGATATCTAATAGGATTATAAACATCATGATGCCAGTTCGCTTCCGTAACACGGTTTTACCCCGTTATCGCGCATCCTCATGCTCGCTCCTCACTCTGTAACGGGGTTATACCCCGTTAACTCCACCGCGGGGCTCCTCTCGCGTACCGGTTCGCCTCCGTAACACGGTTTTACCCCGTTATCGCGCATCCCATGCTCACTCCTTACTCCGTAACGGGGTTATTCCCCGTTAACTCACCCGCGTGACTCCGCTCGCATGCCGATCCGCCTCCGTAACACGGTTTTACCCCGTTATCGCGCATCCCATGCTCACTCCTCACTCTGTAACGGGGTTATTCCCCGTTACGGAGCGCGCGGGACTCTGCTCACCCGCAGGACTCCGTTTAGCGCACCGCACAGCACTTCTCAGGCCGGATGTGAGAAAGAGCTTGCCGAAGGCAAGCAAGCTACTAAGCAAAGAGAAAGGCCGCCCCGCACAGCGCTCTCGCAGCTGCTATAGGACGGCCTACATATATGATTTAGATTATACCTGACTTGCTCGAATCGCTTGGTCAAGATCCGCAATGATATCTTGGATGGATTCCGTTCCGATGGATAAACGAATCATGCCAGGTCCAACGCCTGCAGCGATCTGCTCTTCCGGACTCAGCTGCTGATGCGTCGTGCTCGCCGGATGAATGATCAGCGACTTCGAATCGCCGACGTTCGCCAAATGGGAGAACAGCTTCACGTTCTCGATCACTTTGCGGCCCGCTTCAACGCCGCCCTTAATCTCGAACGTCATGATCGCGCCCTTGCCGTTCGGCAAATACTTCTCAGCAAGCGCATAAGACGAATGGTTCGGAAGTCCGCAGTAGCTGACAGACTCCACACTTTCATGCTTATCGAGGAACTCAGCCACCTTCTGCGCGTTCTCGCTGTGGCGCTCCATACGCAGATGGAGTGTTTCCAAGCCTTGAATGAGCATGAACGCATTGAACGGCGACAACGCCGCACCCATATCGCGCAGCAGCTGAACTCGAGCTTTAATGATATAAGCAATCGGACCGACCGCTTCGGTATACACCACGCCGTGATAGCTTGGATCCGGCTCAGTCAAGCCTGGGAACTTGCCGCTTGCAGCCCAATCGAACTTACCGCCATCAACGATAATTCCGCCGATTGAAGTCCCGTGACCACCGATAAACTTCGTTGCCGAATGAACCACGATGTCCGCGCCGTGCTCAATCGGACGCAGCAAGTACGGGCTCGGGAACGTATTGTCAACGATAAGAGGGATACCATGCTCATGCGCAATCGCCGCTACAGCTTCAATATCGAGCACATCTCCCTTGGGATTGCCCACGGTTTCCGCGTACAACGCCTTTGTATTCGGCGTGATCTTCTTGCGGAAGTTCTCAGGATCAGTCGGATCTACGAAATGAACCTTGATTCCCAGCTTCGCTAAAGTCATAGAGAACAGATTGTAGGTTCCGCCATATAAGGAAGCTGCGGACACGATCTCGTCTCCAGCTCCCGCGATGTTCAAGATGGCATACGTTATCGCCGCTTGACCGGACGCCGTCGCAAGTGCTGCCGCGCCTCCTTCAAGAGCCGCTACACGCTTCTCAAGCACATCAGTCGTTGGATTCATTAGACGCGTATAAATATTGCCGAATTCCTTCAGTGCAAACAAGTCCGCAGCGTGATCTGCGTCGCGGAAAGCGTAAGAAGTCGTTTGATACAACGGCACTGCGCGAGACAGTGTGGTCGGATCTACTTCTTGTCCTGCATGAATAGCCAATGTTTCTAAGCGGTATTGCGTGTTGTCACTCATAAATTCGGCCTCCAATCCAATGATTCCACTAGTGTATAAGTATAGTAATTTTGAAAAAGACACCTCTACAAGATGATCTTGTGAAGGTGTCTGTTCTACTCTCCTAAATGTACTTCATTATGCCAAAAATGTCCATACCCAAATAAATTAATCAGATTACTTGGGATTAACAAGCGAATTACAGGATGGACAGGCGCTGAGTCAATAGACGCAGCGCTTCGCCCCGATGGCTGATCCGCTGCTTCTCCTCAGGGGTAAGCTCCGCCATTGTGCGATCATATGATGGCACATAGAACAGCGGATCATAACCGAATCCGTTGTTGCCGCGCGGTTGATCAATAATCTGCCCATCCACCGTGCCCAATGCTTCATAGGCCCGCTTTCGTGACGGATCGTACAGCACCAATGCGCATACGAATTGCGCTGGACTCAGCAGATTCAGCTGTTCCTGCTTCTCATTCTCGACCTGGCAAGCTGTGCCGCATGCAGGCAGCGCATGAAGTGAAGCAAGCAGCTTAGCGTTGTTCGCCTCGTCGTTGCCGTGTTCGCCCGCATATCGCGCGGAATATACTCCGGGCTCGCCGTTCAACCGATCCACACATAGCCCTGAATCGTCCGCCAGAACGGGCATCTGCAACACTTCAGCAACCGTCTTAGCCTTCTTCAGCGCATTCTCCAGAAATGTGTCCCCATCCTCTACTACATCAGGAATGGCAGGATAATCGGCTAAGCTCTTTACTTTTAAACCAAGCGAAGAGAACGCATAGGCAAACTCACGGAGTTTGCCTGCGTTTCTCGTCGCCACAATGATCGTATCTCCCATGATCGGCACTGCGGATCAGCCCTCCTTGTTCAGGCTTGCAGCGCGAGCGGCGATCTTGTCTGCAATCGGACCAAGAACAGCCTTCTGCTGTTCAATCACTTGCATGATGCCGTTCTCAGCCAGCTCAAGCAGCTGATTCAGTTCTTCACGGGAGAATGGGCTTTCTTCGCCTGTACCTTGAACCTCTACGAACTTGCGGTTCCCGGTCATGACGACATTCATGTCAACCTTAGCGGAAGAATCCTCATCGTAATTAAGGTCGCACACGGGACGTCCTTGGATAATGCCTACACTTAATGATGCAAGGAAGTCGGTTATTGGGAATTTAGATAGATGATGCTGTTCTGCAATCTTATGTACTGCTATCGCCATAGCAACGAACGCGCCTGTAATCGATGTTGTCCGCGTTCCGCCATCTGCTTGGATTACATCGCAATCCAATGTGATCGTGCGCTCGCCAAGGGCTTGAAGATCGACGACTGAGCGCAGCGCTCTACCGATTAAGCGTTGAATTTCCATAGTGCGGCCAGTCAGCTTGCCTCGTGCAGATTCACGTTGATTTCGTACATGCGTTGCACGCGGCAGCATCGAATACTCTGCCGTTATCCAGCCCTTGCCTTGACCTTTCATAAAAGGTGGAACTTTCTCGTCTACTGTAGCCGTACACAGCACTTTCGTGTCGCCTACTTCAATAAACACGGAACCTTCCGCGTATTTGTTTGTTTCCGTGCGAATTGTGATTGGGCGAGTGTCCTCTGCTCTACGTCCATTGCTTCTCATTCAAGTGCCTCCTACATTGCTCCATACTCTGTGCGGGGATATTACGCTTCCCACGAAGTAATTCGATTCATATCAAGTAACATCCCCTATTCTACCAAAGTCCATAAGGAAAAGCATCTTGATACCTTAAATCATAGCGTATTTTTCAGCCTTAACCTTTGCTCGCCTGATTCACTGACGGTCTTGTTACAGGCTGCGAATAGTCTTTGTCGTCTGTACCGATAATATCCTTCATTCCGTTCATCGTGATCTGCACTTTAGACACATCCGGCAGCTCAGTTAATGTAAGTACAACGGACTTCAACAAGTCAGAAGGAATCTTATCACCCTTCTCAAACATATTGTCGCTGAGTTCAACGGTAACCGTGTCGCCATTTCGTTCAGCATGCTTAATCTGGGTTCCCTCTGTTGCTACCATGGACATCGCCTTCTTATCTTGCGGACCTTCGATTATCTGTTCGAGCGCTGTCTTTACCAGATCATCGGATGGATCTACGAGACGCGTGACCGGGATATAGTACGATTTGCCGTCCAAGGTTAACGAAGTAAAATAAACCATAACAGGCATCGAGTTCATATAGCTGACGTTGTCTGCGATCTCCAGGTTAATACCGAGGCTGCGAGTCAGGTTCGAGTCAAGCGGTATTCCGCCCACCGGCATTTCAGTAAGCTTCTGTGAGTCCATCCAGAGCTGCACCTGCTGTACATCCTTCATCGAAGTCAGCGTCCACGTAACGGACTCGAGAATGCGGCGTTCCTGCTCAGCCGAATATTGTTTGAATTGTCCTGAAAATTCAACCACTGCGAGCTTCTGCTCTGGATCGATCGTCACATGTTTTACCGAAGTTCCCTTCGGCAATGTGGCACTGAAGCCAAGTGGAAGCGTAGCCGTATTCGGGTTACCTTCAATCAGAAGATCAAGACCCGCTTTCGCTAGGGATTCACTATCTTGCGCTTCCAGCTTGTAAGATACCGGCGCCAAATAGCCGTTTCGGTCTTTTAAATATACCGTCATGTTTGTATCTGCCGTTTGATCGTGAATCAGACTTGTCCCTGATACACCTGCGGAATTATCTTCAACTGCGCGCAGCATCTCAGTTTCAACATCGGTAGGAGGCGCGTCAATGGCGCTGTTACCTCCACAGGCAGCTAGACCCATCGACAAGGCCATAATGCAGGCGGCTGCTCCATAACGGAGCTTTTGGGAACGGGATACAGAGTGCGATGAATGATTCATTTGGAACTTGAACCTCCTTGAATATTGGGATTTGGATGCACGCGTTCAAACCTGCATGAGCTCTAGGCTTGAATATCGCATGTTCGTCCTATGTATACGAGAAGGTTGTCCGAAACATGACAAGCATTTGCAATTTTGGCGTAAAACAGTCATGCTAAAGAAGTATGCTCAATGGGTTTATAAACCAATCTATAGAGGTGACCGAAATGACTCCTAAACACGAAGACAACAATTTGACGCAAGACGCGCATTTGCAGCCTGCTGATTATGTCCCTGAGCAGAATAAACCTTACAGCTTGAATAGTGAAAAAGTAGAAGAAGCAACGCGTGAATGGCTGCAGAAGCGCGGGGTTTCATTAGACGATATCGCGGAACTAGTGCTGTTCCTGCAACAGAAATATTTTCCTGAGCTCACGCTTGAATATTGCCGCTACAACATCGATCAGGTGCTTATGAAGCGTGAAGTGCAGAATGCAGTGCTGACCGGCATCCAGCTCGATCTTCTTGCGGAGGAAGGCAAGCTCATGCCTGCACTTCAGGAAATGGTGGAAAATGATGAAGGGCTGTACGGTGTAGATGAAGTGCTGGCGTTCTCGATTGTGAACGTCTACGGCAGCATCGGCTTTACGAACTTCGGATACGTTGACAAGATGAAGCCGGGTATCCTTGAACGTCTCAACGATAAGCACGATGGTCAGATACATACGTTCCTGGACGATATTGTCGGCGCGATCGCAGCGGCTGCGAGCAGCCGTATCGCTCACCGCAAGCAGGCGGAGCGAGAAGAAGATATGGAGAAGATGCGCCAGATCGCAAAAGCACAGGAGCAATCCAAGAACTAATGAAGAAAGGCTCTTGACTCTTCAACTATCGACGCAACACTCTAAACTACAAGCTGCTCTCTGTACGGAACAGGGAGCAGCTTGATTTATTTATTCTTGAAAAATGATAATGTAGGGATGAAGCTAGAGGGCGTGCCAATGTGCGCTGCCATCTGTCTTTATGGATGCCGCCTGACCGCGACGCTCCAACTCTTTCAGATGAGCTAGCGTTTCCCCCATCGCGAATCGGAATTGATGTACGGTCAGCTTGCCTACCGATCCGAAAGCGCGCAAGCAAATCTCGTATGCCGTCATTGGCCCTCCTGCAAGCCACTGCAGCCACTGCGACAACCGTTCTTCATGGTGAAGCTTCAAGTATTCAATTCTGCTGGCCGCATGACGGAAAGGATGCCGATGCCCCGGCAGCACAAGCGCCGCTGGAAGCTCTGCCAGCCGATCCAATCCCGCTATATACTGCTGCAGCGGTTCCGGCTCGCTATTCGGCAGCAGGCTGATATTAGGCGTAATCTGCGGCAGAATATGATCACCAGCGATCAGCACGCGATGCTCCGCATCATAGAAGCTAATATGTCCCGCAGCATGGCCAGAGGTCTCAATAGCTGTCCATCTGCGTCCACCCATCATAAGCTCGTCTCCATCACGCATGTACGTAACTTTAGGCAGCGGATAAACATGCTCCATAAAGCTGTCCATATGTACCACGAGCGGCTCCATCATCTCAGAAGGCAAGCCTTGTTCTTGGAATAATTGAGTCAAGGCCTCTGTCATCTCGTTATCAGGGCCCCACAGCATGAGCGCATGGCGATAGCCCTCCTCTGACAGCAGCACAACTGCTCCCGTCAGCTCCTGAAACCATCCGGCGAGCCCCATATGATCTGGATGATAGTGGGTGAGCACGATGCGTCTAATCCGTTGAACTGGAGTGATTAATTCACGTATGATATGTTCCCAAACAGCTCGCGCAGTTGGGGTGTTCAGCCCTGGATCAATCACTGTCCACTGCTCTCCGTCAAGCAGCATGTAGGCGTTCACCCATCGCAAGGAATAGGGCACCGGAATTCGAATCTGCCAGATTGCTCCCGCTGTTGAATCATACTCCCATTCCGTAACCGACCAGTTCTCTCCTTCTAATAGAATCCTTCCAGCTTGCTCTGTCCTGCTGTCCATCGCAGTCCGAGCCTGTTCTTCTGATGGCATGTAGACTCATCCTCATCTTAGAATTACGTTCCTATCATCCAGCATACACGATCCTGCCCTGCGATGCGATCTCATGGAACAAGCATAGCGCCAGCGAAACCGCTAATTCCCAAAGACTCAAGCCCGATTCCAAGTGAAAATGGACCCCTGCCTGCAATAGCTTTCAAGCATCCAATCACTTCACTGTTAAATGTCATACATATAATCTAACCATAAGTAAAGGAGGTTCACTGATGACGAGATTATTAGATGTACGAACATCGCAGAATGCTTCTGAAAATAACATTGCTATTCCGGTAGAGAGAAATACACAGACGCTATTTGCTCAGGTCGGACTGGATGCGACCGGTGCTGTCGGAGTGATTCGCACCACGATGGCAGGTATGATTGCACTGAAAATCACACGTCCAAACACCACTGTCACAATAACAGTTGTGCGCGGAACGACGGCTTCCAGCCCGGTTGTACTGAAGCTTGCTACAACGGTTTCAGAAAATGACGAATGCCCGCTTATACTGACCTTTGCTGGCGCCGACTTTGACGTGCCGTTTAGTCCGGAGATTGTATACTCTGTATTCTTACTCGTTGATCGCAAGGGCGTTACACGCACAGGTCCAGAAAGCTTCTACGCCCAGCTCTATTCGGACTAATCGTATCTCCAGTGAAACTCATAGCAGCAACTTGTCACCCTCTATTGCAGGGTGATTAGCGTCATGCCGTCGGTTGCATCGTCTCCGTCGGCTTTTTCTACGAATGTGTCCCGTATAACAAACAAGAAGGCAGGTGGAGACCATCTCCAACACTGCCTTCTTATATGTCTAGTTCTTATATTTGCTCCAGCGGTTGTGCATGTCCGTAAGCCGGATAATTTCTCGTGGATGGCTTAGCCCATTCCACCGCATTACGGATAACACGCTGTATCTGTTCATTATGATACGTCGGATACGTCTCATGACCTGGACGGAAATAGAATACCTTGCCCATACCGCGCTTGTACGTACAGCCGCTGCGGAATACTTCCCCGCCACTGAACCAGCTCACGAATACGAGCTCATCCGGCTGTGGAATATCGAAGTGCTCACCGTACATTTCCTCGGCAGGAAGTTCGATGTATTCTCCGATTCCTTCTACGATCGGATGTCCAGGTGTCACCACCCATAGGCGCTCCTTATCGTTCGCTTCGCGCCATTTCAGGTCACAGGATGTACCCATCAGCTTCTTGAATATTTTTGAGAAATGACCGGAATGCAACACGATAAGTCCCATGCCGTGAAGCACACGATTGTATACGCGTTCGACTACAGCATCGTCCACTTGATCATGTGCAATATGTCCCCACCAGATGAGAACGTCAGTGTCATTCAACACTTGTTCAGTCAAGCCATTCTCAGGCATATCAAGTGTAGCATACTGTACGCGATAATCGCCTTCGAGCGGCGCGCCTATTGCACCGTGAATACCCTTTGGATAGATGTCTGCGACTACTGGGTTCTTCTTCTCATGCTGATATTCATTCCAAATGGTCACTGTCAATGGTTGAGTCATGAATGTATATCTCCTTTATTTAAACCAGTATCATAGCCAGTTGGCTGATGAAGTATTACACCCACCACATCTCGCCAAGCGGCTCCTTCATTAAGATAGGCTGCAAGGCATTAACAGCTTTCGTGAAGCCTTCATCTACCGACATGAGTCCGTCTTCATGCTCAATGCTGATGACATAGTCATAGCCTACGAGACGCAGCTCGCTTATGATATCAGCCCATGTCTTCGCGTCGTGGCCGTATCCAACAGTGCGGAACTGCCATGCGCGGTCCAGCATATTCGTGTATGGCTGCATGTCTGTAATACCGTACATATTGACATTGACCGGATCGATCGTTGTATCCTTCGCATGGAAATGGTGCAGCGCACCCGCGCGGCCAAGAATACGGATCGCTTGAACCGGATCAATTCCTTGCCACCACATGTGGCTTGGGTCAAGGTTCGCGCCGATCACGTCGCCTACAGCTTCACGCAGCTTCAACAATGTAGCTGGCGAGTGAACGGAGAATCCGCCGTGGAGCTCCAGGCCGATCTTGATGCCGCGATCTGCAGCGTACTTGCCGACTTCCTTCCAGTAAGGAATTACTTTCTCCGACCACTGCCATTCGAATACTTCTCGGTAATCATTCGGCCAAGGAGCAACCGGCCAGTTCGGATACTTCGCGCCCTCATGATCGCCCGGGCAGCCTGAGAAGCCATTTACAACAGGCACGCCAAGCTTAGCAGCCAAGTCGAGAGTAGCCATGAAGTCATCATGGAACGACTTCGCGATCTCCTTCTGTGGATGCAAGGCGTTGCCGTGACAGCTCAACGCGCTGATCGTCAGATTGCGTGAATCAATCGCATCTTTGAATGCTTTCAGCTTAGCTTCATCTGCAAGCAGCTCATGCGGGTTGCAATGCGCCGGGCCAGGATAGCCGCCGCAGCCGAACTCAACAGCTTCAACTCCTTTGGCCGCGATTGTATCAAGTGCCTCTTCAAGCGATAAATTTCCATATAGTACAGTGAATACACCTAGTTTCACGTTGTCAGCCTCCTTTACCTAATACAGCAATTATTCGAAGTAAACCGCTTTGCCTGTTTCAGCAGACTCATAGATTGCTTCGAGCAATTGAGATACGACATACGCTTGCTTAGGAGTTACAACAGGCTCTTTATCCTGATCGATCGCATCAATCCACAAGCGCATTTCAACATCGGATTCACGTTCCGTTTGTCCGTCGAAGAACGCAACGCCGCCAGATGTCAATTCAACCTTCTGCTCATACAAGCGGCTGTGATGCTCACCGTTGATAGTCAAGCCGTTCAACATGTCAGCTCCGCCTTCAGTACCGCACAGCGTACATTTTGCTTCATGCACTTGTGTTGTATTTAATGCCCAGCTGGACTCCAATACAATCGTAGCGCCGTTCTTCATTACAATCATACCGAATGCGGAATCTTCTACTGTAAATTTCTCAGGATCCCATGGTCCCCAAGCATTCGCTGCATTCTCTTTCTGGCCAAGCTTGTGGAAGGATGTACCCAGAACCACTTTCGGCTCGTAGTTGTCCATCATCCACAATGTCAAGTCAAGCGCGTGTGTACCGATATCGATGAGCGGTCCTCCGCCTTGCTTCTCTTCGTCCAGGAACACGCCCCATGTAGGAACAGCGCGACGGCGAACTGCATGAGCCTTCGCATAGTACACTTCACCAAGAGTGCCCTCTTCGCATACTTTCTTCAGATGCAGGCTGTCTGGACGGAAACGGTTGTTGTATCCTACCGTAAGCTTCTTACCTGTGCGCTCAGCAGCTTCCATCATACGGCGAGCGTCTTCTGCTTTCTTCGCCATCGGCTTCTCACTCATAACGTGCTTATCGCTTTCCAGCGCAGCAATCGAAATTTCCGCATGGGAGTCATTCGGAGTACATACGTGCACGATGTCGATTGTGCTGTCTTTCAACAGCTCTGTGTAGTCTGTGTATACTTTCGCGTCTTCGGAGCCGAATTTTTCTTTCGCTTCGATCGCGCGTTCTTCGATGATGTCACAGAAAGCGACCATTTCAACGTTCTTAAGTCTGGACAGGGAAGGCATATGTTTGCCGTTAGCGATGCCCCCGCAGCCGATAATTGCAATGCGATATGTCTTTGCCATAATAATAACTCCTCCAATTAGTTGAATTAAAATTTAGTTGAATTAGAATATTATGAAATGATGCCTTGTAAATGCTCCTTAGCCCATTGCAGGCTTGCCTCTACGCTTTCCAGCGCATCACGCTGCGTAAAGTCTTGTTCGACGATCAGCCATTCCGCTCCTGCAGCTTGTGCAGCCTCTGCTACGGCGCGAAGATCCAATTCGCCTTGTCCTAGCTCTACGGTTAGCGGCTCGCCTTCTTCTGTTCTTCTCAGATCCTTCAGGTGAACGAGCGGCAGACGTCCTGCGAACGACTTTACCCATTCTACTGGTTGATTTCCGCTGTACTGTACCCAGCAGACATCCAGCTCACAGAAGAGCTCATCAGTAGAAGTCGAAGAGAAGATAATCTCTTCCATTGTCTTGTTGCCATAAGTTGTCAAGAATTCAAAGTGGTGATTGTGATAGCCCAGCTTCATGCCGTGTGCGGCAAGACGCTCAGATGCTTGTTGCAGCTGACGTATAGTCTCGGATAGCGCTTCTTCCGTATCGAAAAGCTCTTTCGGCAGATACGGACAGATCAATCTGTCATTGCCAACTGCCTTGTTCATTTCGATATGCATCTCTAAGTTGTCTGTTAATTGATCCAGCCCAACATGACTGCCAGCCACAGCTAATCCTAGGCGGGATAACGTAGCTTTCAGCTCTTCTGGAGTCAGTCCGCCGTAGCCTGCAAATTCAACACCCTGATAACCCATTGCGGCTATACGTTCTAGCGTTCCTACAAAATCTTTCTCCGCGGCATCCCGTACTGTATACAGCTGCAAACCGATACGCATTTCAATATCCACCTCAATCCAAATTTGTAAAAATTCCAGTCTAATTGCTCGTCTTAATATGGAACGCTTTCATTGTGCCATATGCTCAAGAAGTTTGGTATGAAGGATATCGTCCGAACATGAACTATCCTGCTGTTTGTGGTAAACTATTTCTATAGATTTTGTTGACGGGAGTGCAGTAATCATGACCAATTCTGGTTCTCATCACGAAGAACAGCCCTTCTATACTTTATTCTCAGGTTACGCAAGACACAGCAAGCCGCACAGCCTCATCATCCCTACCTTGAAGCACTATACGATTCGTATCCAACTAGAAGGCAGCGCTCATTCCATGATCGGTGATCACTATGAGTCTATGAAGCCTGGCCACCTGCTTATGCTGGCACCAGGACATTATTATGATCTCAAGATTGGCTATCAGTCCCCAGAGCGACTAGAGCCGCTGAACAAAGTCCACAGTCTCGATTACTATATGATTCTAAATGGGCCGTGGGTTGACAGCTGGTGGGAACAGCATAAGCCTCCGATGTTGTCGTATCATGCCATCGATGATCGCATGCTCTCCATCTGGCGCGAGATTACGCAGGAACAACGCCAGTCCGGCACCTCTATTAATGATATTGTGATGCATTTATCATTCGTGCTATTTCATATGCTGGAACGCGCCTTGGCTCATCCTATCCTGAATCAAAGCCGCATGTCGCAATCAGCTCAGATGATGAAGAACTTTATCGAGCAAAATGCTACAGAGAGCTTCACGGTTCTGGATGTGGCAGAACATGTTAAGCTGAGTTCGTCACGAGCAGCGCATGTGTTTAAGGAAGCCTTTCAGCAGTCAATCATGGACTATGTGATCGACCTGCGCTTGAATATGGCATGCGAGCGCATTCAGCACGGCTATATGTCGCTTGAGCAGATAGCCGAAATGTGCGGATTTCAGAGCTACTCTTATTTTCATCGTACTTTTAGGACAAGATTAGGGTTGTCACCGAGTCAATTCCGCGATCAACGTCAGCTGAAGGATGAGGCTTGAACTAGATCACCTGGCGTTCATTTTTTCAAATATGTCAGAGCTGCGAACTTGCTGTAATTGTTGAGCATTATGCGACAATCTCAACTGATTCTTGATTACGGTTGCATTATTATATATAGTAAAGATGTAAAAAAAATTTTCATGGTTTTTTATATGTACGTAAAAATGATTTTCATGAAAAATTGTTAACGTACTCGTTTTCCAAATGAAAGAGTGTGATTCCATTGTCTAGTATTTTACAAGCTATCCGGCAGCAATATGATCAATTGCATCAACAAGAACGCAAGTTAGCGGACTATATGCTTCAATTTCCGGGTAACGTAGTGACGATGGGAATTACTGAGCTTGCTGAACAATCCGGCACTTCTGCGGCAACGGTTTCGCGCTTTTGCAAATCACTGCATTTTCGCGGATATCCGGACTTTAAGACGAAGCTCGCAGCCGATCTGGCACAGCAGATGACGCCCATGACCTATCAGGATATTATTGCGGGCAACCCGCTTTCAGAGATCGTAACCGCGATGGAAACCAATCATCTCCGATCGATATCTGATACAACTCGCCTATTGGACGTGCATCAGCTGGAACGCGCGATTATCGCGCTCAACCAGGCCCGGCAGATTGACTTGTACGGAGTCGCCACTTCCGGCATTGTAGCTCTAGATTTCTATCAGAAGCTCATCCGGGTCGGGAAGCAGGCGACGGCATTTTCCGATCCGCATATGCAGATCACGTCCGCAGCCAACCTTGGTTCGGAAGATGTGGCAATAGCTATCTCCTATTCAGGCGAAACGCCTGAGACCCTCGACGCCTTAATGTGCGCCAAGGAGCGCGGAGCATTGACGATCTCTCTGACGAAGATCGGCTCCAACAGCATTGCGAATATCGCGGATATTAATCTGTTTGCCTCTTCTCTTGAAGAAGGCATGCGACGCGGCGACATGGCGTCCCGTATCGCGCAGCTGCACGTTATTGACATCCTGTTCTCAGCCATGGTCAGCGAGCAATTTGACGCGCATATTCCGAAGCTTGAGCAATCGTATCGCATGGTACGCAAGTACCGCAAAGATAAAGGGAGGTAATATCCAACATGAACATTATGACATTCAACACGAATGAAGAATTGAACCAGATCGGCGCTAACATCATTGCGAGCCTCGTGCAAACGAAGCCGAACGCAGTATTGGGTCTTGCTACTGGCAGCACGCCAATCGGCATTTATCAAGAATTGATTCGTCTTTATGAAAAAGGCTATGTCAGCTTCAAGCATGTTACATCCTACAATCTGGACGAATATGTCGGCTTGCCTGACGGTCATCCAGAATCTTATCTTTCCTTTATGAATAAGCAATTGTTTGATCATATTGATATCGACAAGAACAACACTCGCGTACCAAACGGCAATGCAGCAGATCTGAAGGTAGAATGCGAGCAATACGATGCTGCGCTGTCCGGCGCATCCATCGACCTTCAATTCCTTGGGATTGGGCATAATGGACACATCGGCTTCAATGAGCCGGATGCTAACCTGAGCGCAGGTACACATGTTGTAGATCTGAAAGAAGAAACACTGCAAGCCAACGCTCGCTTCTTCGATTCCATTGACGATGTACCCAAACAAGCAGTAACCATGGGAATCGGCTCCATCCTGAAAGCGAAGATGATCATGCTCGTCGTTCGCGGCGCAGATAAAGCTGAGATCGTTCATCGCGCGTTGACGGGTCCGATCACAACTGAAGTTCCGGCATCCCTGCTGCAAACTCATTCAAACGTGGTTGTCCTGCTTGACAAGGAGGCGGCAAAATATTTCCATGAATAATCAAACCTTTACTATCAAAAACGCGCGCGTCGTTACGCTGAGCAGCATCATTAACGATGGTGTTGTGCGAGTAGAGAACGGCCGCATTGCTTATATCGGCGCATCCTCTCAATTATCAGCGGCAGATCAAGCATGGCTTGCAGATGCCATTGATGCAGAAGGCGGATACCTGATGCCAGGCTTCATCGACGTGCATGTGCACGGTGGCTTCAGCGCTGACTTCATGGACGCTTCCGAGGAAGCGTATAATAAGATTACCAAGTTCCATATGGAGCACGGCACAACGAATATGCTGGCTACCTCAATGACGCAATCACGCCAAGCGCTTAGCGCTGTCGTTAAAGCCGTTGATGAGTATATGAAGCAGGATATGCCTTATGCTCAGCTTGCTGGCTTGCATCTGGAAGGACCATTTGTGAACCCGAAATACAAAGGGGCTCAGAA
Source organism: Paenibacillus marinisediminis (assembly GCF_054343325.1). Taxonomy (NCBI): domain Bacteria; kingdom Bacillati; phylum Bacillota; class Bacilli; order Caryophanales; family Paenibacillaceae; genus Paenibacillus; species Paenibacillus marinisediminis. The sequence goes on from NZ_JBTGUH010000004.1 coordinate 138,366, forward strand.
CGAAGCATTTATGCTTGATCCGCAGATCGAGTGGCTGGAAGAATGGGACCGCGAGCATCCAGGCGTCATGAAGCAGCTTAGTCTCGCTCCAGAACGCGAGAACGCGCATCAGGCGATTTGCTGGTGCCGCGCTCACGGCATCAACGTTGCGGCGGCTCATACTGATGCAACCTACGAACAGCTGACAGAAGCCGCGAATGCAGGCTTGAACCAAGCGGTTCATACGTTCAATGCGATGACTCCTGTTCATCACCGCAAGCCGGGTGTGGCAGGCGCGGTCTTGACGGATGACCGCATTACAGCAGAAGTAATCGCGGATGGACATCATGTGCATCCAGCTGTTATTAAGCTGCTCGTCCGCGCGAAAGCTGCAGGCAAGCTCGTGCTGATAACAGATGCGATGAGTGCAGCAGGCATGCCGAATGGCATCTATGACTTGGGCGGCTTGTCGGTGACTGTGAAGGATGGAGTGGCGCGTCTAACTGAAGGCGATTCCCTGGCAGGCAGTACGCTGACGATGATCGGCGCTGTTCAATTCATGGTCAACCAAGTTGGCTTGTCTGTGGAAGAGGCTTCGCGTCTCGCCAGCATCAATCCTGCTACGCTCCTTCGCATCGATGACGTGACAGGCAGCATCGAAGTCGGCAAATTCGCTGACCTCGTATGGACAGATGCTGACCTAAATGTTCAGCGTGTGTGGGTTAAAGGCAGAACTCATATGTAATTAGCCTTGTATATTAACGGCTGTCGAGCTAGTCTCGATGGCCGTTTTTTTTCGTGTCAGAACAAGTAGACCCCTCTCCTGACTTGAAGGGATAATAGTCAGACGCTCTCTGAGATACCATATGCTTGTACAAAAACGCTTGAATTATCAACGAGAATTATGTTTCTTTTTGATCGAACAAACGCCATTCACTTACAGTATACATCTTTAAGTTAGCTTTTATAGTTTTCCCCTGTTACAGCGGGCTAGACTCGCAAATTTGGTGAGATAACAGGGAGAAACCGTGTTACAGAGGCGAGGCAGTGCACGCGTGGGAAGACCCGAGCGAGATAACAGGTTTTTACCCCGTTACAGCGGGCTAGACTCACAAGTTTGGTGAGATAACGGGGGAAAACCGTGTTACAGAGGCGAGGCAGTGCACGCGTGGGAAGGCCCGAGCGAGATAACAGGTTTTTACCCCGTTACAGCGGGCTAGACTCGCAAGTTTGGTGAGATAACGGGGGAAAACCGTGTTACAGAGTCGGTTCATCGTACATGTATATTCAACAGAAATCACATAACAGTCGTAGTTCACCCGATTATTCCAATCATTTTTGAACATACTTACACAAGCAAAAGTGTACATCATTAAATTAGCATTTATATATTTTGGGTAACATTGCCATAAAGAAAGGAACAGGAGAACACAACATCGAATAAGAAAAATGATAGTGAGCAAGGAGAGTGAGTTGAACTATGAAATTGATATTATTTTTAATTAGACCCATAGGTAATGCTATGTACTTGTTAATAGGGCTGGCAGCTTTAAATTCCATACAAAATGAATTTATAAACGAAGCTAATATGAGCTTTTTTTTATACTGTGCATTATTAATTGCAGACCTTATGATATTGTATTTGATACATGTTCAGTTCATCAGGCCGCATACAAGAAAGCTGAGTGTTAAATCGAAAAATCTTAGAGCCAAACATAAAAACCTCTGGCTCTTATAACAAGTTCCAGAGGTTTTCATTAGATTGAATTCACAATCACTGCATCTTATCGAAAAGGTACAAGCCGCTCGTTCAGTGCACGAGTTGCCTCATACACATCCTGATACACTGCAAATAACGCATCATAACGCGATGCCGTCTCTTCATTTGGCGTCCATCGCTTAGCCGGCTTCAAGAATGTTTCGCTGCAAGCCTGCAGCGAGTCGAACCATCCGCAGCCGTATGCGGCGAGCATAGCCGCTCCCATCGCCGGCCCCTGCTCTGTCTCCAGCTTAACGATATCCGCCTTGAAGATGTCCGCCTGCATCTGAAGCCACGCCTCATTTTTCGCCCCGCCGCCGATCGAGATGATCTGCTGCACAGACTTGCCTGATGCACGCAGCAGTTCAATCGATTCTCGCAGCGAGAACGTGATCCCTTCCATGACAGCTCGTGCCGCGTGCTTTAAGGTATGGCTTCCGTCCATTCCGATAAAGCTGGCACGGATGTTGGCATCCGCATGCGGCGTGCGCTCACCTACTAAGTAAGGAGTGAACAGCAGCCCTTGCGAACCAGCTGGGATCTGCTCGATCTCTTCTAACAGCTCATCGAAGCTGAGCTGTTGTGCGAACGTTTCCTTGAACCACTGCAAGCTGTACCCCGCAGCGAGCGTGACGCCCATAACATAATAAGCCTGCTCTTGCCCGTGATTGAAGTAATGGACCTTGCCGCGATAGTCAGCCGCTTGATCTTCCTCGTATGCCAAGATAACGCCGGATGTGCCAATACTGCACATCGCCGCTCCTGGGGCAACGATGCCGGCGCCAATTGCGCCGCAAGCGTTATCCGCTCCGCCCGCAAACACGCGCACGCCTTCGTGAAGCCCCATCGCTTCTGCCGCATCCGGCACTAAGCAGCCTGTCATCGCGTGTGAATCGACGAGCGGAGGACATAGGCTTACGGGAATCCCAACGCCTGCCGCAATCTCCTCGCTCCACTCGCGCGCGTTCACATCCAGCAGCAGCGTGCCTGCCGCGTCCGAGTAATCCATCGCCAGCTCGTTTGTCAGGCGATATCGCACATAATCCTTCGGCAGCACGAACACCGCTGCGCGCTCCATAATCTCCGGCTCATGCTCTTTTACCCATAGCAGCTTAGGCAGAGTGAAGCCTTCCAAGGCTTTATTTTTCGCAATATCGAGCAGTCGATCGCCTAATCTCGCTTCAATCTGTCGACATTGGGCTGTCGTACGTGTATCATTCCATAGAATCGCTCTTCGCAGCACCTCGCCTTGACTGTCCAGCAGCACAAGTCCGTGCATCTGTCCTGAGAAGCTCAAGCCTTCAACCAGCGCAGGCTGAAGATTGTTCTGTTCGATTAGCTTGCGAACGGCTTGATACGTTCCTTGCACCCAATCTTCCGGCTCCTGCTCACTATATCCAGGCCGCTCATGATACAGCGGGTATGGAGCACTTGCTTCGCCGAGTACCTTCCCTTCACGGTTAACCGCTATCGCCTTGACCGCACTTGTGCCAAGATCGATGCCGATGACATAAGACATGCTCGTGTTCCTCCTTCATCCATCACATGTGGGATAAAAAGGACTGTCCCGCAACAGATGTCGAGACAGTCCAAGAACCTGCTTGCAGCCGATACAGCCGCCCTATTATTCCGTAAACAAATATTGATTCAGCACCGACTTCAGGTGCTCTTGACGTCCGGAAACATTTTTGCGAATCTCGTTGTTCAGCGCGTATTGTTCCAACGACTTCAGCGTCGCCTTGCCTGACACGATCTCAAGCCCAATACCCTCTTTAAAGCTGGAATAACGCTGTTCAATCACATTTTCAAAAACACGGTCCTCGATCAGTTTAGCAGCAACTTTCAAGCCCTTCGCATATGCGTCCATACCAGCGATATGAGCCAGGAATAGATCGTCCTGCTCGAACGAAGCACGGCGCACCTTCGCATCAAAGTTCACACCGCCGCGGCCAATCCCGCCGTTCATTAAGATTTCATACATCGTAAGCGTCGTCGCATACAGGTCTGTCGGGAACTCATCCGTATCCCAGCCGAGCAGCATGTCGCCTTGGTTCGCATCAATGGAACCCAGCATGCCGTTAATGCGAGCAACACGAAGCTCATGCTCAAATGTATGCTGAGCCAGAGTCGCATGGTTTGCTTCCAGGTTCAGCTTGAAATGCTCTTGCAAACCATACTTCTGCAAGAATGAAATAGTCGTCGCCGCATCAAAATCATACTGATGCTTAGAAGGCTCTTTCGGCTTCGGCTCGATCAAGAACTGTGCATCGAACCCGATCTCTTTGGCATAGTCAACCGACATCTGGAACAAACGTGCCATATTGTCCATCTCTAATGCCAGATCCGTATTCAGCAAGCTCTCATAGCCTTCGCGTCCGCCCCAGAACACATAGTTCTCAGCGCCCAGCTCTTTACCAACTTCAAGCCCCTTCTTCACTTGTGCCGCAGCGTAAGCAAATACATCTGCATTGCAAGTTGTAGCAGCTCCATGAACATAACGCGGATGAGAGAACATATTTTGCGTATTCCAGAGCAGCTTCTTGCCTGTATCCTTCATATAATCCTTCATCATCGCTACGATAACATCCAGATTCTGATTCGTTTCACGGAGCGAGCTGCCTTGCGGCGCAACATCAACATCGTGGAAGCAGAAATACGGGATCCCCGTCTTCTCCATAAACTCAAATGCAGCCTCTACACGAGCCTTCGCCAGATCCATCCCCTTGAAATGGTTCCAGCTGCGCTCCATCACTTGATCGCCAAACGGATCAACGCCGCCATATGTGAAGGTATGCCAGTAAGCCATAGCAAACCGGAGATGCTCTTCCATCGTCTTACCCATTACGACCTCAGATGCATTGTATTGCTTGAATGCAAATGGATTCGTTGACTTGCTGCCCTCATAAGAGATCTTGCCTACTTGTTCAAAGTGAGCCATTTATAGTTCCTCCTTATGCAGATCAATTTAGCTCTATCCTAGCACAAGCCCCTCACTTTGTCTATCCATTAAACTAAGTAGCCGCATTAAGTTCTCCACTGTATAAAATGAACGACGATTTTCACTAAAATTCCACCTTATCCTTCACTTTAGTATCTATTTCCTTGCAACCGCCATCATCTCATCAACTGCAGTATTTTTCTCTTTTTGTTGATAAAGGTAGATATTTCTTCTACACTGTAAATAATTCTACATTCGATTCGATAATATATTTAACCAATAAACAAAGATGCAAAATAATGATACATACATATAAAGGATGAACCCAATGAAGATTACAGGCGATCAAGCTCTTGTGAAAAAAATAAATACCGCGTTAATTCTAGACACGATTCGTCTGCATGCCCCGATATCTCGAGCGGATGTTGCTGAGATGACAGGCCTTAATAAAGCGACTGTGTCTAAGCTTGTGAACGACCTGATCGAGAATCAATTGGTATCTGAACTCGGTCCAGGTCAATCCAGCGGCGGCCGCAAGCCGCTTATGCTGTTATTTAACCGCCATGCAGGCTATGCGATCGGCATCAATCTTGACGTAGACCGCTGCCAAGCGATGCTGTGCGATCTGTCCGGTCAAATCGTGATTGACAGCGGAGTGCTGCAGCTCCAATCAACAGATCCCGCTTCTGTTCTGGATGTACTATGCGGAGCCATCGATCATCTAATGAGCCAAATGCCGGATTCTCCTTATCAGGTCATTGGAATTGGGGTTGGAGTACCTGGGATGGTGGATGAGGACGGCACCATTCAATTCGCTCCTAACCTCGGGTGGGAGAACGTCCCTCTGCAGGCTTGGCTGCAAGAGCGCTATCCCGAGCAAATAATTGCGGTCGAGAATGAAGCCAACACAGGTGCGATTGGTGAACTTCGATACGATGCGGGCCAATCTTCGCCCCATCTGATCTATGTAAGTGTTGGTGCCGGTATTGGTACCGGCATTATCGTTGGCGGTGAGCTGCTGCGAGGCGCATTCGGATATTCGGTCGAGCTGGGCCACATGACCATCGAAGCGAATGGTCGAAAATGCTCCTGCGGCAATCGCGGATGCTGGGAGCTGTATGCCTCGGAGAAGGCGCTCCTTGATGAGCGGCTTAAGCTGCCGTTTGCAACGCTGGAGGAAGCGATCAGACTTGCTGAGACCGATGACCCGGCAGCGCTTCACGCGCTTCAGCAGATCGGCGAGTACCTTGGTATCGGCCTCACTAATCTGGTGAATGCCTTCAATCCGCAGCTTATTATTATCGGCAATAAGCTGGCGCACTCGGAACGCTGGCTTCGCAGCGCATTAAGCCGAACCGTACAGCAGCGCGCGCTGCGCTCCCATCAGAGCGGAATGAGGATCGAATTCTCCTCTCTCGGGTCGTACGCGGCTGCGCTCGGCGCCGCAAATCTCGTGATCTCTTCCTTTATTGGCAGGGCAAAAGTCAGCGTATAAATGTTGTCAACATAAAAACACCTCCAAGGTTGTCCCTATAACTTACGAAATAGGAGCATTCCCTTGAAGGTGTTTTGATTTATCTTACATTGTGAGGTCAGTCCCTTTCGACAGCCATACAATTAGAATCTTTTGTGGACTTCAAACTCATAGAACGAATAGCCGTATATCGTTGCTCTTTGAATGCCCTGAAGCTTCACGTATCTGGCATTCGTTGTTTGTAGACGAATGGTTTGCTTTCCGTCTTTCGCTTCGATTACGCCATCATTATCCGTAATATTTGTCCATTGTTCCTTATCGTTCGATACGAATATTTTAAAGGTTTTCGCGCGAGCATATTCCCAATCGATGACAATCGTATCGAAATCCTTCACCCCGCCAAGGTCAACGGTAAACCAAGTATCGTCCGTATAATTGCTTGACCACCTTGTGCCATACACGCCGTCCACGGCTTGATCAGGAGATAGATTCGGTCTACCCGATTCAACCGATGAAGCCTCCGCGTTTTTATGTAATGCAAGGTTGCTGCCAAGTAAGTAGTCTACATCGGTCTGCAAAACATCGTACGCCCGCTCGGATATCAGCGCCTCTTCTCTCTCCATGTCCAACATTTTATTCATATCTTTCAAATGCTTCATCGCTTTTGCCGTGTCGCCTTTCATTTGAAATTTCTTCACGGTTTCCAAATGGGCTTGTAACGAACGAGCGCTGCCATGATCCGTAAAATCTCCCGCTGCCTCGAAACGCGAAATCAGCGTCATCATCTCATCGACGTTCGTTGCGATCTCAATCCAGAGCGTTTTTTTCGTCACGTTGCCGACCATATCAATCGCAGTGATTTCCAGTTGGTGCTTGCCGGGCTTTCCTGCGAGATCGATCTTTGTTCCCGCTTGATAACTTCCGCGGTCGAATACCGCTTTCACATCCACAACACCGCTGCCGCTATCGATCGCATCCCATGTAAAGCTAAATGCTTCCGATTCGGTCACGGTCACATCGCCTGACACTTCCTTACCGTTCATCGATACATTGATGGTTGGACCTGTATAATCCGTCTTCTCGTAGGTTCCTTTCAAGAACTGATACAGCCAATCATACAATATACGCGTCTTAGGAACCTTGCTCATCGCAGCCTCATATACCGCGTCGTTGCCTTGGTAATAGGCTTTGAACACGTTCGGCTGCATATAACCATACTTGACGCCCGCATCCAGATACTCAATATACCGCTTACGGAACACGTCATCCGTGATCATCCGGTTGTCGAATTCCATCTCGATTCCCATGCCATACTGCTTCGCTATGTCTGCAGCGTCTTCAAGACGATTGATGTTCATGTCCTCAAAGAAATAATTCGGCTGGAAGGCCGCCGCGTCAATACCGAGATCCTTCCAGAGGAAGCTCTTGTACGCATTGAAATGCGGAACCCAGAACAGCTTCATCTGATTCTCTTGAACAAGACGGCTTGCGGCACGAACCAAATCTTCACCTGCGTTGTCGGTGCTGACCTCCTCGTCAAGCCAATACATCCCTGCAAGCTCAAGATGGGCATAATTGCCTTCAATCCATTTCGCATTTGATTGTTCAATCCACCACTTGATCGCCTTCTCCCGATTCGCGGCTGCAGCCTCTTCGCCGACGACTCCGGCATTAAAATTCTCGGAAACGCCGTCACCATCCACATCGCCGAAATCGGTTACCCAGTAGCCGGGATTCGGAATCATTAGCCCGACTTTGATCTTATGATCCGGTTGATTCAGCTTAAGAGCCACTTCCTTGGCGGCTTCATCCAGTTGCCGGATATCCCCGTGCTCCACATTATAAGTCTTCTCAAAATGCCATTTCCAGTCTTCGAGCGTTCCATTGCCATAACCAACATCCCGTCCGCTCGGCGAAGAACCCGCAGCAAAGAACACACTGTCGAACAACCAGTCAACCGGTTCACCTTGTTCATTCACATAGCTGATGAACGGAATGATCTTCTCCTTTGGGAAATCGCCTTTGCCGCCTGAATAATAGCCATTCGGAAGGAAGACAAGATTGTGGACACCGGCGGTGGCATCCCCAACTTCCTGATAGGCCGGTTGGTACGGAGGCACTTCTACAGCGCCGTCTTGCCGCCCGTCCGCACCCCAAACTTCGATTTCATCAATGAAGATCAACGCCGTTTGATGTGTGTAAAAAGTAACTTTGACGTATCGGGCATAAGCCATAGCTGCATCCGGATCAGACAGCAGCCCTGTCTTGCTTCCATCCCATTCAAAGGTCTGCTCGCGCGGTGGACCATACTGCAAAAATTTCAAGGTTGGAAGATTCGCCACGGTCCCCCAATTGACTTTATCGTTAGATACGTACACGGATACAGTCAGAGGAAACAGGATGTTATGCGCGCTGTAATCCTCCAAAAAATGCGCCTTCACACTGGCAATAGACTTCTCTTCACCTAGATCAAATACGACGGTACGCATTTTTTGATCCAAATGCCCCGTCCAAGCTGGATCATTATAGTCTTGCAAATTTCCATACTTGCCGTCTGTCAACGCTGTCCCGGTATCGGGATGAGATAGCATCGGAGCGACTGACCATTCATAGTCGAGCCCTGCTGCGAGATTACGCATCCCAGTCTGTGCTGCTTGTTCTGGTTGATTGGGTGCTTCACGCGCGGAGATTATCGGAGTCATCGTCATCATGAGTGCTGCAACCAGAACAATAGAGAAGCATGTCTTTAACGATTTCATTTCCTTACCTCCTTGGTTTTAACAGTTGGTAACTTAGCGTTATTATGTTGAGGCTATCGGGCCTCTGCAAGTCTCTGCAATATACATTTATATACTTTGATATACTTTTATTTACTTTTCAACGCTTTTCAAGAATTGTTTGGGCGTCAAAAATGGTGCGAAAATATTGTGCGAGTATCAAATTTTGTTTCTTGCCCCCAACCAAAATTACCCATTATCATGAATCCATGCGGAAGAAAGGGCCCAGTAATACCGCAATTAATCGGTGAAAGGAGAAAGTTATGAGAGCAGCCAGTCAGCCAAGTAAGCGTGTGTCATCCTATCGCTTACGTGAGAATATGCAGCTTTACTTGATTATGCTCCCCGTTCTGCTGCATATTTTTATTTTCAGCTATATTCCGATGTACGGGATCATTATCGCTTTTCAGAATTATTTTCCAGGAAAACCTTTCTTCTCTCTTGAAAGCGCTAACTGGGTTGGTTTTCAACACTTCATCGATTTTTTTAACGGACCTTACTTCGGAAGACTCATGCGCAACACCTTTTTACTCAGCTTTTATACACTCGTATTCGGCTTTTGGGTGCCAATTCTTTTTGCCCTTCTGATTAACGAGCTGAGGAGCGGTATTTTCAAAAAAATTGTCCAGACGGCAAGCTACTTGCCTCACTTTATCTCCAACGTCGTCGTTGCCGGCATGGTATTGTCCTTCATCAATGCGGACGGCATCATTAATGCTTTTGTTAATCTGTTTGGCGGCGAAACGACGGTGGCATTGAATACCGAGCCGGGATATTTTCCGGCCATTTATACGATTACGAGCATTTGGAAGTCGTTCGGCTGGAGCAGCATTTTGTATCTCGCAGCGATGTCTTCCGTTGATCCTCACTTATATGAAGCGGCGAGAATGGACGGAGCTAACCGGTTAAAGCAAATGTTTCATGTTACACTGCCTGCCATTCGTCCGACGATCTTCATTCTGCTGATCTTGGCAATTGGTAATTTACTGTCAGCGAATAGTGAGTTTATTCTACTTATTTATAATCCAATGGTTTATGAAACAGCGGATGTTATTGGCACCTATTTGTACCGTGAAGGCTTGCTTGGCGGAAATTTCAGCTCAGGTGCGGCTGTCGGCCTGTTTATAGCGCTCATCAATTTCACTCTCTTGTACATCGCTAACACACTAAGCCGCAAACACACGGATTACGCTTTATGGTAAGGGGGAATTCGATTGTTCGCCTCGTCCCGAAGAAACCCGAACGCGATTAGGCAAGGTTCTATAATCGTCGATATTGTCTTTCTTGTAATCGCGCTCTTGATTTGCTTCATTACCTTGTATCCTTTCTATTTCGTTATCATCATGTCCATCAGTTCGCCCCAGGAAGTGGCAGCCATGAACGTGTTCTGGTATCCGAAAGGCTGGTCTCTCGGTGCTTACGAACTCATTGTCCGAGACACCAAGATGTGGTGGGCCTATACGAATACGTTGATATACGTTACTGCGGGAGCGTTCCTGAACTGCCTGATGGCCGTACTCGGCGCCTATCCGCTAACCGTACGCAATCTTGCGGGGCGCAAATGGGTGGTTGCCTTCATCTTAATCCCCATGTACTTCGCGGGCGGATTGATTCCTTCCTACTTGCTGGTGAACCAGCTTGGGCTGTACAACACGATGTTCGCTGTCATTATTCCCGGCATGGTGAGCATCTGGAACATCATTCTTGTCAGAACATTCTTTACGACGATACCGGAAGCGCTGAAAGAGTCCGCTTTTATCGACGGCGCTTCCCATTGGCAGCTGCTATTCAAAGTCATCCTGCCGATTTCCAAGCCGATCATCGCGGTCATTGCCATCTATTCGATCGTGGGCATTTGGAACAGTTGGTTCGACGCACTCGTCTATCTGCCGAATGAGAAGCTTCATCCGCTGCAAATGTATTTGTACCGTGTCGTGGTGCAGCAGTCGGTTGATTTGAAGACACTTTCGCTCCAGGATACCCGCACTGCCGTAGAGAACATGCTATCGAACATTCAGTTGAAATATGCGATTATCGTCTTCACGACGCTGCCTGTTATTTTTACCTACCCGTTCTTTCAGAAATATTTCATCAAGGGAGCGCTTCTTGGCTCGTTAAAAGAATAATCATTTTAGGGGGAAATCGTCCATGAAGCATTGGAGAAAAACACTTCTATCCGGTCTGACGGCAGTTCTGTTAATCGGATCAATCACCGCATGCAGCAGCAGCAACGAAGGTCAGAGCAATACCGACAGCACTAAAAAAGGGGAATCTAGCAACAACGTTTCATCCGATCAAAAATTCAGTACACTTCGGATGCTTGGTCCTACAAATGGAAACAAATATATTAAATTCGACGACAGAGAACAGTACCCTGTATGGAAGGAAATTGATACGCTGCTGAATAACGCCGGCTTGAAACTGGATTACGAATGGGTACCCGCCGAGCAATATGAAGTTGTCCTCAAGACGAGAATGGCTTCTGGATCCGACCTTCCCGATATCGTGAACATTACGAAACTCGATAATACAACCGTACTGAATCTTGCGAAGCAAGGTGTCTTTCTAGATCTCAATCCGCTAATCGAGAAGTACAGCAACGGCAATATCAAAAAAATGTATGACACCGAATTCCCTTATGCCAAAAAATCAACCACATCCCCAGACGGCCAAATGTACTGGTTCAGCAATCTTCACAAAAAAACATATCAAGGAAAAGACCCAGCCCCTGTCTCTCTAACCATGATGATTCGCAAAGATTGGTTAGATAAGCTCAATCTCCCAGTACCGACAACGGCGGACGAATATTTGCAAACACTGAAGGCATTCCGAGAAAACGATGCCAACGGAAACGGCAAGAAAGACGAAATCCTTTCATATCCTTACCCTGGTCAGTTCAATGGTGCGATTGCCCAATGGTTTGGACTAGGCACAGGCGTCACAGCCGTTGATGTTGAGAACAAAAAAGTCGTATCTCCGTGGTATCAAGACGGAGTCAAGGATTACTTCCGTTTCATGCAGAGTCTAGTGAAAGAAGGACTTCTCGACACGAGCCTGATCGAAGCCAAGGGCGAACAAGTGCAGCAAAAAATGACAGACAATCAGGTTTCATCCTTGAGTGATTATAATCTGGAGAACTATCAAGAACCGACGATCCGCGGGGGCGGCGAATATCTTCCACTGATGCCGCTTAAGGCTGTTGACAACATCACCCCTGCAGCACAGTTGGAGCCACCTTTCCTTATTTTCAATAAATTCGCTATCACCAAAAATTGCAAAGACGTAGAAGCAGCCATTAAATTTTTTGATACGGTCTACTCTGACAAATACGCGGATCTCATGTTCTGGGGGATTGAAGGACAGACTTACAAAATTGAGAGCAACGGCGCAAAAGTATTTCTTAATAACGGATCAGCCGAAGAAATGGCCAAAACGAAGCAGGTTAATGGAAACGCACTGCTCGGAGATACCGTATTCCCTCGCGTGCAATTCGCCAATCTTGAATACGAGCTTTCCAGATTGCCGCAATACAAAGTGGATAACGAGCTGCAAATCCTGAAATACAAACCGTACTATGTCAATATGAACGACAACTTCTTGGCGATCCCGGATGAGAAGCAATTGGAAACGAAGACGAAAATATTAACCAACCTGAACACCTACTCCTCAGAGCTTGCAACGAAGCTCGTACTTGGTCAAAAATCGCTCGATGATTGGGATCAATATATCGCCGAACTGAAAAAGCTCGGGCTCGATCAATTGATGGAAATCGATCAGCAATTACTTGACAGATACAATAGCATTCAGTAACTTTAATATTAGTAATATATGGAAAATGACAGATCCCACTCTTGATGTAGGTTCTGTCATTTTCTTTCATTCATTTCATTTGATTTCACACCGAAGGAGGGACGAATTTGAACAAGAGATGGTACGGAAACAGCGCGTTTCGAAAAATCTTTATGTCCTACACTGCCATATTGATCATCCCCATTATTATATTCAGTGCCTTGAACGTACACCGAAACATCATGGAAGAACAGCAACAGCAATATGAAAAGCATGCATCAGATGCCAAACGAATTGCGGATCTGGCAGACAACAAACTAAATGAGCTCAGACAATTCAGCAAGGACATGAGCAGCAAAACATGGGTTAGAAAACTCATGCAAACGACGAACGTCTACGACAAAGAATTCGATCTTGTTAAAATGATTGAGCTTAGAAAAGATCTGGAGAACGACATCAATGCGATGAATATTCTCTCCTTCGGCATGATTGTTTTTCCAGAAAAACAATGGATCCTATCTTCGGTCGGTACATTCCCGGAGGACGATTTTTTTGCTAGTGTAGCCGTATTCAACCCAGATTTACAACTCACCATTCAAAACGCCCTCTCAGACCCCAACGATTTCACAATCATGCAGCCGACTACAATGAACCTATGGGACAGCAGCAAGCGTGTCGTTCCTGTCCTTCAGAGCTTGGAGACTGTCAATCATCCGCGCGCTATATTGGTCCTCTTTATTGATAGCGCATACTTCTCCGATTATATACATCGTTTCGCAGGCACCGAGTACAACGACATCTTGATTTCTGCCGATCAATCGAGCATTTTTAAGCAAACGCGGAATACTCCGGACAAGCAAAATGCTAATAAGAAAGCACATACAATTGTTCTGCCATCTCTAGCTAGCGATTGGACATATACCATCTCCTATACCGATAACAGCGGTGTATGGATTCATAATTTATTTAGTTCAATGCTAGCCATTCTCATTTCAATCGCCGTGGGTACATGTTCTGCTCTTATATTAGCTCGAATCACTTACCGTCCACTGTACATCTTACTAATGAAGCTCTCAGATAAATTTCGATATGAGGATGTCAAAAATGGAGCCGTCTCTGGTTCTGAGTACCATTTCATCGAGAAATCATTTGACCACTTACTGCATGAAAACCAAAAGCTTCAACAATCCATGCACGAATTTGAAAGCGCTGCCAGATCAAACATGCTGCTTCGCTTATTGAAGGGGTATTTCTCGGATAACGAACCTATGAACGGGATGAAAAAATTCGGAATCTCTTATACGGACAATTTGCATTATTGCACAATGTTGGTTAGCTTTCATGCCATTCACGAAATTTCGGATTTCGAACATATTCGAAAACTGGAGATGCTCACGATGCTGGTTGTCGAACAGACGATTCAGCGTTATCAGCTTGACTATGAGCTGTTCGAGATCACGAATGCAGACAAAGCTTTGATCCTGTCTTCTGAACATCATTTTGGAGACGATGGAATGATTGAACAAATCGCTTCCGAAATTGCGGCTGAGATGGAGCAGCACTGCGGATTTCATCCTGACGTCTTATGTGGCTCATTAGAGCAAGGAATTGTCGGCATTAGCAAATCGTATTATGCAGCCCATGAACGCTTGCAATACCTGTTATTTTCACGCGGACATATACGCCTGATGCAGGAAGAGACGATCTTGAATGAATTCGACTACTATTATCCGACCGACTGGGAAGTTCAGCTGATCAACAACTTGAAGATCGGCAACCTGGATACGTCATTGCATATTCTTCAAGAAATTAGTGCGGAGAATGACAAGCGACAACTGTCTGAAGGCAGCATAGTCAAACTAGTCTCGTTGTTGATGGAAACGATGCTCCGAGTTCTTCATGAGGTAAATCTCGATACAGGCATTTACGCCAAGCAGTTCGCAAATCTGGTAAACTCGTCGGATACCCATGCCATGTGGAGCTATGTGTTTGAAGTAGGAACATTAATATGTGAAAGAAACCGATATTCCAACACATCATCCGTGATGGAAGTTGGCAGCGAATTGCTCCTATACGTTAATATGAACTATACAAGCGCCGACGTATCGTTAAAAAAGCTAGCGGACATGTTTCAAATGTCAACTTCTAACGTTTCTAAAATGTTTAAAGAAGTCTCGGGCATCAATTTCTACGATTATTTGTGTCGGTTACGAATGGAAATGGCCAAAGAATTACTGAGGGAGAAAAAATGCAAAATCGATGATATTGCCCATCGAGTAGGCTATGAAAATGTGTACTCCTTCAAGCGTGCTTTTACTCGATACGAGGGGATTAAACCGGATGAATACATGCAGTTGGCTATATGAGAGCATCGTAGTCCAACAACAAAAATAGAGCGTCACATTTACCTATACCATAAATGGCTTAAGCAAACGGACGCTTACATCTATCGACGCAAGTTGGTAGACTTGCTCATCAACGAACCTCTTTCCCATGGGTAAGGTTCAATCCCTTATCCACGGTACCAGATGGTTAAATGGTCAGGGCGATGGGCTTTGTCAGATTTTTAACTCCCCTAGCTTGATTAGCTCGACAACCGCTTGCGACCGACCCTTCACGTTCAACTTCTGCATCACATTCGAAATGTGGTTGCGAACTGTCTTCTCACTGATGAAAAGTTGTTGTGCGATATCACGGGTCGTTTTGTCCTGCACAAGCAGTTCAAAAACTTCGCGCTCACGGTTCGTTAACAGGAACTTGCTCTTGTGATCGCTACCCTTCAAGTGTCACCCCTCCTTGCCCGAGTTTTTGTAATTTAACAAGGTTAAGGGATACAGTCAAATTTATACTATGAAGGGCAGTTTCACTTGGTGCGGTTATAGCTAAAAATGGGCTGGTATCAGCAGCTTAAACCTTGTGAACAAGGATAATCTCCGTCGACCAGCCCTACAAAAAGTCCGTTATACCTTATCGAGTTCCAGGTGCCATGTAGCTAGTTGCACTCGGTGCTGTATGAGTTGTACTCGGTGCCGCATTAGTTGGGAACAATCGGCTTACCATGTCTTGGAACTCTGTTGTAAAGCCCTGAATTGGATGTCCTGCTGCTGCTTGCTTAGCAAAATCATTCATGTGTGAAACAAAGTTTGCATCTGACGATACATATACATTTTGACAGTTCGGTGCCATACTCTTCACTTCTTTACCGATCTTGTCCTTCAGATCTTGCGGTACTTGACCAGATCCAGTAGTATGGGTAGTCATTTTACCGCCAGTAGTAGTGCTCTTCGACTTCATTCCTGTAGTGCCAGTGTCTTTTGTCGATACTGCAACGTAAGCGTTGTTACCATAAAGCATTACATTCGCAGATTTCACTCCTGGAATAGTCGAAACCTTTTTAGCGATTTTATCGCTCATTTCAGCTTTAGTGCCAGTATGCATTTGTTGGTTGCCAGTTGTGCCAGTGCCATACGGATGCGTGCCATAAGTATGGGTCCCATATGCACTATAGCCTTGATGTGGTCCGCCCATGGTGTATGGGTATGCGCCATACATATTGGCATTGCGAGTACCATATGGAGCTACTCCATCTGTTCCAGACGGATGAGTTCCATAGGTGTTGTAGTTGCGGTTAGGGTTATAATTCGGATTCGTGTACGTATTCATTCCAGGTGCAGTTGTACGTCCAACAGTATTGGTGCGTACTCCTTTAGTAGTCATGCCTTGATTCGTGCCGTAAGTGCAGCCAGTAAGACCAGTCGTCAGCAACATAGCTGCTGTTAATGACAACAGCGCAGTTTTCAATTGCATTGTGATGCCTCCCTTGTCATGATTAATTATTAAGAACAGATGAAGAGTGTCACCATGCGTTAGAATGCGCAATCGGGTTAAACTTATACTGAACTCAAATTCCAGATTCAGTCGCTTTGCCTTACACAGCTTCACGCAAACGAATAGTCAGCTATTGACAGTGAGGATATTTTCCATTATGATCAACCCATTATTTAGTACCTGGTACTAACAATAAACCTAACGATCATTTACGTATAGCATGCACCCATTATCCATATCGTAAGGAGTGTACACAATGCCAATCAGCTTATTGCAATCCACAGCTTATATATCAGCCTTCGGCACTTACGTGCCGGAGCATGTACTAACGAATGCCTATTTTGAGTCGATTGTCGATACGAATGATGAATGGATCACGCAGCGAACAGGCATGAAGGAACGGCGGAAGGCTGCCCCGCATGAATATGCCAGCGACCTAGGTTGCCAAGCCGTGCGACAGATGGAAACCAACTACCCTGGGTGTCTGCAAAATGTGGATGCTATACTCGTGGCTACGTCCACACCTGATACTTTTTTCCCAAATACCGCTGCACTCATTCAAGCCAAGCTCGGACTCAGCAATTGCTTTACTCTGGATATATCTAACGCCTGTGCAGGCTTCGTCAGCTCCATGCAGCTTGCGCTCGGCTTGCTGGACTCCGGCATGCATAAGAAAGTGCTGGTTATTGGCTCTGAGACACTGACCAAAACCGTGGATTACACAGATCGTTCATCCTGTATTCTGTTTGGCGACGGGGCAGGAGCCATCATGCTGGAGCAGGCCGCCCATCAAGCACAGGACAGCGGCAAGCCAGCCTTCATTGCCTCATACGCGGTGACGCAAGGTGATCTTCGCGGTGCTGTGTACCGTTCCGCATGCGCCGATCGTATCGGAAATGAAAGCATCCTCGATCACGGGATGCTCGTTCAGAACGGCCGCGAGGTTTATAAATGGGCGCTGAGTCAAATACCGCAAGGCGTTACACAATTGCTGCAGGCGGCAGACATGAGCATACAGGACATCGACCTATTCGTACCGCATAGTGCGAATTTGAGAATGATTGAAAGTATATGCGATCGCGCGGAGATCCCGATGGATCGTACGTTAACGAGTATGCAGAAGTGCGGCAATACATCTGCTGCCAGCATTCCGCTTGCTATCCAGCAGGGTATCGAGGACGGCAGAGTGCAGACAGACAAGCTAATGCTGCTCTACGGCTTTGGAGGAGGACTATCGCAGGCTGCCCTGCTTGTGCGCTGGACGTTGTAACCCACACCATTAAGGACGCGATCACATAAACTGCTATCGAGACTGGGACTTGCACAGCCTATAGGTGCAGTTCGCCTTTACGAAAGGGCGGTAGCGGATAATGAAGATGTTGTTTACATTCTATGTGCCAAGCGGTGGTATCGATACTTTAAATCGATTACGGGGTCGTGCGCTGCAGCAGATCGGGGTATACAGCCATCTGCTCTATACTCAAACTGGCTCCGGCTTGCAAAATAGCACGAATTTACCGACATATGTAACCTCTTCTGACCATGAGATTCAAAGTCTGCTGCAGAAACATAACTTTGAAGCTATTCTAGTTTCTTCTGATTTCATTATGCTTGAGCGATTGCGAAGACTTGGATATCACGGTCCATTAATATACGAGGCTCAGGGCTTAGGGGCGCCAGATCATGCAGAGCATGTCGCCTCTCAAGCCGCGCCATATATACAGCAATACGCTCAAGGCATTCATCTGCCAGCGACAGCACATTTAATACGCTTATTCGAGAAATATTGCCCTGCTATCCCGCGCTATGTATTTTCTAACGTAGTCGACTACGACCATTTTCATTATCAAAAACGCCTAAGTACTCCTCGCCACCCGATCATCTCATGGATTGGACGGTTAGAGCCAAATAAGAATTGGGATCACTTCCTAGACATTAGTCACCAGCTCATTCTACGCAATCCCCGCATCCGTTTGTGGATGTTTCTAGATAACAATTTGTCACAAGAAAATGACTATAAACGATTCTCCTTCAAGGTCGGCAAGCTTGACCTAAAAGAAAAGCTAACTATATTCAACAATATTCCTCATGCTCGCATGATGG
Source organism: Paenibacillus marinisediminis (assembly GCF_054343325.1). Classification (NCBI taxonomy): domain Bacteria; kingdom Bacillati; phylum Bacillota; class Bacilli; order Caryophanales; family Paenibacillaceae; genus Paenibacillus; species Paenibacillus marinisediminis. Next base: position 157,013 of record NZ_JBTGUH010000004.1, read on the forward strand.
ATTACCTCTCGAAAACTGGCGACTCCGGCGGATTCCTGATGTCCACGTCGATTCTAGAAGGCTTTGGATACAGCATTGCTGAAGCATTGTCCTGTCGTTGTCCCGTGCTCTGTTCCGATTCAGATGGTGTGAAAGTGTTTATCCAGCATAATGTGACCGGCAAATTCTATACCCACAACAATATTCAGCAGGCGATTCAAGAAGGTGTGGATCTTCTAAACAATGCCTCGCTGCGAGATCGGATTCGCAAGCAAGGGGTTCAGCACATGAAACAGAACTTCCAGCCGAAAGTGTACGCTCAGCACTTCTCTCACATGCTTAATGTTATAAAGCAGAATTACCGACCAATTTAGCTCAACCAACTGCGATGTTCAGAAACGATAAAGCTCCCTTTCAAGCCTTCTATACCGCTTGAGAGGGAGCTTTATGCATATCGTCAGCTATGGAATATATGTTGAATGAATTGCCTTAGAGCTGGATGATATCGACTGTTCGTCCTCTGCAGCTCTATCGCGATCGCGTCCCGGTGCCTCACCGTACCCATGGCATCGTGTCTGCGGTAAGCAGTCAAGCGATCCGGAATATAATGAAAGTCGTAGCCCGCCAGCATAACGCGGTACCACAAATCCAGATCGTGTGTATAGGGTAGTCCCTCATCGAATTGGCCGACGCGTTTAAGCAGGTCACGTTTCATCATAATCGTGCAGCCATTGATCGGATTCCCTTCGAAGAAGCTATGATAGAACGCTGACGCTGTCGCAATCTTCATCCCAGCGCCACTCTCCGTGATATGTCCTTCACTGTTGATCAAGTCAAAGTTGGTGTGACTGATGTACCCTCCGCGATTCACCAAATATTTGGTTTGAACTTCTAATTTTTTGGGATAGAACCGATCATCTGAGGACAGCCAGGTGATGTACGAGCCTGATGATCGGCGAATTCCGTGATTGAGAGCCGACGCCGTGCCTCCGTTATTCTTTCTTGCATATTTAATTCTCGACCGGTATGGCTTAATTCGATCCATAAAAGAAGTAGAGCCATCATCCACAACTATAATCTCTTTATTCATATACGTTTGAGCTAAGGCGCTTTCGATTGCTTCGGCAATATATGGATCATTGTAAAATGGAATGACGATAGAAACGAGCGGCTTCATGATGATTCTTCACCTCCGTAGCTGTTACGGTGATAATTCAATATATCGGCAACAGAATGCTCAAAGGCTCGTGCAGGTTGCCAGTCCAACGCTGCTGGAAGCGTCTGCGCTGCTTGTTCCACATGATCGGAATAGGCAGAATTCGATGCGGCGATCGGAGTCGGGGTTGTCCCGCCTCCTTCTAAGCTTGAGCTTTCATCCTGCCAGCGGAACAACACATCCGTCAACGCCATTCGGCGGAAGGTATCCGCAATGTCGCCAAGAGATCGATGGATGCCACTCTGCACGCTATATACAGTGCCCGCTTCTCCTGCCTGCAGCAGCTTCTCATAAGCCGCTACCGCATCGCGAACGTCCAGATAGTCCCTCATAACACTTCGTGAGCTCAATAGAAAATCGCCCGAATCCCAACCTCGTTCCCGCTTCGCGATATATTGTCCAAGAAGAGAGCAGATGCCGGTCGAGGGACCGGGTCCGATCAGGTTGGAGGGCTCTGCCAATATCACATCGAGTCCAAACAGCTTCGACCACGCGCGAGCCGCCAGCTCCTGTATCGACTTGCTGAAAGCATAGGGATGCACGGGAGTACCCGCTTGGCTAAGCGGCGCTTTCAGCTTGGATGTGATAATAAGCGCCCGGATATGAGGCGCAGTACGCAGAGCGTCCACAACATGGATCGTCCCCATGACATTGACCTGCATCGTATGAATCGGCTGCTTCCACGAATCCGTTACCGCATTCACACCTGCCAAGTGCAGCACATAATCTGGTGCGGCATCATGCAGCGCTGCTGCAACCGCAGCGCCGTCCAGTAGATCACATACGATGACCCGCATTCCTGCTGCGGCCAATTCTGGGTTCGCCCTGCGTACGAGTGCGGTCACCTGCATCCCGAGATTCATAAAATATCGGCAGGCATGCCACCCTGTGAAGCCTGATGCGCCTGTCACAAGGATCGACGCTCCATTCATCATAAGACGACCGTCCTTTCTACTAGCTCACGCAGCATCTCTTCATAGGCAGGCAGCTCATAATGGACATCTGCCCGCGTCTGTACAAGCGTTCGATCCGAATAAGGCTCATCCTGTGGAACGATATCGACATCGTTCTTGCCATATACCTCTTGAAACAAGTGAAGGAGCTCGCATTTGGAAACAGGTGAAGGATGTGCGAGATGGACTAATCCGGATAACGGCCCCTCGATCCAGCGATCGATCGCCTTCGCAAGAGCCAAGGTCGTAACCCCATTCCACCTTACGTTTCGGTATCCTCTAATCTCGCCCGTTTGCCGCAGGAACCAGGCTAATAAGCCAAGTCCGCCCGCACGAATCTCCGGTCCGATAATAGAGGTGCGTATCGTCAAGTGAGGGCTGCCATCATGTACCGGATGAAGCTCACCAAGCGCTTTCGTCATTGCATATGCCGTGGTCCCATCCGGCTCGTCTATTTCGGAATAGCTGCCTCTTGCTCCTGAAAATACGCAGTCCGTGCTAATATGAACAACTTTAGCTCCTAGTAGATTCGCTCGCTGCCGCAAGCGCTGAGGCAATATCCCATTTACCTGGTACGCTTCCATCAGCCTGCGATCACAAGCATCGTTCAGAATGCCCGCCGCATTGATCACAACGTGGGGACGCACTGCCGTTAACACATGATCGACGTGCGCCATATCGGTCAGCTCGAGTAGCAGTGAGCTGTCATCCTCCTTATTACGAGTCGTATAGAATACCCTATGTGTCCCCTGCTGCTGAAAATATCGGACCAGCATATGGCCCGCCATGCCGTTCCCGCCGATAATGAGCAGCTTCATTGTATAAAGCCTCCTCGCTTCAGCATGACGCGAATGTCTCCCTTGCTCATCAAGCGCACATCAGAACTAAAGCTGCGGAACGATACCGGAACACAGTGCTCATATTTCTCTTGTAATCCCGGAATGTATATCGTCGGCAATATGATTAAATATTCATCGTCATACACAACCGTGTTCATACTCTCGTATTCGCTCATCAAGATCTCATGGATCTTCTCACCCGGTCGAATTCCCTTTTCAACGATAGTCACACCTTCGAGACCTGAGGCTTCTATCAGCACCTCTGCTAAATCGACTATCCTGCAGGTCGGCATCGTCATCACATAGATCTCCCCGCCATGGCTGCTCTCCGTTGCCTTGAATAGAAGCTCGATCGCATCGTGCAAGGTTAGGAAGAAGCGTGTCATTCGCAGATCCGTAATCCCGATCTCGCGTTTCGACTGAATCTGATCTTTAAACAAATGCACGACGCTGCCATTGGTCCCGAGCACATTGCCGCCTCGCACGCATACGAAGGTCGTCGAGGAACGCAGCAGGTTCGCGTAAACGATCAATTTCTCACCAATCGCCTTGGTCATACCGTAGAAATTAGAAGGATTCGCCGCTTTATCCGTGGAGATGTATACCACTTTTTCAACCTGATTATCTATTGCCGCTTCGATTACATTTTGCGTACCGATTACATTCGTCTTCAACGCCTCATATGGATGTTCCTCGCATACTGGCACATGCTTGAGCGCAGCAAGGTGAAACACGATGTCCACGCCTCTGCACGCAGATGATAATGCTCCCTTATCCCTTACGTCTCCGATGCAGAAGGTAAGCCGTCTATCGTCGAACGCCCGGTTCATGGCAACTTGAGCGGACTCGTTGCGAGAGAATACGACTATCTCCTTCGGCTGCCGCATAAGCAGCTGTCGGATCAGTTCATACCCCCAAGAGCCGGTGCCGCCGGTCACGAGTATGCGCTTATTGTTAAACATCGATCTTCCCTCCAAGCAGAAATTTTACGACTGTGTGAGAAACATGCGGCGCCACATATCCGCTCGGACAGATCCAATCGGTTGGCAAGGCAGTCATAACAGCCACGGCATCGACGATATGCTCCGTTTCAAGACCGGAAACGATATTGCTGCCGCAATCCACGGTCTCCGGTCGTTCGGTGGAATGGCGAATCGTAACGGCGGGAACGTGGAAGATACAGCATTCCTCTTGAACTGTGCCGCTGTCGGTAATGACGCAGTAAGCCTGCTGTTCCAAATGAACAAAATCAAAGAACCCGAAGGGTTCATAATATTCAACCAAAGGGTGCATGGAAAGGTTTAATTGGAGAATGCGGCTCTTCGTCCGCGGGTGAATGCTGCAAACGATTCGTTTGGCGTAACGTTCCGCCAATTGATTTAAGGCTTCTAGTATGTTGGACAATCGTGTAGGGTCGTCAACATTTTCCGCGCGATGAGCTGTTACGAGAAAATACTGCTGCGGTGCTAGCTTCAAGCGATCGAGTACATCATTCCGCTCAATGCGGGGTTGATAGTGCTGAAGCACTTCATATATCGGGTTTCCCGTTACGATAATGCGATGACTAGGTATTCCTTCTTGCAGTAGATTCTGCTTGCTCTGCTCGGTATAAGGCATGTTGATGGAAGCGATTGAATCAATTAGCCTGCGATTCTTCTCCTCTGGAACCTTATTATCGAAGCAGCGATTGCCTGCTTCCATATGAACAACAGGCACTCCAAGACGCTCGGCGATGATCGCGCTCAGCGCGCTGTTCGTATCTCCCAGCAGCAAGACCCTGTCAGGCTTCTCCCTCTCTATTAAGCGTTCGGTTTCCGCAAACAGAATCGATAATTGGCTGCCAAGGGTCTGCTGATGCGGCGGCATCATATAGTCAGGTGCGCGCAGCCCTAGCTCATCAAAGAATAGTTGACTAAGTGTAGACGTGTAATTCTGACCTGTATGCACCAGCGTATGCCGCTCAGCCGCTTGATCGAGCTGCTTCATAATTAAGCTAAGACGAATTATTTCTGGTCGTGTGCCTAGTATCGTCATGATACGCATGCTTGATCTCCCCTCCTATAACGCGGAGCCGCACTTCACAGGCTACCCCGACTGCTTGAGCGTCTAGAGCGACCTATGCGGCTCAGTCGACTGCTTCGCCCTCGATGAGAATGAAGTGTGCGGCCAGTACGATTCTTGGCATATCTCGTCAGACCCCTCCTTCTTCCTAAGCTGCGCGGAAGCTTTCTTCTGCGAGCTGACGACTTCTTATATTCGTGACGTACGCGTTTGTTGGCGCGGATGAATCGGTTTCTATTTCGCCGCGATACGTTATTCCGCTTCCTAGAAGAGCTAGATGGTAAAGGCGGGATCGGTTCACCCAGCGGAAGCTCCCTTAGCACATCATCCGATATGCGGCGAACTGTGGTTCTGCCTAACCGTTTCAGCTCCTTCAGGCTTGCAACGTGACGAAATACACCGTCCATTCGGATATATATCTCATGACCGCTTCCTTGCACAGCTTGAAACAACGACTCCTGCTCCATGATGAAGCTGACAAATATTCGGTGCAGCTTCTGCCTGTAGCTATCTATCCCGAATGCCTGCTGAACGGCTCTGCCATTGTGTTTCTGAACCCGTCGCAGCAGCCTCGGCTGCTCCAGCCAACGTCTTACATGTGCCGCAAGGGCTGGCCAATTGCCTGGTTCAACTGCGTATTCATCCTGGTGGACAGCTGACATAATCTCGCCAAGCCCTCCTGAACGATACACTGCGACGGCTCTGCTGAATACAAGTCCTTCCAGCGCGGTCATGCCGAAGCCCTCTGGGATCAGACTTGGCACAATGACGATGTCCATAGCCGGATATATCGATTGGATATCCTTTGCGAATCGAATGAAGGTAAAGCGCGAGGCGTGAGGTGATTGCTGAATGAGCAGCTGGCAATGCTCCAGATATGACGGATTAACCGGTTCACCAATAATGAGAAATCTGCTCTGAGGAAATGAGTCCGCAATCGACAGCGCCATATGGATAAATTGGTCCAGCCCTTTCTGAACCATGAGCGATGATGAGATATAGCCTATTAGCGGGCTATCATCGGCAACGCCAAGCTCCTGCCGCTTCTGCAACCGATGCTGCCCCCAGGTATGCGGCTGCAGGTCCTCCATATGCCAGGATGGCGGCAATAGGAAGCGGCAGGGCATGCTGCGCGGATCGTTTCGCGGGGGAAATGCCTGCAATGCGGTATGCGATGTTCCGATCACCGCATCCGCATAGCTCTCGATTATCGCCGCCGCTTCGGACGCATAGCCATTGTCCGCTATGCATTCTGTAATATGCCACAGCACAGGAATGCCGAGTGACTTGGCCGCCATAGCTGGCAGCGCATGGACGCTCGTATTTGTAAGTACATAGTCCGGCTTTAATTGTTGAAGCAGCTGCAGCATCGCATTCCATTCTGAATGTTGGCGAGCATGCTCCAGCTGTGCATGCAATCCCGCGGACGGCTCCACCATAAGAGGAAACAGGCTGCAGGCTTGAACTCGATAAGAAATACCCGATACATAGGCTTCATGTGATAGAATACCTTCCTCTGGAACGACCAGAATACAGCGATAATGAGGCATCAGTTCACGCAGCATAAACAGAAGGAGCTTCTCTGCACCGGTAATGTAACCGGAATTGCATAGATGAGAGAAGCATACAATTGTAGGTTTCATGCGATAACCCGTTCTTCCGGCAACCGGTGAACAGGAACCGGTTCACCTCCTTCGCCAATGTACTACACTATATTAGACTACTCCTGTCGTCGGCACGACAGATGAACCTCATACAGGCGTACAATTTGCACATCACAAGCACCGATGGACTGCGGTCTATTCCACTCCATATAAAAAACCTTCAAAGCCGCTTGAAGACGGCTCTGAAGGTTCTGAATTTTCCGAAGGTTCTTAAGGTGTCTCTTGTACACTAGGCTTTTAGGGTTGAAAGGATACAAGCGAAGAATGCTGACATGCTGTATGCAGATCTCGCCAGATCTGATTAATACGGCTCTTCTGCATAATCGCCCCCATTCCGAGATAAGGGAATATGCTGTCCGCCATGGATCGCATCGCTTGCGCGGCAGACTTGGATTGCAGCACGCATTCTTTCTCCATTTGCTGAGATACGCTGCCTTGCTCCATTAATTCATTCCACGAACATTCCACATGAAATTTAAAATGGCGCTTCGCTTCCGTATAAGCACATCGACCTTCATTGATAAGATACTCAATAAATGCGGTGCGTCCAGGTCTAGCTGTCTCCCACGCATCTCGATGCTGGTTCAGCATGCTTTCTGCTTCATCCAGAAAGTGCCGCCCTACACCAAGCGTCACAGCAGCAAAGGAAATGGCAGCAAATGCGCCGAACGGATAATCGTACAATCGATGCTGAAACTCAGCGTGCGGCTCCATAATCGAGAACGTACGCTCATTCGGCACAAATGCAGCATGAACTGAAATCGTATGACTGTCAGTCGCCCGCATGCCAAATGCATTCCAATCGTCCATTATTCGTACTTGTTCAGGTAGAAACGCAAAGGATCTTACATTCGGCGCATCTTCTGGCGAGGAGGAGCCTCCATCTTGAATGACCGCATTCGCCGTAAAGAAAGTAGCATGGCGTGAGCCGCTGCAATACTTCCAGGTTCCATCCACAATATAGCCGCCTTCCACTTGCTTGGCAGTTCCCGTAGGCATGCCGCTGCCTGCAATAACCGCCTTATCAGGACTAAATAGAGCCTGCGCGGCCTTTGGCGGCAAGAACGGCACAAAGAAACCTCCGCCCGCTCCGATCGTAACCGTCCATCCAAAGCTGCCATCGATCCACGCAGCTTCTTCAAATACTTCCGCTGCTTGAGGGAGCGATGCCATTAAGCCGCCCAATTGCTCAGGAACGAACAGCTTAAACAGCTTGCGTTCCACGATCCAGTTGATAAATCCTGTGTGTACCGAGCCTTTCTCTTCCATATAAAGAGCTAGCTCTCGAATACGTTCTATTTCTGTATCTGTCCATGGTAGGATCATTTGTGTCATAGTCTCGCCTCGCAGTAACTAAATATTCTTGTAAATGAACTACAGCTATCATTCTACCATGACTTTACAGATTCAACATCTGTAAGAATAAGCATATCCATGTGGCGCGCGATTCGCATTAATCGTTTCATACGGCCGAGCTCTCTCCAGCGCTGTCGCTTCGCGGGCATACCAACGATCAATTGTGTTGCCCTAGCGGCATCTGCTTGATGAACAATTTCCGCTGCCCATGCCCGCCTGCTGACTTCGGAATGCAGATAGAACGTCCCTCCCAGCCGTTCAATTAAGCGGGTGATCGCCGTGATTCGTTGTGAATCAATAGAGCCCTGACGTTTAAATGGTATGCATACAATATGAAGCTGAGCCTTGAGACGATGAGCGATGCGAAAGCCATGGCGAATCAGACGCTCCGCGCTAGAATTAGGCTCCACACATACGAATATCACTTCTTCCCTTCGCCACGGACCGCGCATCTGCGCCCGCCTTTCCCATGATTCTAAGCGTTCATCCACATCATCAGCCACTTCTCGCAGCGCCAGCTCACGCAGCCCGATCAGATTCGAGATGCGAAAGAAATGATTCAGCGCTTGGGGCACTTTATCCATCGCATATATGAGCCCGCTCTGAAGCCGCTCCTGAATCGTCTGCGGCGACACATCAATCAGCTCCATCTCGTCCGCATTTCGCAGGATGCCATCTGGCACAGTCTCCCGCACTTTCACACCAGTCAACTGCTCCACTGCATCATTCAAGCTCTCCAGATGTTGAATATTTACGGTTGTCATCACGGATATTCCAGCTTCAAGCAGGATCTGTACATCTTCATAGCGCTTGGCGCGTATGCTCCCTGGCACATTCGTATGAGCCAGCTCATCGACGAGCACAAGCTCCGGCTTGCGCGCCAGAATCGCTTCCGTATCCATCTCTTCCAGCTCGCGGCCGTTGTACAACACCAGCTTGCGCGGGATTAGCGGCAGCGATCCAGCCTGTGCCGCGGTTTCACTTCGTCCATGCGTTTCTAATAAGCCGATGACGACGTCTACGCCCTGTTCTTGCAAGCGAATACCTTCGCGCAGCATCTTATACGTCTTGCCGACACCAGGTGCCGCTCCGATAATGATCTTGAACCGTCCGCGCCGCAGCTTCATCGCTTTCTCGGCAATCTCTGCCGATGATTGCCGCTTGAAGGGCTGCTTGCGCTCCGCAGGCTCAGCGCGCGCCGGCAGCACGCGCTCGCCTTCGTCAACCGCCCGATCCGCTACAAAGTACAGATCGGCACGAGTCAGCCGCTTCATCAAGCCGACGGCAATTGAACCGTTAAACCATTCCTGCCAGCGCGTCTGCCGAGAATGTCCCAGCACGATTCGGGACATTCCTTCTTCCCAGGCGAAGCGCGCCATCCTCTTCGGGATACCCCTCACAGAGCTTGTCGACAGCTCTGTGAGGGAAGCCCCGAGCTTATCCGCCAGCTTGCGAATCGAACGGCGAAATGAGGCTTGAACTGGCGTCAGCTCCTTATTGTCCATCACAAATGTCACGATAGACAGCTCGCTGTTCAAGCGCTTCGCGATCTGATCTCCGCGTCTGATATGGATGGAGCCGTTCCAGCCGTACTGCGCGAGCACCACGATGCGCTCTGTCGCTCCCGACGGACCCTCTAGTCCGAGTTCATGACGGTGCTGTTCCAGCTCGCCGTTCACATTGTCTGCTATCGTTCGCAGCGCCAGCTCTCGCAGGAGCATCATGCGGCTTCGCTCCGTTAAAGCCCCATTCGACCGATGCGAACGAGGCTTCCCCGTATGGCCTTCTATATCTGATTCATGCTTGCGCCGCTCGAGCAGCGCTTCCGCGGTCACATCAAGGAGACGGACCTCGTCCGCCTCCTTCAACACCTCACCTGGAATGATCCATCTTGTATCCACTCCAGCTATTTTTCTCGCCTGTTTACTTATTCTCTCATCTTCATAGGCGTTCATTGTTGCAATCACGCTGATGCCGTTCTGAATTAAGCAGCGCACATCTTCCAGACGATTGACCCGTTCCGCGCCGACCCTGTTGGGCTGGGCAAGTCCATCGACAAGCACTACGTCAGGCATCAAGGCAACAATGTCCTTCACACAGATATCTTCCATCTGCTGCTCATCCAGCTGCCATCGGTACGGAGGCACAACACGAAGAGCGGAGGCTTCTCCTTCTTGCGATGGCGGCGTCGTTGCCCACACGACCTTTAGTCCCTGCTTAGCCTTGGCCAGCCCTTCGTTCAACAGCTCGGTCGTCTTGCCGGCTCCGCTCGCTGCCGCTACAAGAATGGCGAATCGACCACGCTTCAGCTGCTCCATATATTGCAGCAGCACTTCCGGCGAACGCCGACGATAAAGATCGCTCTCCCGCATGTCATCCCTCCGTTCCTCTACCCCCGCATCATGACTGACTTTCTTTCATCGCCTGCTGCAAGTCCAGATTCAGCAGCAGTACATTAACTCGCGGCTCACCGAATATTCCGAGCTCTGGTGACTGCGTATGCTTCTTCACCAGCTCCGCCAGTTGCTCCTCGCTTATGCCGCTTGCTTCGGCAACCCGCGGAATCTGCGCGGCTGCCGATGCCGGCGAGATATGAGGATCAAGCCCTGAGCCCGAGTTCGTAATAAGATCGGCAGGCGGTACAACTGCCGGAGAATCTGGATTATTTGCCTGCCAATCCGCTACTGACTGCTGAATGCGCGCAGCAAGCTCTGGATTCGATGGTGCATAGTTTGGCGATCCTGCTCCGCCTGCATCATAGGCAATACTGGATACGCGACCATGGAAGTAATAAGGCTCTGTGAACGTTTGACCTATAAGCTCAGACCCGACCGCTCTGCCTTCCGCGTCATACACGATGCTTCCTTCCGCTTTCTTCGGAAATGCCGCTTGAACGACTCCTGTCATGACGAGCGGATAGATGAGTCCGCACAGCACCAGCAAGCCAAAGCTCATACGAATAATCGTACTTAAGCTGCCTGCACCTCGTTCAGTTTCTGAGCTATTTATATCCGTTGTTTTCATAGTTAAGCACCCGCACCTCTCGATATTTCAATCCTAATTTACATCACTAAGCCTAAGCACAGATCAATGATCTTAATGCCGATGAACGGAGCGATCAGTCCGCCGACTCCGTAGATGAGCATATTGCGGTTCAGCATTTTCTCCGAGCTCATCGGTTTATACTTGACTCCCTTGACGGCAAGCGGAATCAAGAGCGGAATGATGATCGCGTTGAATATCAGTGCCGACAGAATGGCTGACATAGGGGAATTCAAGCCCATTATGTTCAATGCAGCCATCTCAGGAATCGCGAGCATGAACAGCGCCGGGATGATCGCAAAATACTTCGCCACGTCATTCGCGATACTGAAGGTGGTCAAGGCGCCGCGTGTCATGAGCAGCTGCTTGCCGATCGCAACAACCTCAATCACCTTGGTCGGATCGGAATCTAGATCCACCATATTAGCCGCTTCCTTCGCAGCGGTCGTCCCGCTGTTCATCGCGATCCCGACGTCCGCTTGCGCCAATGCCGGCGCATCGTTTGTGCCGTCGCCCGTCATCGCTACCAGCTTGCCTGCAGCTTGCTCTCTGCGAATCAGCGCCAGCTTATCTTCCGGCTTGCTCTCAGCGATAAAGTCATCCACGCCCGCTTCTCTTGCGATCGTCGCTGCTGTCAGCGGATTGTCCCCTGTACACATGATGGTTCTAATCCCCATCTCACGCAGCTGCTCGAACCGCTCTTTTATGCCGGGCTTAACTGTATCTTTCAAATAAATAACTCCGTATATGCGGTTATCGACTGCTACAGCGAGCGGTGTTCCGCCTAATGTCGATATCTCTGTAGTCAACGTATCCAGATTCGCAGGGATGCTGCCGCCGCGTTCCAAAACCCAGCGCTTGATGGCATCTACAGCGCCCTTGCGCACCAAGCGTCCATCCGGTAGGTCGAGACCGCTCATTCGCGTTTCCGCCTTGAACGGAATCTCTTCCCCGCTCTCCGCCAGCTCGCGGTCATACGTCCAGCCCTGCTTGCTTACCCAATCCAGCACCGAGCGCCCTTCAGGCGTTTCATCCTGATGCGACGAGATTGCAGCCCAGCGGCTCAGCTCCTCCTTATCCTCATTCACGACTGGATACAGTTCGCTTGCCAACCGATTGCCGTACGTTATGGTACCTGTCTTATCCAATATAATGGTATGAATATCGCCGCATGCCTCTACCGCTTTACCAGAAGTCGCGATCACGTTGAACCGTGTTACGCGGTCCATCCCCGCTATACCGATCGCTGACAGCAGTCCGCCGATCGTCGTTGGAATCAGGCAGACGAGCAAGGCGATCAATTCAGCAACGTTCATCTCAATGTTCAGATATTGCCCGAAGAAGGGCAGCGTCACGACGACGATCAGAAAGATTAAGGTCAAGCTGACCAGCACCGTATGAAGCGCAAGCTCGTTCGGCGTCTTCTGGCGTTTGGCACCCTCTACTAGGGCGATCATACGATCTAAGAAGGATTCGCCGGGATCGCTGGTGATCCGAACGCGAATCCAGTCGCTCACGACGCGCGTGCCTGCTGTGACGGAGCAGAAGTCGCCGCCTGCTTCCTTCAACACCGGTGCTGATTCACCGGTTATCGCCGATTCATCTACAGAAGCTAAGCCTTCAATCACCTCGCCGTCGCCTGCGATCGTCTCGCCTTCACGAACGATGATGACATCTCCTTTGCGCAATGCTGTGGAAGCAACACGAGCGATGGCTCCTCCTTCCGTTATCTTATTCGCAAACAACTCCTTCTTCGTCTGCTTCAAGGAATCCGCCTGAGCCTTGCCTCGGCCTTCTGCCAGCGCCTCAGCGAAGTTGGCGAACCACACGGTTATGAGCAGAATAAAGCTCACTATGCCGTTATACCAGCGCGCTGTCGGTGTCCCGAACAGGTCTGGCGCGATCGTCAGCAGCAAGGTGATAACGAAGCCAAGCTCGACGATAAACATCATCGGATTCTTAATCATGAGCTTCGGATGAAACTTCTTGCATGCCTCGACAGCAGCCTGCTTCAACAAGCCGCCTTGCAGCATGCTCTTCCCTGCCTTCATTCCTCGTCCGCTCCCTGTATCATAGGGAGTCTGATTATTTATAGACATTGACGCCTTCATTGTTATTCCTCCTAGAGCCATACCCTGTTTATCTATCGTTTATTTCCACAATGTCAAATGTTCTGCGACTGGTCCCAGCACAATCGCTGGGAAGAATGTCAGCGCGCCTACGATAAGGGTACAGCCGACAAAGATCATACCGAAAGTTGCCGTATTCGTACGGAATGTCCCGCTCGTTACAGGTACAGGCTGCTTCTTCGCCATCGAGCCTGCTACGGCGAGCATCAGCACCATGGAGAGGAAGCGTCCCAAGAACATGACGCTGCCAGTCGCAATATTCCAGAACGTTGTCGCATCTCCTAAGCCCTCAAAGCCTGAGCCGTTGTTGGCTGCAGAAGAGGTGAATTCGTACAACGCCTGCGTCAAGCCGTGGAATCCGGGATTGCTCAAGGTATCCGCCTGGGTCATAACTGCAACTGCCGTCGGAAACAGGATGAGCAGCGGATGAATTATTAACGTTACTGCGATCAGCTTCATCTCGCGGCCCTCCAGCTTGCGCCCGAGAAATTCCGGCGTTCGGCCGACCATAAGACCGGATAGAAATACCGCGATCATCGCATACATGAGAACGTTGACGAAGCCCACGCCCATACCGCCGAATATGGTGTTCAGCATCATATTCGCAAGCGGGATCAATCCGCCGAGAGGCGTCATCGTATCATGCATCGTATTGACTGCGCCCGTCTCGGAGGCTGTTGTAACGACAGAATATAGAGCAGACTGCGCAACGCCGAAGCGCACCTCCTTGCCCTCCATGCTCGGCCCTTCAATGCCTGCCTGATGCATAACGGGATTGCCCGCCTGCTCAGCCGTTACAGATAAGCCGGTCATCACCACAAACATGATGAGCATCGCGACGAACAGCGTCCTGCCTTCCTTGGCGTTTCCAGCCATCTTGCCGTAAGCAAACGGCGTGGCTGTCGTCACGAGCAGCATCAAGATCATCTGCAGCGTATTGCTTAATGCATTCGGGTTCTCAAGCGGATGCGTTGAGTTCGGGCCATAGAAGCCTCCTCCGTTGTTGCCGAGCTCTTTAATCGCTACAAATGAGGCTACAGGACCACGCACAATCGTCTGCTCTTCTCCCTGCAGTGTCGTGACCGTTTCGCTTGGCGACAAGGTCTGAGGCACTCCACATGCTGCGAACAGCACAGTTGCGACGATTGCGATCGGCATGAGCACCCGAGTAATCGATCGAACCATATCAACGAAGAAGTTACCCATCGGTCTGCCAGTAAGCCCGCGGATAATAGCAAATACGAGCGCAAGCCCAGTCGCCGGAGAAGTAAACATGAGGAATACGATGGCGACCATCTGCGACAAGTAAGATAAACCCGTTTCACCGCTATAGTGCTGCAGATTCGTATTCGTCATAAAGCTGATCGCGGTATTAAAGGCCAAGCTGGGCTCCATGTTCGGGACACCGCTTGGATTCAGGGGCAGGTAAGCCTGCACTCGAAAGATCGTATACGTGATTCCGATCATCACAACATTCGTAAGCACGAGAGCCATCGCATAGCCCTTCCAGCTCTGATTCACTTCTCGTATCCCGAATATCTTGAACAAGAAGCGATCAACCGGACCAAGAATGCGGTCGCCTGGCAGCGGTGCTCCTTCGTTATTGAACACCTTCGCCAAATAATGCCCTACCGGTCGCGCCAGCAAAATAACGATCACAATCGTAATACCAATAGATAACCAGCCCAAAGCTGTCATTGTGCAGCTCCACCTTTCTCGCTTATAACCCCTATAGGAATCTAAAATTTCTCTGGTTTAACCAATGCGTAGCCAAGATAGATAAACAGTGCCGCTACAAGCACTCCCAGCGCGATCATCATGACGTTCACCTCGCTAATCAGCTTTCTAATTCAGAAGCGCTCCAACGATATACGATATATACGATCGAGGACAGCAGCCCTAGCAGCGCGACCATAATGACATCCAGCACAGTCTTCACACCCCTTATGAACAAATGAAGCACGATTCTCCTAATTTCAGCGCCGAATCGCAAAAAACCGCACGGAAAGAGGGGGTCCTCTTCCCATGCGGTTATCCAGTCACAGCTATAGAAAGCCGGACATCCTGCACGACGAAAGAAGGCTGCCTCTATGGACGCTTACGAGGTTAGCTGACGGATTCGGGCGCATGAGTCGCCCTACTCGGCTGGCCGCCGAGATTCACCCCTGCATGACTGAGCTTTTCTCACTCTGACATGCCTAATTGGTTCCCCCGCTCCCCTGCAACAGGGATTAAGCGATGAGCTTGGCCTTGGCTCTATGAAATTAGGATCAACCTGCAGCTCTGCTAACTGATCAGGTCCGTCAGTAGAAACGATACCTGCTCGGATTGTGTGTACAATACCATATCCGCTCCGAGCAGCTGATAGATCGATCTTGGATTATGATGCTTCGTAATGACCACGATACTGTCTGTGGTCCATGGTCGACAGTGCTTCAACAGTCGACAGGTCAACGCAAAGCTCGTTTCAAATAAATAAATTCGTCCTACTCTCCGCGAAGGCTGAGAGTCTGTCAGTGACTTGGATGTGTTGATGCGCCAAATATTTTTCACACCAAGCTTTTTCATCCGGGCATCGCACTGAGCATTGTTAACAACTGCGGCAACCGGGATTCCGGCTCCCTTAAGCGATCGAACGAAGTCCACTCCCATAGCATTAGGAGCGAATACCGCAATGGTTCGATCCGTATCATACATGATCCTCACTACCTCCTAAAATGTCCGCAAACGCATCATTCATTCGGGTAAGAGGCTGATCTGCATGCGCTGTATCTAATGTACCTGACCTAATACTTCATGTACTTTAGCATAAACGCGCCTCTCCTCGGACGCTTACGAGGTTAGCTGTCGGGTTCGGAATCGAAGAGTCGCCCTACTGGTTGAAGCGACAACTCACTTGAACTTCGTGAATATGTCCTTAACCGGATTCACCCCAGCGAATATTATCCGCTTGGCAGCTCCAATCATCTTGCGGCTGCAAGCTATATTATTCGCGATAATGGTTCCCCCGTTTCCGCAATACGCGGAATTCAGCGATGAAATCGCAACGGCAATGATCAATTTCTGAAATGTATCTTACGCCTCTCACAACCTTCATGTAAACGAAACTGAAAGTTGCTATTGAATTATTAAAGCTAGATTCATGTGACTAATCACACACTATCTTGTAATTTCATATTCACAGCTATGTCTTGCTCGTTTATTCTAGCGTTTATTAGATTGATGCAGTATAGATCAGATAATTTAAGAA
Source organism: Paenibacillus marinisediminis (assembly GCF_054343325.1). Classification (NCBI taxonomy): domain Bacteria; kingdom Bacillati; phylum Bacillota; class Bacilli; order Caryophanales; family Paenibacillaceae; genus Paenibacillus; species Paenibacillus marinisediminis. Next base: position 173,502 of record NZ_JBTGUH010000004.1, read on the forward strand.
CGGTATGGTTGTAATCGTTTTTTCGACATAAAGCAATCGTTTAACGCTCATCTAATCTATTTTTTTCCACACAACACAAAACCGCCGCTCGGAAAGTCCGCGCGACGGCTATCTACTTAAACTAAGAGCCATATATGGTCACAAACAGCTGATGGAGTCGGTGGGCATAAGTATGCTCACGCAGTGTGCGTGCAAGTCCGCGCAGCGCAATCTCACGGCGTGCTTCCTCATGCTTAAGATAATGTTCAATCTTCTGAAGCATTTCCTCCGGTGAGCTATAGGTCTCTATCTCAACTCCTGGGGTGTAGAAGCGCGTCAGATCACTGCGTACATCTGTCAACTGCAGCGTTCCGCAGCCCATGATCTCAAACGTGCGCGGATTAGGTGAAGCACCGACGACCTGTGCCGAATTGCTATTAAAGGTATCATCGTCATGCGAGCGATGCATGTTAATCACGATCTTCGTTTTGTTGTACATTTCTGCTGTTTCTTGCGGGGTGAGCCAGCGTCCAAGATCAACCTTATGCGTGTATTTGCCATACCCTGCCGCGCGATCCCACCATATTCCGGAGATTCGAATATCATAGGACATAAGCCTTGAGAAGATAGGATCTAAGAAGCGCACTCGATTCCAATAAGCAGTGCCGATGAAGCATACCTCACGCAATCTGCCGCTCGAAGTGGTCCTAGGCTGAAAATGTCCGGGATATACGCCAAACGGCAAATAGTTTACATTCCTGCAGCCAATGGATTGATAAAAGCTGACACAGTTCATTTCCAGGGTGAAAATATAATCATAATGCGGTACCACATTCTTCATCACATCTGTATAGTAAGGATCATCCGTCAACCAGATTGCCGTGCGAATTCCGATCGCTCTCAGCTCATTCAATTGCTCCACCGGAAGCTCCATCCCGTCCAGCGCAAGGACGAGATCTGGTCTGACCTGAGCTGCTGTAGCTGCTACTGCATCCTTCGGACCTATTGTTGTCACTTGGGCAACCATTCCCCGAAGGGTCGCGATCATTCCTTCATCAAGCGGCGAATAGGGATATCCCTTTCCAGTCGATACATACATGACGTGTATGTGCCTGAACGGAATCTCCGGACGAATCAACTGTACGATTGATGCTGCTCGGCCTCTAATATAGCCTTCCTGATAGCCTTCAAGCAGACCTATTCTACGTCTTCGCCGCGCTCGAGTCGCGGTTAGTGGGGGTCTCCTGCGGTATGTTAGTCCACGGGGGATTCTCATCCATCACACCTGACCTGCATAGGCCATCTGATGACCATCCTCAAAGCCCTTTGCAAAGCCCTGATTGAAGCCTTCGTTATACGCTTGGTTATAAGCCTGATTGTATGTCGGTCGTGTCGTGCGAGTTAATTTGGAGCGCCGCCCCCGTACTCCACTTTGACTTTTTCTCTTAATTCGTCGCTGGAATCGACTATTGCCCACACTTTTTTTATAGGAAATATTCATACGGCGCGGCTTCAGACGGCGATATATGGCTCTCTTAACCACTCCCTTACCTCTTCTTGCCGACACTTTCCCCTTGAGGCTATACACGAGCTGATTCCTCCTGTCATTCTGGACTGTTTATCCCGCTTGGCAGACATATGCCATTCGCATTTCGCTGATATACAGCATATTCCCTGCCTGTCAGACGGTACACGGTCTTTGCGCCTAATTGCTGGGCTAATATCACAGATGATAAGCATGAATGACTGGAGCAGCCATAATGGGGAAACCTTCGCCCAACGTAATCCGCTCCTGTTCTGAACGCGAAATGACCTTGCCCTCCAACTGCCAGCGAGACAGAGCATGAGCAGTCATAAATTCTCGGCATACTTCCCCCTGCCGTTGATAGCATCTTCCTGATTCGGTCTGGAATACAGCCCCGTCCGGGATACTGCCATCCGGTAAGGTTCTCATATTCCACTTGTTCTCGGCGAGAGCAGCGTCCATTTCGTTCCCGGTCGGATATCCCAGAAGATCCACTTGCGACAGCCTCACTACAGGTATGCGAACTGGACCTTTCAACGGATATTTGCTGCCATGCTCGATCCAGTAGATCGTCTCGCTGAGGCCAGTGGCCGCCACATGCGTAGGGAAGTACTGCTGAGCACGATGGTGTACGACCGTCTCACCGCGTTCATTAATCGTCCAACGCCGCATTCTGTTGATCCAATCCGCAGGATTCCCCCATTTTGCGCTAAAGAACATCGCATTTCTATTATTTACATGGTCAAACTGCGCGCCCAGATCTCTCATGCTTTGGCTTCCGTAATGGTGAATAAATGTATCTCTAGCAATCACCAGCTTTCTGCCGCCTAGTCGCGCCCTTACAATGTAATCTTCATCCTCAAAGTTGCCGATCTCATACCCCTCATCAAAGAATCCCGTAGCCTGGAAGAAGGAGCGAGTAAATAAGTAGCAGAACCCGACGATCCTGTCGCAATACTGCCACGACTCCGGATTAGCTTTATTGTATCTGGCGGCAAATTTCCACATATCATTTACGTCATGATAACGTACGGGAATTTGCTGTTCACCGCTAATGTAATTCGTAACAGGCCCTACTATACCGATGTTTGGATCGCTATGCAGGCAGTTCAGCAGATTGGACAGCCAGTTCGGTGTAACGAGAGTATCATTGTTTAAAATGCAGATCGTTTGACCCTTGGCCATCATCAGTCCTGTATTGACTGCGCCTGAGAAGCCGCGATTGCTCTCGTTGATATGGAAGCGAAGCTTGCCAACCATCGACTGTAAATATGCTCCCGTACCATCTGTAGATGCATTATCGATGACTATGATCTCATGATTGTTCGGCGTATGCTTCTGAATGCTGTCGATACAGTCTTTCAGCATATCCAGCTTATTGTAAGAAGGAATTATAATGCTCGTGCCCTCAATCATCGAGCAATATTGCTCTTGTCCGCTGCGCAGACCCTCGGCATATCCATAGGAAAAGCCTTGTTCAAATTGCTCATTCGGCATAGATCGAACGGTCTCCATGAACGGAAACTTTCTGCGTCGTTTCGCTTTTCTAATGCTTCGTTTGCGAATGGGCATCAGCCTCTTCCGCTTCAACCTCAACGACTGCTCCCCCATATCCCTCACCTCCATCTTTCAACTTAAAGAAGCTTGATGCATCAGTATATATGTCCACGCGCATCACACTAATGATAATTCACCGCTGACAAGCTTGTTTGCCAGATGACCGAAGTCGATCGCCACCTTGCCAAATTGCTGTGCGATGCGCTGAGACAGGATAACAGCAGGGATGCCCGCTGCTACTAGCGCCACATCAAAGTCATGCTGAGATGTCTCATTCAGTACACGCGGAATATCATGCATGCCCAGCACTGGAGAGACTATTCCTGCAACATGAATGCCTTGCTTCTGCAGCACAACGGCTAGCTCCGAGGCCGCATTGCCAACGATAAGCACGCGGCGCCCTTGCATAATTCGCAGCATATAGCCCTTCTGAGCCAGCAAATAGTTGATAGTCGAATACGTCATACGCATCTGTCCCATATGCAGACCATAAGCTCTGAAGGCTGGCAACAACAGACCGTAATAATTAGGCGCACGCGAGACCGGTATCCCTACGTATGTGGCGTGCCGGATCGCTTCCGCGAGTTGATTGCGGTGCTTATGATCAGGGATATCAATTCCCGAGTACCCTAGGAATGGCCCTTCTCTCCGCGCCAAACCTGAGGATATGACCGAATCATGCGCCAGTGCCAGCACCTCGCCATCGCCAAGACGAACTAATGAGAGCGGTCGCTTCTCATGTAGTGCGGCTTGTATCTCTATGAATATAGCCTCCGGTCCCATTAACGGGCACAGCAGATGCCGAACCAGCTCGAAGCCGAGCGCAATGACATGCTCAACAGGGACTTCCGGAAGGATCATATTTTCAGGCACATGACGTGCTAGAATCCCTTCTCCACCTTCGTACTTTCCTTTGCGATAGCCATCCTCAAAGGAGATGCCCAGCTCTGCTTCAATCTGTGTTGGAGATAAGGCACCTACTAGCCCGGCAGTTTTCTTTTGCTTCTTTAGATTGCGCCAGTCCTTCTTCGGGCGTTTGCGGCGCCTGCGCTGTGGTATGGCTGGCTTATCATTCTTCATCCTGTTTCGACGGCGAATGTGCCTTGCTCTAAGGGCGCGCTTCGCTGCAGACGGCTGGCCCTGAATTACCGGTTCCATACAATCACCCCCTACTCCTTATAAGCCCCTGAACGAACACGCTCCCACCATCGCCTGTTGTCAACGTACCATCTGACCGTATGTGCCAACCCTTCTTCCAAGGATACATTTGGCTTCCATCCCAATTCCCGTTCGCTCTTTAACGGATCGATTGCATACCGTCGATCATGACCCAATCGATCTGGAACATACTGTATCAGCGATTCAGGCTTGTTTAGAAGCTTCAGGATCATGCGTACCAGCTCTACATTGGTGTGTTCCTCACGCCCGCCAATGTTATAGACTTCTCCAGGCGCTCCGTGCAGATAAGCCGCGTGAATGGCTGAGCAATGATCGAGCACGTACAGCCAGTCACGAACGTTCAATCCATCACCGTAGATCGGAATCGGTTCGTGATGTAGTGCACGCAAGATAACGGTTGGAATCAACTTCTCGGGGAATTGATAGGGGCCATAGTTGTTGGAACAGCGAGTTGTAATGACCGGAAGGCCATAAGTATGGAAATAAGACCGCGCCATCAGATCAGATCCGGCCTTGCTCGCAGAATAGGGGCTGTTGGGCTGAAGAGGGGAACTCTCTTCGAAACGTCCTGTTTCACCTAGTGTTCCATAGACTTCGTCTGTGGAAATGTGAATAAAACGTTTCAACTGATGAAGCCGGGCGGCTTCCAATAGATTGAAGGTGCCGAGGACATTCGTTCGTACAAATTGCTCAGGATCTGCAATGCTGCGGTCCACATGAGATTCTGCCGCAAAATGAAACACGGCATCATAACTGACCGCTTGAAACAGCGCAGCCACATGATTGCGATCTGTAATATCAACACGTGCAAGGCGGCAGCGATCTGATCCTTGCCAAGCTGCGGCATTATCGGGATTGCCCGCATAGGTCAACGCATCTGCATTCGTAATCCGCAGTTCTGGGTATAATCGGAGCATATAGCCAATGAAATTACTCCCGATAAAGCCCATTCCTCCCGTTACCAGCACATGCTTCATAGCTGAACCCCCTTCAGCTTTAATGATGCTTCCTGGAGGGAATCGAATGTGCCCGCATCTGTCCACCAGCCCTGCAACATACTATGACGCAGCTTGCCATGAGCGGCATACAAATTGTTGACATCGGTTATTTCCATTTCACCGCGTGCAGATGGCTTAATCATCTTGATATATTCAAACACTGACGTATCATACATATAAATTCCGGTCACACAATAATCAGACTGCGGCCGCTTCGGCTTTTCTTCGATCCGAAGAATTCGATCAAGGCCGTCTCCATAAAACACAGGTACTCCATATCGACGAGGATCGTGAACTCGCTTCAGCATGACACGCGCTTCCCCATACTCCTGCTCTATGAACTGCTGCACATATGGATTTAGATCGTCCACAAACAAATTATCCCCCAGCAGCACGACGAACTTCTCACCCTTGGCTAGGAACGGCTCCGTCAATGCAAGCGCCTGCGCGATTCCGCCTGCTCCATCTTGAATAACGAAGCCAACTCTAATGCCCATATGTTTGCCGCTGCCGATATAATCTATATATAATGCGGCCGATAACTTGCCGATGACGAATAGTAAGTCCGTTATACCGGCAGAACGCAAACGCTCAATACCGTAGCCGATCATCGGAGATTTGCCAACCGGCAGCAGATGCTTATTCACCAGCTTCGTTAACGGGTACAGACGAGACCCGGTTCCGCCCGCTAATATAATCCCTTTCACCATTTTCACTCCTCAAATGTACGAGTTGACGACGATTTATATAAATTGATGAGGATCAATTCTCCACTTGTCGATAAAGAGATTATAGTTTCGCTGAACCAGCTGCTTAAGCGCGCTGTCCCCATGCTCTCGGAAGCTTTTGCTGCCATAATGATGAACGAGCACATCACCGCATATCATAATCCCGAATCCGCTTATCCGAGCACGCAGGCAGTAATCGTCGTCTTCATAATGACCTGGACTGAATCGTTCATCCAGCAGTCCGATCCTTTCGATCACTTCCCGTCTCATGACAAAACACAGCCCGACAATTCGCTGGACACGGAATCGCTTGGACTTGTCAGGTTCATTGATTGCTCTTGCGATTCGGTGAAATTGCTCTAGATTATCGTAATCGTACACGACCTGCTGCTTCCCAGAAGCATAATTCGTTATGGGGCCGACGATGCCGACATCCTCATTTTCTCGAAGCGCGGCTCGCATGTTCTCAAGCCATCTTGCCGACACGATGACATCGTTGTTCAGCAAGACGATCACATCGCCGGTTGCCAGCAGCATCCCCATATTACAAGCATGGGGAAAGCCGCTATTGTGCGGCAGCGCCGCGAACACAAGACCCGCTTCACGGCAATAGTCCACTGTTCCATCGGTGGAGCCGTCATCGACTACAATTATTTCATAGGGAGAATGAGTATGCTGCCGAATCGCTCGAATGCATTCATTCAGCAAGCTTCTATTATTGTAAGTAGGAATAATAATACTTGTAACGGAAGCTGATCTGATGGCGCTGCTCACGATGAATTCCTCCTTGTTGCGATCCGACTTCGCACCTGCTGCGGTTCATGCAAACTGTCTCCCTTATGCTCCCATATCGCATGTATGGCTTCCATATGGTCGCCCAAGATAAGCTGCGATACAAGATTGTCTTGCCCTACATTCGTATCGCGCACTCTATTATGCTTAATGACATCAACAGCCTGCACACTCTGTACGTTTAATCCGCGCAGCAGTGCGATGGCATGGGCCTTCGGCGGAACACTAAGCTGCTGTACCCCTATCGTTTCTATCGCTCTGCGGCTTAACGCATGCGGAATCGCGGTCATAGAATTCACATTAAGGTCTCCACGCTCTAAGATGGTGTTCAGCCATCGTTTACAATGGCTGATATTATCCTGCTGATCGAAGCGGCCCATGAATGGCCGAAGATCGTTCAAGGCAACATCTACCCCTTGTTCAACTGCCCATAAGAATGCGCCAAGCTCTTCAGCCGAAACCGCGAAGTCACTATCCGCAAATAGAATTGCATCCGCTCTCGCCACTTTTGCCCCAATCGCGCGGCCTACATCGTGACCAAGCTTATAAGGGTAATAGATGGTCGTGACATCGCTGGATCCGCTCCGAACGGCTTCATAAGTACTGTCAGTAGAACCGTTGATGATGACGATCACATCATCGACGACGAGACGTTCTAGTTCAGCAAGAACAGTCTTGATCCCTTCCTGCTCGTTGAATGCGCACAATACGATTGCCATGCGCTTCTTGCTAGGAAGCAAGACCAACTGAGGGATAGGCTGAGGATACCCGGAGGCAAAGCCAGATCGATAAGCCGCCCCCAACTGCTTCACTGCCTTATAACGCTTCTCTCCTCCCAGCACAGCTTGATAGTACTCGCAGAATAAAGCTCGCATGCGTCTCTTCAGCGCTGGAAGCGACGGCAGCTCAGTTTCGGCCATGCTGCTTGCATCACGGAAGCCTGCTTCCACCGCGGCTTGCAGTTGGACTTTACTGACTATGGCAGCGGATGTCTTGAACATGGATTTCTGTGAACGTGCAGAGCGCACTTTCCTGCCGCGCTGTTTGCGCCGTGAATTAGCCAGGCGTGACTTTCGTCCCCATATTCTCTGTCTCCGGCTTCTCGGTGCCGCTGGATATCGTTGCTTGCGTCGTGCATATCGATTATTAGGAGAACTCTTTGCCTTCAAGCGCTTCACCTCACCAGTTGACGTTGCCGATCCATATCCGTATATCCGCCGCGCGGGCCAGTATGCTCGATCATCCAACGCAAGGATTGCAGATGATCATTATCAATTAATCGCTCAAGCGGATCTACCGCGCCTTCCTTGACACGCCTCTTGTTCATTCTGCCTACATCAATCGCATGTGCGGGAATGAGCCGCAGCTGCTTATGAATCGCAATAACATGCGCCAGCGGCGGAATGGAGAGATGCTCTGGTCCGATCAGTTCCAACGCTTTTCGGCTTAGCGCGTGCGGAACTGCTGTCATCGACATTCCTCGCAGATCCGATCGAGAGAGTAATTCATTTAATACATGCTTGGCCAAGACGACACGATGCACCTGATGTTTATTCGTTGGCCCAGAATAACGATTGAGCGCAACATCAGCCCCCGATGTAATCGTGTGAACAAAGGGACGCAGTTGAGCTGCTGAGATAACCATATCTCCATCGATGAACAACAGAACTTCACCTTTCGCAGCATATGCTCCTACAGTACGGCCTACATCGTGCCCAAGCGGTTCGGCATGTCGAATAACGCGTGCCCCAGCACGCTCAGCAATTCGATCCGAGCCGTCGGTCGTGCCATTCGCTACGACGATAACTTCTGCGGCGGCATGTACTTTCCTGGCTTCACGAATAACCTTAGCAATCGTGCGACGCTCGTTCATAACGGGGATGATGACAGATACATAGGGATGAGGGTGAGACATTAGAGGACGTACAGCTTTCAATGCGCGCTTCTTGCCTCTGTTGACGCGCACGCGGGATCTTGATGAGGTATATGCTCTAAACCTTGACTGCTTAGTTGGGTACTCCTTTTGTCCTAATGATGGATCAGTACTGCGCAACCGCCTATGCTGACGCATACAATTCCCCTCCTTGCTGCATACATGCTGCTTCCTCCCATTGTATGAGCAGTGACAGATGTGGTAACGGCATATGTACAATCCAACAATTTTGTCCAAACCCACAAATTAATAGAAATAAAGGGACTGAACCTTAGTCATTTTCATGACATATGGTACAGCCCCTTGCGCGAAGCCCTGCATTTTATGAGGTTATCCAATAACGATCCAGGAAAGAGTTCCGCTGGATTGTGGAATCTGCGAGAGCAAGCTGCTTGGATCCATCTTGATGGTTTGCTGATCTCTGAGATGACGAACGATTTCAATAACAGCCCCGTCTACATACTGCTCTTTAATATAAGCATAGCTGTAAGGCAGGTTCGACGTAGCTACTAACGTATATCCCGCAAACTCATAAGCTTCTGAGAATATGATACTGATCTCTATGCTCTCCTCATCATTCAAGAAATCAAATGGACTCATGCCAAATTGTAGAGAAGGAGCACATTCTGAAATGGTTCTAACTGGTGTAAAGCCAAGGTGCCTCTCAAATATGGAGCCTGGACGGATATGATCGCCGCTAACACTCTCATTTGCCAGCTTCCCACTCGTTACAGCGCCATCCGCGATGTGAGCGGTCTGTATCGAATTCTCCATCAAGTGAATGGAATCTACCACACCATGGGCGAGCTTCTCTGATGTGATGCATCCATCTTGCAAAGTGTCCGTCGTGACCGCTTCTCGCTCCAAGTGCTGCGAAGTCACTGAGCCAGGTTGCAGATGCTTCCCGAAGATAGAGTCCGAACAGATATGATCGCAGCTAACACTCTCATTTGCCAGCTTCCCACTCGTTACAGCGCCATCCACGATGTGAGCGGTCTGTACCGAATTCTCCATCAAGTGAATGGAATCTACCACACCATGGGCGAGCTTCTCTGATGTGATGCATCCATCTTGCAAAGTGTCCGTCGTGACCGCTTCTCGCTCCAAGTGCTGTGAGGTCACTGAGCCAGGTTGCAGATGCTTCCCGAAGATAGAGTCCGAACAGATATGATCGCCGCTAACACTCTCATTTGCCAGCTTCCCACTCGTTACAGCGCCATCCACGATGTGAGCGGTCTGTATCGAATTCTCCATCAAGTGAATGGAATCTACCACACCATGGGCGAGCTTCTCTGATGTGATGCATCCATCTTGCAAAGTGTCCGTCGTGACCGCTTCTCGCTCCAAGTGCTGTGAGGTCACTGAGCCAAGCTGAAGATGCTTCCCGACGATAGAGTCCGAACAGATATGATCGCCGCTAACACTCTCGCTTGCCAGCTTCTCACTCGTTACAGCGCCATCCGCGATGTGAGCAGCCTGAATGGAGCTCTCCGTCAAGTGATTCGAAGCCACCGAACCGTATGCTAACTTCTCTGATGTTACGCTTCCGTCCTGTAGGACTTCCGACGTAACCGCTTCTCGCTGCAAGTGCTGCGATGCTACCGAGCCGGGCTGAAGATGCTCCGTGATGATAGAGCCTGATTGAATTTGCTTGCCGCTTATGATATCCTCCGCCAGCTTCTCGAGTGTAACAGCGCCATCTGCGATGTGATCGGTCTGAACGGAGTTCGCTGCCAGATGTGTCGAATCCACTGAACCGAACGCTAGCTTCTCTGATGTAACACTTCCGTCCTGTATGGCTTCCGACGTAACCGCTTCTCGCTGCAAGTGCTGCGATGCTACCGCGCCTGACTGCATGTGTTGCGAAGCTACCGAGAATGGCTGCAGATGCTTCGCGAAGATAGAGCCTGATCGAACATGCTCACCGCTTATGATCTCCTCCGCCAGCTTCGCTTGGGTAACTGCGCCATCCGCGATGTGATCGGTCTGAACGGAGTTCGCTGCCAGGTGGGTCGAATCCACCGAACCGTATGCCAGCTTCTCTGATGTTATGCATCCGTCCTGCAGGGCATCAGTCGTGATCGCTTCTGGCTGCAAGTGCTGCGATGCTACCGAGAATGGCTGCAGATGCTCGCTGGATATCGCTTGAATGGCAATCTTATCGGAGGTGACAGCTTGCGATTGGATCGCGCGCTCTTCAACCGCTTCATCCTGCAGATGCACATCCCCTACAGCTCCAAGCGCAAGACGCATTCCATCAACCGAGCCTGGCGCGATGGCTTCCCGTTCTACCGCCGATTCACGGAAATGGTAAGGTCGGATCGCTCGATCCGCAAGATGATGGGAATGTACCGATAACGGGGCTAGATGGTCTCCTTGAACCGCTTCTGGCGCCAGCTTAGAGGAAATAATACTGAAATCTACGATTGCATCCGTGTATACGGCATCTGCGGCAATGTGCGTTTCATGTACGCATTGCTCACGAAGATGATGAGGCAGCACCGCTCCCTCCGCCAGATGGCGAGAATCGACGATACCCGATTCAAGATGCCGCGCTTCAATGATGCCTGAGTGTATATGACCTGAGTGTATCGCATTCGCGGCAATATGATTGCCGTTTATCGCGTTCGCTGTGATGTGCTTGCTATTAACAGCTCCAGCACGGAGCACATGCTCATCAACAGCATCAGCAGCTAATTGCTCGCGGCTGACAGCGCCATCTACCAGCGCTTCACGCTGAATCGATCGCGGCGCCATCTGCTCAGCCGTCACCTGACCTAGTGCGAGATGACGTGTCTCCACTGCACCGTCAGCTATAGCGTAAGCGTCTACGGAGCCTATCTGCAGATGGTATGAGCCTACTGAAGCATCAGCGAGATGAGTATCTGTTATCGTACCATCCTTTAATTTATCTCCAGCAATGCTCTTATCATGCAAGTAGTCGCCAGTTAACAGATCCGGTGCGAGATGAGACACATTGATACTGTTCTTCTTCAAATGGTATCCCTGCAGAGTCTCCGTTTTTATATGCTTGCCGACAATCGTTTCCGGTCCGATATGATGCGCTTCAATCGCACCTGGTGCGATCTTGTCTGCCAATACAGACTCTTCCTGCAGCATATAGGCCGCGATCACGTCAGGCTGGATATGATCTGAACGAATAATTCCTTCTGCCAGATGCTGCTCTTCAACTGAGCCTGGCGCGAGATGCCATGCATGAACCGACTCAGAAGCCAGCTTGTCGGATGTTACGGCTTCTCCGCGCAGCGCAGCGCTGTCAACCGCTTGAAATCCTAGATGTTCTGTCGTAATCGAGCCTTCAGTCAGATGATGACTCTCGATCGAATGCGTCTTAATATGAACACCTGCGACAATATCGGCAGCCAAGTGTTCGGACTTTACACTGTCTCTCTCCAGCTTCGAAGCCGTTACACTGCGATTAGCCAGCTTGCTCGAAGTAACCGCCATGTCGCTGATCTTGTCGGTTGAGACACTCTCCGGCGACAGCTTCAGTGATGTGACCACGTGATCTCCTAGATGGTGTGAGAGGACTGCTCCTGATGCTAGATGACGGTCGCGAATAGACATCGGCATCAGCTTATCACTGCCGACCGACTCCAGCTTCAACATGGATGGAGCAATCGAATTGTCACGAATATGCTCTTCGGTAATTGAACCTGGCCCAATATGATGTTCATGAACAGCGCCATGCATGATCGCCTTCGAGGTGATCGAGCCCTGCTTCAGATGACGCGGCAGAACACTCTCATCGGCAAGCTTCGTTGAAATGATGCTCGAATCAGCAAGTTTGCTGCCAGTCACAGCGGCATCGGCTATTATGCCAGTCGTGACACTAGAGGCAGCGAGCTTGCTTGTGGTCACGACTTGATCCTGCAAGCTGTCTGTCTGCACTGCGCCAGGCTCCAAGTGTACGTGCTGAACAGCACCAGATGCAAGATGTTTAGAAGTCACTGCATCTGATCGAAGATGGCGCTCCTCGATCGAATCGGATTCCAGATGCTCGCCGCCGATCGTCTCGGATTGAATGTGCAGAGCGTTAACCGCAAGCGGAGCTATCTGGCTTGGACCGATAGCTTGCTTCGCGATATGGCGAGTTTGAACCGCTTCTTCGCTAATCTTGTGCGGAACGACTGCCTGATCTGCAATCTTGGAAGAGGTTACAGCATGATCCACAAGCTTAACTGTTGTAACAGATTGATCCGCCAATTTACTTGAAGTAATACTGTAATCAATAAAGTGTCTGCCGTGAATTTCACCTTCAGCGATATGTTCTTGATGAATAACTTCACGTTGAATATGGCGTTTTTCAATTACATTGTCGGACAGATGTTCACTGTTGATTGATCTAGACTGCATCATCACGCCGGATAAGGAGCCTGCTGCAATGTGTTCACTGCGAATCTGATAGGGGACAAGGTGACGTCCTTCTATGGAATGGTCTGCGATCACATTGCCTGTCAGGCTGCCGTCTGCGATATGTGTCCCATCTATGGAACCAGGAAGTATTTTATCTCCCGTTACAGCATGCTCTCTAAGCTTCGAACTGGTAACCGATTCGTCTCCAAGCTTCGAAGTATCAACACTATCGTTAGCGAGATTCTCCGTTTCAATCGCGCCGCTGCGAATTTTTTCTGACGTTATCGCTTGATCCTGCAGCAGATCATTCGATATTATCAGCTTCCTCAGATGTTTGGTATCAATCGAGCCCTCCGCTATCTTGGATGCGTCGATCGTTTTATCAGCCAGCTTCGCAGACGTAATGCTGCCATCCTTAATTTTCTCACCAGTAATCGAGCGGTCGCGAATCTTGCTGCCTGAGATCGCATTGCGTATCAGATGCTCACCTGCAATCGATTCCGAAGCGATCTTGTTTCCTGTCACCGATCCGTCCGCCAACTTAATGTTCGTCACCGAATAGTCATGCAGCGTGTCTGTGTCGATACTCTCACGCTTCAATTTTGAGCCGTCTATCGCATGAGGAGCAATCTTTTCGAGCGTGACAGCTTCATCAGCTATATCATCGGTATAGATAAACGCCTTCGTCCGGCGACCGCCGCGTTTCTCTGTCAGCCGATCCTCAATCATCTTCACTTCGATTGGATTCTCTTCAATTGGATTCTCTTCGATGGGATGGATTGGATGAACGGGAGCAGGCTCTTCCCTAACAGCGATTATCTCCAACGCTGGCTGCGTCACCATTTCTTTCTCGCGGCTGTCCACAACGATTGGAAGCGGCAGCTCCACTTCAGAAGTATCTGATGACCAACTCTTCGAGATGACTTCTTCCACCTGTGTCTTAGGTGCCAGCTCCGTTACCGCATTAAGCTTAGCAAGAGGTGGAATGGTGTCGCTCTGCTTCTTGATATTCTTCATCCGATCCAGCATGTTTAGCTCTGAAGTATTGGGATTATCTACGAAGTATTTGGGCTTTCTGGATTTCCCAGGTTTTGAAGCCGAGCGGCTGTCATTATTCTTTTTCATGCGCTCTCTCCTTTCTAACGGGCTGCAGTCTATGCCTATGCCATCATATGCATTGGGCAATCATCCCGTCACAAATGGATCGAGTGGAGCATCTATTCTGTCGTCAATCAAGTTCATGCGAGCATACACTTCATCCGCCCAACGATCCGCCGTCCGCTGCCACGTAAACGAGGACTCCACATGCACCACCCCCGCTCGCCCCATTCGCTCGCGCAGTGCTGCATCTTCAAGCAGATGATTAATCGCTTCCGCGAGCCGATTCGTCAGATGCTGAGGTGCAATTAGCAGTCCAGTCACTTGATCCGTTACAACCTCCTGAATCCCGCCAACACGGGTGGCGACTACAGGAATACCTGTTGCCATCGCTTCTACGTTAACTAGACCGAAAGCTTCTCTCTCAACAGACGGCACAACTGCAAGCTCTGCCATCGCATACCACGATGGTATCTCTTCATGAGATACGTAAGGTATGAAGCGTACATGCTGTGGATAGCGACGTCCGAGCCGTTCCAGTCGTCGCACATATCGAGTCTTTCGATTCCTGCCATAGGATACACCGCCGACAATAACGAATAGCGCGTCCTCGTGACGATGAACGACGGATGGCACTGCTTGCAGAAGATGATGAACTCCCTTGAGTGGAATCAGCCTGCCCACAAATAGAATAATTCTGCGCTGCTCCCAACCATGCAGCTGCTTTCCTGAAAAAGATCGCTCTGCGCCTGCCTCACACCAACGGCTAATAAATCTGCTGCCGTCAACACCCAGTGGATTGATGACGATGTGGCTGCTGCTCTCCGGCACTGCTCGGACAACCTGTTCATACAAGAAACGGCTGTTCACAAATATGCGGTCTGCCGTTCGCAGAGCCATACGGAGCATGCGATTCGAAATATGCCTCGACTGCATAAACGTAGTTGAATGCAGATTCAGCCATATTCTGGCCGACGGCAGCGCACGCCGTACAGCAAGCACGAAACGCGGACGGTTCTCAATCTGAATAATATCCGGTTGATCCTCAACCAACAGTCGAATGATACTTTGAATATACTTTCGATTGTTGGAAGCGCGAACCCGTTCACAGCTCACTCCTCGCACGGTGTCCGTCTTCGCCTGACCCGGCCATTGCTTGCCATATATTCGGGCAGCCACGCGATTGGAAGCGAGACTCACCACATATTCGACGACTCTTTCTACTGAGCTGCTGGCGCCGGAAGGGATAGGAAAAGTGCCAGGTGTAACAACCGCTACCCGAGGAAGCCGCATTTGCATCACCTCACTCATTCAACGTGAAATATAGACATTCGTCGGTCTGCACTCGTCCATACCTCAGCTAGTTACCTCTCATAAGATGCACTACATACGCCTTAGCTTGCTAGGAGCGTACATATCGCATAGGCTGACTGGAGGAGAGATCATGATCAATAATCGCATCGGTATCTTGTTCAACTCCAACTTACTGCTGGGACTCGTTCAAGGTAGAACCAAGCATGAATCGATTCTGAACTATGAGGAAGCGGCAAACCTTCACGATGTGCAGCCCGTTTATTTTCGATTGGAGGATATTAACCCGATAACGATGCAAGTGCAGGCCTACGTTCGATGCGGCAGTCGATACGAGCGCAGGAGCATGCCGCTGCCGCGTGTCATTCATAACCGTGCTATCTATATGCGCCCTGGCGCGCATGCGAAGCTGCGCCTGCTTACGAGTCGCGATATATGCATCTACAACCAAGTGAACCGCTACGGCAAACTGACGATTCACAAGCTTCTGCTCCAAGACCCGAGCATCGTTCCGCATCTGCCCGAGACGATGCTCGCAACACGGGACGCCATAGCTGAGATGATGCTGAGGCATCAGTCGCTTATCCTGAAGCCAGACAACAGCAGCATTGGCCGCGGTGTCATGAAGACAGAGCGGACGGATGGCGGATGGCGAGCAGAATATGCGATCCGCACCAAGTCGGGCAAGCGGGTATGGAAATCTGCCCCGTGTGGATCTGACGGGCTGTCGCGAGTGGTTATGAAGCGGATTGCCAAGGAGAATTACTTGGTACAAGAAACGCTGCCGCTAACGCGGTACAATGGCCGACCATTTGATCTGCGCGTGTCTGTACAGCGTGAGCAGAGTGGGAGATGGCAGATTACAGGCATTGTCGGCAAGGTAGCTCCCGCTCATACGTTTGTAACGAACGTCGCTCAGGGAGGACGAGTGCTGCCATTTGAACAGCTCGCTGCGGCTTCATTACCCGACATCCCCTTCTCCGTACTTCATGAACGCGTCTCCCAGTTGTCCCTGTGTATAGCAGAACGGCTCTCCTGTGAACTTCCCCATATGGCCGATCTCGGACTCGATATCGGCATCTCTCCGAATGGAACGCCTCTCTTTATCGAATGCAATGGCAGGGATCAACGTTACAGCTTCCTTGAAGCGCAGCAAACCGCGGTATGGAAAGCCACATATGAGAATCCGATCGCATATGGAGCTGGACTGATTCATCGATCATTAACCGTGTAAATTGCTTCTCCATGGATCATCTTATTGAAATATAAGGCGTTCTGTGCCATTATAGCCAAAGGAACTGGATATCGGTTTCTTAATACGCACAGGGCGCCTGCAATGGCGGCCTTACAATAGGTGGTTAACCATGAAGTCCATAATGCGACTGCTAACAGAACTTTCTTCCCGAAAATGGGTATCCCGCTGTGCTGGGATGGTTGCGACTTCCAGCGCCAGCCGCAGGCTTATCCCTAAGTTCGCGAAGTCCTACGGTATTCGAGTAGAAGATGCGGAGCGGGCTATTCACGAATATGAATCTTTGAATGATTTCTTTACGCGCCGCTTAAAGCCAGGACTCCGTCCGATTAGTGAGGGCGAAGATCTTCTCGTCAGTCCAGTTGATGCGCTGATTACTGGAATGGGACCAATCGAGGACGGTTTGATTCTCAATGTGAAGGGGCAGGATTACACATTAGATGAATTGCTGCACCATTCACCTCATATGCAGAAGTACAAGCATGGCCATTACTTCGTTCTGTATCTAAGTCCGTCAGATTATCACCGCATTCACTCTCCTGTTGCAGGCAAGACAGTAGAGAGCGAACATGTAGTCGGCAAGGTTTATCCCGTTAACGATTTCGGACTGCGTCATATGCCTCGCGTGCTAAGCCGCAATGAACGACTTATTACATACATCCAGCATATGTATGGCGAAGCAGCTGTCGTGAAGGTAGGTGCACTTAATGTAAGCAGCATACGCTATGTTGACGATAAGGTGAAGGCATCGTACGAACGAGGAGAAGAACTCGCCTTTTTCGAGTTTGGTTCTACGGTTGTGCTGTTGACAGATACGGGGACCTTCACACCTCGTCCAGAGCTTAAGCTTGGTGACAAGGTAAAGATGGGCGAAACACTTGGTACGATTCACGCAAAACCATGCAAGTAAATAAAAGACGTACAACATCGGAGCCGATACTGTACGTCTTTTTTATCGTTCGAGCCTATTGACCAACTGTTGAAGCTGCTGTTAAGGTGCAAGCTTTTTGCCGTATTAGAGCCTCAATTCAAGCCTCTGCCTATAAAGTTAGCCGATACCGGCTTCAGCCCCAGCTCGCGCGCCCAGACCGACATCTGACCTATATGATGTATCTCGTGGGCTATAATATGACGCATAACTTCCCCACAAGTATAGGATTTATCGTCCTCGCGCAACCAAGGAGGCACGATCCTATGCTGTTCCCGATCACTTTGCCAGTCCTCGACGAACTGAGCCACCACAGGGCGGCAAGCATGGTGAAATGCGATCACTTTATCCAAGGAAGCATAATCTTCGAATTCGGGATCTTCGACAACCCCACCTGCCATCGCTTGAATCCAGCTCACTTCGACATCGATAATATGGAACAGCGTCCGCAGAATGCCGCCCGCTCCTCCAATATGTACCTTTAAAAGCTCATCTTCAGGAAGCTGGCTGCACCAGTTCAACCATTCTTCCCGAACCTGCCAATTATAAGCGAACAAGGATTTCATCGCATTCAACCCTTCCCTTATGATTGAATCAGCTTCACCAATTCACCTAAGCGATTGATCACAGCTTTAGGTTTGATTTCTTCGTCGAAGGCCTTATTTTTGCTATTGTAATAACAGAAGTCCACGCCTGCATGAAGTGCGCCCGCATAATCATCTGTTAATGAATCACCTACATATAGTACTTCATGAGGCTCCAATTCAAGCTCGCGCAGTGAAAGCTCGAAGATCGCAGGATCCGGCTTGCGAACTCCGACCTCTTCCGAGATAACGAGCGAATCAAACAGGTGAAAGACACCGCCCTTCGTCAGCCTGCCGCGTGTAGCTTCGCCATGTCCGTTAGAGATCAACCCCAGCTTTACGCCGCCATGAAGCTCATTTAGCACCTGCTCCGCTTCATTTTCAAATATGCTGCTCTGGCAGAAATTCTCCCAGTAAGTGCTGCCGATCTGCTCAAAGTTGTCGGTATGCTCCGGCGATAGCGCATCTTTGAACGTATATGTCATAATTTCCTTTAGATCATTGAAACCCTTGCCTTTAAGATAATCCATCCAATGTCGGACGAAATGTTCGATATATCGCTGTTGAAACGCATTCCACTCTGTCTCATGATCGATATGTATTTGATGAGTCAGCCTCATCTTGTTCATAGCGCTGCCCACACATTCCTCGAATTTCATCAGCGTATTATCCAGATCAAATATAACGGCTTTATACATAGCTTCTCCTCCATTTTCCAGCACTGAACATCATCAAGCTCGAATGCTTCTTCACGTTACCTAAGTAAATAATGTGCTGCGCACAGATGACCTATATTATAAGCTATCTTCTATTAAATGGAAACCTCCTATAGGATGTCCATTCTCACTGCATAATACGAATATATCGTATATAATAATAAACTCACAGATTGAAGTATGAAAGGATGTTATCCCTATGTCCCAGCATTCCGCTGCAAACTTACAACCTAAGAAATGCAAAGAATCTCTTGTGTTTCGGACTGGGCGCGTATTTCCTAATGATATGAACAATCACTCTACGCTATTTGGCGGAAAATTAATGAGTTTAATCGATGAAGTATCCTCCATATCAGCTATGAGGCACTGTCGCAACAGCGTAGTAACGGCATCCACTGACTCCGTTGACTTTCTCCGACCGATCCGTGAAATGGATTCTGTCTGCTTGGAATCGTATGTGACGCATACCGGCACGACGAGCATGGAAGTATTCGTGAAGGTCATCTCCGAGGATCTGCTCACGGGTGAGCGGCACGTAGCCGCAACCTCGTTCATCACCTTCGTCTCGATGGACAAGGACGGGCGTCCAAGTCCGGTTCCGCCGATTATGCCGGAAACGGACGAGGAGAAGCTGCTGAACGAATCAGCTCCTGAGCGTTCCGCTCTGCGCAAGCAGCGTCGCGCAGCCAGCAAAGCGCTTGCTGCCAAGCTTGCGCTGCACAAGTATTGGGAGTAGCCGTGCGATAGCGGCTTTTTTATAAAGTTAAAGGGGCTGGCCCATAAGTAATGGGGTCCGCCCCTTTATTTTGGGCCCGCCGCGGCGGGCTGGGCGGCTGAGATGCAATTTTTCTGCATCTCAGCCCTTGCGCGGGCCGATTTTGGAGCTGAGACGTCGTTTTTCGACGTCTTAGCTATATTTTCGGCTCACCGCGGCGCCCTCGGCGGCTGAGATGCCAAAAGAAAGAACCTTCAAACCATCACATTAGTGTGGTGGTTTGAAGGTTCTTTCTCACTGAATATATCGCTCGAAGTAGAGACTGCTTGTTCAATCCATTTCTAAAAAAGCTGTATGTTAAGCGCGAATCGCTTCAAAGGTGTAAGTCTGACGATCGTTCGATGGAGCTTTGCCGTATTCGTAATCTGCAGATACCACAATATCACGGAACCCAAAGCGTTCCAGCACGAGCTTGAATTCCTCCAGGCCGTACCAACGCAGCGGGAAGCGCTGCAGTTCGGACTGAATCAACTGACCGGAGCGCCACTTCTCGTATTTAAGATGACGAATGACATATTGATGAAGATGGCTAACTTCAACAATTCGATTCTCCATCGTAATAATATCGCCTGTCGGCAGCTCGTAGGTTGAGAGTCGAGGCGCTTTGGACTCAAATTCATCCTGTAAGAATAAATCGATTATAAGTCTGCCCCCTGGCTTCAAATGGTGATGGAATCGCTCTAACGCAGCTAATGATTCCTCACGCTTCTCCAGCAGCAGAAATGACCCTGCAGGAATAATGATGGCATCATATCGATTGGGCAGCTTAAACTTCTGAAGTTCCCCCTCATGCAGGTTTACCTTCAACCCACGCTCATCACATCGACTCTTGCATGACTCCAACATGGTTGGAGAGGAGTCTAGTCCCTCCATTTGAAGCCCTGCTTCCATCAGCGGGATAAGCACTCTGCCAGATCCCACTCCCGCTTCCAGTATTAAACCCTCGCAGCCAATAAGTCTTTCTTTATAATATTCGATTTCTCTACCGAATGAATGCCCTACAGGCTTCGTGAAGTTATACACTTCCGTGCACAGTTCGCCATAACTGCTGTACATAAGAGGTCCCCGCTTTACTTTAAAATCTAGTTGAGAATGTTAATCTATATGTATATCGGTAATTGAATCGGATTCATTTATAAAAATAATTTGAGAATAAGAGCATAACACAGGAACCATAATACGACAATTGTTGACTTTAACAGAAATGTTGACACCCTGTACAAATTATGGTGAATCGGCGTTATCTTTTGATGGGAGCATAGATGTCATAGTCAAAGGATTGTATCTTGTCAGCAGGTATATCAAACGGATTGATCGGATGCAGACGATTCGCCTCAAAGCCTATAGAGCCCTCCGAAGTGTCTCTCGTATAGCCTTGCCTGCCGAACCAGGAGTTTAAAGCCACATATGCACGCTCCGAATGAATGCGATCACCCTTCACCGTTATCTTGGCATAGTCTCGCGCTGGAATAGTGATCGTTTCTACCCCTGCAGGAAGTGCATCTGTACTATTTACTTCGACACCTACCCAGAGCATATTTACTCCAGTAACCCACTGCCACTCCGGGACAAATACGAAGCCGTAATCCATGCTTGTTCGATTAGGATGATCCTGCAACAGCGTCTGAATATACCTCCAGCCTCGACGGACATCGAAGCCGTTTTGCTCTGTTTGTATAACAGCAGCTGTCATTTCCGGTCTCGTAACGAGTGAAATGTTCATATTCGTGCACCTCCGTTTAATGGTAACGCGTTAGGTATGACGAATTGTGACTGAACATATGAGGTCAATAATATGAGACACATGAAGTAAGAAGATGGCAGGCGCCATCCTCTTATCATTATACATGACCTATGCACTTCGAGGTAACCCTTTGTAAATCTCTGGTTTGGGCGCAGCCCAAATAAGCATCAAATCAGCATCAAATAATGCTCTGGTCAAAAAAGTTCAATGAGTCTTACACACTGCTGCACTTGGCTTGACCATCCGTCATAAAAAAATGTACCCCCTAGAATTTCATCGGATAAACCAGGGGTTTATTCCAATATCCATTCTAAGGGGTTCACTTCAACTAACGTTACTGCGTCAGAATAGTCACCTGTTCTTATTTAACCAGCTTCATAAGCACGGTAACCGCTTCGGCTCTCGTTAAGGGGTCGTTCGGAGCAAACTTGTTATTGCCTTTGCCCTGGATCAGACCTGCTTCATACGCTGCTATAGCGTAGTCTTTGCCCCATGCCGGAATCTGATCAGCATCAGCAAACGGCAGCGTATTTGTGCTGCCCTTCAAATCAAGTGCGCGTGCAACCATCGCCACGAATTCAATCCGGGTCATTTTACCATCAGGACGGAAGGTGTTATCCTCGTACCCTTTCACGATACCGGACTTCACCGCACTTGCGACGTAGGATTTCGCCCATGCCGGGATGCTGGATGCATCCTTGAACGAAAGATCTATATCCTCTTGCGGCAGCTTCAAAGCGCGGCCAATCATCACGATCAGCTCGCTGCGTTTCACTTCGTTATTGGGACGGAACGTTCCATCTTCATAACCTTTGACAATCTCGTGCTCTACCGCGCTCATGATGGACGTAAACGCCCAATGATTGGTGATGTCACTAAATTTCGGATGGTTGCCCGAATTACCGTTGTTGCCGCTATTACCATTGTTGTTACCGTTGTTATTATTGTTATTATTCCCGTTATTTCCGTTGTTTCCGTTGTTTCCATTGTTGCCGTTATTGCCGCTGTCACTGCCTTCAGGCAGATCGCTCAACGTGATCGTGACCGATTTGGTGCCAAGCGGTACGCTAACGATACCTTTGGCGTTGTCCACAACACCTGCGGAAGTCTTCTTAATGTTGTTCACCATGCTAGGCAGTTGGATGCTGAACACCGCATTGCTTGTATCCGCCTTGGCCTGTTCCAGACTTGTATTGAAGGTGAACACAAGGTTGTTTGCCTGTCTGACCACGCTGTACCCTACTCTTCCGCCTTGGAGTGCAGGATAGTTCTGAACTTTGGCTACCACATTGTTGTTCTTGTCTGCGTCCTTAACCCATTCCTTAGGAATCCCGCGGCCAACGATAATGTCGTACTTCGTATTCTGATCATAAATTCGTTCAGCGATCAGAGAGTCCACAAGCACCTTGGAGTTTACGGCCTGCCCCCACATATGCTGTGCCGAACCGCCGCCGCCTGGCGTACTGCGAACGCCGTAGTTGTCATTCAATGTCGACCAAGGGCTGGCAGCAGCAGGATCATACACGCCTTCCCACCAGCTGAACGGTCCGCTCATGGAGTTTTTAATCATGAACTCGTAAGCTTTGATTCCCATGTCTCTGTACGCTTCGCCACGAAGCGCCGCGCTGCCGTAACCGGCATTGTAAGAACTGGAATAAAAGCCATGAGGGTATCCGCCGAAGTTGTAAGGAGAATCGGTTACCCCTGCAGTGGTGCGTCTTTCAATACCGTAAGCATATGTGTCATCTAACATCGTCAGGTTAATATTATCTTCCGGTTGGTTTGCACCATACAGGTACCCATCCCACAGCCATCTTCCGAACAGGAACATGGAAGCCCAGTTCGCATCTTGGGGATCCTTCATCCGGTTCTCATCATTGCTTTGTACAACAGATGCCGGAATGTAATTCAGACCTTTGTTGGTAATCGTCTGTTGCAATTTAGCCGTAAAATCGGTGAGCAGCTTATCATATTGATCTTTAGCCCATACTGCTTCATCCAGATATTTCTGCTCGCCCTTCGATTTGTAAAGCTCGCGGGCAATATACTCGTAGGATGCCAAGCCGGTCAAGGCAGAGTAGTTGTCGATCGTCCAGTATCCCGTCGTATCGATCGCTTTCGTCTGTTTCATTATACCGCCGTCTCCGACACGATCGCTCTGAATGCTTTTCGCGCCGAATTTGACTCTCTTATCAAAAATCGTTCCTACAGAGCCGTCATCCGCCGTCATCATCTCATCAAAAATAGAAGTGTCGCCCGTTTTGCTGAGGTATACAGCATAAGCCCAAGGCAACTTCCAGTTGGCATCCCAGAACAGATTCGGATCCACTTGTCCGGTCTCAATATTAATTCCGCCGGTAAGAGGAATCGATTTCAAATAATCTTTCGCATGCTTAAAATCACCGTTTTGAATCAATTGAACAACAATTCCCAATGTATCGTGGGAATACAGTCGTGCGTAACCGTTCTCGCCTACGTGCAGATACTCAGCATCCTTAATGATCATCTCATAGATATAGCCGGCTTTAAACGCATTGACCAGCTCTTTATTCGGCAGGTCCAGATCTACGACCGTCGCCAAGCGGTTGTTCCAGTACGTTTTCATTTCTTCATAGTTGCTGTCAAACGTACCTAATTTAGAGATTTGATCTCTCGTTAGGGATGTGAATTTCGTTTTGTCCGCATCAAAGTACTCATACTTATCGCCTTCGATTGCGTATTCTTTAACTACGGTCTTACCAGATTTAATCGTAAATACTTCGTCAGCGGACTGGTTGATCAGAACTAGATTCGAAGATACTACTGGCAAAAGACGTGTCTCACTCGATTTGTTTGTAACCGTAACTCGCGAATAGTTAATGACGTAATCGTTGCCTTCTACCGACTTTTTGTTGCCGAAGGTCTCGATCTTGTAGTCCATATCGTTATTGGTAAACTCATGGACAAACACCGGTAAGTACCCTTCCGCATTGTACCATTTGATGTTCGCATCGCTTGTTGCGCCAAACGTAACCATTTGCTTCGGCGCAATCGGTCCATGCTGCATCGGACGGGTGCCGCCGATCTGGTAGGAGCCGTCAAGGAATGACAGTGATGAGTTCTTGTCACCCTCGAAGCCAAAGCCCGCCGTCATTTTCGGATTGACTTCGTATTGATATTTCAATTCAAGCTGTAATGCGTCCAGGGCGTTAAACACTTTCGAATACGCCTTGACCCGGTCTTGCACGGTTCCGTTCTTAACGGCTGTCGCTTCAGTAATCGCTTGCTCTAAAGCCTGCGCGGATTCTGACGTGTAGCCTTTCAAAACAGCTTGACTGATCGCATCGATCTGTACTGCCACGATATCCAAGTTTTTAGCAAGGACGAGAGCATTAAATGCCGCGTCGATTCGGTCTGCAGCCGATTGAAGCATTTCCGCTGTCACATCGACATCGGCCATGATTTCGTTGGCTGTATTCAAAGCCGATTCAAGTACAGACCAGCTTTGCAGTGTATAAAGCTGACGATTGTATTGTTTCATTGTATCGATCTTGTTTTGCAAGGAGGTAGAATCAACATTGCTCTCCTTCACGATTCTAAGCATTCCCGTGCCAATATTGAATTCAGGAAGAAACTTGCCCTTATCCGATTTTCCAAAGAATTCTTTCTTGGTTTCTACGGTAGAAGGCATCGTCGTCCAATAATAGTATCCACCGGATTGAAGATTTTCCTGAGTCAGTACGATCGCGTAACGTTTTCCTTTTTCCAAGTTATAGCTCATTTCAGCCGTAGTAAGTCCGCCATCCACGATGCTGTCACTGCTCACTTTAGCTTGGTTCAGAAGCATCACTGGCACGTCGGTTTCTACAGTATAGAGCTGAACAATCATGTCGCTTACAGGTTCTTTATATCTTTTGGCATTCACTTGCACATACTTCATTGTGATATTATCTGGTGCCGTAAACGTTTGATATCTTTCCTTCTGGTTGCCGGTTGAACTTGAAGAGCCAAACGTGTACCCTTTAAGCTCATTGCCTGTAAAATCGATGACAATGTTAGAATTCTTTTTCACCAGCGTATTTTGTGCAACGATTAACGCTTGAAGCGCGTCATCCACTTGTTGCTGGGTAGCGTCAACTTGCTCCAGCACGCTCTTGGCCGCTTCACGGGATGTAACAAGGCTCTGCCACGTCTCATCTGTATAAATTCCTTGCGTCATGTTAAAGACTTGATTGTATTCATTTTGCAGCGGCACTTTATTGGCGATAGCCGCGCTGCTCAATGCGACCCCGGACAATGACATGTTGCCGTTCTTCGAACGAACCTTGCTTAGCCGACCTTCCACTTTCAGGTTCACATTAGCAGGCACTTTCACCTGGTACAGGTAGACTTTCGAAACGCCATCGGCATAAACACTTTCGGTTACTGTCGGAGCGCTGTCGTCATTCATATACACCTTAAGATCTACATCCGCTTGCCACATGCCGATCCCTAGCACGAGCGTAGAATCACTAGGCTGCGGTGCGACTTGAATGTTCCAGCCGACATTGTCATACGGTCCAGCGTTCCGGCTTGCCTTCGGATAAAATAGGCCGAAACCGCTGTCATTCAATCCATTTGTAACATCCTGAATCGGGTTTGCAACAACGCCATTGGTCCAGGTATACGACATGAAGTCCGTGTCGCTGCCCTTATTTTCCTTACCCTCGGTCGATGTTTCGCCGTAGACGCTGAAGGTAACCGAGCTGGGACCGGATTTCCGGATTTCCTGAATTTGACCCGCAGCATTACCCTTAAGATGCAACCAATCGAGATTCCCCACTTTGGTCAAATGCATTGGATATTCGCCAGTAACCTGACCTCCACTTACATCAAGGTCGGTTGCTGCCTGAACGGAAGGCATCGGACCAAGGGTAGCAGTCAGCAAACATACGAGCAAAATCTTTGTTACCACGTTCTTAAATGACGTTCCCATCTTTCCTATAACCCCCTCACAATGATATAGCCTCTTGGCATCTACAGAGAAGAAGAACCACCTATAGATCGCCTTATGGAAATCACAAGTGGTTCTTCTACTCCTCTGCATGGACTAGTGATGTCGATTATTTAGTTCTGTCCGTACTTCGCTTGCAGTTCATCGAGCAATTCTTTAACAGGCTTCTTGCCGCCTTTGAAGATGATCTCTTCTACACCTTTTAACAGGTCTGCGTGGAATGCTTTGGTCTCTTTTGGATAAGCAAACGGTTTGCCCGCTTTTTCCATGTTATCAAAAACAGGCTTCAAATCAGGATATTTCTCCAAATATTTCGGCAGCAAAGAGGATACAGACGGCGAGTACCCTACTGTTTCAATCGCGTCTAATTGTGCCTCGTCACGCAATGCGTAATTGATCACTTTCATTGCTGCTTCTTTATTCTTACTTCCTGCTAGAATCGATAGACCGTGAGAGTATGCGCTTTGTGCGTTTACCGTACCTTTAGGCATCGGTAATGCTACCAATTTCAGGTTTGGATTCGCTTCTTTCAAGTAGCCTACATACCAAGGACCCGCAGTGGACATGGCTCCTTTCTCTTTCGAGAATACTTCGCCGTCCCAAGGCGCGCCGATCTCGATCGGTGCAATAGCTACTTGCTCTTTCAAGAACATATCTACGAAGAACTGAACCCCTTTGATGTTCTCTTCAGAGTTAATCGTCTTTCCGAAGTTCCAGCCGCCACCGAACGCATGAACATATTGTGTAATGTGGAACGGATCAATGCTTCCTACAATCCCCTTCACACCATCTTTGGTCATCGCTTTTGCTAGAGCCAGCACTTCATCCATCGTCTCCGGATATTTGGTGATGCCGGATTTATCGAACATATCTTTGTTAATCGCAAGCATGGACGTAGAAGAGTCATATGGAATACCGTACAATTTACCGTTATCGGTCCAGCCTTGGTATAAAGAAGACGTAATCCGGTTCTTATCAAAACCGACTTTACCAATCAAATCATCCAACGGCTCAAGGACACCATTCGCAATATACTCATAGTTTCCTTCATCGGACATCGCGATAATGTCAGGACCTACACCGGCTGCAATCGCTGCTGGAACCGCTTTCCAGAACTCATCGCTTGTCGGGTACTGTTGAAGCTTTACCTTAACCTCCGGATATTTCTCTTCGATGCCTTTCACCATAAACTCGAAGTTTTTCTGTTCAGCGGCATTGGCCCAATAAGCCATTGTTACTTCAACGGGATCAGCAGGTTTCTCAGCTTGTTCCGTTGAAGGTGTTTCTTTCGTTCCTCCATTTGTTGCATTGTCTGTCGTTTTAGAGCCGCAAGCTGCTAACATACCTACGAGCATAATGCAGCACAGGAGAAGCGTCATCGCTTTCTTCATCTGTTCTGTCCCCTTTTTTGATCCTATTCGTCAATATGTTCGACGTACTTTTATCATAATGAGATAACAATGTACGCAAAACAGAAGATCTTTACATGAGACCGAAGATTTTTACATCATTTCATATCGACTCATCAGAGCCGGGTTTTTGCGAACTTCATTCGGGGGATACCCAACCAACTTTTTGAATGCGATGTAGAAGTTGTCCGTGCTCTTAAAGCCAACTTTCTCTGCAATCTCATAGGTTTTGAGTGTGCTGTTCATCAACATATCCAATGATTTATTGACTCGGTATTGATTAATGTACTGAACTAGCATCATCCCCGTCTGTTCTTTAAATAAGCGGCTCAAATAAGAATTGTTCAATCCTACGTAATGCGACAATTCCTCCAACGTCAGATCCCGATCATAATGGCCATGGATATAGTCCAGGACGAGTCTGATTTTAGGGTTCATTTTCTGGGAGGCGGCACTCATATTCTTCTTCTGTTGGATGAGCTGAACCTCCTGAGCCAAGAGCTCGTAAAATTGCTGTTGGGTTTCTGCTTCTACAAATTCATCTAACGTAGGGAATCCAGGCAGCGGAAGGCCGTCTTCTCCCTCATAGAATTTGCTGAACGCAAAGTGAAGATAGGTTGCGATTCGCAGCACCTCCTGTCTTGACATTTGCCGGCTCTGACGTAGGTCTTCAAACAGCCTCTCCATCGAGGTGTGCAGCCGATCCCATTGTTCATTTTCAGCCTCTTGTCTGACCCGCTGGATTCTTTCTGAGATATGCTTCTTCATCACATCATCTTCAGATTTCATTTCATCTGCTTGCTTCTGAAAAAAGCTAACGCCCGCCTCAGCATTATAGAAATGGCGCTCCAGAACCTTCTCCGCCTCTTTGACCGCGATCGGCATGTCCCACAGACTTGCATGTAGAGCACTCACCCCGAAGCTAACGCTAATATTCAAAAACTTTCGCAGCGCATGCTGCACAGCCTTAATCAGATTCCATTGTTCACTATAAATCTCTTGCTCGCTCCGCAGGCTCGAATAAGACTTTAAGATGGCAAACCTGTTCACATGATGCTGGAAAAATTCCACCTCATCGTATCTGCGAAGCACTTCCGTTAAAATATTTTGAATTGAAAAATACAATAAATACTCCATATTTTGTTTGTACCGCTGCTTCACCTTGGAGAACTGATCAATGTGCATGACAAAGCAGACCAGATTGGGCGGCTTTAGGTGAATATCGTATTCATTAAGTTTAGCTTCAATTTCCCATTGATGCCGGATGGAACCTTCAGCCCACCCTTTGAAAAACAGCGCTTTCAAATTAGGCTTCACGTATTCTACATTCTGCCGCAAATGCTCCATCTCATCGGTATGCTTTCGTTCCCGCATAATCATCTCGCGCGCACGCTGGAGGGTCTCGAATATCCCAGTCTCATTTAAGCTGGGCTTATGAATATAATCGACGGCGCCTAAGCGCATCGCTTCCCGCACATATTCAAATTCCTTGAAACTGCTAAGCATAATGACTTTCGGCGGATGATCCCATTCCTGCAATGCTCTCAATACCTGAAGACCATCCATAATCGGCATTTTTATATCTAATAACATGATATCCGGTTTTAACTCCGCTATTTTGGCCAGGGCATCCTGGCCGTGATTCGCTTCCCCGATGACTTGGAACCCATAGGATTCCCAATCCAGCGATGTCTTCAAGCTCATTCTCATGAAAGATTCGTCATCAACAATAAGGATTCTCATTAACAATTAACCTCCTTAGGAGAAGTATCTTCCGTGTTGATCAACACTGGAATATCAATGTGAATGATGGTACCTTCCCCTGATGAAGCATGAATTTGTACACCATATTGAGAGCCGAAGTGAAGCCTGATACGCTCAGCGACATTTCGTACACCGATCGAATTCATCCCCTGCTGGCCTTTGACTGCATGCATAAGACGGTCGATGTAGGCTTGGTCCATGCCAATGCCGTTATCCTGGATCGTGAATCGAACTCCCTGATCATAGCGCTTGACGATCACACGCAGCTGATACGTTTGACTCTCATCCGTAAAACCATGGAATATGGCATTCTCAACAAACGGCTGCACAATAAATTTTAGTGTCTGATACGGCAGCACCTCTTCGTCTACATCATACGTTACATCAAAAGTGTTATAATACCGGAGCTCAAGCAGCGCGATATAATTTTGGATGAATGTCATTTCTTCTTCAATCGACACGAATTCCTTCGTATTACGAGCGGAGAAGGATAATAAATGAATTAAGGAATCCAACGTCTCTGTAATGTTATCCGCCATCTGCGCCTGAGACATCCACCTCACAACGGATAATGTATTATAGAGAAAATGAGGATTAATCTGCGCCTGCAGGGCATTCATTTCCGCGCTTCTCTTCTGCTGTTCCTCATCCTTGATTTTTTCAATCAGCTGTTGAATTTCCCTTGTCATCGTGTTGAAGGAATTGCCCAAGCCGCCGATTTCATCCTGGCTTTTCACATCGATCGTAACGTTAAAATCGCCTTTCTCCACTCTGCGCATCATTCGGCTAAGCTGCATAATAGGATTCGTAATGCCCCGAGATACGAAAAATGCCATACCAAAAGCTGCAAACACGATAATCGCCATGATGATCACGATAGCATTCCGTACGAGGTACACCTCATGAAACATCTCTTGTTTATGTATGATGGAATAGAATGTCCATCCGCTGATAGCAGAAGTGTTGTGGACAATGTAGTATTCTTTTTGATCCAAACCTACCTTATCTTGAAATTTCCGACCTATATCTTGGCTATCGGTGCTGAATAGAATCGTATGATTCTCATCGACTATAATCTGCTCTGCTTCAGGACCGAAATTTAATCCTTTATACAATTTCTGCAGGGCTGTATCTCGGAAATTTACAATGAAGGTACCCAGCTTCTGACCTGTGCTTGGATCGACAATTACCTGACCGACAGACATAACAGAACTGTTGCTGCTGACTTGCTTCTCGGGATGCAGTCCAACAACGACGGGTTGACCCCGCTTGCTCTCGATCTGCTGGAACCAAGGCTCCTCAAATGGCGTGTAGTCATAGTTATAAATAACTTGATACCCTTTGCGATAAGCCGCTTCATTGTTATTCGCATAAATGATCA
The DNA here is from genome assembly GCF_054343325.1 of Paenibacillus marinisediminis. NCBI lineage: Bacteria > Bacillati > Bacillota > Bacilli > Caryophanales > Paenibacillaceae > Paenibacillus > Paenibacillus marinisediminis. Next base: position 204,504 of record NZ_JBTGUH010000004.1, read on the forward strand.
AGGAATCAATATCACTATTAAATAGAAAAGTCTTTCGGAAAAATTCATCATTGATGTATCTGTAGTCACGAGACTTTTCATACATCGGATATTCGAAATCCTCATAATTTTTGGACAAAATGTGCAGCAATTCCTCGTCATAGAACGGACTTTCCGAGACTCGAAGCATACTTTTCAAAAATGTATCTGTACTTGTCATCATCTGCTGATTGAGTTCCTTGAAGGACTTCACAATTCTCTCTTCTAGAAAAGTACTCGAATAAGAATAGGAGATCGAACCAATCAATACAAGCGGAATAACAATAAGCAGCAGGTACGTAATATATAGCTTCTGATTAATGCTCCGATCCTTGAATTTAACCATTCTCATAGATACCTCGCCATCTGCTAACTACACTCATAAAAAAGATTGAATCAGGAAACTAATTCCTGACCCAATCATATCATGCCTCTTATCTATAAATAGACTTTTTTTGTTAGCTTTCGACAGTGTTCGATAATATTGGCATAGTTCATGTCATCCCCATGTGATATCACCATATCAGCTGCTTGCATGGAGACTGGATCTCCCACGCCAACGGCGAACATCCCTGCGCGTCGGATCGCTTCGATTCCAGCCTCGGCATCCTCCACTCCGATACAGCTGTCCGGCGCAACTCCAAGCAGCGCGGCTGCGGTCAGAAAGATATCGGGATCGGGCTTGCCTTTCTTTAATGTACCCGGGTCCACGATGACATCAAAATAGCTTGCCACCTGCAGCAGATCCACAATCATCGGAGCGTTGTGACTTGCCGAAGCTAGTCCAATCCGGATGTCAGCGTTCCGTAAATCTTGCAGTAGCTGTGCGATTCCAGGAAGCAGATCCGCTGGCGTGATTTGTTGGATGAGCTGCTTGTAGTTCTCGTTCTTGCGATCTGCCAGCATCATTTTCTCGGATGGCGTATATGTCCGATCATCCTTCGAGTTCGCAAGAATCAGCTCCAGGGATTCCATACGGCTTACACCCTTCAGACGCTCATTGTACGAACGGTCAAATGGAATGCCGAGTTCCGCTGCAAGCTGTCCCCAAGCTTGATAATGATATTCTGCAGAATCCACAATAACGCCGTCGAGGTCAAAAATAAACGCCTTAATTGATTTGTCCAACAGAATTCTCCTTTCCAGCCAGCGGAATTGTCAGCCCATCCGTATTTGAAAGAGTGTACTGCTGTCCTTGAACTGTTAAACTGAGTGACGGCCGCACATTCGTAACCTTTACAATGTCAATGGTGTCGTGCGTCATATGAACCTTCAAGAGATCCCCCTGCCAATAGATCGGGAAGGATAACGAATCCCATGATATCGGTAGCTGCGGTTGGATTCGGAGCTGACCGTTAACAGCACGCACGCCGCCAAATCCGAATACGACACATTTCCAGATGCCGCCAATGGAAGCTGTGTGGATTCCCTGATCCGAAGACTTCATATTCTGTCCAAGATCAATTCTTGCTGCCTGCTCGAACAGTTGATAGGCAAGATCCATCTCTTCTAAATCCGAAGCGAGAATGCTGTGAGTCGACATACTAAGCGAAGAATCATGGAGCATCTTCGGCTCGTAGTAGTTCCAGTTCGCCTGCTTCACTTCACTACTGAAGCAATGCTCGAGCAAATAGAAGAGCACCATTATATCAGCCTGCTTCGATACTTGGATTTGGTTCACTTGTTCCATGTTATAGTCTTCTAGGATCAAGCCCACTTCCTTTTGATTGCGGTATTTCGTTAAATCAATGATTTGCTTCGTCAGGTACGTATCATCCTGCGGGATGACTAGATCCGCTTCCCGTGGTTGCGGAAGATAAATAAGCTCTGCCTTCTGAATCCATTCTTTATACGCTGCTTGAAGATGCAGACGTTCATTTAAGCGTTCCCACACAACCGATGATTCCTGCTGCAAATGTTCATAACAAGCAATCGCTGTCCGCATATTCCAATGAGCCATATAGTTCGTAAAGGCGTTATTGTCTACATGCTCCTTATACTCATCGGGTCCAATGACTCCTCGAATCTCATAACGTTGATTGGATTCGTCCCAAGTCAAGCGGCTGGCCCAGAAGGTAGCTGTCTCCATGATGATCTCGTAGCCCATGGTGTCCATGAATTCTTGATCACCCGTAGTCAGATAATACTGCCAGACGCCGTATGACACGTCGCTCGTAATATGCTGCTCGATGAGCCCTGTCCAGATCTTGGTTGGCGTCCCCGTGACCACATCCACAGGACCCCATTCAGGGGTGACCTCATCACCCGTAAGGGCTGACTCCCATGGATACATGGCGCCTTGGTATCCGTTCGCTGCCGCCTTGCGACGGGCTCCGTCCAACGTATGGTATCGATATTCGACCAGCTTGCGGGCTGTAGCAGGCTCTGTAAACAAGAAGTAGGGCTGAATGAATATCTCGGTATCCCAGAAGGAGTGTCCTTTATACCCTTCGCCTGTCAAGCCTTTCGCTCCAATGCCAAACCGGTTGTCATGAGCCGGAGCCATCAGGACGAGATGATACTGCGCAAATCGAAGCGCCAGTTGATCGAAATCGTTCTTGCTCTGGATCTGGATATCCGACGCTTCCCATTTCTTCAACCACGCCTTGCTGCTCTCCTCCAGCAGCTGCTCGTAGCCTTTCAACGTCTCTTGACACAATTCCCGAAGCGACTCCGCACATACTGCGGCTACATCCTGATCTACATGCTCCAGATCCAGGGAGGTGTGCATATTCGCGATCTTCTCGATAACCAAGGTCTGTCCCGATTCTAGCGAGAAGCTATGCTCTACAGTAGCCTTCCTCCGCTCAATGGAAAGACGCGGCTCTGTATTCACTTCCGTACCGTCAACGAGGAACCGATGCTGGCAATGAGTCACCACATGAATATGCGATTCCGTTGTTGTGGCTGTATACTGAATAACTTTCTTATCGTGGATGCGTTTATCTCCCTCAATGAAATGCTGCGCGCCGGAATTCGTCACTTGTCCGTTGATCCCGGACTTTATCGTAATCTCTGACGCCATATGCGGTGTCAATTCTACCTTCATACCGAGCAGATGCTTGTTATGCAAAGATACGAATCTACGGAATACCATCTCAACGATGTTTCCCTTGCCATTATGCCAGCGCACACGACGAGTTAATTCTCCAATGCGGAGATTTAATACCCGCGAATACTGCTCGATACTCCCTTTCTCCAAATGAAATTGTTCCCCGTCAATATAAATACCCAGCTCCGTAACATCTGCGATATTCGGGAGTTCGGTCACTTCCGTATCATTAAATTTATTGAATGTGCCTGCAATAAAGCAATTGCGCGTTTCCTTCGGATACGATTCCTCCGTACAGGCTCGAATGCCCATATAGCCGTTGCCCAGACACATAATCGTCTCATACTTGGCCAAATGCCTTACATCAAATTCCGTCTCCTCAATGACCCAATTCTTCAACTCCGCTTCGCCCATATCATATCTCAACATGTGAACAGCCTCCTTCTCCCTTTTCGTCATTAGCCTTTCAAGCCTGTCGTTGCAACCCCTTGAACCAGATGACGCTGGAAGATCAGGAATACGATAATGATCGGCAGCGTGAGCAGCACAACCCCTGTCATCGTCAGGTTAGGCCATTCGAAATAGCGGTTCTTCAATGTATTTAAGCCGACCGTTAACACATACCACCGGCTGTCGTTGACTAACGTAACAGGCCATACGAACGAGTTCCAAGTCCCTGTGAAGCTGAAAATAATTTGAGTTGCGATCGCTCCTCTAGATAGCGGAAGGATAATGCGGAAGAAGGTCCCGATCTTGGTCAATCCGTCCACTTCTGCAGCCTCCTCCAATTCCTTCGGAATACTCATCATAAATTGCCGCATGAGGAAGACCAGGAAGCCTTGGAACATGAATGGAATAATTAGACCTTGATAGCTGTTCAGCCATCCTAATTTAACAATCATCGAGTAAATCGGAATAATGGTTACCTGGTAAGGGACCATCATCATCCCAATAATAATGAAGAAGATTAGTTTGCGTCCCGGATAATTCAATCTAGACAGCGAATAGGCGGCCGTCGTATTGATGACTAGATTCCCGATCAGAATCCCTAGCGTAACGATGATAGAATTCATGTACCATATCATCATATCCGAGTTTATGAATACGTCCTTGTAATTCTCGAACGTCAATTTCGAAATTCCGACCCAATGGCCAATATCGCTCTTGCTTAATAAAGAGGTGTAGATGGCATACCCGAACGGGATGATAAATACGATGGAACAAAGTGATAACAGGACATATCGAATGAATGTCTTTGCTCGATTATTCATGGGATCAGATGTCCTCCTTAACAAAGCGTTTTTGAATAACGGTAAACAGAATGATCAGCGCAAAAATGATAAATGCAGCGGCGCTTCCGTATCCGGCACGATTAAAGCTAAACGCCTGGCTGTAGAAGTAAATAACGATGGTGCTCGTTGCCCCTGCAGGACTTCCAAGCGAACCATTCCGAGCAAGTGCATACGGCTGGTCGAAGATCTGCATCGCAAAGATTAACCCGGATGTCAACACGAGGAAGGTAGTTGGTTTTAGCATTGGAATCGTGATGTAACGCAGGCGCTGCCACGCATTCGTACCATCTACCATGCCGGCTTCATAGATGTCGTTAGGAATATTCTGCAATCCCCCCAGATAGACCACCACATAGAAACCGACATATGTCCAAACCGTCAGTATAATTAAGAATGGCAAGGCATACTTAGTACTGGCGTACCAGGATACGTCATCCATCCCGAATAAGGTGAAGAACTTCGTAGCAATACCATCCTGCTGCATGAACAAATACATGAATACAGTTGTTACGGCAACGGTAGAGGTAATGTAAGGCAGATAGTACAAGGTGCGGAACACTGTCTTCATGCGAGTAATTTTGTTCAGACCCACCGCGATGAGCAATGCGATGATAGTCTGCAGCGGTACAGCAACCGCTGTCAGAATAACAGAGTTCTTTAATGCTCCCCAGAAGTCGGGATCCTTCAGCATCTCGGTATAGTTCTGCAGCCCAATAAATTTAGCAGCGTCCGGATTCAGGAAGCTGATATCCTGGAAGCTGTATATAAAGGATTGCAATAATGGATAGTAAAACCAAATCCCCATAAATATGAGGATGGGCGCTACAAACAAATAACCTACAAACTTAGATGAAGATGCTAACCTCATCCAGATCTGAGATAATGAATGGCCCCTTTTCAAATTTGTTTCTCTGCCATGCTCCATATCTGTATCCTCCTTCAAGTTCCCTGCCACAGGAATTCATCATTTGAATCCAATCAGGTAACTACATCATACGGGGTGGCTATATCGACGAAAACAGAGGATATTTACATGAAGCCGAGGATTTTTACTTCGTCTTGTATCGATTGGAAATTAATTGTCAGAAACAAAAGGGGCTGTCCTAAAAGTCATTTTTCTCATGACTTTTGGGACAACCCTTCTTTGTTTCTACACCAATGAGTATGACCCGCGCTTGAACGGACACAGGGGCCGCTATTTCATGATTTCGGGGTATTTTTTGAAGGCTTGCGGACACAGATGACGCTATTTGCTTCAAAACTAGCACTAGACGGCTTATTCAGGTCAAATAACGGCTCTACGGTCCGCTAGTATGGCGAATTAGTGGTGTTTGCTGCAAATAGCGGCTCGTGTGTCCGCTCCCGGCTCTTGTAGATAGCTATCGAATTTATGTTGAGACGTCAAAAACCTGCATCTCAGGCGCTACAACCGCATTAGTGAGCCGAAAAATAAGGGGCTTTCCCAGGTAGAAAAAATCTACTTTTGGGACAGCCCCTTCTTTCATTCACATATATTTGGTTTCTAAATATTGAATCAGCTTGAGAATATCGTTAAGAAGTTCGTTAGGATAGATCAGAAGCGTTTCGTTGAGCATGCCAGGATTGAACGCGGCGGTGATGATTAATGACGATCACAGAACAGATTCCTGTAATTACAAACAACCCTGTCGTCACGAGAGAGAATACTACACTCATTATGATTGCTCCTTTCAAACGGTGTTTCCGAATTGATAATCATTATCAGTTATTATAACCGATAATCGTTCTCATGAGAAGTGAAAAAAATCATAGAGTTGAGATTTTTTTCACATAGTTGGACTAGACCTAAAGTGTTGCACAAGAGAAAGATTTTGTTGTATGTGAAAAAACGTTGGTGTATACTAAAATCACCGCAGCAAATAAGAACCATTTTCATTTACATGACTATACTGTATCAATCTTTTATCTCAGTAAGGTATTTGTACCTTGAAAGTTGCACTCGGCAAACTTTATGTCCTATACGAAAATTAGGAGGTCACTTTTATGACTTCAACTATTACGACTTTATATGAAGCAGGAACAGGCAGCATCTTGCGTATCACTCGAATCGAGGTTCAGGGCGTCATGCGCAGACGATTATTAGATCTCGGGTTTGTACCTGGCAATACCCTTGAAGTACTGCAGAAAAGCCCTTTGGGAGACCCGATTGCATTTCGAGTCAACAATACGACCATTGCTCTGCGCAGTGAAGAAAGTTCATTAATATGGGGAGAACGGTTAGGAGGGTAATCTGATGGCATCCTATACAATTGCTTTGGCAGGTAATCCGAACACAGGCAAGAGCACCTTATTTAACACGCTGACTGGACTGCGTCAGCATACCGGAAACTGGGCGGGAAAGACCGTCATTCGCGCGGAAGGCATCTATACATTTGAAAATGTGGAATATAAACTTGTCGACCTGCCCGGTACGTATTCCTTGTACTCGAATTCCGCTGATGAAGAGACTGCGCGGGATTATATCATATTTGAACAACCGGACGTTACCATTGTCGTGCTTGACGCTACATCCCTTGAACGCAACCTCAATCTGGCTCTGCAGGTGCTAGAGATGACCAATCGCGTCGTCGTATGCATTAACCTGATGGATGAAGCGAAGCGTCTTGGTATCCATATTAATTTAAAAACGATCGAGCAGAAGCTTGGGGTACCGACAATAGCTATCTCAGCGCGCAACAAATCGGGCATTCAAGAATTAATGAAGCAGGTGCTGAGGGTTGCGTCAGGTGAGATCATACCTAATCCGATTCATATCTCTTATAACGAGGATATTGAACACAAATTGCGCGAGCTTGAACCGTTAATCAAGCAGATGCTCGGTGATCGGCTGCCCGCTCGTTGGGTGGCACTGCGATTGTTGGATGGCGATGAAAGTCTGCTAGCTTCTCTAAAGCAATGGCTGAATCGCGAAGATCATCCACAGACGAAGGAGGTGCTGGCTTATGGACAAACGGCTTGCCACTGATGCCGCTAATTCCAGTTCACTTGACGCGCTGTTGGATCGAGCTCGCGGCATGTCAACCGGAGACAGCGTTCGAGACAGCATCGTAAGCAATATTTATAAGACTACTAGCGAAATATGCAGTGAGGCTGTGCAGTATAAGGATAAGACTAAGCTTTCTAGCACTTATAAACTTGATCGCATATTAACATCGAAGATATGGGGCTTTCCGATTATGCTGGCGATGCTGGCCGTTGTCTTCTGGATCACGATCGCTGGAGCAAACGTCCCTTCTGCTATGCTTGCTGATATGTTCGCCTTCATTGAAGGCTATATTACAGCATTCTTTCAGGCAGTTCATGCTCCGGAATGGCTGTATGGCATCTTGGTTCTAGGTCTATACCGCGGTTCAGCTTGGGTCATCAGCGTTATGCTGCCGCCTATGGCTATCTTCTTCCCTACATTTGCGCTATTGGAGAACTTCGGTTACTTGCCGCGCGTTGCCTTCAATATGGACCGTATGTTTAAACGAGCTGGCGGACATGGCAAGCAAGCGCTCACGATGTCGATGGGCTTCGGCTGCAATGCCGCCGCGATCATGTCCACTCGGATCATTGAATCTCCGCGCGAACGAATGCTGGCGATCATTACGAATAACTTTGTTCCGTGCAATGGACGCTGGCCTACGTTAATCTTGCTGTCATCCCTCTTCCTGACTGTGAGTACAACGAGCGGACTTCAGACATTTGCTACTGCCGCTGTCGTCATGGGAATGGTGCTGTTAGGCATCGTGGTTACGTTAACTGTTTCATGGGTACTGTCCAAAACTGCACTGCGCGGCGTACCGACACATTACACGTTGGAGCTTCCTCCATATCGCCGCCCGCAAATATGGAAGACGATCCTATTATCATCTCGCGATAAGTCGTGGAACGTATTAAAGCGCGCTGTCATTGTTGCCGCTCCAGCAGGGATTATTACTTGGATCCTCGGCAATACCTTCGTGGGCGGTGACAGTATCCTTAACCATATGGCAGCCTTCTTTGATCCGTTTGGTCAGCTCCTTGGATTGGATGGCTTCATTATCATGGCATTCCTGCTCGGTCTTCCAGCTAATGAGATCGTACTGCCTATTCTGTTGATGGGCTACTTATCCTCTGGCGCTATGGTTGATGCTGATGGCATCGACAACATTAAACAAATCTTTCTGGACCATGGCTGGACGTGGCTGACGGCGTTAAATATGATGCTGTTTTCCTTGCTCCACTATCCTTGCGGCACGACACTGTTCAATATCTACAAGGAGACCAAGAGCAAGAAGTGGACGTTGTTATCTGCTCTTATTCCACTTGGCATCGCTATTGCAGTTACCTTTACAACCGCTCAGCTTGCACGCGCATTGGGCTGGGTCTAACACGATCTTATTCGATTCATTACGAAAAAGAGGCTCTCCTTCAAGTAGACATCTACTACGAAGGCAGCCTCTTTTGTCATGTTATCGAATCTCAGATGGACTTCGGCCCGTATACTGCTTAAACTGGCGGCTGAAAAAGAAAATATCGCGATAGCCGAGCGCATCCGCCACTTCCGTAACGTTCATCCCCTCATGATGCAGCAGATGCTCCGCGCGTTCGATGCGTGAACGTATAATATACGTTTGCACAGACATGCCGATCATCTCTTTGAACTTAACAGAGAAGTAGCGCGGCGATAGCTGTGCGCGAGCTGCTAAGTCTTCGATCCGATGCGGCTTGCCGGGATTCTGACGAATATAATTCGCAATTTCATATATCGATGCGCCAAGCTGATGGCTGGCGTTCTGTTCATCCGGCACTTCTCGATCCACGCGCAGCAAATAGATCATTAATTGCTTCAACACCAGCTGAATCTCCGTCTCATAAGCATACGGCTTCTTTAAGTACAAACGTACAAATCTAGCCAACATATGCTCGAAGTCGACGGTCTCTATCAATTTGCGGTATGGCGCTGGAATATCCGTCAATGACTCTTGTACTTCAAAATGAATATACGTTAAAGTTAACGGCTTCTGAGGATTGTGAGTTGCGCTTGTATGGTCGCCTGCACGAAACAGGAAGCAGCTCCCTTTGCTTACTTCGTAAGGCATATCATTCAGAATGACTTCCCCTTCTCCACTCCACACGTAAAATAAATCAAAATTGGGTAGAGGCTTCTCTCGCTTCTGCCACTTCCAATTCGGTTCGCACGTAATCTTCGCTATGGCTGGCTTCCATACGAACGAAGTCGGCGCTGCATGTAACACGGTGATGCCCCCTTTAAATAATCCATCATGAAGGGTATATCCATATCCCTATATGTATGTAGCTGATATCGTATCCCAAGCATTGCGCATTCGCAAGCAAGCTTCCCGCCACCTATTCTCATCAACATGTGCAATGCCAAATATAGCGCTCTGAGAGACGTTTACTTCATCTATATAAGTATCCCCATCTCTCAACAACACGCCTAAGCGCGCAACCTCTTGCGACCATAGCACATACTGTTCTGGGGCCTGCCGCCAACGGGCATACAAATGGAAACCAATATCATCAGCATACCAATTAAACAAATGACCTGCATATTCCTGCAAGATATTGCAAAATTCTTGCGCTTTTCGGCGAATTTCTCGATTGACCCTTCGCAGATGCCGTTCATATTCCCCGCTCTGCATCAGCAGCGCGAGCGCGGATTGCTCAATTCGAGGCATCGCATGCTGCCCGTTAACGGCTAATACAGCTTGAACTAAGCTGACTAGCCGTTCTGGCAGCAGCATATATCCGATGCGCAGATTCGGGCTCATGGTGCGCGAGAATGAGCCGATGTAGATGACGCGGCCGCTTCTGTCGGCGGCCTGCAGCGGCTCGAAGCGCTTGCCGCCAAAGCCGAAATCGCTGTCGAAGTCGTCCTCGACGACGAAGGCTTCGCGATTCTTGGCCCAGGCAAGCAGCGCCGCGCGCGCGGAGGCGCCCATCGTGCGCCCCGTCGGGAATTGGCGGTTCGGCGTGACGATCGCCAAACGTGCGGAGGTGTGCAGCAGCGCCTCCTGCAGCGCTGCCTCCTCATCCGCCGCGAACAGCTCCGGAACGCCGCCCGCAGCCAGCACCGCGGCGCGGATGCCGACGTAGCCCGGCGTCTCCAGCAGCACGCGGTCGCCCTCGTCCACGAACAACGAAGCGAGCAGCATTAAAGCATGCTGCGAGCCATTCGTGACGATGATGCGCTCGGGCGACGCGTGCACGCCGCGCCAGCGCATCAGATGGGCGGCGATCGCCTGCTGCAGCGACGGCATAGGCGCTCCGCTCCTCGCGCCGGCACAGCTCCAGCTGCGCACCGCGGCACGCAGGCACCTCCGCCACGCTTCGTGCGGGAACAACGAGTGCACGTGCTCCACTGGACGTAGGTCGATTGGATCGACCTCGTCCTTGACGTGCACAACCGCTTCCCGCTCCTTCAGCTTGCGCGCCGCGTCTATCGCCGCCTGTCCCCGCTTCGATATCGCCGGCAGCGCGCCCTCCGCTGAGGCGCCTTGCTGAATGAACTTGGCGGATACCTTCGTATATCCGCCGGGCACGGACTCCACGTAGCCCTCCGCGATCAGACTCTCGTACGCGATGATGACCGTGCCGCGCGACAGCCCCAATATCTTCGCTGTCTCACGAGTCGAAGGCAGTCTGTCGCCATGCGTCAGCAAGCCTTCAGAGATACGCTGCCGTAGAGCGCGGTACAAGGCTTCGCCTTTGCCTAGTCCTTGTGCGATTCCGGCATAGTACGTTCCCCATCCGTCCATGGTGAAGCCTCCTCTATTTATTTTCGGACCACACAACCTATATAGATACATCCCTACAATAACTCCAACTGGTACATTCATAATATAACGAATTGGATCTTTCAAACAATCCAATTGATTTGTAAGATGGGGAACAACTCAATAAAGAGGGGGAACATGTATGCGCCGATCCGAATTTGAGATTCACGATCAGGAGCTTATTACAGCCTTTTTACAGGAACAAGCCTATGGTGTACTAGGAACTCACGGTACTGATGGATATCCGCGGTTAACACCGATCCTATTTGCCTATTTGCCAGAGGAACAAGCTGTTTATTTTCATAGCAGCCGCAAGGGAGAGAAAGTAGAGCTGCTAGCTGCATGCCCGCTTGCTTCGTTCAGTGTTTCTGAGATGCACGCGATGATCCCGTCTTATTTTACGGATCCTGTCTATGCTTGTCCGGCTACTACATTTTTTCGATCGGTTCATATCCGCGGGCAGATGAGCATCGTGAACGACCCTGATGAGAAGACGCGCTTCTTCACCGCGTTTATGGAAAAGCTGCAGCCAGAAGGCGGATATGAGCCCTTCGATTGGTCGCTTGAAGGCTATGCTAAGCAGGATGCCGCCATTCTCGTATACAAGCTAAGCATCTCGGACATAACCGCCAAGTTCAAGTTCGGCCAGAACGCAGGAAGCAGCAAGCGTGAACAGATCATAGAAGGGTTGCGGAATCGCCAGGCAGATAGTGATATGGAGACCCTTGAATGGATGGAACAGCTCTGTCCCCACCGCAAATCCCAATCCTGAATTCATTATCGTTATTTACCAGCAGTATTAAGCTGCATCCCCCACCACTTCTTTCCAAATGCCGATGACTACATTTCGCCATGATGTTATAATAAGGAACAAGTTATTCAAGAATGAGACTGGAAGGATGGAAGAGATGAACCCAATCGCGCAGCAGTTGAACGAAACGATTCGTCAAGAGAATGAACAGGTGTATGGCATGCTATCCCGTTTAGGGCAGCTCATATACTTCCCGAAGGAAGGTATTCTGAGCCAGTCCGCTGAGGCATCAAGCAAAGCCAAGAAATATAATGCCACAATCGGTATCGCTACAGAAGGCAATGTGCCAATGCATTTGAAGGTCATTCAGGACCAACTTTCCGCTTTTAATCCCAAGGACATTTATCCATATGCACCGCCGGCAGGCAAGCCTGAGCTGCGCAAGCTATGGCGTGAAAAGATGATAAAAGAGAATCCCGCTCTCGAAGGCAAGCTCATCAGCAATCCGATTGTGACCAATGCGCTCACGCACGGGCTCAGCATCGTAGCTGATCTATTCGCTGATCAAGGCGACCCTGTTATTATGCCGGATAAGAACTGGGAGAACTATGAGCTGACGTTCAATATTCGCCGTGGAGCTGAGATGGTTTACTATCCGCTCTATAACGAAGCAAACACCTTCAACAGTGAAGGGCTGCGCGAATCGCTGCTCGCTAACAAGGATAAGGGCAAAGCGATTGTCGTATTGAACTTCCCGAACAACCCAACAGGCTATACGCCGGGACGTGAGGAAGGCAAGGCGATCGTCAATGCTATTGTGGAAGCTGCGGAAGCTGGAATGAAGATCGTTGTCGTAACGGATGACGCCTATTTCGGTCTCTTCTTTGAGGATTCCATGCATGAATCCTTATTTGGTACCCTTGCATCCATCCACCCTAACGTGTTGGCAGTGAAGGTAGACGGCGCGACGAAAGAAGAATATGTATGGGGCTTCCGTGTAGGCTTCATCACTTACGGGGCATCCTCCGCAGAGCTGCTTGCAGCGCTCGAACAGAAGACTATGGGAATTATTCGTTCAGTCATTTCCAGCGGACCGCATCCGTCTCAAACCTTCGTTATGCACGCACTTCAGTCTCCTGAATTCGAAGCGCAGAAGCAAGAGAAATTCACGATTATGAAGGGCCGCGCGAATCGCGTGAAAGAGCTGCTGGACAGCGTAAAATATGATAACGTGTGGACGTATTATCCATTTAACTCCGGATACTTTATGTGCTTGAAGTTGAACACCGTCGATGCGGAGACGCTTCGCAATCATCTGCTGAATCAATATGGAATCGGCACGATCGCTTTAGGAGAAACCGACCTGCGAGTTGCCTTCTCTTGCATCGAGGAAGAGCATCTGGAAGACCTGTTCAACCTGATCTATCAAGGCGTGCTCGATCTGCAGGGATAACATTATTTTTATGTAAAATGAACACCCTATCCATAACAGAAGCCGAGCAGGATTCGGATATACTCCGAAGTCCTGCTCGGCTTCTCTATATGTCTTCTGCTCTTATAGCTTGGATAATATAATCCCTGCCGTCTCTTCAATGGCTTTGTCTGTCACGTCAATAACCTGACAGCCAAGCTGCTCCGCCAGCGCATGAGCATATTCCAGCTCTTCTTCGATACGTTCCAGCGTCGCATACATTACTTCAGCCGGCAGCCCCATCGCTTTCAAGCGCTCCGTGCGAATCTTCAGCAGATGATCCGCCTTCATCGTCAGAATGAACACACGGTTGCCAGCCACATCTTGCAGCTGCTGCGGAGGCTTTACTTCTGGAACGAGCGGAATGTTCGCCGTCTTATAACCCTTATGACCTAAGAATATGCTAAGCGGTGTTTTCGAGGTGCGCGACAATCCGAGCAAGACGATATCTGCTTGCATCAGTGATGTCGTATCATGACCGTCATCGCAGCGAACCGTGAATTCGACCGCTTCGATCCGCTTAAAATACTCCTCATCCAACTGATGCATCATCCCGACCTTGCGGTTTGGCGAATCATTAAACGTATCGATGAAGGCTTGCATCATCGGTCCCATAATATCCACCGCGCGAACGCCTAAGCGGATCGCCTCTTCTCTCATCATCTCGCGCAGCTCCGGCTGAACTAGCGTATAAACGACGAATCCGCCATCACGACTAACTCCTTCCATGATGGTGCGAATCTCATCTTCATTCTTAATATGACTCAAGCGGCGAATATTCACTTCATGGCCGTCAAATTGTCTCATAGTAGCGCGGGCTACACGTTCTGCTGTTTCTCCCACCGAATCCGAGCAGATCGTGATGGTGTGCGGTGAATGCTGCTTCAAAGAATCCATTCCGACTCTCCCTCCGTCCTTTATCCTTTGGCGATTCGAAGCAGCACCTTCGTCATCGTCGTTTTCGTAATACGGCCAACCACTTCCCACTTGTCCAACTGCTTTTGAGCACGGTGCGGAATAACTACTGGCAATGTTTCGATCTGATGCTCATCTAGCTTTCTCGCTGCATCAAGCACCGTGTCCTCAGGCTGCACAGTAATCAGAGGTGTCCGAGTCATGACGAAGCTAATAGGCATAGAAGCAGCCATCGGATTACCTAGCGTCACTTTCAGCAGGTCCTTTCGTGATACGACTCCAAGCAGCATGCTGTCCTCATCGGCTACGGTTAAGCTGCCTACATTTTCAAGAAATAAGGCTACGACCGCATCATTAATAGTAGATGTCTCACGTACAATGACCGGCATCGACATGACATCTTTAACGCGCAGCTCCAACGGAAGCGGACCCTCCGATCGAGACTGCTTGCCCGGAAAATAACCAACCTTCGGTTTAGCATCCAGATACCCGAGCATGACTAACAGGGATAAGTCTGATCGAATGGTCGGCCGACTTACCCCCAGATGTTCGGCAATCTGTTCACCTGTTATCGGTGCATGATGCTGTACGAATTGAATAATGTCTAATTGACGCGATGTCAGCTGTATAACAGATCACTCCCTACAACGGATCGAGAATACACTCTAACACCAGTTTATCGAAATAAACTCCGATCACGCAAGTGCCGAGGTCTCACGTTCGACCCGATAATGGCAATATTTATATTCCTCACCGAGAACCTGCTTCGCTACCAGCTTCGTCAACTGCTGAAGATCGTCTACTTCAACCATTGAATTAGAAGGAAGAACAACCACAGGAATGCGGTATGCGCCCTGCGTACGGCAGCGCAGCCAAGCTCTGAATAAAGCTTCTAATTGCATGTCATATACCGCTGAAAACAGCTCTTCATCACGCTTCGCGCTTTCTGAGCTCAACTGTTCTGATGAAGTATCCAACAGCTGCGGCAATGGTGTATCCAGCAATCTGACAGCGAGCGGGGTTTTCGTTGCTTCCAGGAGCAGCTGTTCAAGATCGCTCTCCATCATCGGACGCAGCTTGCGGAGTGCGCGTTGAAGCGCCTTGTCTCCCGAAGCCATCACGATCTCCTGCACGATTGGCAGTCTGGTTGATGTTACAAACATATGCTCTGTCGAAACAATGGTAATTGGTTTCATGGGGCAGCCCTCCGATAGTTCATACTTGATTAATAATGCCTCACATCAGCAGCAAACCAATAGATATCCTTATTTCATCATATATATGACGTTCTATATGTGAATTAAGAACAAAAAGCTTGTGCAGATGCGGATAATTAGATCGTCCTTCTTCTTGCTGTATGAGAAATATTCGTAATATTTCGGGCTTAGCCCCCTCTTGCTTTCATATATTTTATATCATATTATTATTTATGATACAACATTGAAACGGCATATATCATATTAATGTCACAATATAAGGACGCGATGGGAGGACAACATGGAGAGACAACTAACTTTGGAACTAGCCCGAATAACCGAGGCCGCTGCGCTTGCAGCATCACATTGGGTAGGACGCGGAATGAAGAATGAAGCCGATGATGCAGCGACCACCGTTATGCGTCATGAATTTCAATACATTCCCGTTCAAGGAACCGTCGTTATTGGTGAAGGAGAAATGGACGAAGCACCGATGCTCTATCTCGGCGAGAAGCTTGGCTCAGGAGAAGGTCCCCCTGTTGATATTGCGGTTGACCCTGTGGAAGGAACTGAGCTTGTTGCGAACGGCTTGAACGGCGCGATGGCTGTCGTCGCTATAGCTCCTGCAGGACAACTGCTGCATGCTCCCGATATGTACATGCAGAAGCTCGCCGTCGGTCCTGCACTCAAAGGGATTGTTGATCTGGATGATCCTCTATCCATTACAGTGCGGAAAGCAGCTGAGCGGCTAGGCAAGCGGGTAACCGACTTAACAGTGGCTATACTGGATCGCGAACGTCACCAACAGGAGATTCAGGAGCTTCGCGAAGCTGGAGTTCGCCTTAAGCTGCTCGGAGCTGGAGATGTTGCAGCAGCTATCGCAACCGCGTTTCCCGAATCAGGCATTGATCTGTATGTGGGTTCAGGCGGAGCGCCTGAAGGCGTTCTTGCTGCAGCCGCACTGAGATGCCTAGGCGGTGATATTCAAGGCCGACTTATGCCAGGCGACGATAATGAACTGCAGCGCTGTTATGCGATGGGGATGAAAGATCCTTTGTGCCGACTGACGACCGTCGATATGGTTGGAGATAAGGATGTCTTGTTTGCCGCAACCGGCATTACACCTGGAGATGTGATTCAAGGCGTCCGCATGCTGCCTGGCGGCAGAGCAGAAACACACTCCATCGTCCTGCGGGCGAAGACAGGAACCGTTCGTTTCGTACAGACATCTCACCTACTCCCGCGCAAATCATCGTTGGCGCACCAATTAACTGATCCGCATGCCTCATAATAAACATGATGTCTATACATCTAAACAGCCCAAGCAGAATGGATTCCTACCACTCCCGCTTGGGCTGTTCGTTGTTAGTTTCTAATCGTCGTTCGACTCATTCCGATATCGCTTCCCGTTGCCTCTCATTCGGAACAAGCCAATGACCAGCACAATCCCGAATAGAATTAGCAGCTTGTATTCGATTGATGTCGATCCGAATGCAATCGGAACGAATAATATGACTGCCGTTGCGGTCTGCAGCTCTGTGCCAAGCTGCAGTGCAGCTCGATGCTTAGAGCCAGAGGGAATCGGATATAGATGCCGCCAGACGTCGTGACGATGAAGTTGGAACAGCGCATTGCACTGTGCCCCGATCGCGACGAGAAATAGCAGTAAGACTAGACTGTTCCATTCCGTATCTCTTGTCCACCACAGCAGGACAACTCCGATTACGGTAAGTCTGATTAACATTCCGAGCAATTCACTTCGTATCAAGGTCTTCATTAGCAAATAGCGATAAGCATGCTCCTGTCGGAAAGCAAAGCGATCCCCTAGCTTGTTGAGCCAAGGACGCGCGAAGCGGCGCTCATCTGTCGCAGGCAAATCAACGAAGCCGCTCATAAACGTATGGATCCGGCTTACATGTGTTCGCTCTGCATCAATATGCGCCTCCCATGCGAAGCTCAGCTTAGGTACGAATCGGCACGCCATAATATATACGATACCTGCCGCGCCTGTGATAAGGCCCGCCATAGATGCCGATAGCCAGAGCCAAGCGCCTACAGCGCCAAACGCCCATAGATAGCGCGCCAGACGGAAGATCATATGCCAGCGCTTATCCGGAATATGACGCTCGGTCCAAGCGCCGTACGCTGCGACTGCCTTCACTAGTGAGAGAAACAGCATTGTGATGAGAAAATCCTTAGCAGAATCAGCTGCACGATAGTATAGCGGCCATAGCACGCACCACGCAGCTAGCAGCAAGATAACCCGCGGGATGAAGCTTGATACTATCGCACGCTTAAAGTAGGGCTGCAGCCTATGTTCGATGCGCAATAAGAAGGCTACATCCGCCGGAACCAGATAAGTGCGATACGTCATATAAGCCGCGAGCGGCGACAACACGATCCACGACAGCTCTTGCACTGGGAATCCTGGAGGGATGCGATCAACGAATGATGCGTATAAAGCCGTACCCGCCACGAAGCCGAACACAAGCAGTGTTCCGAGACCGCTAGAGATCACATACTTCATGTAAGGCAAAATATCCATCCAAAATGCGCGCACTCGGCTCGCCCAGAGCAGCTCAGGCTGAATCCAGTCGCTGACATTCGGACGCTCACGTTGACCTTGCTGAGACGGGCTCAATCGCGCCATGCCAAGCCCTCGCCTTCATCATCGTCATTGCCGCCGACCCAAGCATAGAACAGATCCTCAAGCCTAGCCTCAGGCTGTACCTGCCCTCCTTGCGCAAGCAGCTGCTCTCGCAATTCAGCGGCAGTTCCCGCAGCCAGCACCCGCCCCTGATGCAGCAGGATGAAGCGGTCACAATACCCTTCAATCGTTGACAAGATATGCGAGCTTACGAGCAGAGCAGCCCCCTCTTCCTTCAAATGCTGCATAAACTGCAGAAGCGATCGAATACCGAGCGGGTCCAATCCTAGAAAAGGTTCATCAATTATGTATAACGGCGGTCTGACAGCAAAAGCGCTCATCAGCATGACCTTTTGCTTCATCCCTTTCGACAAATGCTGAGCGGCCTTGTCCAGATGCGGCTTCATATGAAACATGGAAGCTAGACGCTCTAAGCGGGCATCCATCTCTTCTCTTGGTACTCCGTATGCTGTAGCGGACCAGATCATATGTTCACGTACAGTCAAGGCTTCATAAAGGAGCGGCGACTCCGGTACATATGCCATAGCAGCTCGATAGCTCTCTGAGTCTTGCGCCAATGTCGCTCCCTTTATGTTAACCTTGCCTCCCTGCGGCTCCATTAGGCCCAAAATATGCTTCATGGTCGTGCTCTTGCCTGCACCGTTCAAGCCAATCAGACCGACCATCTCACCCGGTTCAACGGTAAACGAGACGTCATGCAGCACGGGACGACCGATGCTGTAGCCGCCGGTCAAATGTTCTACTTCCAGCAATGGCTTCATAGCCTTTCACCTCTCTTATCTACCCTTGATTATAACGAATTCAGCATCAAGATGCGAACAAGCGCAAGAAAGAAGACCTCTCTCAGGGAGAAAGGCCTTCATAGCTTGTACTCATTATCCTGCAGGTGTTACGGTAACAGAATCGCCGCCTCCACCAGCTGCTCCAGCATTCTCAGCCTGCTTAGCTCCAGCTTTCTTCGCTTCCACCAGCTTTACTTGAAGATCCTGTTGCAGCGCTGGCAGCACCTCGTCAGCAGATTTACCTGCTACCATATCATCGATAGCTTTCACAACAATCGTATTCATGGTTTGAAAAAATTCATATGAGATATTCTGCTCAGCAAACACCGTATACATGTCCGTTGTATTGAGCTTCGGTCTTAACATCGTTGCAGCTTCGGCACTTCTTCCAGCTATTTCTTTGGTATAGGCTATTCGTGTCGGTAAATCACCGCTTGTAATCTTAGATGATGCTTTGGCCATTTTAGGACCGTTAATAAATTTGATCAGTTCCCAAGCAGTCCGTTTGTTAGTCGCTTCCGCATTAATAGCAAGCACCGTGTAAGAACTTACATATACTGACTCGTTGGGTGAGTTTGGATCTACAGGCATCGTTACCATCTGCCAATCAAATGCCTTCATCTCCGGATTCCAGCGAGACATGTTTTCCAGCTGCTGCGCCATCCACAAGCTCTCCATAGCCATAGCTGCTTTGCCGCTCATAAATGCAGAATCCATTGGTGAATAGCCGAACTCGTTGTTCTGGTCACGCTTTACAACTTGAATAGCATTATTATTAACCGCATTGACAATCGTGTTGAACATTTCGCGCCATGCTGGTGAATCAATCAGCACCTTTTCGCCACGCGCATCTACCAGCTGTAGATTGGAAGTTCTTGCCATATCAAACAGGATATCAGCTGAAGTTCGGTATTGATTTGCAAGTCCGTATATTTGATCTTCGCCAGATCCGATCTTACCGAAGCGAGCACCGAGCTCCAATACCTCTTTCCAGCTCATCTGATTGCGCGGCACTTCAATACCGTGCTCTTTGAACAAGTCGGCATTATAGAACATGACCTGAGTATAATATTTAGGTGCTAGACCATAGAGTCCGCCATTCCCCTGTTCTCGAATAAGATCGATCAGCCCTGGCAATATATCGTCCAGATTATACTTTTCTTGTTGAATGATAGGGTCTAGATCGTACAGCTTGCCTGCATCAACTAGCTTTTTCATGCTTTGAAGATCCGTCATGATCACATCCGGCTTCTCTTTATCGATGAAGTCAAGCATTCTCTTTTCTGGATCAACAGGTTCCTTCTCATCTGGATTGTTTTGATACAAAGAATTCGTGCTGACAACTTCAATTTCGATGTCCGGATATTCTATTGAAAAGAAGGCCCCATATTCCCGATAGAATTGTTCTTCATCGTAATACATAACCCGCAGCTTACCTGAACCATCCTTCGCCAGTTCCTCTATTACCGGCTTCTCTTTCATACATCCACTCAGCATCACCATAACCAGGAAAATCGTTAACAATCTGTACCATTTGTGCTTATGCAAAACTTACTTCCCCCTCTCTCACGTTTCAACATTTTCTACAATTTCCAATGATAGAGTATATAGGGAAGTTTTTCAATTATCAACCACACAACTGTAACTTAATACATACGATTGTTATTGAAGTATCTTGTTTGCCTTGACCCAGCGCCGCTGCATCATCGTCAACAGCTGCTCCAAATAAACATTGACGGCAGACTGAGGAATGTTAATGGAAGCTCGTACCAGATTGAGGTTCGCTTGAAGCATTGGACGCTTCCATGCCGCCTGATTCGTGATGTAATGCTCCGGATTCCGCAGCCGAACTCCCAAGTATCGCTGCCCCATATAGTCATACAAGAACAATTCTTCTACTTCCGTCCAACGGATAAATGCCTTGCTGCCTAACGAAGTTGTTTGATCTTGAAAGCCCTCAGCATTCACGATGACAGCCGGCTTCGGCTTTACTAGCCGAAAGAGCGCGTACAGCATCGATATTCCGAAAGTAATGGCCGTAACAGTGCCTACTGTATTCCAAACGGTGTTGCCTTCTTGAAATGTAACCAGCCACACAGAAGCTAAGACAAGCAGCAGAGAAGCGATAAAGACGATCACCATCTTCTTGCTGCTCGCCATAACCAGAACCTGCTCGTCTACTCGAGCCTGAGCTTTATGCTTTTTCGGCCACATTGAAACATTCCTCCCGTTTCTATGGACGATCTTTATTCAACAATTCCTATGATCCATTACTTTTATGAACGTTTCATACTGTCGCTCTGCTTTGACTTCAGCCATTTAGGCGCCCCTTTATTCTTGCGTTCACGATGGCGTTCACCCGACTTGTCGCGAGCAGGAGTCTGAGCTGCTTGAGGACGCATACGCTGCTTAGCTGTATTCTTATCCTCTGGCTTAATAAGCTTACCGCCCGAATAAACTTTTTCCGCAATCGTAATGTTCAGCGCACGTTCAAATTTACGCATAATAAAGCGTTCCCGTTCTGTAATCAAGTTGACCGATACTCCCTTGCGCCCCATTCGTCCAGTGCGGCCTGCACGATGCACATAGTGCTCGGCGTCAAGCGCCGGCTGCAGACTGAATACGTATGGAAGCTCAGGAATGTCCAAGCCGCGTGCAGCTACATCCGTCGCCAGCAGCAGTTGGAATTCGCCGTCACGGAAACGGCGCAGCACATTGACGCGCTCCTGCTTGGGGGCATCCCCATACAGCGAGCCAACAGACATGTGGGCATACTTCAGCTTCGCTTCCCATTCGCCAATCTGCTGCGAATCGTTCACAAACACGATAGCGCGTTTAGGTTCCCATAGTCGAACCAAGCGTCTCAGCATATCAATCTTCTCGCGTTCCTCGACTACAAACATAAGATGTTCAATTGTATCTGCTACACGCTTATCCGGCTCAATGCCGATCTGAACGGGCTCATTCATCCATTTCGCCGCGAGCGCTTTAACTTCCTGCGGCAATGTCGCAGAAAAGAACAACAATTGACGGCTTCGCTGGGCGCGGTTCAAGATCGTTTCGGTATCTCGCGCACCGCTCTTCTGAAGCACGTGGTCTACCTCATCGATGACGATCGTGCGCACCTCATGCATCTTCAGCTTCTTCATCTCGATAATCTCACGTATGCGTCCTGGTGTCCCGACGATTAGCTGAGGACGCTGCTTCAGCTTGTCGAGCTGACGGTTAAGCGCAGCCCCGCCGATAAGCGGTGCCGTCACAAGGCCAAGCTCAGAACCGAGCGCTTCCGCCTCTCGAACAATCTGCATCGCAAGCTCTTGTGTCGGCGCGACAATAACCACTTGCGGCGTGCGCTGATCCCAATCCATGCGCGATAATACGGGCAGCAGGTAAGCAAAGGTCTTGCCTGTCCCTGTTTGAGATTGTGCGATAACATCGCTGCCATTCAACGCTGCCGGTATCGCCTCCATCTGTACAGGTGAAGGTTTATCTATTCCTCGGGCTTGCAGCTTTTCGGCTAAACCCGGAGCTAAATTATAATCCGTAAATGAAACGGTCACATTTCATCGTTCCTCTCATAAGAAGTCTTTATTTATTATATCGAAATTGCTGCTGCCGCACCAATTTTTCACGAAACGCTTCTCCATCCGTGCACGACCCCGACTCTGTAACTCGGTTTTTCCCCGTTATCTCACCTAACCTGCGAGTTTCAACCGCTGTAACGGGGAAATAACCCGTTAGCTCGCACGAGCCTCTCCATACGTGCACAGCCTCGACTCTGTAACTCGGTTTTTCCCCGTTATCTCACCTAACCCGCGAGCTTCGACCGCTGTAACGAGGAAAATACCTGTTACCTCGCGCGAGCCTCCCCATACGTGCACAGCCTCGACTCTGTAACTCGGTTTTTCCCCGTTATCTCACCTAACCCGCGAGTTTCACACGCTGTAACGGGGAAATAACCGGTTAGATCGCGCGAGCCTCACCATCCGTTCACGACCCCGACTCTGTAACACGGTTTTTCCCCATTATCTCACCATACCCGCGAGTTTCGCTCGCTGTAACGGGGAAATAACCGGTTAACTCGCGCGAGCCTCCCCATCCGTGCACGACCCCGACTCTGTAACACGGTTTTTCCCCGTTATCTCACCTAGCCCGCGAGTTTCGCTCGCTGTAACGGGGAAATAACCCGTTAGCTCGCGCGAGCCGCTCCATCCGTGCACAGCCTCGACTCTGTAACTTGGTTTTTCCCCGTTATCTCATCTAACCCGTGAGCCTCGACCGCTGTAACGGGGAAATAACCCGTTAGCTCGCGCGAGCACCGGCACCAGTCAACTATGACAAAAGGGGCTTTTCCGCCTGGTACAGAAAACCTAGGCGAAACAGCCCCTTCATTTATTTCTTATTCAGCACTCGTTCAGCAGCGCGGCTCGTCAGCCGAGGAAACAGCTGCATCAGCTTCGTGCCCGCTGATGCCATCCACGGCAGATTCACTTCCGGCTTGCGCGTCTCCATCACTCGAATGACATGTCGAGCAACCTTCTCCGGCGGCATGATGAACTTTCCTAGGTTACTCTTATAGCTGCCAGACGGGTCAGCTGTATCGAAGAACGGCGTATCAATCGGTCCAGGATTGACCGCAGACACAGCTACACCGCTTCCGCTCAGCTCCATGCGCAGCGAATTCGTATAGCCCAACACCGCATGCTTGGAAGCGGCGTAAGCGGTAGACTTAGCCGAGCCAACCTTCCCTGCCATTGAAGCAATGTTCACGATGTGACCGCTGCGGCGGGCAAGCATCGAAGGCAGTACAGCCTTCGTACAGCGCACAACCCCCATGTAATTGACATCCATCATCGCTTCATAGTGCTCCAGCTCTAGATCAAGCTCACGCTCAAATAGTCCAAAGCCTGCATTATTGACTAATATATCTACTCGTCCGTGCTTCTCCAGAATATATTGAAACTGTCGAGATACCTGCCCAGCATCTCTCACGTCCATCTGAATACATTCATGAGGAGCCGATATCGTGCTTGAAACTTGCTTAAGCTTATCCAGCGATCTCGCAACCAGAATCGGATATGCGCCCTTATCAGCTGCATACTGCGCGATCAGAGCGCCGATTCCACTGGAAGCTCCCGTCACCACGATGACAGCCCCATTCCAATTCATCATAAACATTCGACTCGCTTTCGATTATTCACCCACGTATTAAAATATCAAAGCGGCCAATATCTTTCAACAATAGCGGAACAGCCATCGCATTCACACCACTATGTGACTGCGTGTCATTGATGATTAATTGCGGAGTCGTAATATCTACCATAATGCCTTGATTGTATAGCATAGTGGATGCATTTCCACTTATCATATTACCAAGCTCCGATATTGCGCTCTCACCCATCATATCCAATGATTCTAAAGGATATCCGCCCATCATGGCTGAAGCCATTCGTATGGCTACCGGCTTATTAAGCCCGAATGCTACATGCCCATTCAGATTTCCACTTAGACCAATCTGGATGCTAAGATCATGCGCTCCGTCCCAAGCTACCATCTCAAGTTCCCCTCGCTCCGGTCGAACCTGCATTACCTGTTCAATGACATTGCAGGCCGAGTGAAGAAAAGGTTGGATCATTTCGGCTTTCATTATGAGACTTTCGCCCCTTTCCGACAATAAACAACATGAATCAAGTGTCCTAAGCTACCAACTATATGCAGACTATTATACTGAAAATATACTACAAAACTCTACACGTTTTTTTATAAATCAAGAAATATTTAAAAAATATTCATTATATACAATTGCTCTGAATCAATTCTGAACTTGCTATATGTGACATAAAACGACGTTTTTTGATGTGACCAGATGAGTCTTCGAGTGCAGAAAAAGAGTAGCGAAAATGGTTCAATCATGGCATTGCGATGACTATTTCTAGCATGAGCACCGTTATTTATACTAAGAATCTGATAAAGTAGGATATGGATAAAAGATACTTATGATCGTAAAATTTAATGGAGAGAAGGCATTACAGTTCATGAATAAAATTATGGTTGTTGGGGCATCTGGAGTCCTAGGTAAATTAGTTTGTGTCGAATTACTGCGAATATTTGATAATCAAATAAAATTAGTCGTAACTGACTATAAAGCGGAAAGAGGGAAAAACTTAGCAAGTTCATTTGCTCAGGAGGTTGAATATCAACATTTAGATGTAAGGGATGAAGAAAGTGTAAAGCAAGCAGTTAAGGATATTGACATTGTAGTAGTTGTGTTAAAACAGGAGTTTCCGCATATTCAGAGGATTTGTATCGATCTTAAGATATTATGTGTAGATGTTACTCCGTTTTATGATTTTGTAGAGAAAGTTAACCACTTAAATCAGAATGCAGAAAATAATGAGGCAGGTTCTGTTGTAATGTCGGGATATTTCCCCGGATTATCAGGTCTGATGGTGAAAAAAGCTATTTCTAATTTTCAAGAAGTAACAGAGGTAAACGTTGGATTATTACAAAATACGAATGCTAATGTAGGGGTATCTGGAATCTTAGATATGTTAACATTAATTTCTCAACAAGTGATATTTGACAACAAAGTCATATCTGGATTCACTAAAAAAAGAAAAATGCATTTTGTTAATCACCATGAAGATAAAGAAGTCAGACTAATAGACCATCCAGAGAAAATCTTATTAAAGAATAAACTAAGAACGAATCAACTAAACTATTGGACTGCTTGGAATGTCAACGCTTTCAATAAACAGATATCGCTATTGAGACGAATTGGATTTTTTAATATTATACATAAAATTAATAATCAATTTCTATCTAAAGTTGTAAAACACAACCCTGATCAACATGAAGATACGCTTCTTACGGTTGAGGTAAAAGGAATAATAGATAACAAGGAGAAGATAAAAATAATATCTTTATCCACTTTTTCTGATTATCATACAACAGCAATGGTTACGGCTTCAATAGCTAAAATTGCTCAGCAAAAACATGTGAAAGGCGTAGTTTCTCCTTTTGAAATTACAAATCTAGATGAGGTGCTATCCCAAATTAACTGTCCCCGCATTGTACTCGAAGAAGTAGAGAAGTAAACCATTTCACATTGAACAGAGTGAATCAAAAAAGAGTGTCCCATAAGCCACAGACGACTTTGGAACACTCTTATCTTTATTCAATGACGATTATAGCAAGTTTGCCTTCATCGCCTTGTAAACCAATTGGGAGAACAGGCTGTTCGACCATGCGAACCAAGGACGTGTAAACACCTTTGGATCATCCGCCAAGAAGCCTTCATGCATAAAGCCTGTATCAGCATCTGTGGATTCCAGCACATTGATCATCTCAAGAACTTCTTCATCCGTAGTAGCAGTCAAGCCCTGCATCGAAAGCGCCATGTGCCATACGTAGCCGTCCGGTGTATGCGGGCTTCCCATACCTTTAGCTGCTTTACCTTCGAAGTAGTAAGGGTTCTCCTTGCTGAGAATGAAGCGGCGCGTATTCAGATAGATCGGATCATCAGCAGTTGTGTATCCGATATAAGGAATGGAAATCAAGCTTGGCGTACCCGCATCATCCAACAGCATATGATTGCCATATCCATCTGTTTCATATGCATACATCTTGCCGTAAACCGGATGATTCACGATACCGTACAATTGAATACCGTGGTCAATCTCTTTCTCTAACTTCTTCATCTCTGCTACGAATATCTCATCGCGGAAGCCGTAGCGAGCGATCTCCTGCATCTGACGCAAACTCACAACCGCGAACATGTTCGACGGAATATTATAGTGGAAATCGCATGCATCATCGCTTGGGCGGAAGCCGGACCATGTCATTCCTGTGTAGTTTACAGGCATGCCCATTCCGTCATTACGGAGCGTATCGATGTCCGGACAGTTATCACGGTGGAAACGGTACGGCGATTTCTCAAAATGGTGTTGTTCTGTCTTCCATACATCTACGATCTTGCGCATTGCCGACTTGAAGTTGGAATCGAAGATGTCTGTATTGCCCGTTTCTTTCCAGTAATTATAAGCGAGACGGATCGAGAAGCACATGGAATCCAGCTCGTATTTGCGCTCCCATACCCATGGAGTCATGTCAGTCTGATCGTTTGCATCCCAGTGCCAGTCGTTCGCTGACTCGTTAAATGCATTTGCATATGGATCCAGGTTAATGTAGAACATATGGCGCTTCACCAGACCGCCGATAATACGCTGCAGATCTTTATCATGCTTCGCAAATGGCACATAGTGAATAACCTGCTCAACAGAATCGCGCAGCCACATCGCTGGAATGTCGCCGGTTAGAACGAACGTCGTTCCATCTTCAAGCAGCTTTGTCGTTGTTTCCAACGTATTAGGAAAGCAGTTTTTGAATTGGTTCAAGAGCTTCGGACGGTTAGCAAGCGCAGCTTCTGCTTCTGCAAGAACTTGCTTTACCGCTTCCGGCATCTCAAATGCCGGCACATCAATCTTAGGCAGTCGGAATTGTTCCATGAAATGTATTCTCCTCTACTTTCTTGTCATTGGTGTTGTGATGTCGAATGAACGCCACGTGTACGGACAAGATCGGATAAGATCGTTCCAGCCCCTATTCTGCTGATCGCATCCTAGAGAGCTGTCCGCATTCATAGTCCCTTCGCCCAGAGACTGACGGATTACCTTAATCGCAAACATAGTGATACCGCTATCAAAACCTGTGGCACCTCCTAGTTTACAAGGAAACGACTGCTGTTACTAGACTTATTATATGGAAAAATATACCTTGGATACTAGCATATTCAAAGCAGACTCACGGACAATTTAAGATCTTACTGTTGACAACTATGCCAATTCACTCCATCTTTATCTTGAGGCAACAATTCGAAGTAAGTATATCCCCCTCACTAGGAGGTCTTAAGGTGCCAAACATATGGACTCATCTCATTTTCGGCGATGAAGCTATGAAAGCTGCCGACATGTCGAGTTGGATCGAAGAGCGGAAGCTGCGCAATCTGTTCTATCTGGGCTGTCAAGGACCTGACTTTTTGTTCTATCATAACTTTCTGCCGTGGAAAAAGGATAAGACGATGAATCGAATCGGCAGCGCGATGCACACCGAAGCTTGCGGACCTGTGCTGATGGACTTCATAATGCACGCTGACACTAACAATCGAGAATATGCTGTATATATGCTTGGCTTCGTGATGCATAATGTGTTGGATCGCAATATGCATCCCTACGTATTTCTTCGCTCGGGTAATCGCAAGTGGGATCATCAACGCTTCGAGGTGCTGATGGATACTCATGTCGTTAAGCGCAAGCTGGGGCTTGAAACGTGGAATACCCCGGTGTGGAAGCAAATTGATACAGGCGGAGCCTTTCCCGAGCCCGTTGTAAATGCCTTTGAGCGCGTAATACAGCGATACTATCCTGCATTTCACGGGCAAGTGCCGCGCTCGGCATGGAACAGAGCCAATCGCGACATGATCAGCGCGCAGAAGCTGTTCCATGATCCACTTGGATGGAAACGAGTCGTCACACTAGGTCAAATGGAGGCGCTCGTCTATAAGCGGCGAATAGCGCCGTATGACGTCATGAATGAAGTGCGCAGACCATGGCTGGACCCGACCGGTACAGGTGAAACGTACACGACGAGTGTCTGGGACATGTGGGATAAGGCAGCGGAAGAGGCGCAGCGCGTGCTTAGCGCCGTGCAGAAGTATTGGCAAGTTAGCGGCTCCACAGCCGCGAACGGTGCCGACGCGTCCCCTGCTGTGCAGGAAGCTCACGACGCTATGGCGGCTGCAATCGGCAACCGCTCGTATGAGACCGGTCTGACGCTTACCCATGATCGTCCGATCATCCTCGAAGATGTGATCTGGACGAAGTAAAGATAAAGAGCCGCAAGGTCTGCAGCACATGATTACATGCATCTGCAGCGCCTTGCGGCTCTTGTTATTTCGCTACGGACGGCGGTATAACCTCCGTCACGATAACGAGCTCCCGCTTCAGCAGCTTGCGGAAGCTCGCCCGCAGGGCGTACGCCTCGGACACCTCAAGCACCAGCGAGGTGTCCGCCTGCACATAGATCGTGACATCGTGCGACCCGATGTCACATCGAACCGACCGCACGGACGCCGTCTTCGTGCGGTCCAATGCGATCGCTAAACGCAGCAGCAAGCTAAGCGTGCGCGCCGCTTGCTTGTCCTCCGGAAGCAGAAGGGAATCATATGCCTTCCAGGCATCATTAACCTTCTGCTTCCGGTCCATCGACGCCGCAAACGCGCTCAATATGAGCTCGCGCGGCGTTAACCCATACAGATCCGCGTTCATCATCATATAGAACGCGTGGCGCTCCCGCTCCAAATGATGAATGGCTACGCCGCATTCATGCAGGAGCGCGCTCGTCTGCACGACCGGCTGCCAGTCCGGGCCCAAGCCGTGCAGACGTTCCAGGCCTGTGTATAGCCACTGCATCAGCCTATACACTTGATTCGCATGCCCTCTGTTCAAGTGCAGGCGATTGATCAGATTGTGAATCGAGAATTTCAGCGGTTCCTCGATGACCAGCCCTTCGCCGCGCAGCACATCAAACAATACGCCCTCGCGCACGCCCTTGGCGCTGACAATCAGCTTAGAAAGCTCCAGCTTGTTCATCCAATGCATGATCCATGTGAAGGAACCCATAATGATATCGGCTCGATCCTTCGACAGCCCTTGAACCGCTTCACGCTGCTGCAGCGTCATCGGCTTCAGTCGGCTATGCCACTTCTCTACTGAATCGCGACTCATCTCGTAATGATGCAAAGAATCGATTGGATACTTTCTCTCATGCTTATCTATCTTCGCTAGCGTTCGCATCGTGCCTCCGACACCGATCAGCGGCAGTCCTGCTGCTTCCTGCAGCCACGGCACCTCCTGCATCATGCGATCGGCAGCCTCGATAATCCGGCGTTCTTCTTCCGGATCCAATGCTTCCTTCACATGAAAGTCTCCTGCCAGAGTTAAAGCCCCTACAGGCAAACTTACACTATGTACCTGCTCGCGATCACGAATCAGCACAAGCTCCAGCGAACCGCCGCCGATATCGAGCATGAGCGCGTCTTTCACATTCATCGTAGATACGACTGCCAGATAATCTAGATAAGCTTCCGCTTCACCGTTGATGATCCGCATCTGAATGCCTGTCACTTGTTCAATCTGCTGGACAATCGCTTGACCGTTGGTCGCTTTGCGCATCGCCGCAGTAGCTACAGCTACGATCTCACAGCCTTCATAGCTGTCACCTAAACGCTTAAACAGCATCACGGTCGCGATCAGCTTGTCAACCTTATGGGATGGTATCGACCCGTCCTCTTCGTACTCATCGCCGAGCCGAAGCACTTCTTTCCATTGATCTACTACCTGAAAGGATAGGTCTCGATGTACTTCCGCCAGCATAAATCGAACGGAGTTGGAGCCCACATCCACTATTCCAATATGGCGAAGCTGCCGAGGGGCAGCTTTATCAGATTCCCGCATTTTCACTCACTCCCTGCGCTTATAGTTGCGATTGCTTGGGGTAATACCATTATAATGTTTTAATCATATATAGCATTAATCTAACCATACGTTGTACTGAAATGTATATTATGAAGAAATTATTAATCTTTGACCGGCATATCCTTTATGCATTAACCTAGAAGCATAACCTGTTTTCGCCAAATTAAATGAAGCTTTGACTAGAAGCCAGATAAATATTATACCCTACAGACTCTTACGTAAAGAAGGGAAAGTAATTATGAGCAAACCGATAATCGCAGCGGGCATTGATATTGGCTCTAATTCTATTAAGATGCTCATCGCCGAAGTAGAGCGTCCGG
This sequence comes from Paenibacillus marinisediminis, assembly GCF_054343325.1. Taxonomy (NCBI): domain Bacteria; kingdom Bacillati; phylum Bacillota; class Bacilli; order Caryophanales; family Paenibacillaceae; genus Paenibacillus; species Paenibacillus marinisediminis. The sequence goes on from NZ_JBTGUH010000004.1 coordinate 235,306, forward strand.
GTGAGCTGCGAGTGCTGGAGGATGTCAAGCTGGATTCCCCCATTGGCGATAATACATTTACAACGGGCCGCATCCGATCAGAAGCTATGTTCAGTGTGTGCCGTTCCCTCAATCAGATGTCCCAGCTTATGAAGGATTATGGCGTCAAACATTATCGCGCTTGCGCCACAAGCGGAGTCCGTGAAGCAAGTAATCGTTTGTATTTCCTCGAACATATTAAGCAAGCCACTCCTATTCAAGTTGAATTAATCGACCGCTCAGTTGAGCGGCATTTAACCTATCAAGCCCTTCATTATGGACTTCCGGCGATGTCAACCTTCCGTAACGAAGGCTTGCTTGTCGTTGAAATCGGCAGTGCAGGGGTCCAGCTAAGCCTCTATGCGGACGGTAGGCTCCGATTTTCCGAGTATGTCCGTATCGGCATTCTAAAGATTAATGAAGTACTGGATTCGCTTCGCAGCGAATCGCTTCAGTTCACGAATATCGTACAGCAATTTATCGAGAGTCAGATCTCGCTGCTGCTGCAGCGTTTCGATGGGCTCACCATCCCGCATTATCTCGTGCTAGGCGGCGAATCCTCATCCATCGCTTCTAAGTGGGGAGATGAAGATTCCAGCATCCGCATGATCGGCCGCGAATCCTTCTTGCGCCATCATCGCGATATTGTGCAATCTGGGATTCTCAAGCTTGCGCAGCAGTTTCGGATTGGCGAGGAGCGAGCTGAGCAGATTATTCCGACCAGCATTATCATGTCTGAATTCTGGAAAGCTACACAAGCGGAGCACGTGATGCTGCCTGACGTGTCACTTCGACATGGTCTGCTTCACCAGATCGCAGCCGAACGTCTTGGAATGATGCCGGATCATAATTACACGGAAGATATACTCGCCATCGCGATGAATACTGCTTCCCGTTATCGTCTGGATCTGGATCATTCCCTAAACGTTATGCTGATCGCGATGAAGCTGTTTAAAGCCTGCAGCAGACTATTCCATCTGGATGCGTCGCATGCGCTGTGCCTTCAGCTGGCGGCTATTCTGCATGATGTCGGCAAGTTTATCGCACAGGAAGGTCATGAGGTCAACTCTTATCACATCCTGCAATCGATGGACTTCCTTGGGCTGACTGATAATCAGAAGGACCTGATAGCCAGCATGGCTCTATACCATCCTCGCGGCGTACAGATACCGATTCGTTCCGATTATACGGATGAAGAGAATTTAACCCTGGCGAGATTGACTTCGATCTTGAAGCTGGCGAATGCGCTTGATTGTTCACATCGTCAGCAGATTAAGGATATACGTGTAATATTGAAAAATGGAGACCGCTTGAGTGTTAAGCCTGTTTATGAAGGCAGTCTTGAATTAGAAGCTTGGGCATTCATGCAAGAGAGCCAGTTATTTGAACAGATCAGCGGCTATGCAATTGCTTTGGAACGTTAAGGGAGGATCAAGACAGATGAATAAGACATTGCTCAATCGGGAGTGGAGTACCATCGCATTCCAGCGCCGAGTTCTGGAAGAGGGACGCGACAAGTCCAATCCCTTAATGGAAAGATGTAAATTTCTCGCGATAAGCTGCTCCAATATGGATGAATTCTTTATGGTTCGCGCGGCTTCTGTCGCGGATCAGATTATTGCTGAATACAACAAAGCCAATGAATCAGGCTCCACTCCCCAGGAGACGCTTGCAGGCATTGTAAAATTGTCTAAGCAGTTGACATCCGATCAATACAAGTTGTATAAGAGCCTGCGTACCAAATTGCGTGAGGAAGGCATCAACTTGAAGCGTCCGCATAGTCTTACCGTGGCGGAGAAGCAGTTTTTACGAAGCTATTTTATCGAGCAAGTATTTCCCGTGCTGACTCCGATGGTAGTGGACCAGAGCAGGCCCTTCCCCCTTATTCAGAACCGAAGTTTAAACATAGGGCTGGTCATTCAGGATCCGAAAGATGGCGAGATCGTCTTCGGGACTGTAGCCGTTCCAGAAGTGCTCTCTCGATTGGTAGAGCTTCCTTCTGCAGGCACCAAGCAGGAGTTTGTACTATTGGAGGATGTCATCAAGCTGCATATGGATGAATTGTTCAGCGGTTATGACATTCAAGAAATGAGCGCTTACCGAATAACGCGCAATGCGGACCTGGATCTGGATGAGGATGCTGCAGAAGATCTCTTAAAGGAGATTGAGCAATCCTTAAAGATGCGGCGCTGGGGCAATGTAATTAGACTCGAAGTGGAGCATGAAACGTCCGAAGAGCTCATTCGCATGATAACGCAGGAAGGTGAAGATGAGCCGGAAGCAGGCATATACGAGGTCGATGGCCCCCTTGATTTAACATTTCTGTTCAAAGTCGCAATGCTGCCAGGTTACGATCATCTGCGCGATAAGCCATTCAAGTCCAGCTTGCCTATAGCACCTGATGAAGATCTGCTCGCTTGGATCAGAGAAGACGACCGTCTGCTTCATCATCCATTCGACAGCTTTAAGGTTGTCGTGGACCTGATCAAACGAGCTGCGAAAGATCCGGATGTTCTTGCGATCAAGCAAACGCTCTATCGCGTGTCCGGCAATTCACCTATTATAGCAGCGCTCATCGAAGCTGCGGAGAATAAGAAGCAGGTTACGGTGCTCGTTGAGATTAAGGCGCGTTTTGATGAAGAAAATAATATTCATTGGGCTAAGCGCCTGGAGCAAGCGGGCTGTCACGTAATTTACGGATTAGTCGGCCTTAAGACTCATTTGAAGCTGATGCTCATTGTTCGCCGCGAGGAAGGCAGAATCAATCGATATGTCCACCTCGGTACTGGCAATTACAACGACGTCACCGCTAATTTGTACACCGATATGGGATTGCTGACGGTTAATCCGCAGATTGGCAGCGACGCATCAACGATCTTCAACATGCTGTCCGGCTATTCTGTACCATCGAGCTTGAATAAGTGTTCTATCGCCCCGCTCTTCCTGCGGAAGCGGATTGAGCAGTTGATTGAAGCTGAGATCGATGCAGCCAGCAAAGGCAATGCAGGACGAATTATCATTAAAATAAACGCGCTTGTCGACCTTAAACTCATCCAATTGTTGTACAAAGCATCTAAGGCTGGAGTGAAGATTGAACTGATCGTTCGCAGCATCTGCTGCTTGCGGCCGGGAGTTAAAGGATTGAGTGATAATATTACTGTAAAAAGTATAGTTGGTCGTTTTCTAGAACATACACGTATCTTCTACTTCTACCACGGCGGCAAGGAGCTCGTATACTTAAGCAGCGCGGATTGGATGCCCCGCAATCTGGATCGCCGAGTAGAAGCGCTGTTCCCTGTGGAGCACACAGACTTGAAGCAATACATTGTCCAGACGCTCAACCTGTATTTGCAGGACAATGCCAAGAGCTGGTACCTTCAGCCTGATGGAAGCTATATGAAGCAGAAAGTAAAGCCGCGGCAGCGAATTAGCGCCCAGCAGCAGCTCATGCAGGAAGCGGACACATCAGACAAACTGAATCATTCGTTCGAATTGCAGCTGCAGCCAAGGCATGCTCCCAAGTCTTCTGCATCAGTAGAAGATCAGGTTATCAGCAATAGCGAGCTGTCTTCAATGTACAATCTGTAATCTGTTGAACATTGCGTGTACCACAACCTAAATTGTGTCACTTCTATGGACAAGGTGAACAATTCCGTTTCATTTTCCCATGTCATGCGTATAACAATTATTACCTTTATCGAACACCTAAAAAATTCATCTAGATTCACTCAGGAGGTGATAATAAGATCGGCATAGTTATACATAATCTCACTGCTCTGCACTCACAATAGATAAAGAATAGGAGATGACAGCGTTGGAGAACACCGATAGAAAGCAATCAACTGTAACTTTTCATACTAGTACAATCGAGCAAACTCTGGCTTCACTGAACAGCTCAGAACAAGGCCTATCTGAAGAGGAAGCCGCCAAACGACTGCAGCAGTACGGTAAGAACGTCCTGGAAGAACGTGAAGGCAAATCGATTCTTGCCAAGCTGATTGCCCAATTCAAGGATGTCATGATTATCATCCTGCTTATAGCTGCGCTTGTATCCGGCTTGCTTGGTGAATGGACTGATTCCTTCATCATCTTGTTCGTTGTCGTGCTGAATGCTGTTCTTGGCGTTATTCAAGAGAGCAAAGCAGAACAAGCTCTTGCAGCCTTAAAACAGATGTCATCCCCTTTTGCGCAAGTTAGACGTGGCGGTGATACGAAAAATATTAAAGCCGAAGACCTCGTTCCCGGTGATATTGTGCTGCTGGAAGCTGGCAACGTCATTCCGGCGGATCTCAGACTTCTAGAGTCAGCATCCCTTAAGATAGAAGAAGCGGCGCTCACTGGTGAATCTGTACCGGTTGAGAAAGATGTTGAGCCGCTTGCCAAGGCTGACGTCGTAATCGGTGACCGCAAAAATATGGCTTATATGACAAGCAACGTGACCTACGGTCGTGGAATTGGTGTCGTCACTGCAACCGCTGGCAGCACTGAGGTGGGCAAGATTGCGGGCTTTATCTCACAAGAAGATGATGAAGTCACGCCGCTTCAGAAGAAGCTGAATGAATTAGGTAAATATTTCACAATAATCATTATCGTTGTTGCAGCTATTATGTTCGGGATCGGAATGCTGGAAGGCCGCGAAGTGTTCGAGATGCTGTTAACCTCGATTTCACTTGCAGTTGCTGCCATTCCAGAAGGCTTACCAGCGATCGTCACCATCATACTAGCGCTCGGTGTTCAGAAGATGGCGAAGCGCAAAGCCATTGTCCGCAAGCTCCCTGCTGTTGAGACATTGGGCAGCACGGAGATCATCTGTTCCGATAAGACTGGTACGCTGACGCAAAATAAAATGACGGTACAGCAGGCCTTCATCGGTCAGAACCTGCAGCAGTCTGATCAGTCTGTGCAATCGATGGCTGACTATGAAATATTCCTGCAAGCCATGGCACTCTGTAATGACACGAAAATATCAGTCGAAGGAAACGAAGCTAACGTTTCACTTATCGGAGATCCAACCGAAACTGCACTCGTTGATTACGGTTTGAAATACGGCTTCGATAAACGCCAAGTTGACGAACAGAATCCGCGAGTGGCAGAGCTGCCATTCGACTCTGATCGCAAGCTGATGACGACCATTCATCAGATGAATGACGGAAGCCATACCCCTTATCGTGTGATGACGAAAGGCGCTCCAGATGTGCTGCTTGATCGATGCACCACGATTCTGGTCAACAGTGAGATCGTAGACATGACCGATGAGCATCGTAGAAATATTATTGCGGCTAACAAGTCGATGGCCGCCAAGGCGCTGCGCGTGCTTGCGGTTGCTTATCGCGATGAATCAGCGATTCCAAGCGAATTGAAGCCGGAAGCTGTCGAGCAAGGTCTTACCTTTATAGGTCTCGTCGGCATGATCGACCCTCCTCGCGAAGAGGTAAAAGACGCGGTTCGCGTATGTAAGGCTGCCGGCATTCGCCCGATTATGATCACAGGCGACCATCGCGATACGGCTGCAGCGATCGCGAAGGAGCTTGACATCATCCAGGATGAAAGCGGCGTTATAACGGGCACCGAGCTTAACAAGATCAGCGAGAAAGACTTCGAGGAGAAGGTTACTCAATATTCGGTATATGCCCGTGTATCACCAGAGCATAAGGTACGAATCGTACAGGCCTGGAAGAAACGCGGTAAGATCGTGGCGATGACCGGCGACGGTGTCAATGATGCTCCAGCCTTGAAAACATCGGATATCGGTATAGGTATGGGTATTACGGGCACAGAAGTTTCAAAAGGGGTCTCCGATATGGTGCTTGCTGATGATAACTTCTCTACGATTGTCATTGCGGTTGAAGAAGGACGCAAGGTTTATGCCAATATCCGAAAGACGATTCAGTTCCTGTTGTCCGCCAACCTTGGTGAGGTATTGACGTTGTTCATTGCTACCATGTTAAACTGGGCCATCTTGTTCCCGATCCATATCCTCTGGATCAATTTAGTAACGGATACTCTTCCAGCTCTCGCTCTCGGACTCGAGAAGGCAGAGCCTGATAATATGAAGCAGAAGCCGCGCAAAGCGTCAGAAAGCGTATTTGCTGACGGTGTCGGTGTCGGCATCGTGTACCAAGGTATTCTAGAGGCCGCCTTGACCCTGTTTGCCTATTGGTGGGGTCATACACATTATGAGGAAAGCATTGCGGTGACGATGGCCTTTGCTACACTCGGTCTGATTCAGCTTACACATGCCTTCAACGTACGTTCGAATAAGAAATCGATATTTTCGATTGGTGTATTTTCCAACAAGTATATGAATGGCGCAACATTGCTTTCAGCCGTGCTTGTGCTAATGGTCATTCTCGTGCCGTTCATGAACGACTTATTCGATGTTGTGCCGTTGAATAGCGAGCAGTGGATCGTCGTTGCGATCTGCGCTATAAGCATCGTACCGATAGTGGAAATAGTCAAACTGTTTCTGCGTATGACGACTCGCAAAGCATAAGGACACACATAAGGCTGTCTCATTGGACCCACGTGGTTTCGATGAGACAGCCTTTATTCATGTCGCTTAAGGTGAACTACGTTAATTTGCAATCAATTCATTCGCAATAGCCTCTCGGCGGCCTTTCTCGATATCAACGATTCGGAGCATGACCACACCGACGACAAAGAAGATAAGGATCGATAAGATAGCCAATCGAGTTGAGCCTGTCAGCAAGCTGACCATGCCAAATACCGCTGGACCGATAGATGAGGATACTTTGCTGGATAAGCTCAGGAATCCGAAGAATTCGGCTGCTCTTTCGATCGGTACCAGTTGACTATATAAGGAGCGGGCAACAGCTTGACTGCCGCCTTGGACCATCCCTACCATGAACGCCAATATGTAGAAATGAAGCGCAGTCTGCATATAGTAACCGAGCATTACGATTACCACGTAAGTGCTAAGTGATATGTAAAGTGACCGTTTGGTTCCAAGCTTGTTTGCAAATCTGGCGAATAGGTATGTAAAAGGAATGCCGACAAACTGCGTAATCAGCAGCGCCGCGATCAGATCGGTTGAACCGATGCCCAATTGCGCGCCATAGAGCGCTGACATGCTTATAATCGTGGTGATGCCATCATTGAAGAACCAGAACGAAATGATATATTTCAACAGTTCCGGGTACTTTGGCAGCTGGCGTAATGTACGGAACACCCGACCAAAACCGTTCTTTGCATAGGTTGAAGCTGAATATGTTGTCGTTCGTGCAGGATCCTTGATCGTGCGGAACATCGGCAGTGAGAATAGAATCCACCATATGCCGACTGTGACGAATACAGCTTGTGTTGCCGCAATCTTATTGGGAAATCCGAACCAGGTGTATTTTTCGAGCATAACGATGTTAACTGCCAACAGAATTCCGCCTCCGATGTAGCCAAACATATACCCTTTCGCAGAGATTTCATCGCGTCTGTCTTCAGGAGCAATCAGCGGAAGCAGGGCATCGTAGAATGTATTGCCTGCGGAAAATCCGATGGTACCAATGATGAATAGAAGCGATAACAGCAGCCAATCTCCAGTTCCCGTAAATGCCATCAATAAGCAGCTTATCGCTCCCGCAAATGTAAATACACGTAAAAATGCCATCCTTCGGTTGGACATATCCGCAACTGCTCCTAGAAACGGTGAGAATATGGCAACCAGTATCATGCCTATCGTTTGCGTGAAAGACCAATAACTAGCTGCCACATGTTCCTCGACTGTAGAAGCCGCCACGGTGGCATAATATATGGGCAGCACAGCCGCCATCATCGTCGTAGCAAATGCGGAGTTGGCCCAATCGTACATCAACCAATGATGTACTTGTTTTGTCAGCATAACATTCCCCCTCATTACCGAACATACTCTCGATAATTCTGTAATTATGAGTTCCTTCTGTTCAATATGACAGTTTGCATTCACCTATGAAATCCGCTTGTCTAAGTTAGCATATAATTCCATTGTGCAGTATATTACCCTATAAGGTCAATTCAAGCTTTTGTTAAGATCCAGTATTAGTTTACTGGCTGTAGCTTCCAATGGGACCTTCTGTCATGATTGCCGTTCAGCCTTTGTTCATCTATAATTTAAAGTAATGGCAGTAACCTCGGTCCATGCTGATGAACTATCATTAACACCTGATATTGGAAGGAGGAACTAGGCATGAATTTAAGCCAATTGGAAACGTTAATTACGATCTCGAAAACGATGAGCTTCCGTAAGGCGGGTGAATTGCTCAATTTAACTCAGCCTGCCGTTTCCGCACAAATTAAGAGCTTGGAAGATGAATTCAAGACTGTGCTTATCGATCGCAACCAACCCGTTACGCTGACGGACAGTGGACAAGTGTTTCTTGAGCATGCGGAGAAGATGCTGGCAATCGTAGAGGATCTGAAGCAAAGGCTCTCTGACCTGAACCAGATTCCCCAAGGACATATTGTGCTAGGCACGACCACATCGATTGCGATTCAGATTCTGCCGCGGATTCTTTCTTACTTTCAAGACCAATTTCCGCTTATCAAAACAAGCATCCTCTCGATGTCTTCCTCTCAGGTAGCTGCTCAGATTGAGAATGGTACTGTTGATATCGGCATTGGATACTTATTGGATAACAATCCAAATCTTATATCCTCTGTTCTCTATTACGACACCTTTGAGCTGATCGTGAATCCGAGCCACCCACTTGCGCAGCACCAACATGCTACGATCGAGATGCTGAAGGATATTCCGCTCATCATGCTGTCGCCTGATACTGTCGGCCGCCGTTTTGCTGAAGAAGCGTTCCGCAAGCATAATATCCAACCGCATATTGTGATGGAGCTATCCAGCAGTGAGGAAGTAAAGCGTATGGTTGAGCTCAATCTCGGCGCAGGCATCATATCCAAATTATCCGTGAGCAATGAATTGAAACGCGGTTCATTGAAGATGGTTCATGTTTCAGAACTGGAAACTGCACATCCTGTGGGCGTTATTTATCGCTCAGGCCGCTATCTAAATTCGGCGATGCAGCAATTTCTAAGTGACTTGAAAGGCATGCCGGAGAATCAATTCTACGCCTCGGAATAATGAAGAAGCTACCCAATCCTTACCTGGATAAGGAGTTGCCAATATGACTAAATTCGATTTGCATACACATAACGTTCTCTGCGGTCACGCAGATGGAACCATACGCGATTACGTTGAAGCAGGAATTGCTGAAGGTTTGGACGTAATTGGCATCTCGGATCACACCCCGTACTTCGGGCGGGATGAAGATCAACCCTTTCCTTATATTACGATGAAAAAGAGCGAGTTCAGCGGCTATGTTGACGAGGTGCTTAGGCTGAAACAAGAATACGCTGGTCGCATAGATGTGCTGCTTGGTATTGAGGCAGACTATTTTCCTGAGCATGTTGACGTCTACAGGGAAACGCTCGCCAAGTATCCGTTCGATTATATTATCGGCTCCGTTCATCAGGCGGAAGGTGTCAGCATCTTTAATAAAGGGCGTTGGAAAGGACTCAGCCATGAACGTCAGTTAGCCGTTAAAGGTGAGTACTACCGGCTGATTCAAGAGTCGGCGAAGAGCGGCATGTTTCAAATTCTAGGACATATCGATGCAATGAAAGGCAATTACCCGGCCTTCTCTGATATTGCAGCCCCTGAAGTATTGGATAAGACGCTGCAAGTTATTAGCGAGTGCGGTGTCTCCATCGAGATCAATACGTCCGGCAAGACGAAGCTTAGCGGCGGATGGTACCCTTCGGACGAAATTCTAGAGCGCGCGCTGCATTACGGGGTCGAAGTCACCTTCGGGTCAGATGCCCATAAGCCGCAGCGTGTAGGCGACGAATGGAATCAGGTGCGACAGCGGCTGATTGAGATTGGATTTACATCATGGGTATATTATAAACAAAAGGTGAAGCAGACGGTTTCACTGCTGTAAGAAGTGAATGTCCGAGATGATACAAGTGCAAAACTTGCATCATCTCGGACATTTGAGCGTTAATGGCGATTACTAGACGATGATGACTGTCGCCCAGCCTCAAGTCTTGAACGTATTCACATATTTCTCATACATTTCTTAACGGCATTCCAGTATGTAAATAGGCTAATCCGGGTTACTCACTCGCGAAGCCCTGCCCGCTCTCCGCAGGGCGCGCGTAAGACGGTTTTTCCCGGTTATCGCGATCCTCTAGCTCGCCTAGCACGCTGTAACGGAAAAAAACCACCGTACAGGGAACGGAACAGGATAGCCTGTCTTGACTCCGTCGGACTATTATCCCCTAGTCTCAGGAGCTTAACTACACTAAATTAGCTCTAGAACGGCAAGCCATACTCCACGAGTTGCTTACAGTACGTCTCACCCTCATCGGTTCCACATCTCGCTCCAAAAAAAAGGACCTGCATCAGCAGGCCGAACTCAAGGGATATATATTCATCAAAAGGGGGTCTTGCTACTACTATAACCCCTGTACGTTATGCAACGTTAACAGCAACATTACGGTTGTGTAACAAATATCAAATTTATCCTGCTTGATCCGTTACTTGACCAGCAGATTGATTTATAGCGGATGACGCCTTTCTTGAAGGTCGATTCACCGTTATGATGCCGGCGACGACGAGCACCAGCGATAAGATCGTCCATTGATTAATCTGCTCATCCAGCAGCAATGCTGACAAGATAACGCCAAACACCGGAATTAAGAACAAGTACATCGATACTTTTCCTACCGAGTTATATTTCATCACTAAGTTCCACAGAGTGAACGCAGCCGCGGATAGGAAGGAGAGATATACAAGCAGCAGCAGTGTGCCGCTATCCCATTGGAACGGAAACAGCCCAGCGCGCAGCGAGCCTACGATTGTTAGTCCAATTCCCCCGAGCAGCATCTGCCGACCCGTAAGCCAGATCACAGGAAGATCACGAGACTCATGCCGCGACAGCACATTGCCGAATCCGCCGAAAAATGCAGACAAGATCAAAAAGAAGTCGCCGATATTCAACTCCATGTTCATCCCTGCTTGTGCTATAGTCACGACCGCCACGCCTGAGAAGCCTAGAATCAGCCCCATCGTTTTATTCGAAGTAAATCGTTCGTTCTTATCCATAAACCGCACAACCAACATTTGAAAGAAGCTTGTAGAACCAGTAATAATGGCTCCCTGTATTCCGGTGCTTAAGCTAAGTCCAATATAGAAGCAGATATACTGCAGAAAGGTTTGCAATAAAGATAATCGCGTAACACGAAACCATTTTAAGCGAGCCGAGGCTAGTATGGAAGAATCCGATTGATGAGACAGCTTATTCATCAGCCATCCAAACAGAACTAATATGATTCCCGCCAATGTAAAGCGGTAGCCTGCAAATACCCATTGCTCGAACGTCTGATTCGACGCGATATTTAATTCAGCATAGCCGATCTTTACAGCAGGTGTCGCACTCCCCCACAAGAGCGTCGACAATACAGCGCTGACCGTCAGTCCGACGGGGTGGGTAAACCATTGTTGAGCTTTCACGATGTTTCCTACCTTTCCAAGTACCCCAATAGAAAGGACTGCCTCGTGTTCTTGACGAGACAGTCCATGCAGCCTAATTCTATCACTCGAATAACTATTTGCATATACTAAACCACATTTTCACAATTATACGTCATCTTCTGATTTCTGCAGACCTCGATATACACCTGTGCGAAGCTCACGTACATACTCTTTGATCCCCGGCATTTCCGTATTCTCAGCCGCACGCACCGCCTTCTCGATATCGTAGGGCACTCGTCGAAATTGGATCGAGAACGGCTCTGACTCTACGCTGCCATATACCCCTTGCAATATGACATAGGAAGCCTGCGTCATATCCAGCGGATTACCGACACTGCCGCAATTGATTAACGTTTTCCCCTGCAGATGCTGCAAGTAAGCCTGATGAATGTCACCGTATACGACCATGTCCGGAGACTGCCCAGGGTGCATCGGATCTGTCAGAAGCGGCGTGAACTCAAACATCCCGAGACGTTTATCCAACGGATCCCAGGGCTGCACACGATGATAGACGCTTTGAGGTGAAGCATGAAATAGGCGGATATGACGTCCACTGATCAAACAGTCATACGAAAAAGGCAGCTGATCCAGCATGTTCAGACGTTTCAAGCCTAATTGCTCCGCATGCCAGCGAAACTGCATATCGTTTTCAATACGAACCACCAGTTCATCCCAGTTACCGCGTACGATGACATCACATTTTGAAAATAGGATATCCAACACTTTAACGGAATCAGGTCCCTTGCCTACCAGATCCCCCAGGCAGATGATCCGCTCTACCCCTTCTCGTTCCATATCCTCCAACACAGCCTCTAATGCTTGCAAATTGCCATGAATGTCAGAAAGGATCGCTATATTATGCATGGTGCATCTTCTCCTCTCACGGTTCAACTACTTCTATTCGCGATCTATATATGAATCTAAGGAATCTTATCTATGTAAAATAGTACCTTCTAGCTATCCTCATCCTGCTATTGATCAATAAGGGTAATAAGCGTCCACTCCGGCGGGCAGAACAATCGTATGGGAAGCAATGTTGTTCCCAGCCCTCTGCTCGTATGCAGCAGCAGCGACCTATTCCCTGCTCCACTCCGCTCCAGCTTGTACAAGCCATCCGGATATATCTCTCCCAGCTTAGGCAAGAATACAGGGCCATACAGTGGAATGCGAATCTGTCCTCCGTGGCTGTGGCCAGATAACTGCAGATCGACGGGGTACTTCAGCGCGGTATCCGCCCAATCCGGTTCATGGGCAAGCAGCAAGCACCATGTCTCTGACGGCACCTGCTTCAGCGCTTCATTCATATTCGGATTACCGTCAAACGCATCGTCAATACCGGCAATCACTAATGCCGCCCCGTTCCGTTTCACGATTCGACTACTGTTCGTCAGCACTTCAAAGCCTGCTTGCTGCAGAGCCACTGTGGCAAGATCTACACCGCGCTCATAGTCATGATTGCCCAGTACAGCATATTGACCAAGCGGCGCTCGCAGCTGCTTCAGCAGCGGAATAATATTAGACGCAAAAATAGAACTGTCCTCAACAAGATCGCCAGTCAAGCAGATCATATCCGGCTTAGCCGCCATGACACGCTCTACGATCTCTTGAATTCTATCTTCATCGAAATAGACGCCAAAGTGAATATCTGATATATGAGCAATTCGTACACCCCGAAATGGCTTAGGAAGTGTGGAACTCGTTATCGTTAGTGTGCGGTTCTGAATGCGTGCTGGCTCTACCCAGCGAGCATAAGCTGTTGTTAGCAATGATGCAGTAAACAATCCGCCAAACATTCCTTTCAGAAAACGGCGCCTGCTCACCTTTCTCGAGGCTGGGGTCTTGGGTTGTTGTAGAGGTGAAGTCTTATCGGGAGCACGTTTGGTCTGATCAATAGGCGATGGTGCCAATAAAGATCCCCCGCTTTCACATGCTATATTTTTATTATGAGGCAGTGATTCATGCAATGCAAACGAATATAAGATATGATACAAATAGAGAAGGAGATTATTGATTCGGTTATCAGTCACTATTCCCGATATATGAGGAGGTCTGGACTTTGACGATCCAAGACGCATTTAATAAACAGAAGCAGTATTATCTCAACGGAAGAACCAGAGATATCTCTCAGCGTCGTCAGGCGCTAGAAGCTTTAGCTGAAGCTATTCGTCGCTATGAGCCCGATATTATCGAGGCGCTGCGCAAGGATCTCAGCAAGAGCGACGCCGAATCGTATTCGACGGAAATCGGCTTCGTGCTTCATGAAGCTAGATTTATAGCCAAACGCCTGCATCGATGGGCCAAACCGCGCAGGGTAAAGACAGCTCTGACACACGTCGGCAGTCGAGGAATGACGATGCCAGAACCGTACGGCACAACACTTGTCATTGCTCCTTGGAACTATCCATTTCAATTGGCGATAGCCCCGCTCATCGGCGCTATCTCTGCAGGCAATACCGTAATACTGAAGCCGTCCGAGTTGACGCCTCATACGAGCAAGGTCATATCACGCCTCATCGGCGAAACCTTTGATCCGCAGCTTGCAACCGTTGTTGAAGGCGGTGTAGAAACTAGTCAGGAGCTGCTCGCGATGCCGTTCGACTACATTTTCTTCACAGGGAGCGTTGGAGTCGGCAAGATCGTGATGGAAGCTGCTGCTAAGCAATTGATTCCACTTACCCTGGAATTAGGCGGCAAGAGTCCATGTATCGTGCATCAAGATGCAAACATCCCTTTATCAGCGAAGCGAATCGCATTTGGAAAATGGACTAATGCAGGCCAAACTTGCGTAGCTCCTGACTATGTATACGTGCATCGTTCGAAACGTGACGAGCTTGTTAAGGCGCTGCAGCAAGCAGTCACGGAATTCTACGGCGCTTCTCCGCTTACAAGCCCGGACTATCCATCAATCGTGAGCACGAAGCATCTAGACCGGCAGGCTGGATTTCTCAATGATGGCACCTTGGCATGGGGCGGTGATATGAACGCCGCAGAACGCCGACTAGCTCCTGCAGTGCTGACAGATATCACCTGGGATATGCCCGTTATGCAGGACGAAATATTCGGTCCGATCCTTCCAGTCCTCGTATACGATGATCTACAGGAAGTCATATCAGCCGTCCAAGCTCGTCCTAAGCCGTTAGCCTTGTACCTCTTCACTAACGATCGTGCAGTAGAAGAGCGGGTGCTGACGTCATTGTCATTTGGCGGCGGATGCGTCAATGATACCTTAATGCATCTGGCAACGCCATATTTGCCTTTCGGCGGAGTTGGAGAGAGCGGCATGGGAGCGTATCACGGGAAATTTAGCTTTGAGACGTTCTCCCATCAGAAGAGCGTGCTCCACCAAACGACGTTGGTCGACATGGCGATTCGTTATCCTGGTGCTAAGAATGGCCTGAAATGGATGCGCAAGCTGCTGCGATAACTACTATCATCAATTAACACAGCCCTCCAACAGAGTTTAACTTGAATGGAGGGCTGTTTATATATCTTATATGTTTATTAACGCTATAGCCAATCTCAGGCGATAACATTTCTTATATCTCCAGCGCATCAGTCAATGCACGTAATGCTGCATCATCAGCATCGGCAAGCTCTAGCATCGCTTCATATGGATCTCCGCTCAACTGCAAATATTGTGCAAAGGCCGGCTCCGTCTTCTCGCCGTTCAGCTTGTGCCGCAGCAGACGCTCCTTGCCAGCAGGCCCGATAAGCTGCAGAATTCGATACTCAGCCACCATATGACGGTACCCATTTTGCTGGGAAACCGGCACTGGCTGTCCAAAGATTTCAATAGGCCATCCCTCACAGGTAAAGCGAATACAGACGAATGGAATTCCTCTTGTGCTGCCAATCTCGGTCTCATAATCATCAAAACCTGCATACATAGAGCCAACATCCTCAGCAAAAACATCTGGATCATGGACTTCACACACGATATCCAGATCGCTGCCCGGAATGTTTAGTGCAAGCGGGACCGTTCCTACAAGTACAGGATCCACTTGTATCAAGGGTTCAAGTATACGGTATGACGTTAATACTCGATAAGCGTCTTGCTGCTGGTCGGTACCTCGCTTGAGATAGGATAGATCGCGAAAAAATGTGATGTCCAGCATAATCCCTCTTCTCCAGTAACTAAACTACTACAGCAAATATACATGCATTCATATTATCGTCTCTACCTCATCTCAACATGGGAATAGCACGCGGTGAATTAATAAAGCTCACCCTCACAGCGATTATTCGCCGTAAGAATGAGCTCGGTAGGAATGTATGATTACATCGTGAACCAACGCTTAAACATAAGCTTAGTCGTATCGCGGTTCATCTCCGCAATGGACGTTGTAAGCGGAATGCCCTTCGGACATGCGCGCACACAGTTCTGCGAATTGCCGCAGCCTTCGATGCCGCCGTCGTCAAGCAACGCTTCCAGACGCTCATCCTTGTTCATCTCACCCGTTGGATGGGAGTTGAACAAGCGCACTTGCGAAATTGGCGCTGGACCGATAAAGCTCGTCTTGTCGTTTACGTTCGGACAAGCTTCCAAGCATACGCCGCATGTCATACACTTCGACAGCTCGTATGCCCATTGACGCTTCGTTTCCGCCATACGCGGTCCTGGACCCAGGTCATACGTTCCGTCTATCGGAATCCATGCTTTCACACGCTTCAGCGAATCGAACATGCGCTGACGGTTAATGACTAGGTCACGCACGACTGGGAACGTCTTCATCGGCTCTAAGCGAATCGGCTGCTCCAGCTTATCGACAAGCGCGGAACAAGCTTGGCGCGGCTTGCCGTTAATAACCATCGAGCAAGCGCCGCACACTTCCTCCAAGCAGTTGGATTCCCAGCACACAGGTACTGTGTTCTTACCGCTTGCATTAATCGGATTGCGTTGAATTTCCATCAGCGCGCTAATGACGTTCATATTCGGACGATACGGAACTTCGAACTCTTCCGTATATGGCTTCGCATCCGGAGCATCTTGGCGCGTCACAATAAACTTCACTGTTTTGGTCTGAGTCATCGTGTCCGCCATCGTTATTCTCCTTTCTTCTTATCCGACGAATAATCGCGTTTGCGCGGCTTCAACAGCGAGATATCTACTTCTTCATAGCTTATCTCTGGGCCTTCCGGCGTCCACTTGGCAATGGATGTCTTCAAGAAGCGCTCGTCGTTGCGGTCTGGGAATTCTGGCTTATAGTGAGCGCCGCGACTCTCATCGCGAAGCAATGCGCTCGTTGTCATCGATTCAGCCAGCTCCAGCATGTTCCACAATTGACGAGTGAAGGTTGCTCCCTGGTTGCTCCAAGTCGCTTTATCGTTAATATTGATATTCGCGTAGCGCGATTTCAGCTCTTTAATCTTAGCGATCGTCTCTTCAAGCTTCTTATTGTATCGAACGACCGTCATGTTGTTCGTCATCCACTCGCCAAGCTCTTTATGAATGACGTACGCATTCTCACTGCCGTCCATCTTCGCGATGCGATCGTATTTGTCCGACTGACGCTTCGCTTCCTTCTCATACACGGAAGAAGCAATATCATCCGCCGACTTCTTCAATCCGCGAATATATTCAACTGCCTTAGGACCGGATAGCATACCGCCGTAGATCGCGGACAAGAGTGAGTTCGCGCCGAGACGGTTCGCGCCATGATATTGATAGTCGCATTCGCCAGCCGCAAACAGGCCTGGAATGTTCGTCATCTGATTGTAATCTACCCACATGCCGCCCATCGAATAGTGCACAGCAGGGAAGATCTTCATCGGAATCTTGCGCGGATCTTCGCCCATGAACTTCTCATAGATCTCGATGATACCGCCGAGCTTTACATCAAGCTCCTTCGGATCCTTATGGGACAGATCGAGGTATACCATGTTCTCGCCGTTGATGCCAAGCTTCTGGTCGACGCACACACTGAAGATCTCGCGTGTTGCGATGTCGCGCGGAACAAGGTTGCCGTATGCCGGATATTTTTCCTCAAGGAAGTACCAAGGCTTGCCGTCTTTATAAGTCCAGATGCGTCCGCCTTCACCGCGCGCGGATTCGGACATCAAGCGGAGCTTATCGTCGCCCGGAATCGCTGTCGGGTGAATCTGAATGAACTCGCCATTCGCATAGTGAACGCCTTGCTGGTAGACTGCGCTTGCCGCAGTTCCTGTATTGATAACAGAGTTCGTCGTCTTGCCGAAGATAATGCCAGGTCCGCCGGATGCGAGGATAACCGCGTCGCCAGCGAATGTCTTGACCTCCATGCTGCGGAGATCCTGCGCTGCAATGCCTCGGCAGATGCCTTCGTCGTCGATGACAGCGGACAAGAATTCATAGTGCTCATACTTCGTTACAAGTCCCGCTGCCTCCCAACGGCGAACTTGCTCATCAAGCGCATACAGAAGCTGCTGCCCTGTCGTCGCGCCTGCGAATGCTGTACGGTGATGCTTCGTTCCGCCGAAGCGACGGAAGTCGAGCAGACCTTCTGGCGTACGGCTGAACATTACGCCCATGCGGTCCATCAGATGGATAATGCCTGGCGCCGCCTCACACATTGCCTTAACTGGCGGTTGATTCGCCAGGAAGTCGCCGCCGTATATCGTATCGTCAAAGTGCTCCCATGGGGAGTCGCCTTCGCCTTTCGTATTAACAGCCCCGTTAATGCCGCCCTGCGCGCATACGGAGTGGGATCGTTTCACTGGCACTAAGGAGAACAAGTCAACATGCACGCCTGCTTCCGCTGCCTTCACCGTTGCCATTAGGCCAGCCAATCCGCCGCCGACAACTAACAATTTCTGTTTAGCCATTGCGTGTTTTCCTCCTTATCCGATTATCGATTGCATCGATTGAATCATTTGTGCTGCTTCAAATTGCTCGCTGCGGAAGCCAAACAATGAAAGTATGAACAACACTGACATTAACACAAATAACCCCATGCTGATCTTTGCTGAAACCTTCTGAGCACGCGGTCCGACTGTAATGCCCCAGCTCACAAAGAATGCCCATAGTCCGTTGGCAAAATGGTATGAAGCAGCGACAACACCTATGATATAAACAATGAACATGACCGGTTGTGTCACGATCGCATTCATATGAGTACCCAACTCTTCATGTGTAACCGTGCCCATTGCAATCTGGAAGCGAGTTTGATAGAGATGCCATGTTACAAAGATAAACGTGATAACCCCCGTAATGCGCTGCATCATGAACGCGAAATTGCGTCCATAGTTGTGATTGCCCACATTGTTGCGGGCCGTGTATGCGATATACAACCCGTATACACCGTGATATAGGAGTGGCAGCCAAATAAACAATAATTCCAAGAAAAATAGAAGCGGCAGTTCATTCAAAAACTTTACGCTTGACTGGAACGCTTCCTTGCCGCCGTCAAACGCTGAAAAGTTCGTAATCATGTGCTCCAGTAGGAACAACCCCAGCGGGATTACCCCGAGCAGCGAGTGCATCTTCCTTGAGTAAAAATAGCCCCGTTTCATAGGTGTCTCATTTCCCCCTTCTCATACATACCAGAAAATTTTGGTAGTGAAGCATCCTCATTTTACCTGTGCTTGTCGAAAGCGTCAATCATTTGTCACCAAAGAAATAGCAAAATTTTTAAGAAATCATATCGGTTCATGTCAAACCGTGTACAAATTTGCAAGCGCTCTCTTTTTTTGTGTGACTAAGTTGTGACACTTCCATATTACTCCTTCAAAGCTTATAATGGAATTGCAATATTATTATAATTTTTATAACTAAAACGCATAAATATTAGATTTCTCTTACTGACTACCTAGGAGGACAACACCTATGCTTGATCTTTTAGAGTCATTCGCCACAGTAGTAGAATGTACAAGCTTGAATCAAGCCGCTAAACGTCTTAATATCTCGCAGCCTGCACTGTCTAGGCAAATTTCACGATTAGAGCAGGACCTCGGTGTGGAGTTGTTCCTGCGCAATGGCAAGCGGCTTGAGCTAACGAAGGCTGGACGAATAACCTATGACTTTGCGCTGGATATTCGTACGCGACAACTCGGCTTCATGAGATCATTAGCCGCTTATAAAGCTGAAAGTCAAGCAAACGTCACGATTGGAGCCAGTCTAACTACACTACAAACGACATTGCCGTTCTTTGTTTCGATCTTCAAGGATCATATGCCCAAGGCACAGCTCAAGACGGTAACCGGTAAAACACATGAGATCATTTCTTTGATCAAGGAGCAGGAGGTTGATTTCGGCATCGTGGCAGATGAGATTCGTGAACACGGGCTCGTGTCGATTCCTCTGCTGTCTGATCACCTTATGCTGGTCGTTCCGAGCAACCATGAATGGTACGATCTGCAAGACTGGACGATGGCCCATCTCAACGGATTGCCGATGCTGCTGTTCTCCAATGGCACCTGGTACCGCAAGCTGATCGATGATCTATTCCGCCGCTATCGCATCATGCCCGATATTCGGATGGAGATCGATTCCTTCGAAGCTATCGTTCGGCTGTTGCACACCTGCGAAGCAGCCACGCTGCTCCCCAAGTCCTATCTTCGCGAGGAATGGATCAGCAACAGCGGACTGCGCACGGTCTATCTGCAGGAGCTTGAGCAGACGGAGCGAATAACATCGCTTGTATACTCCGAACAAGCCTCCTTCTCGAATGAAGTCAAACAGTTCTTGTTGGATGCTGCGCTCTACAGCAATTGGTCGGAACGAAATAATGACGCCAAGCGAATAATAAACGAATAACAAGCTGGTGATCAGCTTGCGATCATTTCATTAAGCATCTTTGTCCTAATGGCTATAATTCTCATTAACCATTTTGATCGGAGCTTAATACATGTACACACAATCGTAATTTTTAGCTAGAGACACTTATAAGCGCTGCAACACAATAAAAGCCCTAAGCGATGCTCCTGACTATTCTTCAAGAGCCTGCTTAGGGCTGTAGTATAATTAAAATTTCCGATGATCTGTAAACTTTTCTTCAAACTGTTCAATTTGCAAATTAGTGCCGATCATAACCATAACATCATTCTCTGTCAACACATCATCCGCGGTTGGAGCAACTATAATGCCATTGGATTTATTCAAGGCTACGATACTGCAGCCGAAACGTACGCGCGAGTTCAGCTCACGCAGTGTGATACCATTCAAGCAACTCGGTACATTAAGCTCTGCGATCGTATAATCCTTGGACAGCTCAATATAATCAAGAAGATTAGGTGATACGAGATGGTGCGCAACCCGAATGCCCATATCCCGTTCCGGATAAATAATTCGGTCGACTCCAAGCCGCTCCAGAACTCGGCCATGCAGATCAGACAGCGCCTTAGCAACTACTTTCTTGACACCCAGCTCCTTCACCTGAATACTAACCAGTATGCTCGTTTGGATATCATTGCCTATAGCTACAACAACACAGTCAAAGTTGCGAATACCGAGCGAACGAAGCACTTCCTCATCCGTCGCGTCAGCAACAACTGCATGTGTTACCACATTGTTCATTTCATCAATAACTTCTTCATCCTTGTCTATTCCCAAGACCTGATGACCAAGCTTCATCAATTCTTCAGCCAAGCTGGAACCGAACCGTCCCATCCCTATGACGGCATACTGCTGCACATCCATTTTCGATACTATCCCCTTTGTTGTTAACCTATCGTTATCTTTCCTTCTGGATGACGGTACAATTCACGTTCCGTCTTCGGTCCTAACGCATATGCAAGTGTTAACGGGCCTAAACGGCCGATAAACATCGTCAACGCAATCAACAGCTTCCCGATGCTCGAAAGCTCGCTAGTGATACCCATAGTCAAACCTACAGTACCGAATGCAGAAGTTGTTTCGAACAAGATCTCAAGAAAATCAAAATCCTCTGTCGTTGACAAGATCATGGATACGGTAATGACCAAACCCAACGCTATCAATATTAAAGTGAGTGCTTTATTCAATCGGTCCTTTGCCAAGCGATGCTTGAACATCACGATATCTTCCTTGCCGCGAATCATCGAGACGACCGCCCCGAATAGTATCGCAAATGTCGTCGTCTTGATCCCGCCGCCCGTCGAGCCTGGTGACGCACCGATAAACATGAGAATGACTATGAAAAATTGAGTTGCCTGCCGCAGGCCGGCAATATCAACCGTATTGACCCCTGCTGTACGTGGTGAAACCGATTGAAAGAACGAAGCTAATATCTTCTCGAAGAAGTTCATATCCCCCATCGTGTTTGGATTCGAATATTCGAATAAGAAGATGACAAGCGCCCCGAATACGATTAAGAAGCCAGTTGTATATAGTACAACCTTCGTATGAAGCGACAATCGCTTCGTCTTGTGATAATCAACCAGATCGGATATTACGATAAATCCTATACCTCCCGATACAATCAGGAACATC
This sequence comes from Paenibacillus marinisediminis, assembly GCF_054343325.1. Classification (NCBI taxonomy): domain Bacteria; kingdom Bacillati; phylum Bacillota; class Bacilli; order Caryophanales; family Paenibacillaceae; genus Paenibacillus; species Paenibacillus marinisediminis. The sequence goes on from NZ_JBTGUH010000004.1 coordinate 257,241, forward strand.
GCTACGATGTTAGTGAGAGGATCATTGACATAGCTGGTCAAGCTGGAGAACGGTCCGCTTGCTGTCATCCCGAATATATCGAAGCCCGCATTATTGAAAAAGGATATCCCGTGAAATATCCCAAAGTACAGCGCCTGTCCAAAAGGCATATCCATCGACCAACGCAGAGCAAACAACATAGCGGCTGAACCTTCAATGATGAGAGAATACAGCAGCACTTTGCGGATAAGACGAACGATACCTTCCATCGAGCCCTGATTCAGCGCTTCCTGCAAGATCAGCCTTTCCTTCAACGATATCTTCTTCTTGAATACGAGTGCGAACAACGTCGCCATCGTCATGAATCCCAAACCACCGATCTGAATGAGACACAAGATGACGATCTGTCCGAACATGGTAAAGTGCGACCCCGTATCAACGACAACCAATCCCGTAACACATGTCGCAGACGTCGCTGTGAACAATGCATCGATAAATTGGAGCGGTTTACCGTCAACATTTGATATGGGGAGCATCAGAAGAAATGAGCCTAACAAAATGATTGCAGCGAATCCCACTGCCAATATGCGCGCCGGAGTTAGCCTCCATGGTCGTAATAGCTCAATCTTTTTCACTTGCTGTGCCCACCTCTAAAAAAATTCATAAAAAAAAGCATCGGAATACCAATGCTGTCTGGTTTCCTGACGTGCTCGCCTACGAGGTTAGCTGACGGATTCGGGCACGTCAAGTTGCCCTATTCGCAGCGTGTACAGCTTATGCTCTAAGACTGCAACACATTGCGAAATTCACCCCAAATATCGGTTCCCCCGCTTTCGCTTGCGCGAAACTCGGCTCTATACAATTCATAACGAGATGATTATATACGTTTATACGAGCACTTACAAAGTCAATATACTGGCAAATTCATTGGAAATGCCGCCGAATTAGGGACTAAGAGCGTTTACATTAGAATGTTTTCATGCAATGCATCAGTGTCACGCCCATTTTCTTGACGTTGCATTATAATTTCGATAACCTTGTCCTTTTCAAATGAAACATAAGCGGCTATGATCAGATATACAATCATTATAAGACCATTCCACGATAGAGGGGGATTCCCTTGTCTTCTCACTTTGCACAAGCATCCGTTACTGCGCCTTTGCATCAGAGAACTGTCTCAAGACTTGCAATCGTTTGCTCCGTGATCGGGTTTATGATCTTCTTGGCATTTCAAGTCATAGCTCCCATTGCATCTGGCAGTGAAGAAGCACTCGCCAAGCCCCTCACGAAGCAAGAAGCTTTGAACCTCGCATATAAGGTTTATGCAGATGAGGCATTCGCCTCGGGAAGACAGTCCTATAAACCAGTGGAAACAGCCGTCATATATGAGACGAATCAGCTCTTATCCGGCTATGTAAGCAAAGAACAATTGAACGAGAGCTATGAGCCTTGGGACAAGCTGGCTCCGTACGACTACTACCGTGTCTTGATGAGAAGAGGCTATCTGAATGATCTGGAATACACCATCGTAGATCTGCACATGACTAGCGGTAAGCTGGTAGGTTATCAGACCCGAACGACTGACATGCCTTCTAGTTCATCTAACCTTAGCGAGGCTGATAAGGCCGCTCGGACGGATGAAGCTGTTCGCGAGCTCGGGTACACAGATGCCCAAGTACGGCGAATGCCGGTGTCAGCCACGAATCCGAACGAGATCCGATACCTTGTGCCTGCTGCCAAAGTAGGCGATGCCTCGTTGGAGCTAGTTGCCACATGGTCTGGAGACTACATAACCAGCCTTCGACCAGTATGGAATGTACCGATTGCATATGCTTCAGAAATGGTGCACCAGCAGGACTCAGCAGAGAAGATGCTAAACTACGCCTATCAGCTAATGTCACTTATTATGGGGATTGCAGCGGTAGTGTGCGCTGTAATCTATCGACATACGATACATTTCGGTTCCCGGACGATCATACTGCTTGCTGTCATATCCTGCGGATTGTCTATCGTCCACTCGTGGAACGCCCTGCCCAGCTATGTCATGCTGGAACAGAAAGTACCTGTTACAACGGGCGATATAAAGAACGCCTTATATCTGCAGTCCGCAATGGTTGTCGTACAGGGTGGAATAACGTTATACCTGGCCCTGGTCACAGGACGCGCGCTGTGGAGACGCAGCCTCAAAACTAATTTGCTGCCAACATGGAGACATCCCGACTTTGGATCCGCGATAGTGAATGCCTTCTGGAACGGATTATGCTGGGCAGGAATACTGCTCGGCATGCAGACGATTATATTCACCTTGCTGGAGCTTGGAGTCGATGCCTGGAGCTCAACGGATTCGAGCTCTTCTCCATTGAATCTGACTTATATGTACATGTACCCCTTGCTCGCATGGGTGGCCGCGATCTCTGAAGAAGGATTCTACCGTTTATTCGGCGTAGGGCTGCTGAGAAGATGGATCCCAAACACTTGGGTTGCTGCCATCATCCCTACTTTCGTCTGGGCCGCAGGACATGTGATGTATCCTATATACCCTTTCTACTCCAGACCAATAGAATTGATGATTATCGGCTTCGTCTTCGTATGGATCATGGTTCGGTACGGCTTCTGGACAGCCGTCAGCGCCCATCTTATGCTCGATACGCTGCTGATGGTGATGTCCCTTTTCCTGGAGCGCTCCATTCCGGGCATTACATTCGGAATCATATATTTACTGCTGCCAGCTACAGTTGCGTATGGCTTAGCAGCACTGCACAGCAATCGCAAAACGGCCAAATATTCTGTCCCATAAACAATTGAGGCACTAGCTGGACTACTATTCATAAGTATTCCAACAAGTGCCTCTTATTTATTCTTTATCGCCATCGATGCCTTCGATCTCATCATGTTCTGCTTCTGCTGACTGATCCTCATCTCTCAGATGTGATAATATAGTTCGCGCCAACTGCTCACCTATGCTAACTTCACGGAAGTCCTCGATAGAAGCCTCACGAATCTTCTTGAGCGACCCAAAGTGCTTCAGCAGCATCTTGCGCCGCTTCTCGCCGATCCCCGGAATCGCATCCAACGCGGAGACGACCATAGACTTCGCTCGCCGTTCCCTATGGAAAGTGATCGCGAAGCGATGCACTTCCTCCTGAATACGCTGCAGCAGATAGAATTCTTGGCTGTCACGAGGCAGATTGACTTCCTGCGGCGGATCGCCAGCCATAAGCTGCGCGGTCTTATGTTTGACGTCCTTCACAAGGCCGCACACTGGAATCGCCAGCCCCAATTCATTCTCTAGGACGTCTATGGCTACCGCCATCTGTCCCTTGCCGCCATCGACCACAATGATGTCCGGCTTCTCCAGGCCTTCCTTCAATACGCGCTCATACCGTCGACGAATGACTTCGCGCATGGTCTCATAATCATCTGGTCCTTGTACAGTCCGCACTTTATATTTGCGGTACTCCTTCTTCGCGGGCTTGCCATCAATGAATACGACCATAGCGGATACGGGGTCTGAGCCTTGGATGTTCGAGTTGTCGAACGCCTCAATCCGGCGTGCTGAAGCAACTCCAAGCGCTTCTCCAAGCCGTTCAGCCGCACGGGCGGTCCGATCTTCATCGCGCTCGATGAGCTTGAACTTTTCCTCGAGTGTCACTCGCGCATTGTCCATCGCCATCGTGACCATCTGCTTCTTCAAGCCGCGCTTTGGAATCACAACTTTGACCTTCAGCCATTGCTGCAGCGCATCCGCTCCGAAGCGATTCTGCTCATCTTCATGAGCCTCATCCTGAGGATCGGGATGATCTTGACCGTCTTCAGTGCCATGAATGTCGATATGGTCAGAGACCGCTGTTGTTGCTTCGTCCGTTCCTTGCTCCGTCACATCAAGCGGCAGCATAATTTCTTTCGGCAGTGCCGGGTTGTCGCTATAATACTGCGCTACGAAAGACATAAAGTCATCATAAGCGGCGCCATAATAAGGGAACTTGGTAGCGTGCCGCTCGATCATCTTGCCTTGACGCATGTATAGAATCTGAACGCACATCCAGCCCTTATCGACCGCGAAGCCGAATACGTCTCGATCAAGCTGATCCGCTGTATTAATCTTCTGCTTCTCCATGATCGCGTCAATGGCCATCAGCTGATCGCGATATTCCTTCGCGCGCTCAAACTGAAGCTCCTCCGCGGCCTCTTCCATCTTCCGCTGGAGCTCCTTCTTAATCTCCTCATGTCCGCCGCTTAAGAACTTGGCAATCTCCCGCGTCATCGCATCATATTGCTCTGCGGTTACTTCATATTCGCAAGGCGCCAGGCATTGCCCGATATGATAATACAGGCAGACGCGATCGGGCATCGTGCTGCATTTGCGCAGCGGATACAAACGATCGAGCAGCTTCTTCGTCTGCTGCGCAGCGTAAGCATTCGGATATGGTCCAAAATACTTGGCTTTATCCTTCAACACTCGACGCGTAACCTCCAGCCTTGGGTGCTTCTCGTTCGTTATTTTAATATAAGGAAAGCTCTTGTCGTCCTTTAACAGCACATTGTAACGCGGATGATGCTTCTTAATCAGATTGCATTCCAGAATGAGTGCTTCCATGTTGCTCGCTGTTACTATATATTCAAAGTCTCTAATCTCCGAGACAAGCCGTTGTGTCTTGCCATCATGACTTCCTGAGAAGTAGGAACGTACTCGGTTCTTCAGTATCTTAGCTTTCCCCACATAGATAATGGTACCTTCCTGATTCTTCATCAGGTAGCAGCCAGGCAGATCAGGCAGCAACGCTAGCTTATGCCGAATGCGCTCGAGCGCTTCATCTCGTTCTGCAATCTCTTCAGCTGTTGGTTCATGTCCCAGATCCTGCTCCGCTCCATAGCGTTCGTTCCAGCGCGCCTTCCACTTTTCAGACTTCATATTCATGATGGGCGGCTTCTCGATGATCTGAAGATCTTCCGTACTTGGCGGCTTATTATGCTTATCTTTATTCACCGGTCTCCTCCTATCACCGCTTCGGCATTCTATTACGACTGTAAGCTGCCGCTCAGCATTCCGTTCATCTCTTCTATTGTAACCGCAGCACTCCAAAAAGCAAAAGGCTGACAGATCGCTCATTCAGCAAAAATCATGGTTGAGGTATACGGTAATTTCGACTATATGTTCCTATATTGCAAAAGAACCCAACACCTATAGCGGTGCTGGGTTCTTACAATTGCCATAAGGCAAGCTGCATCTTATTGATTATTGATGTTTAGCTACCAAGTTCTTCAATGCATCCTTGGAGTTCAAGCCAACGACCTTATCAACTGGCTGACCATCTTTAAACACGATGATTGTTGGAATGCTCATTACCCCGAAACGGGAAGCGGATTCTGGGTTTTCGTCAACATTGACTTTTGCAATTGTTGCTTGACCTGCAATATCGCTATCCAGTTCATCAAGAATTGGAGCAAGTGCTTTACAAGGTCCACACCACGGAGCCCAGAAATCAACCAATACTACACCTTGTTTGTTGTCCACGTCGGAGCTGAAGGATTGGTCAGTTACGTGTACGATTGCCATGAGAAAGTTCCTCCTTATATTGTAGAGCTAATAATTCTGAGTCAACATGTAAAGTATACCACAACTTCTTGTTTTATGCGTCATCGTTCCTTTAAAATTTGTCTTTGATTTGTCACAGAGTTGCCATACCTAATCTTTACAATTCTATGACAGATTCGTTATACTGAATACGATAATTGGCTAAATTTGCCTGTCCCAACTGGCAAGAAAACATCTGCCACTAGGACATAATGAGATTGGAGGACTAGCTATGGAAGCGAGAACGCTTGACCCTCGTGAGCACGTGAATGAAGAGCCGCGCGACGACTTGGGCGACTTAATGGTCGGCTTCACGGCGATGTTTGTATTCATGACCGTCGTCTTCTTTGGAATGGTGATCGTCAAGTTCATCATGTCCTCATGATTTCTCCGACAAGCCAATACATAAGAAGTCCGATCATTTCCTGAATGGAGATGACCGGACTTCTTTGCGAATAAGGGTTGTATTGTACTGCAACGCTATTCCCGTTTGTTTCTACCCAACACCTCAACGACCTTCACATACGGCTTGATGCGATTCATCAATCGCTCCGCCTTATGTACGTCCTCGCCTTCACGCGTATAGCTAAAATGCTTCAGCAGCGCATCCAGATCGTAATTAGACGTGTAGAACGTCGGCTTGCGATTCATTCGATGATTAAGGATCGAACCCAGCACATGATCGCGTATCCACGGAGTCATATTTTCCGCACCGATATCATCGAACACGAGCAGATCGGCTTCTTTGAGCATATCTAGTGTGTCATGAAGCTTCTTCGGCTCTTGGAACATCGACTTCAGATCCTCAACGAACTCCGGCATATACACGATGACTCCTGTATGCTCTGCTCTAGCAAGCTCATACAGCATATAGCTCATTAAGAACGTCTTGCCGGTACCGAAGCCGCCTACGAGGTACAGTCCCTCCGCTGTCAATCCCTTCTCTTTCACATCTTCTACGTATTGCATAATGGCTGTTACAGCTTGAACCCGTTCATAATCCCGTTTAATGATTTCTTCTGCAGAATATCCCTGCTTCAACGCCATTTCATCCACATGGAAGGAACGAACGCGATTGTATACTGCTTGCTGTCTCTCATGAGTCAACAGCTTCTGACACGGTGCCTTCCGATCATCGATGATGGTAATCCCATTCACGGACTCCGCATTCAGCTTCGTGAAGTGACCCTGGAAGTCGTTCGGACAGCGTTCCAGCCCTGGGCAATTCGCGCAATGATCCTGTTCCTTCACGTATTGATACAGCTTATTGAGATTAAGCTTGAGGTCGCGTTCACTCACCTCTGAATGTTCCGAGCAAAATTGCACGATCAGCGGATGACGCAGCAGTTCAGCCATCTTCTGTTCCGCATCCGCACGTCGCTTATTCAGCGGTAGCTGCTTTAACACATCTCCCAACGATTCCATGGGCTGCACCTCCTTCTTCTATCCTCGCAACTTAATATGTTGTTCTATCGCTTCTACCTTATTTGCTCTTTCGACCAGCGTCAAGACGCCGTGCCAATTCCAACGCTCGATCCAGATCATCCTGCGATAGAGCTGGCTTCTCGCTTGAAGGCTGCGCAATCGGTATGACCGGCTTCTGAGACTTGGCATAACGGCTGTTATTCGTTCGCGGTCTGCCGCCCCTGCCATTAGCAGTTGCGCCGCCTTGTTCACGTTCCTGCTTCTCTGTAGCTACTTGAGCTTGTGTCCGAATATATTGAACGGCTTCCTCATATGTCTTAACCTGCTTGAGCAGCATATTCGATACGATCTGTTCGACAAAATTGCGGTTGAGCCGCTGATTCGAGCCTTGTGCCAGCAGCATCATCAAATAATGAATAAGGACATTGATCACTTCGTCCGACATCTTGTAGTTCAGATCCATCTTCGTAAACATATCCATGAAGGAATCCGGAACCGCTCCTGGGAAGAACTTCTCCAGCATCCTCGTATACGGCGTATTGCGCAGCATCATGTTGTATTGATGAATATCGCATTTGCCCGAGAATTGAGGCGGTACCTCCAGATAGAACTCCATTTGAACGGCTACTTCCGGCGCATCGTCCTTCTTAGCTTCAGTTGTATCCTCATTTTGCAATCTAGTCTGAATCTTCTGCTGTTCCCGCTCTCTCCATTCATCACGGCGCTTATTCTGTCTGAAATGCAGATGCGCGCGGTGCTGAAGCTCGTCCAGCAGAAGCTTGCCGTCCGCAGCATCAAAGACGCCGTCTTCATCAAGAAGGCGGCACAATTCCTGCGGCGTTAGTTCAAATTTATTCGAAACATGGTTCAGGATCGCCATGCCTTCCCTGTCATAACGCAAACGTTCCACGTAAGCTCGATTATAGGAATACTTCGGAAAACGAGTAATGATATCAGAGTAATTCAACGCATTAGCTGAAGCATCGTCCGCTCCCAGCTTCGTGCGCTTGTGTGGAGCGACCTCTTGCAGCGCCTGTTCCAGCTCATAATCAATAACTTGCGTATTCAGCCTGAACAATTCATAGAACGGCACCGAGATGTTCTCTCGATTGACGGAGTCCGTATCATACGGCACAGGCTCCTTCGTCATAAATTGCTCGCGCAGCTCCAGCACGACATATTTGCCCACTTTATCTCTCAGCAGCAGCGTTAAGTGCTGCGTATCGAAGAACTCACTCGGCTTAAGCGGCGCTTGGATCTCATATTCGAACATGTAATCGTCCGTCTCAGGCTGCATGATTCGCGAGGTCTGCAGGAGACCTACCGCCTCCAGCTTAGACGTCTGCTCGATAAAGTAGGTTCGTCCCTTCTCGCTCGGTTCTAGGCCGAGCAGCAAGAACAGCTTGCGCTGTGAATCCATACCTGAGAAGCCTACAACATCAGAAGATATATGCTGATAGAGAAGGCGGTACAAACCAATCGCGAATGCCCCAACCATCGGTTGGTAGACATGGGAGAGCATCTTCTGATCCAGCTCGCTCATGCAGAAATCCCGATATACGGTGTAACGATGATGCTCCGTAAAATAAAACAAATTCGACATCCGCACCAGCTTGTCGACTCCCCTTTCAATTCATAGTATAGTGCACCTATTGTAACATAAAGAGGGCATATTCGTCCGACAAAATGGTGGTAAACCGTCGAATATGCCCTAATGCTGTCAGCTTATCATTTAAGTATTGTACAATCGCCGAAGCTCCTCGTTCAACGATTTAACCTCAGCTATCGTCTGACTATCTGTCAATATATCATCCGGCCTTGTGCCGCGACCGATGATCCATCCTTCGAAGCTCATGCCCATGAAGTCAAAGATGTGGCGGAACTGCTGAATGAGCGCAAGACCCGTCATCTTAGCCTTCGGTCCGCCTACAACGACGACATAGGCCTTCTTGCCTCTCATCCGCTCCTTGAACTGCATCGATTCAACTCGCAAATATTGGGTCCAATAATCAATAAACAGCTTCATATGGCTGGACATTCCATACCAATACAACGGTGTTGCGAATACAATCGTGTCATGCTCCATCATCGCAAGCATTAGCTTGGACAAATCATCTTCCACTTGTGGAAACCCGTTAGGATCGTGACGCTTGTCTATGAACGGCTCCATATGATATTCACGCAGGCGAATTGTTTCCTTGTCTATGCCTTCGAGCAGAAGCTCTGTCAACTTCTCTGTGTTGCCGCCATCTCGGGCGCTTCCTTGTATAACAAACATGCCGTAACTCCTCCTAAGCCTCTAGCCAACTTCCGCTTTCTAGACTAACCCTTTTAACATTCCTGAGACTTCGAGTGAATATACAGTTGTCATGTTTCATACACGTTCCACAATTGTGATTTAGTGTTGCCTTGAATTGATTATATTATTGGCGAGTGCTTAGCCGAATCGTTCTGCCCTCTCCTTGGCCATCGAACGGAATTGAAGCTCCAGCTCTTCCTTCTGCTCATCTGACATGCCGGGCTGGGACAGCTTAGCCAATAGCGCGGTCCAAGCCAGCTCGAAGCTAAGCCGATCGATATCGCTGATCGGCGATGCCGCCTGAGCTTGATCTCGCTCGGCGCTGCCCTTCTGTAGCGGGGCTTCGGTATCGATTGAACCGAACACCGCCTTCGCGCCGCTCATATCTAGGCGGTGCGTCGCGATCTTCTCGACAAACACACGGTCATGCGATACGAACAAGAGCGTGCCTGGATAATCAAGCAGCAGCTCCTCCAGCCGTTCGCGAGCATGAATATCGAGGTAGTTGGTCGGCTCGTCTAGGACGAGCACATTCGCTTCGCTTAGCAGCAAGCGTATGAGGAGCACCTTTACTCGTTCTCCGCCGCTCAGCAGACTCACTTGCTTGAGGGCCATGTCCCCAGCCAAGTTCAAGCGCGCCAAGGCGGTGCGGATCAGGTGCTCCGGATATTTGCTCGCCAGCTTCACGTTCTCGACTGCGCTTCGCTCAGGCACAAGCTCCTGCAGCTGCTGATCGTAGTACCCGAGCCGCGCCCGCGGCGCGGCCTTCGCGCTGCCATTGACCTCGATGCCCGCTTCACCCGGCCATACCGCGGACACGGCTCCGCCCTCCGCGATAGAACGTGCGGCGGCATCCAGCAGCACGCGCAGCAGCGTCGACTTGCCGCAGCCGTTCGGGCCCGTCACCGCCACACGCATGCCTGGGCGCAGGCGGAAGGACGTCGGCTCGGTCAACGACTTGCCGCCGCTCACGGCCATGCCGAGCGCTTCGCATTCCAGCAGAACCTTGCTCCGCACCTGCTCATGGAGCGCGACGTCGAAACGAACGACTGGCTCCTCATAAGGCCGCTCCAGCTTCGGCAGCTGCTCTATGCGGGACTGAATCGAGCCCGCTACGCGATCCATCTTTGCCTGCTTGTGGCTGAAGTGAGGCTTAGCGATCCGAATCTCCTTGCTGTTCAGTGACTTCGTGTTCGGCTTCTTCATCATGCCACGCGCCTGCTCACGCTTATCCACAAGCGTCTCCGTCAAGCGCTGCCGTTCCTCCTCCACTTGCTCGTAGGCACGGCTTCGTTCCTTGAACAAGCGCTCCTTCTCCTCCTGATACGCTCGGTATGCGCCGGGACGCGTCGCTGAGTATACCTTCAGCTTACCATTTTCCACTTCCCATATCTTCGTACACAATTGATCCAGCGTCGCGCGGTCATGCGAGATGATGAGCACCAGTCCGCGATGCTTCAGCACAAGGCGCTCCAATTCTTCCATACCCTCAATATCCAAATGGCTCGTCGGCTCATCCAGCATCAGAATATCTGGACTGCTTCTCAGCGCTTCGTGAAGCTTATGCTTCGTCCATTCTCCTCCACTTAGATTGGTCAGTGAGTGGTCATGCAGCTCCGAACGGTCATCCCATTGCTTCACCAGCACTGAGCTTCCATTCAATAGCACTTCTCCGCGCTCGGATTCCGCTGTTCCCGCCAGCACATGCAGCAGTGATGATTTACCCGCTCCATTCATTCCAACAATGCCGATGCATTCTCCTTCATAACAAGTCATTGTCTCTGGTATATCCACGATCAGCCGATCAGCATGGCTTATACGCAGTTGTCTCATTTCAAGCATCCATCTAGACATAAAAAAACCTCCCCGGGTCATCAAGTCCCAGAGAGGATTGTCTGTTGTTCCAACTTACACATATGTACTCATGTGCAAACATCCAAGCCCTGCCGTCATCAGCAGCGATCATTCGCTAACTAAGACATAACCGTAGCGAACTATATGATCTCGTCATACAACATATGAAGATCATACGTTACTGCCAGCATGATAATTGGTTCAGGACTGCACTTAGCGCATATCTGAAAATAGACAGACTAATCCTCTCTTAACGTTCACATCATTTACATGGCGCGTATTATACGCGTTCTGTTGTGTCGTCATCGATTGGATTAATTGCGCATCGGCAGAGTACCTTGCCTTTCATCAGAATGGTGGATGTTTCAACATTAGTATATGCTACACTGTGCTTATTGGTCAAATTCTCAACGTAACATTCTTACACTTGCCTTTCATCGAATCTTTTTAGAACATCTTGAACCCGCGCTTGCGCAAAGTGTTAATCGTCATTCCGCTAACTAGCGCTCCTATCAAGCCCGCTAGTCCTGTCAAATAATCAAACAAACCATAACCGAGCAGATTCTCAGCTAATGACTCAGCACTATCCCACATCATGTATACCGTTAACGGAATAAAGACGACTACAAAGAGTCCGACTGGAAACCAGGTCGTTTTCATGAGCATGTTTAAGATAAAGCCAATGCCGAACATCATAACGAAAAATAGCAGCATTAATATAAACGCCATAATTAAGCCTTCCATAACAACCTGTCCCCTTCCCACGTCTAACGCCCCGCTTGCTGCGGACTTCATGAATCACGTTGATCTTAATCATCATTGATCATACATAATTCTCATATTTTACCTGTAATAATATTCTAAGTTTACTTGCCGCCTATGGAAAAATCAACGAACATTCAGTGACATTTCTCATACCGAGTTGCTCCACACTCTAATAATAGGCTACAATGTGGACATTGAACATCGATCAAAATTATCGTGATAACTGGAGGCTCACCTTTATGAATGAAGCGGCTTTAACCCTCGAAGGATGGTATGCCCTGCATGATTTCCGCTCCATAAACTGGGCAATGTGGAATAAGGCTGATAACGAAGAACGCGCTCATGCACTCGATGAGCTCCATTCGCTGTGGGAATCGTGGAGTCAAAAAGAACAAGATAATCAAGGTTCAACCGCTGTTTACTCGATCCTTGGACAGAAAGCAGATTTCGTTATGTTCCATCTCCGCGAAAGTCTTGAGGAATTGAACATGCTCGAGAACGAATTCAATAAATCATTATTCGCTAAATATACTATACCGACATACTCCTATGTCAGCGTCGTGGAGCTGAGCAATTACTTGGCTAAGCCTGGCTCGGATGCTGATCCTATGCAGATTCCAGAAGTAGTTGCCCGCCTGAAGCCGATACTGCCTAAGACGAAGCATATCTGCTTCTATCCGATGAATAAGAAACGTGACCTGCAGGATAACTGGTATATGCTGTCCATGGAGGAACGCCGCGAGATGATGCGCAGTCACGGCATGATCGGACGAGGCTACGCCGGCAAAGTTAAGCAGATCATTACCGGTTCCGTAGGCTTTGACGATTGGGAATGGGGCGTAACGCTGTTCAGTGATGATCCACTGCAATTCAAAAAGCTTGTTTATGAGATGCGTTTCGATGAAGTAAGCGCACGTTTTGGAGAATTCGGTTCCTTCTTTGTAGGCAATCGCTTAACTCCTAGTGAAATTGCTGTAATGCTCAAATAATAGCTGTTTCTGTATTCAAGCTCCCGCATACCTCAACTGGATTCGGAAGCTCATATACAATAAGCCGGCTTAGCACTGTTAGTGCCAAGCCGGCTTATTTATTTTAATCCTCGTCCTCTTGTAAGGAAGCCAAGTATTCAGCAGTCATTCGATCTCGTTCACGACCCTTATCCTTTAAGCGTTCAATTGCAGGCTGAATAAGGATATCAACTTCCTTCTGAACCGTATATGATAAATCATATCGATTCTGCGACTCTAAATAAGATCCAACTTCCATTAATGCGTTGTATCGATCAAGCTCGTCTCGCGTCAACAAACCTCTTACCTGTACACTGCAGTGCCTCATAGCTTACAAGATCTTGCCTTTCCGAAGAGCTAATGGTACCCCGCCAATAATGAACAGCCAACGCACGTCGATTACCTTTTTCAATTGAGCGGCCCAGAAGCCTTTCAGCTTCTTCTTGCCGACAACCCCGATAGCTTCACCCTTACCAAGAGACGCGACTGTACCTTTATTCTGGAAGGTAAATTTCTTCAAAGGTTGATTGCGAATCGTTGCAACGATATTGCTTGCGGCAATAGGACCTTGCTGCATCGCCATTTGCGCGGTCGGCGGGAACGGGCGCTCATTCTCTGGATTAATCATCAGGGAGTTGTCTCCGATGATGTACACATTGTCATGTCCAGGAGCACGTAAGAACTCATCTACCTTCACACGCGAGCGCATCGCTTCTATGCCCGCCTGATCGATCAGACGACTTCCGCGAACACCGCCGGTCCAGATAACGGTACCAGCCTTAACGAACTCCTCCGGAAGCTGAACACCTTCTGGTGTGCATTCCTTGATGGCAGTGCCAATCTTGAACGTAACACCTTTCTTCTTCAGCACGTTCATCGCATACTCCACCAGCTCAGGATCAAAGCCTGGAAGCGCAGTCGGCGCTGCTTCTACATTATAAATCTTTACAAGCGATGGATCGATGCCGTGCGTACGACACAGTTCAGGAATACGATCGGACAATTCGCCGACAAACTCGATACCTGTGAAGCCTGCACCGCCTACCACGAACGTGAGATACTCCGGTCGAGCATCTTGCTTGTACAGCGTAAACTGGTTCTCGATATGCTCACGAATCATTTTTACCGAATTGATGCTGCGAATGCTAAGTGAGTTCTCAACCATCCCTGGAACACCAAAGGTTTCGGTTTCACCGCCTACAGCAATGATCAGATAATCAAAGGATAGCGTTCCATCTTCGAGAATGACTTTCTTATCCTGGAGACGAATTTCTTTGACCGTTGACTTCACGAAATCGATCTTGAATTCATCGATAAGTTTAGAAATTGAAACGTGTGCATTTTCTACAGCGTCCGTTCCTGCTGCAGGCATGTGCAAGTGGGTAGTAAAATAGTGGTATTCATGCTTATTGACCAGTGTTACATCCGCTTCATTATAATTAAGCTCTTTCTGTAGGCGCTGTGCTGCCATAATACCGCCGTAACCGGCACCTAAGATGACGATTTTCGGGATGTTGCTCATGTCGCATTCTACTCCTTCCACATCTGTGTCCATATCTGTTATATGATCTGCCGTCATCGATAATCCGAACATTCGATGACAGTTGTTGACAAATATCTGACAATCAACCTATATTTAACTGCAATCATAGCTATTTCATATGTAAAATACAAGCTAAATTTTGCACACATAACCAAACTGTGTGATTAATCCGAATTCTTTTATGCATTCCTCCAAATATTAGAAACCTACTACTTTTTCCAATCTAGAGATTGCATAATTCCCCCTTTGTATCATGTCTCTTTCTTATGTTGTATAGTCTAAATTTGTACTACAAATGAAATTTCCGCAAATATTTGGATATTCTGATCATATCCAATATTTCCTTTTGATTCTCGTAACGTTTATAATGGTAATTGTGCTAAAGTATCCTCGTTATGATACTTTATTCACAACACCATATGGAGGTGCTTCGCATGTCTACTACAACCGAGACACAACAAAACGTTGTTGATATTTTGATTATTGGCGGCGGACCAGCCGGTATGTTTGCTGCCTTTTACGGCGGAATGCGTCAAGCATCTGTACGGTTAATCGAAAGTATGCCGCAGCTTGGCGGACAGTTATCTGCGTTATATCCCGAGAAGCATATATATGACGTAGCTGGATTCCCTAAAGTTACCGCTCAGGAGCTCGTTAACAACTTGTCTCGTCAGATGGAATTGTTCCAATCCGAAATTCATCTTGAAGAGAAAGTACTTAATGTCAAGAAATTGGATGAGCGTCTGTTTGAAGTGACAACAGATAAGGGAGTTCACCATTCTCGAGCCGTTATCATTACAGCTGGGGTTGGTGCTTTCGAACCACGTCGTCTAGAAACTCCAGGAGCAGCGAAGTTTGAGAAGGCGAACCTACATTATTTCATCAATGATCTGCAGCAGTTCAAAGGCCAGAAGGTACTCATTACCGGAGGCGGCGATTCTGCTGTTGACTGGGCGCTTATGCTTGAACCGATCGCTGAGCAAGTTACGCTTATACATCGTCGTGACAAATTCCGGGCTCATGAGCACAGCGTTGAGCTGTTGATGAATTCGAAGGTACAAGTTATTACACCAACTGAAATCACACAGCTGCACGGCGAAGATCGCATTAACCGTGTAACGATTACAGATGTGAAGACTTCGGAAACCCGTGATATCGAGATCGATGCACTCATCGTTAATTTCGGATTCGTGTCATCTCTTGGACCGATTGCAGAGTGGGGCTTGAATATTGAAGGTAATTCGATCGTGGTGGATCCCCGTATGGAAACGAATATTCCAGGAATCTTCGCAGCTGGAGATGTTACCACCTATCCAGGCAAGGTAAAGCTGATCGCTGTCGGGTTCGGTGAGGCTCCTACGGCTATCAACAACGCCAAAGTCTACATTGATCCAAATGCAAGACTGTCTCCAGGACATAGCAGCAACATGAAGATGTAGCTTTTGTGTCTATATAGTTGTGCTCAGAATAAAATAAATTACATTAATAAGGGTACCCTACTCCATATCATCTATGTACTGGAGGAGGGTACCCTTGTTTCATGTTTGTCCACTCTGCAACGGCATGATCAATCCGGACTTCACATGCCCAAACTGCTCGAACCCCGCCATTGACTGTGGTAAACGGAATGATTATGCTGGTCCTTATGCTCCATATGAAGAAAACAAGGACATGTCGAACGAACTATATACCGACATTCATCCTACATCTATGGAGATCGTTCATTCTGAAGAAGAACATTGCCTGCATATATTGTATTGCGAACAATGCGGCACCATCATCTGGATTGATGGCTGCAGTTCTTCGATTATAGGCTGATATTTCGCGTGAATGGCAGATTCCTGTCGAAATGCTCAAGCCATATGTCGCTGATTCGTATCGGTTGAACGAAGGCGGCGTCTCTTCATTTCCACAAGGAGCATGGCAATAAAATCTTCGTCCAAATTGAGCTGAACGGCTTGATGATACGATTCTGTCAGCAACTCGTCGGAAAGCAACGCCATCTTAATCACAACCTTTACTTTATTTTCCTTATTTTTATCCATCTTATCATGATGAAAACAAATAGAACACCCAACCCTTATCCACACCATATTGTGGGTAATATGTGTATATATTGTTGGCAAGTGTCGATTTTCTTGATTTATCGCTTGGGATAATGTGGATACATTTATCCACAGCGCGCTGAGCCCTCTCTTCAATAAGTAACTTTAATCGATGAGACTATAACTATAACAGGAATCTATCATACCTAAGCGATAGAGAGATAGATTTGTCGCTGCTAACTTATGACCTATTGAGGTCTCGTATTCACTTCAAATATCCAGATCCTGCCGCTCCCATCCAGTCCATAATCAAAGCCCAGTTGTCCTATACCAGGATATTTCGCTTCCAGAATGGACGTGCATATGCGAGCTACACGCCGCATTTCACCCATCTTCGCTCCGATATTGCTCCCAGACAACGATGAGCGAAGCCCATATCTCGCTTTCACCATCGTGCCGCCGCGGCACAGGTTCGTTACGAACAGTCCTCTTCTCGCAATTCGCCCAACCAACGCTCGAAATGCCCAACGTCCGTTCACCTTCACGATCTTAACACGGTAATCAATCGGACGACCGTCGATGGTTGCTAATCGAATGCCACGCTGGATCAGATAGGATCTCTTCTTCTTGACCGTTATCAATGATCGAACCATACCATCAAAGCCGTCGAATGAACGTGTCTTCGTCATATAAGTATACTGATACCGAGAACCATCCTTCGCTACTTTAATAACACCAGCCCCGCCGCCGCCTACTACCGGCTTAATGACCACGAAATCATATAGATTCAGCATCTGATGCAGATTCGATGTGTTAAACATCCGTGTCGCGGGAACGTAGCTTGCAACACGTCTATCTGACAATAGGGCCTCTGTCTTCAGCCATTTACTGGCTAGCTGTCTGCCATCCACGCGTTCATCCCCTTTCGCCAATCTACTTTATACATACTCGCCTCAACTTCCATATTCTTGTATGATTGTCCAAGGCAAACGCCCTAAATTTCGTTATTCATTGCCTCTATATACTTCATACGCCTCCAAATTTTCACATTATACAACTTTCATTTCCAACATAAGGATGGTATCTTAGACGTTGAAGCTAATAGGGTACATGGAGATGGGGAGTCGTTAAGGGGGAGCAGTATGGATATTGCAGCCGTATATGAAGTATTGTATTGGATTGCCATCGTTGCGATGGCATTGATTCTCGTATTGGTGAATGGAGCTATCTTAGTCTTAAGCTTCCGCTTTATGAAGCAGCGCCGACCGCTGTTGGGAGCAGGGGCCTTCCTATTTTCCGCATTTTGCTTTTATCTCATCGTGATTATGTTGAATAAGACATTTTTGTAATGCACCACAGCCTTGAGTTGCCGTACCAACGGAGGACTCGAGGTTTTTTTATTGAAGCTTTTTTTATATACTATTGTTGATTTCTCGACAACACGCTGATAGCTGATCAATGAAGATGTATGCGACATCGCAGCCTTTATTGAATTATCCAGAATTATCATTTGAGAAATGTGAGAAATCGTTCATACTAAGTAACAAGCAGTAACTCAGATAGACAGCAAGGAGGCTTTTTATATAATATGAAAATTCGTGTTCTCATTGTCGATGATGATCAAAACATCTTGTCCCTGCTTCGACTCGTGCTAGAATCCGAGCAATATGACGTCACGCAGGCCACCGACGGCTTAGCTGCATCTGCTTTATTAGAAGAGCAAACGTTTCATATCGCCATCGTTGACGTAATGATGCCGGGCAAGAACGGCCATCAGCTGTGCGCCGAGATCCGCGAGCATTATGATATTCCGGTTATACTGCTTACCGCACTAGGTGAAATAGAAGATAAGGAAGCTGGCTATGCGGCAGGTACAGATGATTATCTCGTGAAGCCATTTGAACCTAAAGAGCTGTTGTTCCGCATGAAGGCCTTGTTGCGACGTTATCAGCTCGTGTCCGATATGTACATCCATTTTCCGCATACGGTTATCGATCGGGCTGGCTACACGGTTACGATAGATGGGCAACTTCAGCTGCTGCCTCGCAAGGAATTCGAGCTGCTCGTGCAGCTGGCAAGCTTTCCAGGCCGCATCTTTACACGAGATCAACTGCTCGATTGGGTGTGGGGAACAGATTTCGAAGGAGACAACCGCACGATTGATGTTCATATTAAACGTTTGCGAGAGCGGCTCCATCCTTTGACTGATGACTTTCGCATCGTCACGATACGTGGACTTGGTTATAAGCTGGAGGCGGTATAACGATGAAGTCTCTATACTCACGCATTGTGCTCTTTTCCGTCTTCATCGTATGCATCAGCTTCATTCTCGGTCTATTCATTTCTAATATCGTATATAATCGAGGCATCAAGGCTGAATACGAGCAGAAGATGGAGGTCGTCGGCTCTTCTATTGAAGGACTTTCTCCAATGGTTGATCAGAAAGATGAGCTGCTAGAACCCTTTCTGACCCATGTGTCAGGGCTTGGCTATCAGATCTATCTGGTGGATGATTCAGGCAATGGACATATGTTCGGTCGCGCCTTCAAGACTATGGATCTGCAGCCAGAGCAAGTAGAAGCTGTGCTGTCCGGCCAACGATACAAAGGCCTAGCGAGTCAGCCATCCAGCTGGCTCGTACCGACGCTGTTCGAGAATCGCCTATCTATGTCAGAGGGGTTTCCATTTGTTTGGAACGGCACTACCTACGCTTTATTCGTTCGTCCCGATATGGTACAGCAGTTAAATGAAGTTCGCATCATGCTTGCGGTTCTGTTCACAGCCACCTTCTTGATCAGCTTGGTGTTGATTGCGATTAAGACTCGCTACATCGTAAGACCATTAAAGCGGTTGACGATCGCAACCGATAATCTAGAGAAGGGGCAGTACGAAGTCTGTCTGGATACCTCTCGCGGTGATGAGATCGGAGAGCTGGCGCGGCGCTTTACGCGAATGACTCATACGCTCAAGCAAGTAGATAAGATGCGCAAGCAGTTTGTCGCGAATGTGTCGCACGAGATTCAGTCGCCATTGACGACGATACACGGCCTTGCCGAACAGCTGCGCGATCGTCCGCTTCCTCCGGAGCAGGAGAAGAAGTACTTGCACATCATAGCAGAAGAAAGCGACCGTTTGTCCGCTCTCAGCCGCCAATTGCTCACATTAGCCGCATTGGAGCGAGGAACTGAAACGTTGAAACGCAATTCATTCCGGGTAGACGAACAGCTTCGCGAGGTGCTCATTCGTATGGAAACCGAGTGGTCCGCGAAGGAGATTGAGCTTGATATCGAGCTATCTGAGTCCGTCATTGAAGGCGATGCCGGCCTTCTCTATCAGGTATGGAACAATCTGATCGGCAATGCGATCAAATTCACGGCATCCGGAGGTCGAATTCATGTATCATGCAAGAGAATCGAGTTCGGAGGCGTAACGGTCAAGATTGCGGATAACGGACCTGGTATACCTGAGGATGACATTCCGTTCATATTCGACCGTTTTTACAAATCTGATAGCGGCGCAGGTCGCAACCCAAACGGAACCGGTCTTGGCTTATCGATTGCCAAGCGTATCGTTGAGCTGCATGAAGGCGATATCCACGTGAACAGCTCAGTTGGCAAAGGAACAGAATTTACCGTCAAGCTTCCATAGTTTCCAAAGCTATGTAATGCTTTGTTCATATTGTGTTCATCTTAATGAACTACACTTCAGATATTCCAATATGTCAGGAGTGTAGCGTTACCATGAAATTCTTGAATTCAATCGCTAACATGGCAGCATCACGCAAGCGGGCATGGACAGTTATAGCCGCATGGCTAGTCGTTGTCATCCTGCTGAGCGTGCTGGCTCCTGCTTCTAAGCCATACGCAGTAACGACTGGAGAAGGATCGGCATTCAATCCCGCGCTAGCTGAGCAAGCGCAAGATTTGAAGCGAGCCGCCTATCCTAATGAGGAAGGCACTGCCGCTCTTTATGTGTTCCATCGCGAAGGCGGACTGACGGAACAGGATCTGGCAGGCATTACAAAATGGAGCGAATGGCTGGCATCTGATAAACGACCTTCGCAAGTCGTTTCATCCGTGCCTTATCACCTTCTGCCGACGCAAGCGCAGGAAAGTATGCTGTCCGAAGACCATTCCACGCTAATCTTCAGTCTTAGCCTCACTAAAGGTCTAGATACGAAGGTAATGGGCGGAGTATTAGACAGCATCAAGGATGAAGCAGTCAATCTCGTACCATCAGGACTCGAGCTTAATGTAACTGGTCCAGCTGGAATCGCAGCGGATACTTCGCGACTGTTCGCGAACGCGGACTTTGTGTTGATGGCTGCGACTGTTGTACTCATACTCGTAATGCTTATTATTATCTATCGATCGCCGCTGTTGGCTATCCTGCCGTTATTGATCGCAGGACTTGTTTATCAGGCGGTAGATCGCACCATCGGCTTGCTGGGAGAGCAAGGCTTCATGACGATTGACCGTTCGGCGATGTCGATCATGCTTGTCCTGCTGTTCGCAGTACTAACTGATTACTCTTTGTTCATATTTTCACGCTTCCGTGAAGAGCTTCGCCATCACGAGTCACCGTTCCAAGCGATGCAAGCCGCCGTTCGCGGTGTTGCAGAAGCAATCATGTTCAGCGGCGGTACTGTACTATTCGCGATGCTGGCGTTATTCGGCGCTGTGTTCAAACCTTACCATTCGTTTGCCAGTGTATTCTCAATCGCGATCGTTTGGATGCTGCTCGCTGGGCTCACCTTAATCCCAGCTGTATTTGCGGTGGCAGGCCGAGTAAGCTTCTGGCCGTTCAAAGCGCGAGTTCGCTTCGTACCCGAGAGCGATCGTACGAAAGGCCTCGCTGAGAGTCATGGAATCTGGACGAAGCTAAGCCATTTCATCGGGAAACGGCCGCGTACTTTGTCCGCAATCCTGCTGATTATACTAACGGTATTCACCGTAAGCAGCTTCCAGATTCAATATTCCTATAATCTGCTCCATTCCTTCCCGGATACGATGAGCGCTCGACAAGGCTTCGATCAGCTAGCTGAATCGTTTCCTCCCGGACAGCTGGCTCCTGTTACTGTGCTGCTGGAGACGACAGCTGATAAGAAAGGGAAGGACGAGAAGCAGCTCTTGAAGCTTGAAGAGCAGATTAACAAATGGGATCAAGTTGAGAGCTTCACTTGGAAACGAACCAATGGCAAGCCAGCCGACCGCAAGCTAGCTTGGTCTGAAGATCAGCCTGTACTTGCAGGAGAACTTGTTCTGGCCAATGACCCATACAGCGTCGAATCGATATCAGCTTTGACAAAGTGGCGAGACAACGCGACCAGCATCATTCAAGGCGCTGGCTTGTCCGTGAATGACTACAGTCTACACTTCGCAGGTCAAACTGCTGAGCAAGCTGATGTGAAACAAATGAATGCCCGCGATACGATCTATCTGTTCGCAATTATTACAGCTGCATTGCTTGTTATGCTAACTGTACTGACTCGCTCGATCTGGACATCCATCATGATGACAGGTACGATGCTCTTGTCCTTCGGCACAACGCTTGGAGTTGGCTGGCTCTTCTTCCATTATGTACTCGGACTTGATGCCATCAGTTATCGACTGCCGGTCTACACCTTCTTATTCATGGTCGCACTCGGCGTCGACTACAGTATCATGATGGTCACTCGTATTCGTGAAGAAGCTCGCGTATATCCATGGCGAGAAGCTGTTGAGCACGGTGTTGCGAAGACAGGCGGCGTTATCTCATCAGCTGGTATCATCTTGGCCGCAACTTTCGGTGTATTAATCACACAGCCATTGCAGGAGCTTATGCTGTTTGGCGGAATGATGGTATTCGGCATCCTGCTCGATACATTCGTCATTCGGGGTATACTGCTCCCTTCCTTATTCATTGGTTACGACAAGCTGTTCCGTCCATCACCAAGACGCAAAGCAGCATCTAAAGCATCAACTACTACACTTTAGGAGGGCACTACATTATGAAAAAACTTTATTACTCATCATTCTTCTACGCTATTCTAGGTCTTATCGCTGGTTTATTCTATCGAGAAGTTACGAAAAATAGCGACTTTACAGGCGACACGATTCTCCGCGGTCTTCATACGCATATTCTTGTGCTCGGCTTCATCTTCTTCCTTATCGTACTGATCTTGGGCAAGCTGTTCCAAGTACATGAAGAGAAGTCATTTAACATCTGGTTCATTGTATACAACCTCGGCTTGGTAATTACACTCGTAGCTATGGCATGGCGCGGTATGCTGCAGGTAAATGGCGGAGATCTCAGCTTCCTGCCTCATATCGCAGGACTTGGCCACACCATTCTCGGCTTAGCAATTGCATGGCTTATGATCCTTCTTGGAAAACGCGTAAATAACAATTAATTAAACAAAACGAAGCAACATGATGAACGGGGCTCATCTCTTAAGTAGATCTTCTACCTAAGGGATGAGCCCCTTGATATTTATAGAGCTTCTCATCAATTGAATAGGCTGGTCATATAATGATGAGATACGATGATTAGAAAGGAGATCCAATATACCATGAAATTATCGATTAGAAGATTGGTAGCCTATTGGCTGGACTTTGTGCTTCTTGCATTTATTCTAATTGGATTACAGCTGCTGCTGTACAGCATAAGTTCTGGATTTCCATTTCAAATTCTGACTGCCGGATATCAGATCGAGCTTTGGGTTCTCAGTTCCATGTCATTGCCGGTATGGACCTACTTTATCTTGTGCGAGAGATATAAACAACAAACAATCGGAAAGCGATTATTGAAGCTAGTTGTAATAAATCATGATGGCGGAGCAATCAACACTCGACAAGCGTTCATTCGAACAGCGATCAGGCTGCTGCCATGGGAGCTTACCCATCTCATACTGCTTATTCCTACGCCGTGGTGGAATGTTGAAGAGCCTGAGAATATGTTTCTAATCATCATTCCGAATCTGATGATCATGGTATATGTCCTATTTCTAATGATAAATAAAGGAACAAGAGCGCTTCATGATTATTTGGCAAAGACACAGGTGAGAACACGATGAACTGTTTTGACTAAATGGTATATTTTGGGTATCATACAAGAAGCAGTTTGATAGAATCTGAGAAATCAAGCTGCTCACCCATCCAACCATTTAGGAGGAGCGATATGACGCCAATGTTCAAGCGAATCGACACTGTGTTTGTATATGTAAGCGATCTGGAGCGTTCTGTTCAATGGTACACGAACATTCTTGGCCTACAGGTACGTTGGAATATGCAGGAGTACGCCATATTGTCTGTCGCAGACGGTGAGACTCCATTGACTTTAATGCAGTCCACTGAAGAGCAGCTTATTATTCCGACTGGAGAACAGTTTAATTTCTTCACGCCTGACATCGACAAGGCCTATGTCCATCTATCAGAGCAAGGTGTTAGTGTTGGAGAGATGAATGTGGACGGCGGGGTTAAATTTTTTACGTTTAAAGACCCGGATGGAAATGTGTTGGGCGCATGTTATTTTGAGTAATCATAATATAAATTGGTAAGATAGAAAAAGCCTCACCGCGAGCTGATATCGATTCACGATACCAACCGCTGAGAGGCTTTATACTTTGCTTGATATATTGAATTAGTCGCATTTCTCCGCTTTGCCTGCAGATGTAGCAGTACGGAACGAAGATCCGCAACCGCATGTGGAGATGGCATTCGGATTCTGAATCGTGAACCCGCCGGACATGCCCGATTCCTTGTAGTCGATCTCCAGCCCTTGAAGATGCGGTACACTTTCCTTATCAACCACAACTTTCAGACCGCTTGTTTCGACATGCACATCATCGCTAGTCTCTTCATCATCGAAGCCCATTCCATATGAAAAACCGCTGCATCCACCTGGTTTAACACCGATACGCAGGAACATGTTCGGGTTCCCTTCTTGTTCAAGCATTTCCTTTATCTTCTCAACCGCGAAATCGCTAATTGTGATCATTGTTATATCCCTCCTCGTACTTCTAAGTATACCCCTCCATGAACTAGGGCACAAGTGAACACTTGCATCGTTAAATGATTGTCAATGTCTGCTGGACATGTATTGCTCCTTCATAGAGGCAGGGTTATAATGAAACTAAATGTGATGAAAAGCACTGTCAATCTCCGATGGATTATTCCGCCGCGGGGTTATTTTTATGCATAAAGTAAACTGGGGGAGCTAATATGATAACAAACTGGACTCGACACGCTGATGCGCGTATGGCTGAAATCGCTGAGAAAGTGGAACGCGGCGAACGGCTTACATTAGAAGATGGCGTATATTTGTATCAATCTGACGATATTTTGACCTTGGGTCAACTAGCTAACCTAGCGAATATGCGCAAAAACGGTAAAAACGTTTATTTTATTGAAAACATGTCTCTATATTTCACAAATGTGTGCGAAGCACACTGCGCTTTCTGTAACTTCCGTAAGGATGAAGGTGAGGAAGGAGCCTATACGCTGTCTGGCGATGAAATGATTGCTTTCGTCGATCAGCATATTCATCCAGGTGTACGTGAGTTCCATATCGTTGGCGGTCACAACCCTCATGTTCCGTTCCAATACTATGTAGATTCGCTTCGCGCCTTGAAGGAGCGTTACCCTAACGTTACCTTGAAAGCCTACACCGCAGCAGAAATTGACTTCTTTACGAGAATCAGCGGTCTGAGCATTGAGGAAGTGCTGCGCCAGTTGATTGATGCAGGATTGGAATCTCTGACAGGCGGCGGCGCCGAGATTCTGTCCGATGAATACCGCAAGAAGATGCGTGTAGAGAAAGCAGGCGTTGAGCGATACCTTGAAGTGCATCATACCGCGCATAAGCTTGGTATGAAGACGCACACGACGATGCTCTACGGCGCGATCGAAACGCATGAAGATCGTGTTCGTCACATGATTAAGATTCGCGAGCTTCAAGACGAAACAAATGGCTTCTTAGTGTTTATCCCGCTGTCTATGCAGCCTAAGAGCCAGAAGGCGAGCATTAAGCGCCGTAATTCCGCCTATGAGGACTTGAAGACGATCGCAATCAGCCGTCTGATGTTGGATAATATTCCACATATCAAAGCGTACTTTATCAACATCGGCACACAGTTAACGCAGATGGCACTGACATTTGGCGCGTCCGATGTTCATGGTACGATCGTTAAAGAACGAATCAGTCACGCGGCCGGCGCTCTTACGCCTGAAGGCTTGACTCGTGACGAATTGATCTGGCTCGTGAAGGGCGCAGGCCGCACACCGATCGAGAGAGACACGTTCTATAACGTCATTGAAGTGTACGAATAGATGGTAGATACCGCAGAAGAACTGCGGTGTACTAGAGAAGCGACACCCATGCCAAGACACCATAGAATCGCTATGTGGAGATTCGGATGATCTATACTGTGCTGCGTCCTGCGTGGACGAAAATCATCTTAACATTTGGCATCTTGGGAGGATAATCAAACATGAAGCGCTTTGTAGTTTGTGGTGGAGGATACGGCGGTCTAGCTCTTATTAATCGTTTGTTGGAACAAGGACTTCCAGCTAATATCGAGATTATACTTATTGACCGAATGCCGTTCCAGGGATTAAAGACAGAATACTATGCTTTGGCGGCGGGAACCGTGTCCGACTTAGAAATTCGGGTTGCCTTTCCAATAGACCCGCGCGTTACGATCCGATATGGTGAAGTAACCAGCATCGACCTTGATGCTAACCTAGTCCATTTGCATGAGCAGGACCCTATCTCCTATGACCAATTGGCGATTGCGCTTGGATGCACAGATCGTTATCACGGCATACCGGGTGCGGACTTGTTCGGCAACAGCATTCAGAGCTTGTCGAGTACGAGAAAAACATATCAGTTGATTAACGATGTAAAGCCATATGGGCAAATAAGCATTGTTGGCGGCGGCTTGAGCGGAGTCGAGATGGCAGCGGAACTGCGTGAGAGCCGACCTGATCTGAATATTCGAATATTGGATCGAGGCACACGTTTAATGTCTTCTTTCCCAGAGAAGCTGTCTACTTATATATCGGAATGGTTCACGGAACATGACATAGAGCTTCGCTCGCGCATGAACGTTTCCCGCTTAGATCAAGGAGTCATCTATAATCGGTTAGAGAACAGCGAAGAAGCTATCAGCTCCGATGTCACGGTATGGACTGCAGGGATTCAACCCGTAGCGCAAGTTCAGGAGCTTATGGTTCCGAAGGATCCGCAAGGGCGCATCCTGCTGAACAGCTATCACCAAATACCGGATTATCCGAATGTATTTGTAGTTGGGGATTGCGCCAGCTTGACCTTCTCGCCAAGTGCTCAGGCTGCAGGCGCTCAGGGTGAACAGATCGCTGACGTCGCATTAGCGCAGTGGAAAGGCGAAACCCCGCAGCTTGGGAAGATTAAACTGAAGGGAGTACTTGGCTCCCTAGGGAAGAAGAGCGGCTTCGGTATGCTGGGCAAGCGTCCAATGGTCGGCTTCGTACCGCGCGTGATTAAGAGCGGCGTATTGTGGATCTCGAAGCATCACATCGGATAGCTGAACCAAAAATGGGAACCCTCGAGTATCATTTACTCCTAAGGTTCCCATTCTTCAATTTCCTTAATCTTGATCTTTATCGCTTCTAACAGCTTCTCTGCTGTCTCTGCCGCGACAGTTTCCCCGTTTACCAGCGCATACGGGAACATATAGCATTCACCGCAGTTGCCAAGACAGCCGTATTCGATGACATCAACATCTGGATTCTGCTCCAATTGTCGCAAGACCTCGTCTGTGCCATGATGCATGTTGCCTACGCAGAATTCAATGATAGGTCTCATTGACAATCGTCCTTTCTTTGAGCTTAGTCCTTTGATTTTAGTTCGCTTTATAATATAATAACAGTAGCATGGATGAAAGGAGTTGGCTAGTAATGAGTGAAACTTCACAAAACAGCATGTATGATGAAGTGCTGGAAGTGTTGGATAAATTGCGTCCGTTCCTGCAGCGCGACGGCGGTGACGTTGAATTGGTCGATGTTGAGGACGGTATCGTGAAATTGCGTCTGATGGGCGCTTGCGGCAGCTGCCCTAGCTCCACGATCACGCTTAAAGCCGGCATTGAACGCGCTTTGGTTGAAGAAGTCGAAGGCGTACAGGAAGTCGTTCAAGTATTCTAATGATGAAGAAGGAGTCTTGCCCTCGCGGCAAGACTCCTTTTGTTTATCTAATATTATTACGAATCGGATCCAGCCCTCCGGAAACGTTGATAATATTCCCCGTTATGAAGTCGGACTTATCCTCGCATAGAAACCGAATCGTGCGCGCGACATCCTCACCTGTGCCAGGTCTGCCCCGAGGCGTCTCCTCATCACGTATGTTCATTACGTCATCGATCAACGCTTCCTTATAATGACCGCGAATATCCCCTGGACAGAGCATATTCACCGTTATACCATAAGTTGCCTCTTCCACTGCCAACGTCTTCGTAAAGGAAACGAGTCCTACCTTGGCTGCCGCATATACTGCGCGATGCGGCCAAGCACGCGCCTCGACAGCATGACCGAAGCCATAATGGATAATGCGCCCCCATCCCTTCGCGCGCATATCTGGCAGCAGCAGATGATCAAGCAGCATAACACCGGTCAAATTGCCATTCATTAAATATAAGATATCTTCTTCCTCATAATCGCTGAACAACCGCCGTTCCCGAATAAAGGGTCCTGCATTATTGATGACGATATCCGGCGATCCCAACTGTTCCTTCGTCTCGCTGACCAGCCGTTTCACATCTTCCCGCTTCGATATGTCGGCGCCGATTGCCGCACAGCGCACTCCCTTATCTTCAATTGTACGCCGTAGTGTCATCGCTTCCGGTTCACTGTGCACGTAATTAATGACAATATCATAACCCGCGTCAGCAAGCGACAATGCGGCAGTCTTGCCAAGCCCCTTGACACTTCCTGTTATTAGCGCGATCTTACGCTTCTGCTCCACGTCGTTTCCATCCCCCCCGGGCTATTCCTGAACATTAATTTCAGTATAGAATATATAACCATTAAGAACAACCGAACGAAGATTTCAACGGTAAGCTACTAATACGACACATAAAAAACCCAGCGCCCGCAGGCACTGGGTTATAGGCTTGATTTAGAATGCAGGAACGATTGCTCCCTTGTACTCCGTTTCAATAAATTGCTTCACTTCATCGGATTGCAGTGCAGCGACTAACTTCTTAATCGCATCGCTGTCCTTGTTATCCTCACGCGCAACCAAAATGTTGGCGTAAGGGGAATCCTTATCCTCGATGAAGAGTGCATCTTCCATCGGATTAAGTCCAGCTTGAAGAGCATAGTTCGTGTTGATCAGAGCAAGCTCCACCTCGTCCAATACACGCGGCAGCATTGCTGCTTCAACCTCTTTAAACTCGATGTTCTTCGGGTTCTCTACGATATCACGCTTAGTGGCATTCAAGCCTGCACCGTCTTTAAGCTTGATAACCCCTTGCTTCTCAAGCAGGAGCAGAGCGCGCCCGCCATTCGTCGCATCGTTCGGAATCGCGATTGTTGCTCCGTCTGTCAGCTCGTCCAGCGACTTAATCTTCTTCGAATATCCGCCAAACGGCTCAATATGCACATTGCCTACGGATACCAGGTTCATGCCTTTTTCAGCATTTTGCTCGTCTAGATATGGCTTATGCTGAAAGAAGTTCGCGTCCAGCTGCTTCTCATACAACTGTGTATTGGGAATCACATAATCCGTAAATTCTTTAATTTCCAGTTCAATGCCCTGCTCCTTCAGCTTCGGCGCGACAAGCTTCAATATATCCGCATGCGGCATCGGTGATGCGCCAACTACCAATTTCGTTGTCTCAGAGCCAGTTGAAGCGCCGTTAGCTCCATTTGATTCCTCAGGCTTACTGCCGCACGCTGCAAGCAGTGTCACCAAGCTTACTAATACCAATACAACAAGACCTTTTTTCATCTGAATATCTCCTCTCGATGTCCCCTTTTATAGTTTTCTTTCATGGTGTCGTTCCTATAGGGTCATTTATTTATATTTAAAGCTGTATAAGCTGGCTTCTAATGTTATTACTTGCGGGAAAAGTGTTTCACTAGTATATCGCCAATCCACTGCAGCACCTGAACGAGCACGATCATTAGTATGATCGAGACGATCATGACACTCGGCTCATATCGGTGGTAACCGTAACGAATCGCTAAGTCACCTAATCCGCCGCCGCCGATCATACCTGACATAGCTGTATACGAAACGAGTGTAACAGCTGTTATCGTCGTGCCAGCGATCAAGCCAGGCATCGCTTCTGGCAGCAGCACTTTGCGAACGATTTGCCAAGTTGAAGCTCCCATTGCCTGTGCTGCCTCGATAACCCCGCGATCTACTTCACGCAGCGACGTTTCAACTAGGCGGGAGAAGAACGGCGCCGCTGCAATAACGAGCGGTGGAATCGTCCCCTCAACCCCGATCGAGGTTCCTACGAGAAGCTTCGTAAGCGGTATGATGAAGATCATCAAGATGATGAACGGTACCGAGCGCAGAATGTTTACGATGAATGACAGCACGCTATATAGCATTCGAACGTACCGACTCTGAGATTTACCCGTTAAGAACAGCAGTACACCTAGCGGCAAGCCGAGAATGAATGTAAATACCACTGAGAATAGCATCATCTGCAACGTATCAACAGTAGCAGTTCCGATCTCGCTCCAATCTAATCCTGTAAAATCAATGCCGAACAGCATTATGCAAGCACCTCCACTTCAAGCCCTTTTTCCTTCAAGCCTGCAATAGCTTGCTCGACTGCAGTACGCTCGCCATCGAGACGAACCACAAGCTGTCCATACGGCACATCCTTCATTTTAGAAATCGTACCCTGCAGGATAGCGAAATGAACACCAGCGGCCACCAACACCCGGTTCAATATCGGCTCATAGGTGACATCACCCAAGTAATCGATCTTCACGACTACAGAGCCATCTCCTCCCAGCTTCTTGAACGATGCCCATGGCTGAATATCGTCATGATGGCTTTCTTCTAATATAAATTCGCGTGTAACCTGATGCTTCGGCTTCAGGAACACTTCAACTACACTTCCTTCTTCGACGATGCGTCCGCCGCTGATGACGGCGACCTTATCGCATATCGTCTGAATCACATGCATTTCATGCGTGATCAGTACGATTGTGATGCCGAGATCGCGATTGATCTGCAGCAGCAGCTCCAGAATGGATTGCGTCGTCTGCGGGTCAAGTGCCGATGTCGCTTCATCACAGAGGAGCACCTTCGGATCGTTCGCTAATGCGCGAGCAATTCCGACACGCTGCTTCTGTCCACCGGACAGCTGAGCCGGATACTTGTCGCGGTGCTCTTCCAGACCAACCAAGCGTATGAGTTCATTGACTCTTGCGTTCACTCTTTCCTTAGAATGCTTGTAGAGACGCATTGGAAATGCAATATTGTCAAACACCGTAGCAGATGACAGTAAATTAAAATGCTGAAAGATCATGCCGATCTTGCTGCGCTGCTGTTGTAATTCCTGCTTCGACAGCTTCGTCAGATCAACGCCGTCAATAATAACTTCTCCAGATGTAGGACGCTCCAGCAGATTCATACTGCGAAGCAAGGTACTCTTGCCTGCGCCTGAATGACCGATAATTCCGTATATTTCACCAGCCTGAATCTGGAGGTCGATATGTTCTAATGCCAGCAGCCCTGCTTCCCCTTTGCGAGGACTGGGATAGCGCTTGGACAACTCTTTAATGTGTATCATGCTCTAGCACATTCCTTTCTACTTTCGTGATAACTTACATCATGATCATCGTGATATATCAGTAAGAGAACATCATTATTCTTGGCGAAACTCTCCATCATAATGCCAAAAAGCCCCTCTCAGCAGATGCCAAGAGGGGCTTCATATCTATACCGTTCAACATAAATAGGCGGCACATATAAACCCTTCTCTCATCTGCCAGAATGCTGTTATGCATCCTGAAGGAATTAGCACCATAGACATCATGCAACTATTCGCCGTAGCGAAACTTACTGGGTTGCATGATCGGTTGCCGGGCTTCATCGGGCCTGTCCCTCCGCCTCTCTTGATGAGATCAGTCTTGATTCGTTCTTTGTACAGAAACGAGATCAAGTTGATTATGATTATCACATCGATCTTATGAAGTTATTGCCAAAGTATAAAGCAGTCTATCAGGCAAGTCAACAGCCAATAATTTACAACAAACACAGATCGAATCGAGGTATACGTTTATTTGAAATGATGGAGCTGTTCAAACACCGCCGTTAATACGTGACACACCATGAGATAGCCCTCACGCAGATCATCTACATTGTTCTTAATGTTCTCCAGCTTGATCTTCTCATTCAAGCTGCGATGCCGCTGCCACAGATCATCCTGCATCTCTGTGTTCATATGGTGAATCTCCGTATTACGGCGTTTGCGCAGACGCTGCAGGGCATCACTATGCTGCTCCTTCAATTCGATCAAACGATTCGTCAATTGCGGTGTGACACCCTTCGACCGCATCTGGCGCACTACGGTATAGAAAGAGAAGCGGCTCTTCACCTTATCAGTCTCTAGATTCAGCGCTTCATTAAGCAGCGTCCCCAGTTTATCCAGCACGGAAAAAACTCGTATGAAGCCGTCCTTGTAGAAATACACATGACGATAATAATCGTCCAACTCGGATTCATTCATCTCTTCTTGATACTGCTTCGTCACGCGCTCCGCGAATCGTTCTGACGCATAGACGCTCTGCTCCAGCTCATCAAGTGACGTCTTGAGACCAACGGTCCACACTTCATATTTGCACCAATCTTGCTTCGGATCCCCGTGCTTTACCATCTGAGAACGAACCATTTGTACATATTGATCCATGGCGTCCATCGCCTGCTTGATTTCACCATCGTCCACACGAGGCGGTTCGCCGAACAGTATTCGGAGCATGCTAAGCCCTCCATTCACCATTGATATGACATCGCCAATATCCCATGTAATGGTTTAGAATTCCTCAGATAAACAACTCTTAACCGTCATCATCCTCTTATACCTATAGATAACGACACTTTCAGCGCTTATCAGACAGGTGACAACAATGTAAGGCGAACGTAAGTCAGCGCAATGGCTAGCCTCAGCCTCGAGATGTACAATGAACTCAACAAGCAAGCGAACAGACGCTTACACATCATTTTTCAATAGGGGGAACATTCAGATGAATGCACAAGCAAAGAACACATTTACAGTATCAAATAATGACAAGCAGCATATGGAGCTCAAACCGAGCATTAGTTGGAATGTGCGATGGGTAGAGGCCGTTAAAGCTACAGCTTGCGTCTTGTTTCTAGGGACAAGCATCGATGAGCAGCAGCGCACTGTCATGAAAAGCGCATAATCATGCTGACAGCTCCTGCTGCTTCTGCTCTCTCAACTGCCATACTCTTACGCTCATATAGCACAGAACACTAAACATACCGCAAATGAACACTGTATGAAGCAAGCTCGAAAACAGCAGCAGATTCTCATCCATGATCGTGAACACGACGAGTGCCCCGGTCAATATTTGCCCTAAGCAGAGCACTAACGTCCAGATGCCGCATAATTGAATCTCGCGATTATTCTTATGATGATGGTAGGCAAAATGGGCCATTGTCGCGACTACAACAAACAGCAGCGCTGCTGCCACACGATGCATGAATGCGATCAGCGTCCCGCCCGTTAGATCGGGAATGAGCTCGCCATTGCAGAGCGGCCATCCGCTGCAACCACCTGCAGATTGGGTATGACGGACAAACGCGCCTACGTAGATGACGATATAAGTGTACAGCAATGTAAACCATACGCCATAACGAAACACATCCTTTACAAGCTGTTGGCCGTTGGATGGCTGCGGCTTCAATCCTATAGAATAGTTGCGCAATGACAGACTTAATAAGAATGAAGAGGCGAATGCAATTAGCGAGAAGCCGAAATGCAGGGCCATTACAGCTGCATTTTGTTGATAAACAACTGCAAGTGCGCCCATCATAGCCTGAACAACAGTGAAGATTAGCGTTAACCCCCCGTATATCCTGCTGTCTCGCAGGTCTCGAGCATATTTCCAGAGTAAGATAAACATCAATAGTACGAGCAAACCTACAACCCCGGTTACGAGGCGATGCGAATATTCAATCAAGGATTCGATCGTATAGGCGGGTATAAACTTTCCGTTGCATAACGGCCAATCCGTTCCACAGCCTCTACCAGAACCCGTTTTCGTTACTACCGCCCCATTGAGCACAACGATAAACATCCCAATGCATACGGTATAGGCAAGCCTCTTCATTTTAAGCAATAGGTTTGTATCCAAACGTTTCACCTGACCTATAATTCAGAATCTGCACACCAAGTACCAACTTGTTCCAGTCGACATCATTATACTAGAAAAGGCAATTCTGTGAACAACCAAATTGTGACAATTGTAACACCAATATCATCCAATCACATAAGTATTTTTGTGTGTTGCTTCAACCGTTCCAGATTGACGAAAAAAACCGCTCCCTGACGGGAACGGCTGCTAGCAGGTGAATTATTTCATTGCATTGCTGACGGCGATCGCTCGTTCCACAAACTGCTCGATCTCCGGACGAGTCTTGCGTAATTTATTAACGAAACGGATAACTTCTTTACCGCCCTTGAAGGCGACAAAGCTCGGGATACCGAGAATGTGATTGCGCTCTGCAACCGACAGAAGCGCTTCCGCATCAACCTCTATGAAGGTAACCTCTGGATTAG
The DNA here is from genome assembly GCF_054343325.1 of Paenibacillus marinisediminis. Taxonomy (NCBI): domain Bacteria; kingdom Bacillati; phylum Bacillota; class Bacilli; order Caryophanales; family Paenibacillaceae; genus Paenibacillus; species Paenibacillus marinisediminis. Next base: position 291,518 of record NZ_JBTGUH010000004.1, read on the forward strand.
CGCTTTCGATGTCAGGCATGAATGGATCGATGAAATGACAATCCGGGCACCAAGTTGTTTTGAACACTGCTATCGTCAACGCAGGCTCGTGGATTATCGCTTCAAAGCGCTCTTCTGATTGTATCTTTTCCATATTGGAACCCTCCTAACTTTTGTTCACTTCAACATATACCATCACTTTTCCGCTGTCAAATTAACTTTAGGTTACAATCCGCTGAAATACGGGCATAATGGATAACATTTCAACAAATATGGGAAGGGATGCGGTTATTCCGTGACTTCAGCTAATTCTCCCCGTTGGGTCACGCTGCTTAAGCTTATTCAGCAGCTTACCAGGACTGCTTACAATACAGCGCGCCAGCAGATGAATACGTTGCTCGCTATGTGGAGATCGCCCAGATCGGGAATGCTGGAATGGAATCCCGCTCAAGCACAGCGTGTAGAGGAACGAGTTCGTCGAAGCATTGCGGAACAGGATGCGAATCGTCCTATTCAGAAAAAGGCTGATCCAAACAAGGGCAAGCCCCTAGTAAAAGAAGAACGTGAAATCGTGCGCCACATCGAGCGGTCAGTGCGCAATATGAACCGCAGCAATATTACCCGAACACATGCCTACGCGAGTATCTATCAAGCTTATCCCGAATTGCATTGGGCCATGCTTGCGCATATGGTATCCCGCAACGGCGGATGGAATATGACCGATCTGCAAGGCAATGTGCTGCCTGCCATCATGGATAGCGAGCGTCGATTATGGATGTATCGCACGCTGGAGCGGTGCAACGCGCTTATCTTTCAAGACGCCTATCCGCAGCTATTGCTGTATGCCGCCAGCAGGCGATTGGGGCGAAGCTTGTTTCATCTGCTGCCGATCTTCCACGTCTCCTCTTTCATGTCACCGTTCTGGGAGTCGTTCTGGATTCAACCGAACAGCCCTCTGCTTACGACTGCACTGATTATTAATGAGCAGCACGTTATTGAAGGCCGTGTTGTGCGCAGCGAGGAATATGTGAAGCATGTCATAGGACGAACAGACTTCTCGCTTCATGGAATCGTACAGATGAATCAAGTCGTATTTCCGGTCGGCACACCGAACATAGCCGCTCCTATGCCGCTGTATGGCTTGACATTGGAGAAATTCGACAGCATCAAAGAACGCATTTCTTTTGGCAAGCAATTGTACACCCTGCTGTTTGATGTACCTGAAGTGAATGCTGGGGCGCATCGCTTCATGCAAACCGTTCCGCACACGGCTTCACGCTCAGATTATTGGCCTCACCGCTTTACCAGTCGACGTCCATCGACTAGCAACTCTAGACATGAGCAGAAGGTAAATCACGATCTGCTCATCTACAGTCCTAAGCTTAATGACGCTTGGAAAGACGATCGACACGCACCGATCGAGCCAGGGGACTGGCTTCGAAGAGACGATGTGCTGCAGGAATTGTTTCTTCCGCCAACTCCAGCAGCGCGTGCCGCATATATGTCGGACTTGCACGAATTGATGTGGGATGAATTGATCGACATCGCCCAATTGGCGCAAGAATAAACCGTGATTGGCCACCCCTCCAGGGACATAGCCGATCACGGTTTATTTTTTGTTACCTATGATCCTATAAACAGCTCGCTATTCATCAGCTTCAGCGAATCTGAGATTAGCGGTCGTACTGTCATATGAGCCAAAATGTCTTCTTCAAGCCGCACTCCTGGCGCAATCTCGGTTAAGAGCAGCCTTCCCTCTAAGAGCTCGAATACCGCTCGTTCCGTCACATACAAGACTTCAACGCCTTTGCTAGCGGCGTATGCAGCCGGAAAGGTCAGATGCTCTACCTGTCCTACGAATTTACGGAGACGGCCTTCCGCGGCGATATGAAGCTTGCGCTCTCTTAGCTCGGTCTTTAAGCCGCCCGTTGTGAACGTTGAGCAGAATACGACCTTGCGGGCATTCTGACTAATGTTGATGAAGCCTCCGCAGCCCGTTAATTTCCCGCCGTATCGGCTTACATTCACATTGCCCGCTGCATCGGCCTCCGCCATTCCTAAGCAAGCCACATCGATCCCGCCGCCGTCAAAAAAGTCAAACTGAGAAGGCTGATCCAGTATCGCCTCGGCTCCTGCTGAAGCACCGAAGCTTAAGCCGCGAGCAGGTATTCCTCCGATCGGCCCCGATTCCAGCAACAGCGTCATATCGGATCTTCCCGCTTCAGATGCCGCGTGGCCTACCCCTTCCGGCAGGCCGATACCAAGGTTAACGACCTGATGCGGTCCGATCTCCGCCAAGGCACGGCGAGCGATAACTAGCCGTTCTGCTTCCACGATCTGCATGGAAGCGGCAGGCGCAGCTTCTCGATCTGCAAGCTCATGACCCGCGTAGGCTGCATTATAACGCTCAGCGAAGGTCATTGCATGCTCGTCTTCATCCGCTACGACGATAGCATCCACCAGTATTCCCGGCACTACCACGTGCCGCGGTGGAATAGACCCTGCAGGCACGATCCGCTGGACCTGCGCGATCACGATGCCGCCGCAGTTGCGGGCGGCTTGTGCCAACGCCAGCATCTCCAGTGTGACCGCCTCTCGCTCCATCGAGATATTGCCGCGCGTATCAGCCGTTGTACCGCGGATGAATGAACAATGAATCGGGAACGAGCGATAGAACAGGCGCTCTATCCCGCCGATGGTGACGACCTCGACCAAGTCCTCGGTCGTCCGTTCATTCAGCCTGCCGCCATCAAGACGTGGATCGACAAATGTCTGCAAGCCCACATGCGTCAGCGTTCCCGGCCTGCCGGCGGCAATATCGCGGTACAGGTGGTTAATGACACCCTGCGGCAGATTGTACGCTTCGATGCGATTCTCCATCGCAAGCGCCCCCATCTTGGGCGCGAGGCCCCAATGCCCGCCGATCACCCGCCGCACCATGCCTTCGTGCGCCAGATGATTCACGCCGCGCGTCGCGCCGTCGCCCTGCCCAGCGGCGTAGACGACGCTGAGCTCAGTCGGCGCTCCTTCCGCGAGGAAGCGCCGCTCCAGGGCGGCGGTCAGCGCCTCCGGATGGGCGCAGCCGACGAAGCCGCCGACAGCCAGCGTCGCACGGCTCGGCAGGAGACGCACGGCTTCGTCCGCTGTCATCACGCGGGCTGGCTGTCGCATTGGCAGTTGCTCACGCGGCATCAGATCGACAGCCCTCCGTTCACTTCCAGCACCGTGCCGTTCACATAGCTCGCCGATTCCGATGCCAAGAACAGATACGCCTCCGCCACATCTTCAGGCTGTCCCAGACGGCGCAGCGGCACCTTATCCACCATCGCGCTCACGATCTTCTCCGGCATCTTCGCCACCATCTCCGTCTTGATGAAGCCTGGCGCTACGGCGTTCACGCATACGCCCTTGAATCCAAGCTCACGCGCCCACGTCTTCGTCATCCCGATAACTCCGGCCTTGGCAGCCGCATAGTTCGTCTGCCCCAGATTTCCTTGTACACCGACGATTGAGCTGGTGTTGATGATCCTGCCGTAGCCCTTCGCCGTCATATGCGGCGCGGCATGCTTCGTGCAGTAATATACACCGCTAAGATTGACGTCAAGCACCTGCTTCCACTGCTCCGTCGTCATCTTGGACAGCATCGCGTCGCGCGTGATGCCCGCATTATTGATCAGAATATCGATAGCGCCAAACTGCGCGATCGTCGTCTCCATCAAACGCTGAACACTCGCTTCATCCGATACATCGGTCTGTATGAAACGTGCACGTCGCTGCTCTTCTTCTCCAAGTGAAGCAATCGCTCTAGCGCCCGCCTCCTCGTTGTAATCAGCCACAACGACAAATGCGCCATTTTCGATAAACAGCTTTACAGCAGCTAAACCAATTCCTGAGGCTCCGCCGGTAATAATCGCTGTCTTCCCCTGCAGCTTCATGTTAACCTCTCCCTTGCAGAAATGACTCAACGGCCTTCAGCAATTGAGCGCTGTCATCAATCAACGGAGAGTGTCCGCAATCCGTCAGCGTTATTCCTTCAGCACGTCCATTGAAATCTTCGAGTGTTTCCTTATACATCTCCTTACTGATGACCCAGTCTCGATCCCCGCGCAGAACTAACGTCGGAGCAACAATTCGATCCACCATGCCGGTGCCTTCACTTGCACCGTAATGCCCATGGCTAATATTGAACGCATTCAATGCTGTGTAAATGTCCATCAGATTGCGCTGCGTCAGGATATCATCCAGATACATCTCATATCTGGTCTCATCCGGCTGATTCTTATCATAGATGACCGAATTGTACAAAGAACGCATGAACTCCTTATTGCGTTGTACATTTGCAGCCTCTACCATCTGATTTCTTGCCACTGCGCGAATTCCTTCAGCAGTCGTGATCCGTTTGGTTAGATTCGGCATTCCGTCTTCGCCATCCTCATAGAATGGATAGCCGCGCGTGGACACAGACGCCAGCAAGATAAGCTCACTGACTCGTTCAGGATAACGCGAAGCCAGCTCCATTGCGATTCCGCCGCCGGTTGACCAACCCATCACAGCACAGGAGTCTAGATCGATCGCATCCATAAACATGCGTACATCTTCAGCATAGATGTCCAAGCTGGCAGCAGGAGTATTATAGGTTGATATCCCGAAACCTCTAAGATCGACAGCATAAATCTTATATTGCGGATCCATCTGCTCCAGCACCACATCCCAGTGTGCGGAAGAGTTCATATTGCCATGAATGAGTAATAGCTTCTTGTTGCCGCCTTCTCGTTCCCGGTAACCTAAACGTTCTCCATTAGGAAGCTCTACAGATTTCATTTCCATGGACATTGCATATCCCCCCATCTCAATGTTAATCCTCCCCATGCATACCCTATTCCAGCTGCTGCCAGTACGACGACTGCTTGAGGAAACATCATTCCTTGCTTGCTGATGAGTTCTAGATGAATGATCGGATCAAACTGCCCCATATGCCCGTATTGCTCCAAATATATTCCCTTATCCTCTGGAATCCCCAATGTACGAAGAACATATTGATGCGCCGATCGCTTCATATGAAGCAGCCCCATATAATCGATCTCGTCGACTTCGTATCCGCTGTTGTGAACAGCCTGTTCAACGACCTGCACGAATCTTGCCATCGACAGCCGATCCAACCTCTCCTTCATCCCTTCCGCATCCGTAACCCTGAACTTCGGTTCACCTGCGGCGATAAGCTCCGCATTCAGCGGCTGCTTTGTCCCGCCTGCGCGAATAATCACATCTTCGCTGAACGATCCGTCTGTCATCAGCGATGCCTCCAGCACTTCGGGGTACGCGTTGCCCACGCCCCTCCGCAATATCATGGCCCCGCCTCCGGCAGCTAGATTGACCATGAAGCGCGTTCCTGGATCACTCATGTCAATCAAGTCGCCATTGCGGTAGCCGCCTGCCAGCAGCACCGTGCGAATGCTGGAATCGCCCTGCATCATCGCCTTGGCTGTCTTCACAGCCGCGATCGCCGTGCAGCAGCGAAGCGCCATGTCGAAGCCATATGCTCGCTTCGCTCCGATCTCTTCCTGCAGCTTTAAGGCAGCTGTCCATACCGGATATTCCTTGTGTTCCTCACCGATATAGATGACCAGGTCAATCTCCATCGGATCAAGCGAGATTCGCTCTATCGCCTGTTTAGCCGCATATATCCCCATCGCGCAGGTGTCATCCCCTGGCCCTGGAATCGGCTTCCGCATAATCCCCAGCTTCGTTTCTACAATTTCCCGGGGAATACCAGCAGTTTCAGCAATTTCTGAGCTCGTCATATAGGTAGACGGTACATATAGCCCAACGGATACGAGTCGGATTGTTGGATCCAAAGCATGCATTTTTTCCGACGCGGCTGTACTATGCTCCATCTGTGCTTGCTTCTTCATGCTGTCTCTGCCCCCGATCCATCATCGTCCTCATATACACCACAGCCTCCTCAAGAGAGGACATGGTCAACTCTTCTTGCTCTTGCACATGCGTTACGCGAATACGCCAACCGCTTGAGCTCTCGCAAGGTGTACACCTAAGGACGAACGAGCATACCGCAGTCCGATCCTCTATCATGAAGCTTCCTCCTCTCCAGCAGCAGATGCACCAGATCGCTTCAGCTTCCACGCATGAAGCCATTTGCGGCACGTACCCACGAGTCCCGCTGGAAATACGAGCACGACCACGATATACAGAAGTCCAAAGAAGATAATCCACCGTTCAAATATAGGATGGAACTTCGCGAGCTCCGTCAGAAAATGATGGGCCCATTCGATAATCGCCGAACCTAGAATAGCCCCAAACAATGTACCCACACCGCCGATGATCGTCATCAGCAGCGCGTTAAGCGTCATATCCATCGAGAATACGGTTGTGTTCACGAAGCGCAGGGTCAATACATAGAAAGAACCCGCTACGCTGGCGGCCATCCCCGCAGCAATCGTTGCGATAACCTTGTAGTGCACGACTTCATAGCCTAGAGACTCCGCACGCTGTTCATTTTCACGAATCGCCTGCAGCACTCTGCCTAGTGGAGAGGTCGTAAATCGACGCAAGACCAGGTAGACGATGACCATGACAGCTAAGACTGACCAATATAATACAGCCCGATCTTTGAGCACATCTGGTATATGAAATGTAAATCCGTCATTGCCTTTCGTTAAGGAGCGCCATTTCTCGGCCGCTACGAGCAGAAGCCCAGCAAAGGCCATCGTCAGCATCGCATAAAAATGACTTTTTAACCGGAGCGAGAGCATTCCAACTATATAGCTTAACAGTGCCGCGAGAATGACCCCTACGACAATCGACAGAAGCAGAACAGGTATAGTAGCTCCGACACGATCCATAAACAAGCCGGTAGAATAAGCTCCAAGCCCAAAGAACATGGCATGACCAAAGGATACGATTCCGGTATAGCCAAGCAGCAGATCATAGCTCATCGCGAAGATGGCGAATATGAATATTTGCGTCATGAGAATAAATAAACTGCGTGAATCTGAAATAAAAGGTATAACAGCAAGTGCGGCGGTCAGCGCGATGCCAAGCCACATCTGCAGCCGGCTAGAGGCGTTATATGAAAGGACTGGGCTGGATCCGATTAGGCGTTTCTGGAGTCTCGCGTTGTTATTCTGACGAACAGAAGCGTTGGAATCAGCGCCATTAGGTCCAGAATTCAAGTTGCTCATGCGCCTCCTCCCTTCACCCTAAACAGCCCGGATGGTCTAACCAAGAGCACGACTACCATCAGCAGCATATTGGCAGCAAGCGATAGGTCCGGCACATAATAGGCCATCAGCGCGCCGGACAACCCGACAAGCATGGAAGCAAGCGCAGAGCCCTGAATACTGCCCATACCGCCGATCACGACGACAATGAATGAGAGAATGGCGAATTGCATGCCCATCTCGGCAAAGATAACCCCCGAATACGGAGCCAGCAATGCTCCACCGAGTGCAGCAAGTCCGGCGCCAAACATAAACACGAGAGTAAAGATAATACGAATATTAATACCGAGCGACTGCACCATCTCTGGATTCTGAACTCCAGCGCGCACGATGAGCCCGATCTTTGTTTTCTTTAAAATGAGCAGCAGACCAAGATACATAAGTGCGCCAACCACAATGATAAATAGACGATACTTAATTAAGATAACGCCGCCGATTTCCCAGCTTCCGTTCAATAACGGCGGCACATCCGACTTGAGCGGATTCGGACTGAATACAACCTTCAGCATCTCGCTTAGCACGAGCATGACTCCGAGCGTGACCAATATCTGCTGGACGTGATTGCCGTAGACCGGTCTAATGACAACACGCTCCATAACAAGACCGAGCAGCATACCGATAACAACCGCTCCTATTACAGCAATGATAAATGAGCCGCTCGCCGCATACAGCCATACACCGCTGTACGCCCCCCATGCGAACAAGCCGCCGTGAGCGAAATTCAGTACACTCATTAGGCCAAATATTAACGTCAACCCTGCCGCCAACAAGAATACGAGCATCCCCGTAGCCAGGCCGTTGACGATGAGGTTCAACAGTTGATTCACACCGGCTTCCTCCTTCGTTGCTCAGGCGTCAGGCAATGCCTAAGTATTTGCGGCGCAGGGCTTCATCCTGCTGCAGCGATTCCATCGTGCCGCTGCTGACGATAGTCCCTTCGTCCATCAGGTAGTACATATCACCAATAGCGCTTGCCATCATGAAATTCTGCTCGACGAGAAGCACCGTAGTTCGTCCCTTCATCTGCTTAATCGCGTCGATCAGCTTCTCGACCATAATCGGGGCAAGCCCCTTGCTCGGCTCGTCGATCAGCAGCAGCTCACTATTGTTCACATAAGCTCGCGTGATCGCCAGCATCTGCTTCTGGCCTCCGCTCAGCAGACCGCTCTTGCGGTCGCGGAACGTCGCTAGATCCGGAAACAGCTCCAGCATCCATTCTAATCTCGCTTCGGCCGCTGCGTCCTTATGCTTTAAGGCGATCCGCAGTGTCTCCGCTACCGTCAGATCCGCGAATATGCCCTGATCCTCCGGGACATAACCGATTCCACGGCGCGCAATCTTGTGAGTCAGCATCGCCTCCACGGATTCGCCCTTGAACCGGATCGTTCCGCGCGACGCCGGATTCAAGCCCATGATCGTTCGCAGCGTAGTCGTCTTGCCCGCGCCATTGCGACCGAGCAGCACCGTCGTCTGCCCCGCCTCCATCTGCATCGTCACCCCTTGAAGGATATGGTACTGTCCGATATGCGTCTCAACTGATTCCAATTGCAGCAGTGTCATCGTACAATCCTCCCAAGTACGCAGCCTGTACCGTATTGTTGTTCATAATGTCAGCAGGTGTTCCGTCAGCCAATAAGCGCCCATTAAACAAGACAGCGATGCTGTCGGACAAGTCGAGCACCATTTCCATCTTATGTTCGATTAAGACAATCGTCCGATCGCCTCTGTCCTTTAGACTGCGAATAACTTCCAATATGGCTGGCACTTCTTCCACCGATATGCCGGCAGTCGGCTCATCGAGCAGCAGCAGCTCGGGATTGAGCGCCATCAGCATGGCGATCTCCAGCTTGCGTTTCTCTCCATGCGCCAAGTGCTGAGCCGTCGCATACCGTTTATTCTCCAGCCGCACGAGCTGCAGCAGAGCCAATGCCTCTTCTTCCAGCCTGCTGTACTTGCGGAGCGAATCAAACAGTCGATAGCGAATGCCCTCTCGAGATTGAACCGCCAGTCGCACATTTTCCAGCACCGTTAAATTAGGAAATACATTCGTGATCTGAAAAGAACGGCCCATACCGAGTCGAGTTCGTTCAAAAGGAGGCAAGTTCGTGATGTCCTTCCCATTGAATCGAATGTTCCCAGCCGTAGGCCGCAGTTGGCCGCTGAGCAGATTGAAGAAGGTTGTCTTCCCTGCTCCGTTCGGACCGATAATCGATTTAAATGTATGCCGTTTTACCGATAGACTGACCTCGTGTACAGCCAGATGTCCGCCGAATGCGATGGACAAGCCATCTGTCGCGAGGATAGTTTCTTCCTGTGTGGAAGATGTCGGATGATCGGCAGTTCCCGCAAACCGATTCGCCATGCACACAGCACCTCTCCATCACGTAGTTTTGCGGTAAATCCAGCAGAGCGAGGGTTCGCCCTGCTGGAATCTCAAATTATCGCTTATTGCGAATAGGCGGAGAAGTCTCTTCCGGCTTAAGCTCGCGCATCAGCACTGGAACAGGATAATCTACGCCATCCTTCTTCTCCAGCTTAATCGCGTACAAGGATTGCAGTGCTTGATGGTCTTCAGGACGGAACGTCATCTTGCCTTTCGGCGTTTCGAAGGACATGCCTTCCATCGCGGCAATGACTTTATCTGTGTCGGATACGTCACCGTTCATTTTCTTGATCGTCTCCACAATCGCTATTGCTGCGGACATTCCACCTGGTGTAAACAGATCTGGCACTTCACCGTTGAAGCGCTTCTTGTGCTCATCCACAAGCCATGTGTTGATGTCATTGTCAGGCAAAGTGTGATAATAGACGGAGAAGCCTTCCATACCGATCAGAGCTTCCATTGTCTTCAAGGCAGGAATATCTGGAGCACCTGTCGATATCTTGATGCCTTGATCCTGTACCTTCATATCCTGCAGCTGTTTCCACGGAGAGTTGGCTCCCGCCCATACGACGAACAAGTAATCCGGCTTCGCGTTCACGATCTTCTGAATATTAGCTGTGAAGTCAGTTGCGGTCGCATCCGCATACTGCTCTTCTACGATCTCCGCGCCAAGCTTAAGCGCCGCTTCTTTGAATGCGGTGATACCGTCACGTCCAAACGCGCTGTCCGGAGCAAATGTCGCGATCTTCACGCCCTGCTTCGCGATCGCAGCGGCTCCTGCCACAGCATCCTGCGAGGAGTTGCGCCCAGTGCGGAATACGTATTTATTCCATTGGTCGCCAGTGATGCTGTCCGCAACCGCAGGCTCAACAATCATGACCTTCTTATATTCCTCAGCGAGCGGCAGCACAGCAAGCGTGTCGCCAGAGCTGGAAGAGCCTACAAGAAAGTCAACCTTGTCAGTCTCAAGCAGCTTCGTTGCTTTCTTAACCGCCACATCCGGCTTCGTCTCGGTGTCTTCAAATACGAATTCAATCTTATTTCCATTTACTTCACGAGTACCGTTCGTTGCATAATCGATGCCGAGTTCGAAGCCTCTGGAGGTTTGCTTGCCGTAGCTTTCAAGCGCTCCAGTCAAGGACGCGAGTACGCCGATCTTGATCGTCTTGCCTACGACTTGAGGCGCGGGCTCCTTATCTTTTGTTTCCTGCTTCACAGGCTGCTGTTCTTGCGGCTTCGTTCCACCGTTATTCGCTTCATTCTTTGTTCCGCCGCCTCCGGAGCATGCGGCAGTAAACATAAGCACCATCGTCAGTAAAGACATTGCGCACAATCTAGCCCAACCTTTTCCATGCTTCTTCATTATGGACACAAAAATAACCCCCCTACGACTCTTGATTCTCGTTCATCATAAGAGGGTATGGTTGCAAATGAGTTGCACGCTGACTCCCTCCATAGAATCAGCCTGATTCCTCATTGCAACGTCTATATAGTTCTCGAATCGCTGCCATCGGCTCGACACCGAGTTCCTCCTCCAACACGCTGACCGCGCGATGATACCATTTCAGCGCTTGATGACGGTTATTCAGATGCAGATTGCACTCCATTAACAAGCGATATGCTTCTTCCCAACAGCGATCCTTCACCAGCATGGCTTCAGCCCAGCGCATCGCCTTATCGTAAGCCCCCTGATTGGTGCAGATCTGCGCCAATCGCTCAGAACCGCGCATATATAATACCTGCAGCCGCTCACGTTCTTCGATGCACCAATCCTCGTAACGGCGATCGGGCATGTAATCTCCATGATATAAGGACAATGCTTGCTCCAGCAAAGCTAAGGACAAGTCTCGATCATCGGTTTCCAGCCCCTGCACAATAACCATCTCGAATTGAACCGCATCCAACTGCCAGCTGGCATGAGGATTCAAGCGGTAGGTTTGACCATCACGTATGACGAAATAAGGATCGCTTCTCACACGACGATGCGGTTCAAGTGCTGAATGAAGTGCATTGAGCGCTACCTTGAAGTCGCGGTTCGCCGCTTTCTCATCCGCATCCGGGAATAGATAGATTAGCAGCTCATCCTTGCTGATTGGAGCGCGACGCTTCGTCACGAGCAATTGAAACAGCTCCTTCGCCTTGCCTCGCTGCCAATCCTTCTCGACCAACGCTGTGGTGCCCAGCTTGACACGGAATGAACCTAATGTCTCGATATAGAGCGTATACCCGGGATGATGCTTAAGCTTATCCATATTCAACTCGGTCAGGATCGAAGCTGGATAACTTCCGCCGATTCCTAGTCTCACTGCTTCCAGCAGCAGCGGAATTAACTGCTGCGGATCTGCAGGTCCTAACAAAGTTCGTGAGCTGAACAGAAATGCATATCCATGCTGATCTGCATGGTGAAGAAATCGTTCCATGCAATCCGCAAAGCGACCGTCCTGCTCTTGGCGGTAAGCGGTCAGGGACAACCATAGCTCGCTAAGTGTCAGCCCCAGCGCATCTCCGCACGCTTCATATCGTCCCTTCGTCTCTATAAACACGCGTTCAGCCTCCAGCAGCCTATCACTCTCGTACAAGGCAATGCCCATGCTGAGGCGAATCAACGATGAAAGCCAGCCGTCATTGGCTTGCTCTGTATCCTGCAGCGCCGCTTGCCCGTAGCGCAGGGCTGTATCGCAGTTTCGATCCCGGCCATGCAGCAGGCAGAGCCCCATATTCGGCTCTGCCGTGCCGCGAGCTACTTCCAGCCGCTCCATAATCGACAACGCCGCATGATAACAATCAGTGGCAACCGTCGCATCATAAGCTCCGGACAGCTGCGCCGCATGACCCATGCGCATCCAGCCGCAAGATTCAACATAAGGAGCCTTGAGACGGATGCCGTGCATCATTCCCGCTTCTGCTGCCCGCTTCGCGCTAAGCGGCTCACCGCATAAGCTGTCGATCAGCGATTGCAGCAGATCCATGTCGCGGTGCGAGCGCGACAGCGTCTTGCTGTTATAGCTGTTGCCGCGGAACAAGCCGCCTGCTTCGGATTCCAGCTTCTGCGCCCGTTCCAGCAGATGGCGCGCCTCCTTGAGCCTTCCCGTGCGAAGCGCCAGACGCGCCTCCAGCAGCAGGTCCCGGCTGTCGCCATCCAGCTCCAGCGTACGCGCATACCATTGTCCTGCTTCCGCTCCTTGTCCGCGATTCAGCTTATTCTCCGCCATGAGCGCATACAGCCGCGCCAGGCGCAGACGATCACGATTGGGCTCATATCCGTATGCGCCATATGAGCGCATTCCCGCCGTATCCGGCTCGTAGGCAGTGGCAGATATCGCGATCGGCTCCGCTAGGGCAATCGCCCTCATCAGCAGCGGTTCGGCTTGACCAGGCTGAATCGTATCCAGATAGAACATGGCCTGCCCCTCCAGCGCTAAGCCATGCACCACGGCGTTTCCCGCGTCGCTTGCATAGCGCTCCGCCTTGCGGTAGCTCACCATCGCAGCTTCATAGTTGCAGCGATAGCGCAGAATGTCACCTTCGAGCACGTATAAGTAAGGCATCCGGATCTTTACCCGGTCAGGTATAGGTACAAGGCAGCTGAGCACAGCCTCAAGATGGCCGCCGCGCACTAGCTGAGAGCCCCCTGAGACCAATAGCTGCGCCATCTCCTCAGGGTCGTTCAACTCAGCAGCATGCCGAAGCGCCAGCTCCATGCGTCCTCTCGCTGCCAGCACATGCACGGCCTGGCGATGCAGAGACAAGCGCCAATCCGGTTGTCGGCGCAGTTGATCCTGCAGGAATTGACGAAATAAGGAATGATAGCGGAATTGCCTGTCATCTATCGCTGTCAGAAACCCGTTTTGACACAGCGCCAGCAGCAGAGCATGCGAGCCGTGGCGTCCGCAGACTGCGTCGCACCACTCGCCTGTCAATTCGTCAAAGATGCTCGTCTCCAGCATGAAGGTTCGCATCGCGGAAGGCTGCTTCTGAAACAGCTCTGCGGCTAGAAATTGAAACAGTCCTTCCAATGATTCGCGCGGAGCCTGCAGCACAGCATCAAGCGACTCCTTGGTTGTCGTTAGGCGCTGCCATATTAACTGAATCGCGATGATCCAGCCTTCCGTAAAACGATAGACAGCTTCCGCTTGAGCGATCGTCAGCGGGTATCCATAGTAATCCGCAAACAGCACCTCGATATCTTCCGCTGAAAATGCAAGTTCCGATCGTGACAGCTCCAGCACTTCACCTCGAACACGCATCGCGGTCAATACTTCCCAGGCTGGACGAGTACGGGATGAGATAACGACCCGCAGCTTATCGCAATCTGGCAAATAGCCGATTACATACTGCATCCAAGCCTCAATCCATTCGCTGTGCTCCACGGTATGATAGTCGTCCAGACATAGAATGATCGATTTCGATAGATTCATAGCTTCATTAAGAAACAGATCCGCTAACGCATATACATCATCCACGCTTCCGATTCGCGCTCCTCCTAATTCCAGCAGCAGCGTTTCTCCGAAAGCCGGATCCGATTCTCGAAGGGTAGAGGTTAAATGCATCAGAAACGGAAGCAGATCATGGTCTTGTGTAGAAATGCTGTACCACGCATAGTCGACAGCGGATTGCCGCACATAGGCCGATAACGCTGTTGTCTTCCCGAATCCAGGTCCCGATGCGATGATCGTAAGCGGCATATCCGGAATTCGATGCAGACGCTTCATCAGATCAGGACGATGCAGGAGATGCTTCTTAATGGGAGGAGGAATTAGTTTCATCTTCAATACCCGACTTCCCTTCATACGCAGCCTCCTATTTCCAATATTATCCTCTAATTGTAGCATAGGGACATTTGATTTGACAGCGTATCCAACGGATTAGCCAGAACCCGACACATCCTAAAATGCACGCTGAAAAGAGCAGTCCAGCCGTGATTGCCACGGTTCTAAACTGCTCCTCATGCTCAAGGCAGTCCAGGCAACTTACTCCTCCGCAAACAAGGGGAGCAGCGCCTTCTTATCTAATTTTCCAACGACTGTCTTAGGAAGTTCCACTACAGCCATGATTCGCTTCGGCACCTTGTACTTGGCAACATGCTCGCGGCAGTAAGCTTGCAGCGCTTCAGGATCGAGCATACGACCCGCTCGCAGTACAACTGCCGCCGCAACAATCTCTCCCCACTTCTGATCGGATACGCCAATTACCGCTGCCGCAACGATATCCGGATGCTGTTCCAAGCGATGCTCTATTTCCAGCGGATATACGTTTTCACCGCCCGTGATAATCATATCCTTCTTCCGTCCAACGATGTAGTAGTATCCTTCTTCATCTCGCTTAGCCAGATCGCCGGTTAGAAACCAGCCATCCTTCAGCACTTCCTCTGTAGCAGCTTCGTTGTTCCAATAGCGATCGAACAGATGCCGCCCTCGCAGCGCCAGTTCACCGACATCATTTGCTTGCTCTATATCACCGCTATCTCCAACGAGCTTTACGTCGTTGAACAGCATCGGCAAGCCCACTGAACCCTGCTTCCTAAGTGCGGCCTCAGGGGTAATAACGAAATTGTTCGGACCCGACTCTGTCGCGCCGTAGCCCTCCTTGAACGGCAATCCTCGTTCCGCAAATGCGGCATAAACCGCCATCTGACAAGGCGCGCCGCCGGATATAAAGGCGCGAATCGAATGAAATGCCGCTTCCTTAAATAAAGGACTTTGCACCAACAGATGGTACATCGTCGGTACGAGCAGCACGACCGTGCATCGTTCTTGTTCCAGCGAGTGAACCATTCGCTCAGCTTCAAAGGATTGGATGCAAACTACCGTACCGCCGCACATGAGGATGGGCAGCGTAAGCGCATTTAAGCCGCCGGTATGAAACATCGGCATGACCGTCAGTGTCACGTCAGCTTCAGTCAGCTGCCATGTTGCCACTGTGTTGACCGCGTTCCAATACACAGAGCGATCTGTTAGCACAACGCCTTTGGGTTTACCGGTCGTTCCTCCTGTATAGATCATGATCCAAGGCGCATCCGAATCATCTTCTCTTGCGCCCTCAGCCATTTCTGCAACGATAGCTGATGGGTGCTCTTCTTCCACTTCAAGGCTTTCTATTGCCAGCCACCGCCAAGGCTGGTCGCCTTCTCCCTGCAGGGTCTCCGCTAGATCTTCCGCGCCTGCATGGTAAAGAACGAGCGTTGGTGTACAGTCCTCCATAATGAGCTGGAGCTCTGCTGGATGAAGCCGCCAATTGAACGGCACCATGATCGCGCCTAGACGGCGGCAAGCAAAGAGCGCGACCAGCATAAGGCTGTCGTTGGGCGACAGAATGCCAACTCGATCACCGCTCCGCACCCCGCGCTGCGCGAGGAGCCGCACTGCTCGTTTCACGCGTTCCGCAAGCTCACGATACGTGCTAGACTTTCCAGTTGTGTCATCCTTCACGGCGACACGGTCTGCTGATAGCTTGCACCGGCGTTCGAACCAGCCGTCCGGTCGCAGCTTCAGCGGTGGCTGCGCAGCAATCACTGCTTGCCCCGAAGCCTCTTGGTTATGTGCGTTCGACGATAACTGCGACACCATGACCGCCTCCCACACATAATGCGGCTGCTCCATATCGCAGCTGCTGGCGCTTCAGCTCGTGCACGAGCGTCACAAGCACCCGTGTGCCGCTAGCTCCAATCGGATGTCCGAGCGCGATCGCTCCGCCGTTCACATTCACGCGGTCTGAAGTGATGCCCAGCTCCTTCATGCAAGCAAGCGCCTGTGACGCGAACGCTTCGTTTATTTCGAACAGATCGATATCGTCGATCGTCAGATTAGCCTTCGTGAGCGCCTTGCGAATAGCTGGAACGGGGCCAAGCCCCATCCATTCCGGCTCCAAGCCGACTGTCGCCCAGGCACGAACTTTGCCAAGCGCCTCTAAGCCAAGTCGTTCCGCTTCGTCCAGCGAAGTCAGCATAACGGCTGCAGCGCCGTCATTCATGCCGGAGGCGTTTCCAGCTGTTACAGTCCCGCCCGCTTCAAATGCCGGCTTGAGCCGCGCGAGTCCCTCCATTGTCGTGCCAGAACGAGGATGTTCGTCGCGATCGACCAAATGCACTCCCGAGCGGTCGCGAACCTCCACAGGCACGATCTCGTCAGCGAAGCGGCCGCTCGTAATAGCGGCTTCCGCTCGCTGCTGGCTAGCCGCTGCGAATGCATCCTGCTCTTCGCGGCTTATGCTGTACCGCTCGGCAAGCCGCTCAGCGGTGATGCCCATTGCTTGGCGCGATATAGCGCACGTTAAGCCATCATTGGCGATGGAGTCAAGCAGACTCGCCCCGCCATACTTCACTCCTCCGCGCATTGCAGGCAATACATGCGGGGCTTGGCTCATATTCTCCATCCCGCCTGCAAGCATCCATTCCGCTTCGCCGCTCTTTATCGCTTGGGCAGCCAACATAACTGTCTGCAAGCCGGAGCCGCAGACCAGATTCACCGACGATGCAGGCACACTTACGGGCAGACCTGCGGCGAGCGCAGCCTGACGCGCCGGGTTCATGCCGAGCCCCGCCTGCAGCACATGTCCCATCCACACATGGTCCACCTGTTCTGGTGAGATCGGTGCCCGCTGGCAGGCTTCCTTCATAACCGCCGCCCCCAGCTCCACAGCCGTCACTCGTCCGAATTGTCCCTGAAAGGCGCCGATCGGCGTCCGTACGGCACTCACAATCACTGCTTCTCTCATGTCGCCCACCTCTTGTTTATCGTGTGATCTCAACCCACTTGATTTGAGAACAGTTAACACGACATCGGTTGCAAATGAGTTGCAGTGCTCCTCCCATACCAAAAAGGAGTGCCGCAACTGTCACCAGTCCGCACTCCTCTTAACATTTCCTATTGTTATCTAGCAGCGATTCCTATCGGCTTCTTGCAGGTTGGGAAGAACGCTGCAGACGCATCAATGGGCGTAGCACCTTCTGCACCATCCGCGGATAGCTGCCCAGCTCGTCCTTGCGAATGACGCGGAACACAACAAGCCCAACGATAAAGGTGATCAGAACGACTATGCTCACGCAGCCCGCTGTCACCATGAACCCGAATTTCTGTCCGGCAGTAGCCATAACCGTAGAGGGTTGTCCAAGCTCAATCATCGAAGAGGTGATACCGACGAGATGCTCACCCACACGCTCAACCACGAAGCCAAGTCCGCCTGACAGCAATGTCGCGAGTATGAATCCAGGCCAACGCTTGCCCATCACATCGAATGGCACAACTTTCTTCATGACACGCAGATTGAGGTAAGTGATGACAAGGAACGTAATCATCGTAGCCGCAATAATACCGTAAATGCCAAAGATCTTTGCCAACACGAAGTTGAAGATAAGCTTGAGAATAATACCGAATGTAACACTAATCATCGCGATGTACGGCTTGCCCAAACCGATCAGAATTGAGCTCGACGTCATCATCGTAATCTGTAATATCGAACAGAATGTCAGCAACGCGATAATGCCAGCACCGTCTAACGAGCTGAATACTAAGCCGTTGATGGAAAATGCCGAAACACCTAGAGCAAGCACAATCGGCATGCCGCTTAATACTGAGATTCGCATGGCCAGCGATATCTGGCGCTGCAGATGGTTCATTTCCCGCTTCGCGTAGGCTGCCGATATGATTGGGATAATCGAGGTGCTTAACGCAATGGCCAGAATCGGAGGTATACCCGCGATAGACTGGGCGCGCTGACCTAACACACCGTACATATGCATAGCGGCAGTTTCACCTACAGACGGCGTCAGCAGGCTAACCGTGAAGGTCGAATCAATAAAGTTAACCAATGGCACTGCTAGCGAAGCCAATACGATCGGAATGGATAAGGTGAAGATCGATGCAAAGATCGTCTTTAACGGTACATGCGGTGTATTGGCACTGCGAGCGCGAACGCCTGATTCTCTGTCCAAGCGGCGAATCTTGCGAATGTAGTATACCATGACAACAAAGGCACCGATGCTTCCCAGCACGCCGCCGAACGAAGCTCCTGCCGCGATCCATGCTTGAGACGAACCGCTGTTAAGCAGCACGTACGCTAAACCAATAGCTGTAGCGACACGAAGAATCTGTTCGACGATCTGCGAGATGCCGCTCGCCTGCATCATGTTGCGCCCTTGGGTATAGCCGCGCATCATCGCGAGCATCGGGAACAACAGCAGCGCGGGAGCAAGCGCACGGATAGCTGGCACCGCTTCAGGCTGCTTCGCAAATTGTGCATACGCAGGGGCTAACACAATCAACAGCGTTGTTGTTACGATACCAGAAATGATACCGAACAGCAGCGCTGCTGAATAGATTCGCTCCGCCTCACGAGCCTGGTTGAGCGCATATCGTTCTGAAACCATTTTACTGAGCGTACTCGGAATACCTGCGGTAGCTACAGCTAATATCATTAAATATAAGTTTTGTGAGGTTATGAATGCCGCGTTACCAACGGTACCGAGCATATGCTCTAGAGGCACCCGTTGAAATAATCCTAATAATCTCGTCACAAAGGTCGCAGCCGCGATGATGAGCGTGCCTTTTATAAATGATTCTTTCGCCAAGCAATTCCCTTCTTTCTGTCAATGACGATGAAGGCAGACACGTTCATGCCATACCTTCATGTCAATTAGACGACAATAATCCATATTACGAACAACACGATCATCACGAGCTGTAATATGAATTTCATGACCAAACTTGTAAACAGACCTACAATAGCTCCGATCGACGCTTTAAATGAACGGTTCAAGTCAGCGCCCGACAATAGCTCGCCAATTAGCGCACCGACAAACGGTCCAATGAGAAGACCGAATGCCGGGATTACAAACGGGCCTATAATGACGCCGATTGTACTGCCGATGATCGAGCCCCTTGAACCGCCATATCGCTTGACCCCCCACGCACTGACCGCATAATCAGCTACAAATAACAGCACGATAATCAGGGTCTGAATGGTCCAGAACCAAAAGCCGAACGATTCGAAGGTGAAAAATAGGCCGTACACGAAAAACGCAGCATAAATCGCTAGAGCTCCAGGCAGCACCGGTAATAGGGCTCCCGCCATGCCGATAACAAACAATGCGATAATCAGTATCCAACCCAAGATATCCATTGCCATGATGAATCTCTCCTTTAGATAGGATTCGAGTTCATATTACAGCATGTAACGACGAATGACCTCCACGATACCATCTTCGTTGTTCGATGATACGACAGCATCCGCGGCGGCCTTCACTTCGTCTTGCGCGTTGCCCATCGCTACGCCTAAACCAGCTTCACGAATAACAGCTATGTCATTCAAGCTGTCGCCGACAGCTACAACCGACGACATCGAGATACCTAACATATCGCATACCACCCCTACACCTGAAGCCTTATTAATGCCAAGGGGGTTTATTTCGATATTATGCGGCGAGGAGTTGGTCAATTCCAATCCGCCTAACGCCTGAAGCTCTATTAGAATCTTTCCTCGAATATCGTCATCTTCAGTAGTAAATCCAAATTTAAGCCAGTCCTCCGTATCGATATCCGCATTCCAATTAGTTCGATTATACAACCCCTTAGTGGAATATGCCCAGAACCAGCAATCATATTTTTCAGATAATTCATGCATCTTGCGCACTTTGTCACGATCCAGCAAAAAGCGAGCGTGGAGCTCGTTCAGATTACTCCATATCTCGCCGCCGTTAACTGTAACGAACGGTCCCTCTAAGCCCAGCTCCTTCGCATAAGGCACCGCGTCAACATAATTTCGACCTGTTGATAAGATGACTGTTATTCCTGCTTGTCTTGCCTCATGAATCGCGAGCGCTGTTTCTTTGCTGATCCGATGATCGTCAGTAAGCAGCGTCCCATCCATATCGAGAGCCAATAATGCATATTTACCCAATGTCAGTTCACTCCAGTCCAGCGGTGTCGTTTGTATGCGTCTTTTGTCTCAAAAGGTCATATGCTAATGATACAAACGCCCTGCTGTCTATTTGCATAACGACATTGTATCACATCGTTATGCCGTGACCAACATGGCTTATCATAGGAACAGCACAGTAATGACCAATCGTTTCAAGGCAGCGTTCCATTTCATCGTCTTGATCGTGTTCTTCTTCATAGCATCCACACGCTCCCGTTCACTGAGAATTGTAAAGCCTTGCTTCACAAATAGACATCAATCATCGTAATACGAGCTAAGTTTATCGTATGGCAATAAAGTTTCCTAGATGCAACTTTTACCGTAAAAAAAGACTTTGCAGCATCTTATGCAGTTAGCCCCTCTATCGTGACTATCCGCTCTGATGTGCAAAGTCATAAGCAACAGCTATTATTGCTGGTCCGAGCCTGGTTTCGGTTCCAGTTCAGATCCTTGTTCAACTTGGATAACCGGCTTGCGCGGCGTCCCCGTCAAACCATATACTTCGTCATATGCATCGAAGATTTGACGAGCTATCGGGGCTGCACCGTAGGAGCCGTATCCGCCTTCCGGAACAACGACAGCCACTGCAAGCTTCGGCTTCTCCGCTGGTGCATATGCGATAAACACGGCATTCTCCAGTTTCTGTCCGCCCACGCTCTGCTCAGATGTTCCGGTCTTGCGATAGAAGTTGTACGGGAAGCCTTCAAAGCCTTGGACTCCAACCTTCAGCATTGCTTTCTCTACCACTTGCCAGTATTCTTCATCAAACTTCGTTTCGTTAAGAACTTCGCGTTCAAATTTCTTCACGACACGTCCGTTGCCATTCTCAATACGGCTGACTAGCTGCGGCTTCACACGTACACCGTGATTAGCCAAAGTAGCCGCATACTGCGCTAATTGAAGGGCCGTATACTTGCCCTGCTGACCGAAAGAAGCGTAAACCAATGCGGATTGCGCATTGTTGTTCTCCGCTTCAGCCATATAATCCTTTAAGCCGGCAGACTCACGAGGCAGACCGCTGCCCGTCTCGACTCCGAGACCGAATGCCTCCAGATACTCGTCCCAGATCTGCAAGCCGTCCTTGCCATCCTTCTTCGGCATGCTGTACAGCTTCTTGCCAATCATATCAACCATGAAGGCATTCGACGATTTCTCTAACGCTGTGGCCGGACCTAAGCGACCCCAGGCACGATTGCTTGCATTCCATACCTTTGTCTCATATCCGCTGCGCCCGAACTCTGCATATCCTCTATCCGAGTATGTCGTATAGGGGGTAAACAAGCCCTCCTGCAGGCCGATCAACACAGACAGCGGCTTCATCGTTGAGCCTAAGTATACGAGTGAACTTGCGCGCTTATTGCGGATCTCCGGATCCTCGAACGGTGCTGGAGCATCACGAATAGCGCCATTGTTCATATAGAAGCTATACTTATCATAATTCTCAGGGGTGATGGAACCATTCTTCCATACATTCGTGTCATAGTCCGGCATGCTGGCGATGCTGACCACATTGCCAGTATCCACTTCCATAGCAACGGCAAACCCAGTATTCGCATTTGGAGCAAACTCATTCTTATTCGTCGAATGGCGAAGCTTCTCTAGATGTTTCATAATTGCATCTTCTGTTCGAAGCTGTATTTCTTTATGTATCGTCAAATGAAGGTCGTTTCCGCGTTCAGGCTTCGTCACCTGCATAGGTCCGATGATGTTGCCTGCCACGTTAACAGGGAAGTCCTTCACGCCATTTAATCCGCGAAGCTCACTCTGATACATAAACTCGATGCCGTCCATACCTACATCCTCAAACTCCAAGTACTGTTCCTGCGTCGGCAACCGATCGTTCTCCTCCGAGATCCTCTGATAGAATGGAACATTATTGCGTACGCCCTTGAATTTCTTCAAGTAGCCGATCGTCTGCGCAGCTACCGTATCCTTATCATAGTTGCGCACACTGTCATCGATGATCTCAATACCCTTGAATTCCGGCTTGTGCTCAAGGAAGTAAGCCACTTCCTCTTGCGTCAGTCCTGTCTTGATCAGCCTCGGCACCCAGACAAAGTCTACTTTACCTGATAGATCCATAAGATCATTATAGATCTTCTCTGCTGAAATCGGCTTAGCGTTCGGATTCCCCTTCTCTTCGAACACCGCTGCTAATCGTATCGATAGATCCATTGCTTCCTCACGGTTCTTCTCCTGCGCCTTCGTCAACTTCTTCATCGGATCGCCATACGTCTTCTCCACATTAAAGTAAAGCGATTGCGTTGCAGTCGAGTAAGCAAGCTTCTGACCGGAAGCATCGTATATCGTCCCCCGAAGCGGTGAGATCGGAGCATTTCTCGACTTCAGCTGATCTAACTCCTGCTTATAATTAGGTCCCTGCACAAACTGTACAATCGCTAGCTGCACAATAATAATCGTGAATAATAGAAATGTAACAAAGAAAAATAAATTCATACGCACGGCCATCCGGCGTTTATTTTGAATCTCACGTTTCTGCGGATCATCTTTATGTGGATGATTCAATCGTGCATCACCCTTTCACTCATTCCATATTATTCTATATTTTAGCACATATTGTGCAGAACAACTAAGAAATATTGATGATATTTCATCATTTACATCCTTCAACACATGCAAAAGAGCCTGCTAAGCGTCGTCAACATTGACAACACTTAACAAGCTCTATATCGCATGCTTATTCTTCAACAGTTGGCTTCGCCGCAGGCTTGCGCGGCGTACCGGTTAAACCGTAAACCTCATCGTAGGCGTCAAACATAGCTCGTGCGATCGGCGCCGCACTATAGGAGCCATAGCCTCCTTCTGGTACAACGACCGCAACCGCAAGCTTTGGTTTATCAGCCGGAGCATAAGCGATGAACACACCATTCTCCAGCATCTTGCCCGCTACTTGTTGCTGAGAAGTACCTGTCTTCCGATAGAAATCATACGGGAAGCCTTCGAAGCCATGAACATTAACATTGCTCATGCCTTTCTCAACCATTTCCCAATTCTCTTCATCAATTTTTACTTCATTCAGTACCTCTGGCTCGAATTCCTTCACGACCTTGCCGTCACCATCCGTGATCTTGCTGACGAACTGCGGCTTCATTCGCTTGCCGTGGCTAGCCAGTGTAGCCGCATACTGCGCCAGCTGCAGCGTCGTATATTTACCCTGCTGTCCGAACGACGCATACGCCAACGCGGATTGAGCGTTGTTGTTTTCAGCCTCTGACATATAATCCTTCAAGCCGGCAGATTCATATGGCAATCCGCTGCCTGTCTTAACACCGAGACCGAACATTTCCATATACTTATCCCATGTTTCCAGTCCGTTTATATTCGTGCTGGAATACAGCGGTTTACCGATCATATCGACCATGAAGGCATTAGATGACACTTCCAATGCGCGAGCGGCATCCATGTAGCCGAATGATTTATGGTTCGAGTTCCACACCTTTGTCTCGTAGCCTTTGCGACCAAACTCAGCATAACCTTGGTCATAGTACGTGTCGTTTAGGTCGAACAGATTCTCCTGCAGGCCGATCAGAACAGAGAGCGGCTTCATCGTTGAACCGAGATACACGAGCGAGGTCGGATGCTTCGCCCGCTCCTTATCATCATTATAAGGCGCGTATACCTCGCGAATCGTTCCGTTGCCCATATAGAACTTATACTTGTCATAGTCATCGCTGCTAATCTGACCGTTGCGCCATACATTCGGATCATAGTCTGGGTAGCTGGCCATCGATATAATATTGCCCGTGTCTACTTCCATAGCGACAGCGTAGCCCGTAGTTGCATTCTCGGCGCGTTCCAGCGAATTCGACGAAGTACGAATCTTCTTCAGCGTATCTTCAATCGCCTTTTCCGTCTCCAATTGAACATGTCGGTCAATCGTAAGGTGCAGATTATTCCCGCGCTCCGGCTTCGTCACTTCCATTTCTCCAATGACCCTGCCCGCGACGTTAACCGGGAACTTCTTCAAGCCGTTCTTCCCGCGCAGTTCTTCTTGGTACATATACTCCAGACCGTCCACACCTACATCCTCATAATCAAGGTATTGCAGTTCATCTGGACGATCATTACGATTCACATAAATATCCTTATAATAATCATATGATTCACGAACGCCTTTGAATTTCTTGAGGTAACCAGTAAGCTGTACGGCTACGCCTTCCTTATCATAATTGCGCACACTGTCTTCTAGAATTTCCAACCCTGGGAATTCAGGCTTATGCTCTAGGAAATAAGCAACTTCTTCTTTCGTCAGATTTGTTTTAATTAATCGCGGGACGAAAGGATAATTCATCTTACCTGCGAGGTCCATGCTCTTCAAGATCTCTTCTTTAGTCGGCTGTACCTCATTCTTGTCGCCGAGTTCCTTGAATATTTGCTCAAGCTTTGCAGCCAAGGCCTCTGCTTCGGCTATGTTTTCTTCCTTGGTATAATTCTTCTCAATATTAAAGTATAAGGACTGAGTTGCAGTCGAGTACGCGATTGGTTCACCCGATGCATCAAATATGGTGCCTCTAAGCGGAGGAATAGCTGTTGTCTTGTAACCGAGCTGTGTCTCCTTTTCTTTCAATCCTGGACCTTCAACGAACTGCAGTATCGCCAGCTGAACAATCAGCACGGAGAACGCAGCAAAAGTGATAAAGAAAAAAATATTTAATCGAAATGAAAATTGACGGCGATTCGTCAACTCGCGCTTCTGCGCATCGTCCGAGTTTGGATGACCCAACTCCATCATCCTCCTAGCTGTAATTTCTCCGGACAAGTTGTCCATTTGTATAGTTTATCACATTCGACAGAGGCACTCAAAGGCTAGAAGCTTATATCAAATATTGTCATTATTTCAGATCGGGCACATGCGACGCGTCGAAATTCGGCGGATTGAACCAATCTCCTGTACTTGCCCAGGTTGTGTCGAGCGGAATCCATTCATCTGGTCCTATTTTCACTATGTTCCAGGCATGCGGTCCGTACCCGCCATTGCCAACGTATCCTGTTCCTGTCACTACCTTCACTTCCAAGCCCACTGAGCGACCCATCATAGCATATAAGCGCGCATAATCGATACATACCCCAGTCCGCGATTGAAAGGTATCCTGCGGTGTCTGTTCCTTCCATTCCCCTGTTTCGATATATGTGTTTGCTTTATCCCAATCGTATCTCACCCTGCTGCCTACCCAGTCATACAGCTTGCGCGCCTTCTCTTCATCCGTCTTCGCATCTTTAGTCACTGCCAACGCAGCTTGTTCAATATCAGCAGGTACTAGGTGGTCAATCACTTCATACTTGCGCTGCATCAGCTCACTAAGCTGCTTCTCAACGGAGGCTGTGAAGATCGGCACTTGCTCCGTGACCCATTCGCCCATGAGCGGCTCTACTAATTGTGCGACAGCATATTGATAGACA
This sequence comes from Paenibacillus marinisediminis, assembly GCF_054343325.1. Lineage (NCBI taxonomy): Bacteria > Bacillati > Bacillota > Bacilli > Caryophanales > Paenibacillaceae > Paenibacillus > Paenibacillus marinisediminis. The sequence continues at coordinate 317,453 of NZ_JBTGUH010000004.1, forward strand.
TTCGAGGCTTGCACCTCTTGACTGATCTTGCCGTCTGGCTGCAACGTAACGAATATAAACAGCAGCGCCACTACGATGACAACTCGCACGATGCCTGTGACCAGGCCGATCAAGCCCCCTACTAGGCGGCTGAATACTTGTCTAAACCGCTTGCTTACAGCTTCACCTGATATGGTGTTAATATCGCGAGCGCCGGTTATGCCTGTCCACATATAGATATAGCTTGCTATCCAACCGATCAAGATACGAATAGGCACATAGCTTACCAGCATCAGTGTTGCGAATCGCATCAACGACATATCACGCAAACTGGTGATGAACGTATAGTACATATTCTCCCACCACGCGAGCTCGCGATTCGGAATCGTGATATCAAGCTTATGAAGCCAGTCGGCAAGCGAAGGAGACAGCCCCAGTGCGACTTGAGAGGCAATATACAGGGAAAGAATCGTCAAGCCTGCCTCGGCTACAATAAACAAGAGGTGGCGCATCGACCCCGAAGCGCCTCTGCCCACCCCTTGCCACAAGCTGTACAGTACGATCAACGCCAACACAATCGTTACGATGTTCCACTGCACATACGTTGTCAACGAATCTATCATTTACTCTTAGCCTCGTTAACAAACTGCTTAATCGTATCGTCCATTTCCCACTCGCCTAACGACACCCCGTGGAAAGAAATGTTTACCTTCGTGCTGTTTTTGGAACCCTTCACCTCAAGATTAGGCGATTTAATCGTATACGAACCGTCAGACTCCTCTTCGAACGTCGCTTTCTTAGCCTCGCTAATCATGGCGTCCATCGCTTGACCCTTCAACTGTTGTACGGTTTCATCTTTAACAGTAGTAACGGCTTGGTCAATATCCGACCACGTAATTCCGCTGTACACCGCTACCACTGCCACGATAATGATGACAAACGCCCACTTGACCATAGTCTTCACAAAGCTGACAATGATGAACAACACGATGAGTGCGATCAGGAAGACGAGCCAATTCTGCTTAATAAACTCAAACAAAACATCCATATCCATTATTTTCATCACCCTTTCCAAATTGTATTATACAGCATTGACGGATCAGTAGTAAGATCATACATCTTCCCTAAACAGGTCATAAGTTTGTCCGTTATGACGTACAAGTAATAACATAGCAACTAGCGGAGGTGGAGTCATTTGCGTTCGGTCGTGTGGCTGTATTTATTTTTGTTTGTCGCATTTTTCGATTTGCATGCCCAATATCCTATCCTGACCCCATATGCAGTCTCATTGGGCGCTGCTCCTTCATTTATTGGACTGATGATGGGCATGTACTCCTTCACTCATCTGCCTGGAAATTTGTTGGCCGGCTATGGCGTGGATCGCTTCGGCAGCCGCATCTTCATCGTCTTCAGCTTGATCGGAGCTGGTATTCTACTCGTTCTGCAGGCCCATGTATCCGATCCGTGGGAGCTGTTAATCGTCCGTTCCATCAGCGGCTTCGTGCTGGCATTCCTATCCCCAGCCTGTCTAGCGCTGCTTGCCCGCTTCGCGCAAAATCAAGTACAGCAAAGCAAGCTGATGGCAGGCAATGGACTTGTCCATACGCTCGCATCCGTCGTCTCACCGGCAGCAGGTGCATTTCTTGTCGCCAAGCTGGGGTTCGCAGCTTCCTTTCAGGCACTCGGGATCGGGCTCATTGCAACCGGCATTCTGTCTACATTCTTCATACGTTCTCCCCAACATACCGTACAGCTGCTGGAAAGCGAGCAGCAGAATTCTATATCTGCGGATGTACAAGCAGATAAGCCGCAACGAGTGCCTTGGACGTTCTATATTCTACCGCTTGCTATCTCTTGTTCGCAAGGTATCCTATTCTTCGAGCTGCCGTTCGTAGGCAATGCCCTGCAATCAATCATGCATTCCGGCATCCTGTTCACCGCCGTCAGCTTAGGCGCCTTATGCACATTGAGCATGCTGTTCCTTAATTATTATCCTGCTAAGACCCGCACTTGGTCAGGCTCAATAGCGCTAGCTCTGCTGTTCTTCATTCTATCGGTCAAATGGCCGATTCCGATGCTCGTCATTCTCTTTGGCATCGGCATGACGAAAGGAATCGTGCTTCCCGCTATGTCCGCCTACCTGCTGCAGCTTAGCGGCGGTGTAAGATTTGGACGCATTTTCTCTTATCTATCGATCGCATCCTCGATTGGTTCCTTTTTGGGACCATTGATTGCGGGTCAACTGCGCGGTATCATATCGCCGTTCTTTATCGCGTTCATTGTGCTTATGGGTGCGGTTATGCTAGTACCGATGAACAAACCGCTCATTACGGCTCCACCCAAGAAACAAACGTTCCATAGAACTACAGGGTAACTCCAAACGGCATATGCCTATATTTTAGACGCACTGGGTGTTCGCACAGTGCACGATCACCCTAAAGACATAGTATACATTGTGGCTTCTGACTTGACATCAGAAAGAGGGGTGAATCGAATGTCACATTGCGTAGAACCTTGTGGCGGTCTAGTTAGTCCTGCCTTTGGCGCTGGATGCGGCCCTTTTGGGTCCGGGAATTGCCTTGGAGTAGTTCTCGTACTATTTATTCTATTGGTTATTATCCTGCGTGTATGTATTTTCTAGTACTGTGTCTCGCTCTCTCCTCATGCGGCTTGCTTCGGCAGCAAGCCGTTCGTTTCTAACCACCGATGGACAACCCTTCGCTGCTGTAGTTGTTGAACGAGAACATAATATTCCTCCCGATTGTGGTACACTAAATGAACGATATGTCTATACAAATGACCGCATAAGAGGAGGATGCCACATGGAACTCGCAATTATTGTTGAAGGTAAAAATGACAAAAGCCGCTTACGCCGCCTACTCACAGATGATGTCATGCTGTTATGCACATATGGCACCTTGAATACGAATCGAATGGAAGCTTTGCGCAAGCAAGCCGGTGATCGGCCAGTTTATTTATTTATGGATAATGATGCTTCTGGCAAGAAAATTCGCGGTGTGCTGCGCGAAGTGTTTCCAGATGCGGAGCATATATATACGAGGCGCGGATATGCCGGTGTTGAAGGAACTCCAGAAGAATATCTCATCCAGCAGATGGAAAAAGCGGGGCTGGAGGAGTACATTCTGTACCCGGATCCAGCCCCGTTTATGGGGTAGTTATTTTACTAGCGACATGACGTCCTTGGCGATAATTTCTGCAGTGATGTCTAGATCATTCGCATTGTAGAACTTCCGTATCTTGCCTTCTTGGTCAACCAGGATAACCAGATTCGAGTGTGAGAAATTGCCGTCCTTATCCTTAATAACGATGGATTGAAACTGCTTCATCAGCTCTGCAGTACCCGCTTCATCACCGCGAAGGAAGTACCAGCCGCTCAAGTCCGCCTTGTTCTTATTCGTTGCCCAATCCATCAGTACCTCACGCGAATCCCGCTCTGGATCGAAGGTGATGGACATCAGGTTAGCATCGGTCCCGAATACTCCCTTGTCCTTCAACAGATCCTGCACTTCGTTCAGCATATAAGTCGTCGGCGGACATACATCCGGACAGCTTGCGAAGAAGAAATATACAAGTCTAACCTTTCCATTCGTACCGGACATGCTGACCGTTTTCCCGTCTACATTTTCAAGTGTAAAGTCTGGAGCTTGACCTTCAATCGGCAGCTGTTCACCCTTAGGCCAGTATAACCAGGCTGCCGCAATAGCAAATATAAGTACGAGTGCAAATAAGAAGATTTGAAGTGAATAACGCTTCATCGTTTGAGCCATCGCCAAGCTCCCCCAGTTCCGTTAGTCGCAATTAGATACTTCCAACCGTGTCCACGATCAACATAATCATATGCAGCATAAGGGCGTTAACCGATAGAACAAAGCTTTTCTTCGCCCACTTTTCGTCATCCTTGGCCTTAAAGCCAGTTAGATTGACATAGAGCCATACCGCATTTATAAGCGTACCTAATACTACATAAATGATTCCCGTGTAACCAAAATGGTAGAATAGCCAAGGCAATGGCAACATCAGCAGCACGTAAGGGATCATCTGCCACTTGGTACGTTCAATACCTTTCACTACTGGAAGAAGCGGATAACCCGCAGCTCGATATTCCTCTACACGGCGAATGCCGAGCGCCCAGAAATGAGGCGGCTGCCACAGGAACAGAAGCGCAAACATGAGGATTGCTCCTATGTCAAACGTATTCGTAACCGCGACGTAGCCAATTACAGGCGGCATTGCGCCAGATATCGCTCCAACCGAAGTGCTCCAGGTCGAAGTACGCTTTAACCATAACGTATAAATTACCGCATAAATGAACATACCAATGATTCCGAATAACATGGCCAGCTTATTTACGAATAAAAATAACGTTGCCAATCCTGCAACTCCGAGTACGATGGCATACCACAAAACGAAGTTTGGCTTCAGCCTGCCTGTCGGCAGCGCGCGATTGCGGGTACGCTCCATCTTCATATCGAAGTCACGATCAAAGTAATTATTGAATACGCAGGAAGATGCCATGACAAGCGCAGTGCCCAAGAGTGTCCACATGAGCGTAAGCCAAGGGATATCCCACTTCGCCGCTACCCAGAAGCCAGCAAGTGCCGCCATTAAATTAGAACGGATTATCCCCGGTTTAATTAATAGATATAACTCTTTCCATATACCAGCTCGCATCGGCTCAGGCGAGAGCACGACTGGTTCGGAAGAAGCGTTATAAGTCATTATTTTTTCCACGCGCGATCCTCCTTGTTGATTCCAACCAAGCAGATATTAATATATCATGCTGTAATTTTTATCATAGCAAAAATGCCCATACCAGACAATGTATCAACAAATCGTTCATCAATTTGACAACAGATTGATCGGTATTTTTTACAAGCCCCGATTCTTTTGTATAAACTCCCATATATGAAGCTTGTCGCGTCCGCCAATAATACAATCTGTGACCTCATCCCATTCACTCTGTCCCTCAAGCCGCAATTGCTTCATCTGAGCGTACTGCTCTGGCGTCGTATGATAGTACTGTTCAACAAATACGTTCGGTTGGTCTGAGCCTTCATAGAGGATGCAGTCTCGTTGATTCTTTAATAATTGATCCATTAATTGCATATATTGTTCCCGCTTATCCGGGTTGATTCGATATTCTACAAATATAATACGTTCCACTTATATCCTCCTTTTCCCATAAATTCTATTGTGCAACAACATGCAACACAATACAATACCGTTTATTAACCGAATTAGTAACTTATAGAATCATGTCTTTCCGAAGCTCAGACAATTATGATACATTGAGCATATAAGAAATAAGCCGCCCCGCGCGCAGGGCAGCTTATCATGTTACGGAATAAGCATGTAATGCCAAGTCAATGATGTTGATTGGTTATTGGCTTCTTCCGCCCAACGATTGTTCAGCCATCTGGACCAGACGCTTCGTCATATATCCACCGATGGAGCCAGTATCGCGGGAAGTGTAGTTGCCGTAGTAACCATCTTGCGGGATTGGGATACCCAATTCACTCGCAATTTCATACTTCATTTGTTGCAATGCAGCAGTTGCCTGAGGAACGACCAAGTTGTTTGTTCGAGATTGATTCGACATAATAAAAATCTCCTTTCACAATGGCATGTTCTTATGATGCAAGCTTGCAAGCTTATTGTAACCGCTAGAGCAAATGTTATTCTGGACAGCATCAATATTTCGAAAATGGTGCCGCGTTCAGCAGCGTAAATGAGTTCTTTCAAATGATGTCTGATGTCGTTCAAAATGTTGAATAGGAGTGACAGCTATGAATAAAGGTCTCGCTCTCTGGTTTGCATGCTCATCCATTGCCCTCCTGATGGCTACAGCAATAGCCATCACTAGCAGCGCATGGCTCGCAATCCTGTTCGGAGTGTTATCTATTCTCAATATGGGACTTGGATTTGTCGTGAAGGCTAGATTGCGGCGGCGTGAGGGATCAACGCCTTCCTCTTAGATGCAAGCGGGGCTGTCCCTCATTTATGAGGACAAGCCTCTTTTTTGCGCGCCGTGGCCGCGGGGATGGCTGAGACGTCGGTTTTCTGCATCTCAGCCATCGCGGAAGCTTATTTTGGAGCTGAGATGCTTTTTTTCGACGTCTCAGCCCTCGCGAGTGCTTATTTTGGAGCTGAGATGCATTATTTCGACGCCTCAGCCATATTTTTCGGCTGCCAAGGCCGCGGGGGCGGCTAAGACGTCGGTTTTCTGCATCTCAGCTCTCGCGAGTGCTTATTTTGGAGCTGAGATGCATTTTTTCGACGTCTCAGCCATATTTTTCGGCCGCCGAGGCCGCGTGGACGGCTGAGACGTCGGTTTTCTGCATCTCAGCCCTCACGGAAGCTCATTTTGGAGCTGAGATGCACTTTTTCGACGTCTCAGCCATATTTTCGGCGTGTCGAGGCCGCGGGGGCGGCTAAGACGTCGGTTTTCTGCATCTCAGCTCTCGCGAGTGCTTATTTTGGAGCTGAGATGCATTTTTTCGACGTCTCAGCCATATTTTCGGCTTGCCGAGGCCGGTGGGACGGCTAAGACGTCGGTTTTCTGCATCTCAGCCCTCGCGGAAGCTTATTTTGGAGCTGAGATGCATTTTTTCGACGTCTCAGCCATATTTTCGGCTTGCCGAGGCCGGTGGGACGGCTAAGACGTCGGTTTTCTGCATCTCAGCTCTCGCGGAAGCATATTTTGGTGCTGAGATGCACTTTTTCGACGTCTCAGCCATATTTTCGGCTCGCCAAGGCCAGTAGGAAAGCTGAGACGCAAAGAAGGGGTTGCCTCATAAGTCATGAAAAAAATGACTTTTGAGACAACCCCTTTATTCTCACTTACAGCTTAGCTTATTATCTCGGCATTACATAGCCCATGCGACGCTTAACCTCATCCAGCGTCTTCTCCGCCGCTTCACGCGCGCGTTCAGCACCTTGCTTCAGCACATCATGAAGCTCGCCGGATTGGCGAACTTCACGGTAGCGCTGCTGCAGCGGCTCGATGAACGTTGCTACCTGTTCAGCCAAGTCCTTCTTGAACGGACCATACATTAGGCCCTCATACTTCGCTTCAATCTCAGCAATGCTAAGCCCTGCAGTATGGGAGTAGATGCTCATCAAGTTGCTGATCTCCGGCTTGTTCACCGGATCGTATTTCACAATCGCTTCTGAATCCGTCTTCGCGCGGCTGATCTTCTTGCGAATGACAGCCGGATCGTCAAGCAGCGCGATAAAGCTGCCTGGATTCGGACTGGACTTGCTCATCTTCTTCGACGCATCGTCAAGGGACATGATTCGCGCGCCAACCTTAGGAAAATACGGTTCCGGAATTCGAAACGTATCGCCGAAACGAGAGTTGAAGCGATTCGCCAGATCGCGCGTAAGCTCCAGATGCTGCTTCTGGTCGTCGCCCACCGGCACGAGATCCGATTGGTACAGCAGAATATCCGCCGCCATCAGCGTAGGGTAGACGAACAATCCCGTACCAATTGATTCTTTGCCTTCCGATTTGTCCTTGAACTGTGTCATACGCTCCAGCTCACCCATATAGCTGATCGTCGTTAACAACCATCCCAGCTCGGCATGCTGCGGCACATGGGATTGCATGAAAATGTTTGCTTTATTCGGATCAATTCCTGCAGCCAAGTACAGCGCAGCTACCATTTCTGATTGCTCATGCAGCGCTGCAGGCTCTTGCGGTGCCGTGATCGCATGCAGATCCACAACCATGAAGAAGCATTCATGTTCATGCTGCAGCTTGACGAAATTTTGCATCGCCCCAATGTAGTTTCCGATAGTCAGCTGACCACTTGGCTGAATTCCTGATAATACGCGTTTCATAGTATCGATCTCCTTATATCTGAATTGACGTTTCATTTTCATGTAAAATAAACAACAAAAAAGGCCTTTCATCTCCCCGTAAGGGACGAAAGACCGTGGTACCACCCTAATTCATTCGAATATGCCTGCAGGCCATCCGAACCTCTACTCCATAACGCTGAGCTGCGGCTTAGCATAATACGATCCTTTCCGCGGTAAACGATCGGTTGCTCCAAGCACTCTAAGGTCCATTCGGCTTATGCCGCGGCACCGGTTCACACCATCCACCGGCTCTCTGTTGACGCGCGCGTAAACTTACTTGTCCTCGTCATCGTGTTCTTACCATATATTATCCACTAGAATAATCAATCTAAACCTGTTTGTCAATGAGCATTCCAGTAGTAAGCAGGGTATGACTTTATAGAGTGATTTGTTATGATGATTCTCAGACAGGTACTTCGCACATGCTGCGGACTACAGGATAAAGGAGAGATTACTGATGCATCACATTACGATAGGGCAATGGAACGGATATGAAACACTCATTCTACATAGTGATGAGCTGGAAGCAACATTTCTACCCGGTCTAGGCGCTAACGTCATCCGCTTATGGGATAAGGTCGCAGCTAGAGATGTACTTCGTACCCCACAGGAGAGCGAACTCGACTACTATATGACGAAGCCGTACCATTTCGGTGCACCTATGCTTATGCCTCCAGGCCGCATTCGCCGCGGACGCTTCTCCTACGCTGGTGTCGACTACCAATTCGATCAGAACACAGCTAACGACAACCACATTCACGGTCTTCACCGCACGCAAGCTTGGACCGTTACGGAACAGAGCAGCAGCGAAGACAACTGCTCCGTAACTGCTGTATTCCGTTCCGTGGACGACCCAAATTGGATTCGTCAATATCCGACCCCGCTTGAATTCAGCATGAAGCTCATATTGGTCGGCGGCAAGCTGACGCAGAAGCTGTCGATCACGAATGTCGGCGAACAGGCTGCGCCATTCGGATTCGGGACGCATACTTGGTTCCTTATTGACCAGGAGCCAGAGCGCTGGACGCTTAAAGTGCCTGTCAGCGGCGTATATGAGCTGGATTCAGAGCTTATCATGACAGGACGCACACTGCCTCTCGGCGATTTTGCAGCGCTAAACGACGGATTGAACGTTATGGGAACGAATTTCGATACCGTATTCAGCATCGGCGAGCATCGTCCTGAAGCTTGGCTGACTCGCGATGACGGATATGGAATTCGCTATTCCTGCAACGAGCCTTACTTCAAGCATTGGGTGCTGTACACACGCGGCGAAGCCGATGAGATTGTGTGCATCGAGCCTTATACTTGGCTTCCAGACGCGCCTAATCTCCCTTTTGATCAGGAAACGACGGGATTGATTGACCTGCAGCCGCAGACGCCAGTTGAGCTTGTGCTCGATCTGGATATTACTCGTGCCTAGAGTCCTACAACTTCATAACTCATAATCAGATGCCAGGCGTTCATGCGCCTGGCATTATTTACATGAAAGCCTTTTTATCTTCCTCGCATAATTCTATCTATTCGTCCCATACTAATTCCACAAGGAGGTGATCAGCATGGCGCAACAAGGAAGCCGCTCCAACAATCTAGTAGTACCACAAGCTACAGCAGCTTTGACTCAAATGAAAGTCGAAATCGCTAGTGAGCTTGGTATCCCGCTTTCCCAAGACGGTTACTACGGTAACTATACATCCCGTGATATGGGTTCCATCGGTGGATACATCACGAAGCGTCTTGTTCAGATGGCTGAGCAGCAATTGGCAGGCCGTTCCACTCGCTAGGTTATTGAAGATTAGTCTATTCATACTTACTGAAATAACGGTGAGAAGGCTTTCAGCTGCAAAGTTGGAAGCCTTAATTGCGTTTCAAATCTAACATATCGTGCCTGATCAACCGATAATAATGATAAATAACAATTATCGTACTTATCACCTTTTTGTATATATTTGCATAGACCACTATGTGGCCCAATGCTATAATATATCAATATTGTGAAAAATTTTACTGACGATGATCAAAGGGGCGAGGTAATGACTTGGTTTAATTCGCTGAATTTCAGACAGAAGTTATTGATCGGGTTTTATGGCATTGTAGGAGTGTTTACACTCTCCACTATTGTTCTTCTTATTACAGGCGCCAATTTACTGTTTGGTGTCATCACCTTATTGGTACTGATCGGCATCAGCTATCCTGTTATTAAATTTTTAGAACGATCATTAAGTGACCCTATAAAAGAAATATCCTACGCTGCAATCAAGGTAGCCAAAGGTGATTTCTCTGCTAAAGTGCCAGTCCAAACCAACGACGCGTTGGGTGATCTTGCCGAGTCGTTCAACCGTATGCTGGAGACGCTTCGCGATATCCTGAAACAGACCTCTGAGCTTTCCAGTCATGTATCAGAAGCCGGACGTGAGATGCAGCTGAAGAGCCAGGATATGAAGCTGGTTATGGAACAGGTTGCCGCTTCATCCAATGAGCTGGCGATTGGCGCATCCGAGATCTCCGAAGATGTCGGCGAGATGTCGGATTCTGTTCGTCAGATTGAGCAGAAGATCGTAGCATATGCCCAATCCACCAAGGAGATGAATACACACTCCACGACGACCATTGAACTGATCGATAAAGGCCGCAGTGCCGTCGACACTCAAACAGTAGGCATGCAACGCAATATCGAAGCAACAGAACAATTAGCCAAGACAATTGATCAATTAGCACGTCAAACTGAAGGCATCTCCAAGATGACACGCACGATCTCTGAGATCGCGGAGCAGACGAATCTGTTGTCACTTAACGCCTCCATAGAAGCAGCACGTGCAGGTGAACATGGACTCGGCTTTGCCGTCGTCGCTCAAGAAGTTCGCAAGCTTGCTGAAGAATCCTCTGCTTCTACGAAAGAGGTATTTGCCCTCGTTAAAGGCATCGAGCAAGGCATCAAGGAAGCTGCTGTGAATATGAAAGCGAACGAAGAAATCGTTCACATGCAGACCGAGATGATTAAAGAAACACAGACCGTTTTTCAAGATATTGTATCGAGTACCCAATACATAGCAGAGGCAATCTCTGCATTTGCTCGTGAGAGTGATTTCATGCTTGAGGGAGCGCAGACCATTTCCACTGCTATTGAAAGTATTTCTGCCATCACTCAGGAGTCCGCTGCAGGTACGGAGCAGGTATCCGCATCTATGAATGAGCAGATCCACTCAGTTCAAGCTATGGCCGATTCTACTGCCCAGATGCAGCAGAAAGTAAGTCAATTGCAGCGAACTATCCATGTATTTAAAATGTAGCAAGTAAAAGTATAGCGCAGTGCCGTTGAAAGCATTACAAGAGGTTGCCCTAAAAGTCATTTTCCTTATGACTTTTGGGACAACCCTTTTTTGTGCAATAAAAACAAAGGGCTTTCCCATGTACTTATGGGAAAGCCCCTTCCGCTTCACAATTCGATTAGTTGGCTTTGCTGCACTCCTGCATAACAGCCACACTTCTTGCGCGTCTATTCCATATAAAGAATCCGACTGCCGCTATTAAGGAACAGACTGCACCAAACAAATACATAGTCTTGTCACCATAATTTTCTTGAAGCAGCCCGCCTAACGAACCTCCAATTAGTCCGCCTAGACCGATAAAGATCATGTTAAGCAGCGCTTGGCCGGTAGCCAACATCTGCTTAGGCAGTGCACGCGTAACATAATCAATGGATAAGATCCATACTGCCGCGAACGTAAAGGCATGAGATGCTTGTAGTACAACAATAACACTCGGAACAGTCACATATGCATACAGCAGCCAGCGGATAGCATACAACAGCGATGCCGTCGCTAATAACGACAGCAGCTTCTTCTGCTGAACAAATCTGGCGATCAAGATGAAGCCTATAACCTCGCCTGCTCCGGCTGCTGCCCACGCGTATGATATTTGTGCTGCTGATGCGTTCAGGTCCTGCAGATGGAGCGACAACATGCCGTCATTCATCCGATGAGGAATGCCAAGCAGCAATATAAGTCCGAAGAAAAATAGCAGCGCCGGGCTTGCCAATGTCTTGCGCATCATGGCCATATCCATCTTGGATCCGGCTTTTGCCTGTGGTTCTTCCACAGCCGGTTCTCGCAGCAGAACAAAGATAATAAACACGCCAATCCAGATCGGTGCAAACATAATGAGCAATGAATCCAATCCGCCCCATGCTTCAAAACGCTGTCCTATAATCAGGAGCGCCACCATAAACCCGATCGAGCCAAATACACGTAAAGAACTATACGATACATTTAATGATCTCGCGCCCTTTATCAATAACGTATCCAACAAGGAAACGGCAGGCTGCATAAAAATATAGAATGCCAACAAACTAACAGCAATTACAGCGCGCTGATCGGTCATAAATAAAAACACGGAACTAAGTCCTACCCCTATCCAAAGCACAAGCAGCAGCGGTTTGGTAGCTTTTAATTTATCGCTGATGACGCCGACTAGCGGCTGTAAGAACATGGCCAGAAAGGGTCCCAGCATAATCAAAGTTCCCGTCTCTGCCGGGCTAAAGCCGCGTTTTTGTAAATACAGGGATAGATATGGAATCAATATCGCATTTGTTGCATAAAACATCATCTGCACAGATCTTAACAGCAATTTCAAACTAGGTACTCACCTTTCTAAATGCACCATAATGCCTACTATTATTTTGTCATTTCTAAAAACTGCTGAACGTCCTGCAGAGTAACATCGATAGCGCTCTGCCAGAAGTCTGGCTTCGTCAAGTCAACTCCTAAGTGCTTCTGCGCCAAATCCTCTACCGTCATGCTGCCTGTGTCGCGCAGCAGCGCGTCGTACTTCTCAGCAAAGGCCTCGCCTTCTTGAAGCGCACGAGCGTACAGTCCCGTACTGAACAGGTAACCGAACGTGTACGGGTAGTTATAGAATGGTACGCCTGTCAGATAGAAGTGCAGCTTCGACGCCCAGAAGTGCGGATGATAGGAAGCTAATGAGTCGTTAAATGCTTCCTTCTGAGCTTCCACCATAAGCGTGCATATCTCATCTGCCGATAATAGACCCTGCTTGCGCTTCTCGTAGAAACGAGTCTCAAATAAGAAACGCGCATGGATGTTCATGTAGAACGTAACCGACCGCTTGATCTTCTCCTCCAGCAGCGTAAGCTTCTCCTGTTCATCCTGCGCTTGCTTCACCGCAGAATCTGCTAAGATCATCTCTGCAAAGGTTGAGGCGGTTTCAGCAACGTTCATCGCATACTGTTGGGCCATTCCTGGCAACCCATCCATCACATGCTGATGATAGCCGTGACCCAGCTCATGGGCGAGTGTGGATACATTCGATGGTGTTCCTGCATAGGTCATAAAGATCCGAGTCTGATGGCTCACTGGAAGCGAGGTACAGAAGCCTCCGGGACGTTTGCCTGCGCGGTCTTCCGCTTCGATCCAGTTGTTCTCGAAAGCATGAACTGCAAAGTCGGACATCCTCTGACTGAACTTGCCGAACTGCTCCACTATGGTTGCTGCACCTTCATCATACGACATAACGGATTCCTTACTCGATAGAGGCGCTTCCACGTCACACCAAGTAAGCTTGTCGACACCGAGCAGCTTCGCCTTGCGTTCAAAATAAGCGACAAATGCAGGCTTATTCTGCACGATCGTATTCCACATCGCATCAAGTGTGGCTTGAGACATGCGATTGATCTGTAACGGTTCCTTCAGCACATGATCCCAGCCGCGATGCTCATACAATTTCAAGCGGAAGCCTGCAATATGATTCAGTGTATCCGCGCAGAAATCCGCCTTTTCTGCCCAAGCGTTCTCCCATAATTGGAACATGTGCTCACGAACGCTTCGGTCGGGATGAGACAGTCTGTTATGGGCTTGACCTGCGGACAATTGCAGCGCCTTTCCGTTATCTTCTGTATCGATACGGATATGCTTAACGATCGTATTGTAATGCTCTGCCCAACCGTGGTAGCCGTCTGAAGATAGATCCCCGATCAGCGCTTCCTGCTCAGGAGGCAGCTTCTCACGCGCCCATTGGCGACGTTCATTCAATCCGAATGCAATAGCAGCCATATCGGATTGAGCTGTATACTGCTCCCACAGATCATCTGTCATAGCGCTTAATTTTTCATTGAATAACGTATTGATCGTTTCATATTGCGCACGCAGCGCTGTCATTCGACCAGTCAGCTGCACTGCTTTCTTGTCATTAACGTTCTGAGCAGTCAAACAGCTCGTATATGCGAATGCTTGGCGAAGGCGCATAGTAACGTCCTCAAGCTCCTTCGTCATCACAACAAGCTGGCCAATCCCAGCTTCATCAGCAGGTACAGGCAGTGACTTCAACTCTGTATTCAATCGCTGTAGATCATTCTGCAGAGTATGTAAGTAAGTTTGCAGCGCTTCGGATTCCGAACCGCCTGGAAAGATGACATCTAAATCCCAAGTTAATTGCAGGGGTTGCTTCATTTGTAACACACCTCTCACATCTTGATTTGATTGTCATTACTCTCATCTGATCGAGCTTAATTGGGTCGAACGTGATTTGTCATTTCCGTTCTGACCGTGTATAACTATAACTAAACTATATCTCATCATACACTGGCTACGCAGGAGGTTCAATCATGAAACCACTACCAATATCCGCGGACACAGCAGTTAAACTTTCCAAAGCGCTGGGTGTCCCGGTCGAACATTTAATGCATATGCCGCAGCATATCTTACTTAAAAAATTAGCTGAATTAGCTGAACAAGATAAACCCCAATTGGAGGGGTCAGGCGATTCGGAGGCAAAGCAATGATTCCGTTTGAAAATACGATACCTTATGACGAAATGATGGGGGACTTATTTGTTGAAGCCTGTCCCTTCTGCTCGAAGAAACATGTTCTGCTGCCGATTAAGCCGGCGGAGCTGCCGCTAATACGTGATGGAAAGAAACGGTTGCTCGTATTTCCATGCTGCCATCATAGAGTTACGATTATTAATGCCGATCAAGACTATCTGCTTGCAGATCGCAACATGCGTGAGCTAGGAATCAGATAAAGTAAGCTTTACCTTATTCTCGTTAAACAACTGATCTGGAACTTCGAGCTGTTGAGCCTTCATCTCTTCACGCATGATCATCCATTGTTCACGAGCGGCGCGTATTATCGCTGCATCCATAATCCGATGATCATGGATGATGTGCGCGAAGTTCTTAGCCGCTTCCGAGAACTCACCTAAGCGGCGATGCAGGTCTCCTATGATGAAGATGAGCCGCGCGTCGTTAAGATCTTGAGACTCCCGTTCATATACGGATAAATAGGCGTTCAGCGCGAAGCGCAAGTATTTCTGCTCTTGAGCTTCCTCCCCTTGATAACGGTACAGCCAAGCGATATGATGCAGCAGTCCGGCAATCACGCGATCGCTTTCTTTAATCGTCTGCGCAGTAACCAGGGCCAGCTGATACGTCTCCAATGCAACCTTCCAGCTTCGTTCCCCGGCATAGGAACGAGGCTGCCATTGCGAAGACACACGCTTTTTAAATTCTTCGTGCTGCAATTCGCTCCATTGCTTAAGTGCATGTTCCGTTGTTCCGCAGCCGCAATGCTCGCATACTTGAACGACATAGAAATCTGGATTCAGGCTAGGGTCTGCATAGTGCGGACAGAAGTCAGAATCATTCCTGATTATTTTCTTAAAACGCGGACGAATACGCGAAGTCTGAAATTCCCGTTCACAGGCAGGACAGGTAGCTGTAAGATCGTATAATGGTTCTACTTGACTATTATTAGTTTGCATATGCCGACCTCCTCATATTAAGTACAAGTTCAATTGTGTAATGGAGTATGCTTACCAATTCAGTAGTTTAAGATTGATTGACAAAGTGATGTGCCGGTCCTGACAAGCGGTTCATAACTATTTCACGCAGCTCGGGCGGCATATCAATGTCGACAAGCGCAGCTTCCATGCAGCTTAACCAAGCGCGTGCGCGTTCAATTGTGATCGGAAACGGCAGATGGCGCGCTCTCATCATCGGATGTCCGTTCTGCTCTGTGTACAGCATCGGTCCCCCGAAGAATTGCGTTAAAAATAAAAACTGCTTCTCCAAAACAGGCGTTATATCTTCAGGAAATAACGGGGCCAACAGCGGTTCTTGCTGGACTCTAGGATAGAATGCCTCTACCATGCGTCGAACGGTTTGCTCCCCGCCAATCATGTCATATAAGGTTTCGTTATACTTATTCATAACGCTCTCCTATCTATCGGTAATATTACACATGGACATTATAGCACACAAAAAAGGCGCTAAACTCTGTTCAGCGCCGAACTTGGAATATTATGTTTCCCAATCCTCTGGTGGACCCATTAATGACTCTCGAATAACGTAAACGAAAGCGCAAACTAAGAGACCTGCTATTATGCTCATCCGAATCACCCCTAATTATCGGATATCCGTTCCTCTTTCTCTGTAACTATCATATCATAAGGATTCACGCTGTGACACGAAAACATGCAAACGGTTTCTTTACATTTTGATTACAGTTGAGAATGAGTTGTGATAGGGATCTCCCCGCTCGTCTCTCATAGTGAGAATGTTCCACATCTCCCGCTCATATGATGGTGTTGGACCCCTTGTCCAACGCTTTGCAGTTGTCTCCCAGTAGGCTGGGCGAACAATCAAGGAGGGAGATTACTATGAACTGGTGGCAACGGCTTAATCTCATATTGCTTGCATCCATTTTCACTATCAGCCTGCTCCTAATGCTCATCTATCCGCAGTCACTGCTAACAGCGGCTGAAAGAGGATTATCTATATGGTGGGACGTGCTATTTCCATCCCTTCTGCCATTCTTCATCATTTCTGAAATGCTGCTCGGTTTTGGTATTGTTCATTTTATAGGAACACTGCTTGATCCTATTATGCGCCCACTGTTTCGCGTTCCCGGTGTGGGAGGCTTCGTCATGGCGATGGGGTATGCATCCGGCTATCCAGTCGGCGCAAAGCTTACGACGCGCCTGCGGTCTCAGGGCTTAATAACGCGTGAAGAAGGGGAACGCCTCGTTGCCTTTACGACGACGTCCGATCCCATATTTCTAATCGGCGCGGTATCTGTCGGTTTCTTCGGCCATGCCAGCCTTGCGCTGACTCTGATTGCCGCGCACTATGGAGCTGGTCTGCTCCTAGGTATACTCATGCGCTTCTACGCGCCGCATGCTGCGCCCACTCCATTGCAGAAAGAACATACACAACCGAAACGAGCTGCCATGAGGCACATATTCATGCATGCGTTCAGCGCTATGCACCACGCGAGAATCAACGATGGCCGCTCGATTGGCACCATGCTTCGCCAGGCAGTAGAATCATCCTTGAAGCTGATGATTGTCGTTGGCGGTCTTGTCGTATTCTTCTCTGTCGTGATGGAGCTGCTCACCGCCTCTTCCGTTATGCTTATATGGGATTCCTTCCTCAGTGCGGCACTCAGTATGATCGGCCTTCCGAATACACTCGCTCAAGCCTTCTCCAGCGGCTTATTCGAGGTTACGCTCGGTGCGAAGAGCGCAGGTGCGGCAACCCAAGCCGGCACCCACCTGCAGCTCGTCGCAGCAGCATGGGTGCTCTCTTGGGCTGGTCTATCGGTTCACGCTCAGATTGCCAGTATTCTGAACCAAACGGACTTGCGCTATACACCGTTTGTCATTTCGCGCTTGATTCACAGTTTTCTAGCTGCAATCGCAGCTTATTGGCTGTACCCTTGGTTGAAATCAGATACGGCCAATAGCCCGACATGGACACCAGCAACACTAATGCAGGAATGGAATGGTTGGTCGGACACGATTCCTGTAATTTCATGGGGAATGGCGGTATTCATTGGCATAACGTCGATAATGGTGGTATTAGGGGTATTCATTCACCTTTTGCGCTCAAATCGATAGGAGATAACGATTGTTTTCCAGTAGCGGAACGATTAATATGAATATGTCACGACTTGCCAATAAAGGAGCCGCTATCTTGAAATACGCCTTATTGTCGCGCGGTGATGAACTGTCGAATCGGTTAGCCGATCGATTTCATCAGCTCGCATCCGACCATCAACTAACGCATGATTCCATTTACCCTGAGATTGTCGTTTCCATCGGTGGCGATGGGACGATGCTGCAGGCCTTTCATCGTTATATCAACCAACTCGATTCCCTTGCATTTGTAGGTATACACACAGGACATTTAGGTTTCTATGCCGATTGGCAAGCTGATGAGATCCAGACACTCGTCGAGCTTATGGCCGATCAGGCTTCACTGGAAGCTATCTCACCTCGCAAGGTTAAATACCCATTGATCGAGCTGACGATCAAGCGTGAAGACGGTGGAGTTCAGCAATATATTGCACTTAATGAATTCACGCTCAAAAGTGTCGACGGCACCGTAGTCGCTCAGATTGACATTAACAATCAACGGTTTGAGATGTTTAGAGGAGATGGCATCTGTATCTCCACCCCGTCGGGAAGTACAGCTTATAACAAGAGCTTAGGCGGAGCCATGGTGCATCCTTCCATTGAGTCTATACAGATGGCAGAGATCGCATCGATCAACAATCGGGTATTCCGTACGCTTGGATCTTCTATTGTTCTGCCGAAGCATCATCATATCGATATTTATTCACGCAAGCGTCAGCGTCTGTTATTAACGATCGATCATGTGAACGTACCGCTGGACAACCTAAGCTCCGTTCGCTGTCGAGTCGCAGATCAGAAGGTGACTTTTGTCCGTTATCGTCCATATCCATTCTGGAATCGCGTCCGAGAAGCCTTTATCGGCCAAGACGACTCTCGTTAAATACTTGTAGCAGGCTATCCCTCTATTGTTTTCCACCGTAGGGATAGCCTTTTGTCTGTTTATTAGGCAACAAAAAAAGGTTGTCTCAACCTTCACTGGAAGGAATGTTGAGACAACCTGATAATTAATTTAGCCTATGAATTCTTGAACCCATTCGCCGTTGTAGTAAGCTACGCCAATCTTCGTGTAGCTGCTATTCAAAATATTTTGACGATGACCTGCGCTATTCATCCATGCGTCCATTACTTCCTGCGGTGAACGCTGACCCTTAGCAATGTTCTCACCTGCTGTTCTGTACGTAATTCCATTTGCTTGCATCATATCAAATGGAGAACCATACGTAGGCGATTGATGATCAAAGTAGTTATTGTCATACATGTCTTTGGCTTTAAGCATCGCTACATCAGACAGCTTGCTATCGACTGTCAAAGGAGACAAGCCTGCCGCTGCACGCTCTTGGTTAACAAGCTCTGCAACTTGTGCGGCATACTCTGAGAGATTAGCTTGGTTCTGATCGTCGTTAGCCTGTGAGTTCTCGTCCTGACCTTGGTTCTGATCTTGGTTCTGACCTTGACCATTATTCGGATCTTGGATCTGACCTTGGTTCTGATCTTGACCATTATTCGGATCCTGGATCTGACCTTGGTTCTGATCTTGGTTCTGACCTTGATCACAGTTCGGGTCTTGAATCTGACCTTGATCAAAAATCGGGTTATGACCTTGTCCTGGTGTATGAATGATTGGTTTCCATGTTGCTAACCATTGTTGCAATGCCGCATTCCAATTGGACGAGTTAAAGCTATATTGAACCTTAACTGCATCACAGTTTGTTGCTTGTGCTGGCGCTGCTGCAGCGGATCCTGCAGCCAAAAATGGGCTGCAAGCTAGTACGCCTGCTACTGCCAATGTGAACATGTGTTTCTTCATCATCAATTCTCTCCCTTTGTAGCCTACGAGGTTAGCTGTCGGGTTCGAGTGAAAGAGTCTCCTCGATCGCATACACGATTTCACCCCCATATGTGGTTCCCCCGCGCTCTTATGAGCTTCGGCTTTGTTTTTGAATTTCTTACAGAATTGTAACATGTTTGGTAGCAGCAATCATTTCAAATTTATTGTAATTTAATACATATTATTACATCAGACCCATATCGCAGGAATACAAAAAGACCAACCGCATATATAAACGGTTGGCCTGTCTTACTCTTATTATGAGCGTACACTTTCTGTAGCTCGTTGCATTTCACTGTCACGCCCGCTTCCGGTCTGCGGTTTACCGCCTGATTGCTGTCCGCCTTGTTTGCTGGTCTTGAAGCGGTTGCGCTGCTGACGGTTCGACTTATTGCGGTCTCCACGATCACCGCGTTCAGCACGGTCATTACGTTCCGCACGATCCGGCTTCTCGTTTCGTTCTGATCGTGGTCCACGGTCCTGCTCCCCGCGAGCTTGTCTATCCTGCCGAACCGGACGCCCGTTTCGCTCCTGCTTATCGCTGCGCTCTGTGCGGAATTGACGCTCTATACGTCTATAACGTTCCGCACGCGAGATCGGCTCGTCTGAGCCCGCTTCTGAAGCATCCTGCTTATCGTCAGCCTCTGCAAGGCGCGGTGATAACGATATGCCCTGCTGCATATCTGCGCCGTCAGTCACGTCCTCGGCTGCAGCAGCGCCTTCCATCTCCGCATCTGACTCCCAAGATTCTATCGTGCGTCCACGTCCGTCCTTAGAAGGCTTTTTCTCCAAGATGAAATAAGCACAGCCGAAATTGCAATATTCATTAATATAGTCCATGATCCCAAACATCGTTGTATCCTTCGTGCTCTTGGGATGATTATCCTTGAAGAAGCCCTTCAATCGCAATTGATTGTATCCCCAGTCTCCAACAATATAATCGTACCGATCCAGCACTTCACTATAACGGTCACGAAACATTTCCGGATTCCATGCGGTCCGATGCTCTTTCACGATCTCATACGTTTTACCACCAATATGAATCACTGTCCTATTTCCTCCTTCCCGTCTCTTCCGCCCCCAACGGACCATCCTATTCCGCCCATTCACAGCTTAGCATGTTTACATCTAACTGATTGCAGTTAGTCTAAACTTGAGCAGTCTTGTTCTCATGTGCTGATTTCACCTGTTCATGAGCATGATACGAGCTGCGTACCAATGGACCCGATTCCACATGGCTAAATCCACGCTTGAGTCCTTCTTCCTTCAGGATCTCGAATTGTTCCGGGGTATAGTAATGTTCCACGTTTAAATGCTTGGACGTAGGCTGCAAGTACTGTCCGATTGTCAATATATCAACATCGACCGCGCGCAAATCGTCCATCGTTTTTAATATTTCATCCCATTCCTCGCCAACGCCCAGCATAATGCTTGACTTCGTAGGAATGTTAGGCTGCATAAGCTTAGCTTGACGCAGCAGTTCTAATGTACGTTCATACTTCGCCTTAGCCCGCACTCGGTCTGACAGGCGCTCTACCGTCTCGACATTATGGTTCAAGATGTCTGGTTTAGCATCCATGACAACCTTAAGTGCGTCCCAATTGCCCATGAAGTCAGGAATCAGTACTTCTACGGAGCAAAACGGCATACGACGGCGAATCGCTGCAATCGATCCAGCAAAGATAGAAGCTCCGCCATCCTTCAAATCATCTCGTGCAACAGAGGTTACGACACAATGACGCAATCCCATGCGTTCAGCAGCTTCCGCTACACGTTCTGGTTCCTGCAAATCGAGTTCAGTCGGCATTCCAGTGTTAACTGCGCAAAAACGGCACGCCCGCGTGCAAATGTCTCCCAAAATCATAAATGTCGCTGTGCGATTAGCCCAGCATTCATATATATTCGGACAACGCGCTTCTTCACAGACTGTATGAAGCGTTTTAGCGCGCATCATATCCTTTATCTCGGAGTAGTTCTCATCTGTAGTCAGTTTAATGCGAATCCAGTCGGGTTTTTGCAATTTCGTTTTCATTAGTGGGCAACCTACCTTCTTATATCACTTAACCTCGACCCTTGCTGATATCGTCTTCGTCTCTTGCACAATATTACTTGGATACACAGCAAGAGCCCTCACCAAGTAACTTAAACTATGATTGAGCTTAGCATATTTTAATTATTCAATCAATTTATTGTCCAATTTTTACCCACTTTTCAATAGACATAATGCCGTTATATGGAGACAGAATCTTTCGAAATCATCGAATTGCGATCCGTTTGATTACTTTGGATAAGTTCGTTATATCCGTACATCCTAAGCATAACTATTCTGTCACTTGTGAAGGAAGGTAAGAACATGAGACGATTCGTGATCCTCTTGACAATAAGCAGTGTCATTTGGGGAACCACCAACCTTTCCGCAACTAATGCGTATGCAGATCCAGCCCCCGCAACATCCGAGTCGACTGAGCATAAACCGCCAGAAGCGGCATCAGGCGATAATCCATATAAACAGCGGAGATATATTTATGATAAGCTAAGCGCTCTGACAGGCATCCCCTGGTATCGGCTCGCTGCTGTGGACCAATATGAGCGCACCTTGACGAAGGCCAATCCGAAGAAGCGCGAGCATCCTGATCGTGTAATCGGCGTGTACGTTGAGCAGCCCACATGGACTGGAATGCTCAACCCTGACCCAGAAGATCAGAATCCAAAGTCCATCTCGATGTTCCACGGATTAGGCAAGGATGGCTCAGGCGATGCTCTTGCTGATCGCAACAATGATATTGATCTTCTATACAGCGTTTCAGCATTTATCGGATCGTATGGAATTCATGAGGATGACTTCGCTGTTGGCTTGTGGAATTATTACAAGAATAGTCGCGCGGTTCAGCGAGTGCTGCAGTTCTCACGATTATATGAGCATTTTGATCAAATACAATTGCAAGGGAGTGCATTCCCGCTTCCTGTCAATGCTACTTACTCTTACCGGAGCACCTGGGGGATGGGTCGACATTACGGCGGATTCCGCATTCACGAAGGAACTGACATCTTTGCACCGTACGGCGTGCCTGTCAGAAGCACCTGCTACGGCATCGTTGAGGTGAAGGGCTGGAACCGATATGGAGGTTGGCGAATAGGCATTCGAGATATAAACAATCTGTACCATTATTACGCACATCTATCGGGGTACAACAAAACGCTGAACCAAGGCGATATCGTCTCCCCTGGACAAGTTATCGGATGGGTAGGCAGCTCGGGATATGGTAAGCCTGGAACCTCCGGCAAGTTTCCTCCTCATCTTCATTTCGGTGTATATCGCGATCGTGGATTAGTGGAATATGCATTCGATCCCTACCCGTTGCTGAAGAAATGGGAAAATGAGGAGAAGCGCAATTTGCGTGCGGCACAGCATAAAAAGTCCAATTAATCCCCAACAGATAATAGCGGAGAGGTACAAACGTTCAAATCGTTTATACCTCTCCGCTACATTACTGTCTGATCATAACTTAAGGACTATGCTCCTGTTCACTCTCTCCGACTGGATTAGATTCACCCGTCGTACCCTCAGGCTTAATGACAGGCGTTTCTCCTTGAGGAGCAACACTTACCCCAGGATTATTTTGCGTTGTCCCCTTGTCTTTCGATAATGGAGGCAGTGATATCGCAGGCGCCTGATCGCGGTTCGTTCCCACTGGATTGCCCGCTCCATCGTAGTAGTACATAGGTACATCGCCTACAACAAGCAGGTACGAGATCGGAATCTCGGTTTCGACTATTTCAGGCTGAGAGTCAAACGGGATGACGATAGCGACTTCCTCCACCACTTTCACATAGACTTCCACCAACACCATATTAATAGCAACGTCACGTGCTCTCGTACTCAGTTCAACCTTAACTGCTCCCTGAGGTTCCATCTTTATCGGAATCCGCGGACCAAAAGAAGCGATAATCGCGCTTCCCAATACCTGCCCCAGCGGGATATGATCCTTGAATTCTTCCATTGCATGTAGCGCATCTTGTACGACGGTAACGGTCTCAGACGTAATTCGCATATGCTCATTCGAATTGAGAATAAAGCTGGATACTTTTCCTTGATTATCTTTATTCCATTGAATTAACTGATCCATCGACCTGCCATTCGTAATCTGTTCGCTGATCGCTTTATTAATCGCTTGTGTTGCCATCTGCTTCATTCTAATCTTGGCTAAGTGCATAAGCGGTTCGCGAAGATGCCTATCTACATATATAAACATCTGCACCGACAACAATATAAAGATCAGCAGCGTAATCAGCCACAGCCTTCGCTTGCGCTTACGCTTAGGCACTTGCTGCTTCCAGCCAGCAAAATTGCGGCTTTCAAGCGCTGAACCCGCGCCTGAGACGATCGGCCGCGCAGCAGATGATGAATGCCACTTCACCCGCTTCACGCGGGGCGCGCGTCTCCACGCAGGCAGACGAATGCTGCTGCCACTTCCCCAACGACGCGGCCTTCTTACACCCGTAAAGGCTTGCATAAGCCGTCTGAGCAAGGAATCATTTCCCCATCGCACACGCTCACCTCCTTTACTATTCCCATCAATCTCAATCAGCCTGTACTTTGTATATGTATGCGCAAGTGGACAGGAACAGTATGGTCTGCCTACAACTTGAGCTTAATCATCGCTAAACGATCTTATAAAATGAAACGGGGCTGTCCCAAAAGTCATTTTTCTCATGTCTTTTGGGACAACCCTTCTTTGCTTCTACACCAGTAAGAGACCGCATATCTAGTCGATGAGACAGGATATGCGGTCTTTTTATCCGATAGCACATACGGTGACAGTAAGGCCGTATGACCCGGGCTTGAACGGACACAGGGGCCGCTATTTCATGATTTCGGGGTATTTTTTGAGAGCTTGCGGACACAGATGACGCTATTTGCTTCAAAACTAGCACTAAACTGCTTATTTGGGTCAAATAACGGCTCTACTGTCCGCTAGTATGGCGAATTAGTGGTGTTTGCTGCAAATAGCGGCTCGTGTGTCCGCGCGAGGCCTGTATTGCAAAAAAATTACATTCCAGGCATCACAACCGCATTAGTGAGCCAAAAAACAAGGGGCTTTCCCATTTTGAGACAGCCCCGTTCAATCATACGTGCAATATATTAACGGAATCCAAGCATGTCAGCGAAAGCTTGCTCCAGTCCCGATGTTCCGTCCTTCTGCCGGAAAGACTCCACCGTTCCTTCATTGACAATACGCCCTTCTTTTAAAAAGACAACTCGGTCTGCTACCGCGTTCGCAATCTGAAGCTGATGTGTTGAGAATATGATGGCATGGCCTTCACTCTTGGCGGCACGTACCAGATCAACAAAGGAATTCATCCAATACGGGTCCAAGCCGTTTGTCGGCTCATCCAGAACGAGCAGCGAAGGCTTGGAAAGCAAGGCTTGAGCAAACAGCAGACGCTGTCTCATTCCTTTGGAGAAAGAAGACACCGGCTTGGACTTAACCTCGCTTAGACCAACCACCTGCAGCACTTCTTGCACTCGTTCCGCAGGTACTTTCCTTAAGCTTGCCCAGAAGCTCAGCGTCTCTCTTGCGCTTAAGCCTTGGCCAAATAGATACTCATCCGGCATGTACCCGATCTGCTCCGCGTAAGACTTGCGATTCCCTTTCCAACGCAGTCCGTTTACGGCAATCTCTCCTTGCGTCGGCTGAAGAATACCAGTAATCATGCGCAAAATGGTACTCTTCCCCGCTCCATTGCCCCCGCACAACGCTATGATCTCTCCTTCGTTAATACACAGGTTCACATCGTGAATGATAGGCGTTTTTCGAATCTGCTTGCTGACATGTTCAAGCTTAAGCACGGCTTCAGCCACGAGCACGACCCCTTTCCCAGAAGAAATAGGCGGTGCCTACTGCAATTGCAACCCATATGAAGCTGATCACGATAAAGTAGAACGTGCCGTCAGGAACGTAGATCCATTGTACCCATTTGTAATATTCAGGACCCAATATCGAACCGCCGCCTAATTTTACAACGACAAATATGCGAACCAGCTCCGCTGGATTCAAGAACGTAAGCGCAATGAGAACAGGCTTAATCCATAGATAAGGTATGATTCCTAGGATAGCGATTAGCAGTGTCGGCCACCCGATGACGGTGAAGAACCAGACTGCTACGCCAATCGTCAGCGCTTGCCAGCGATTAGCCGCCAATGTTCCAATTCCTAATGCAATTGCAAGATACAGTACGACCAAGCCTGTCGAGAATACAGCAAACTGTACGAATGTGGCCGTGTCAAAGCCGTTGCCAAAGAGAACCCCCACCATGCCTGTTAAGCCGTAGCCAAATGCGATAATCGTCAACAGTACGACAAGCAGGCCCGCATATTTGCCGAGGATGAACGACAACGTGCTGATCGGATAGGTTGACAGCAGCTGCCAGCTTCCTTCCTCCTTCTCTGCTGTTAACGAGAATGAGCCAATCAGCAGTGTCATCAATGGCAATAGGTATAGGATGAAGTTAAGCATCGTGCCTGTTATATTCGTATATCCCTCTATCGTTTGCTGTGCGTTGATGAATAGTAAGGATAGGCTGAATAGGCTGAAGAGCGCCATGAACGAGTACGACCATGGATTGCGGAATCCTATTTTTATTTCACGATTCGCCACATATAAAGCATCCATCTTATTTCTTGTCCTTATCGTCGTCGTGCTTATCTTCGCCGTGCATATCGCCTTTCATTTCGGATTTATCGTGCTCATCTTTCTCATGACCAGATTCCTTGCCTTTGTGGTGCATCATCATGTCCTTATTGCGTTCCCAGCTGTGAGAGTTAAGCTCCTCTGCCTTCATCAATTTGCCGACCTTATGCTCTTCCACATAAGCTTGTGCAGACGCCTCATCCTTGAAAGAATAGATACCATATGCCATTGGTGTTTTAAAGGATGCGTCGTATACATACGAAGCATTTGCGAATGGTACCCAATCCTTGCTGTTATAATCACGAACATACTCAGCGCCGATGGCCGCATCTCCGTGCTCCTGCGTCCATTTATGCATACAGCCGATATCATCGAACTTCATGGTCTTGCCATCAGTCGTTGTAAGCTGTACAGCGAAGGCATCATCCTTCACCTGCATACTGCATACGGTACACTTGTCGGTCTCTTCATGAATAGCTGCTGCTGCATATTTTTCTTTTCCACAACCATTCATGACCCCGATTATGATTAGAACCATAGCTAGTATAAACATTTTCTTCTTCATTAACGTTTCCTCCTCGATATGAACATGATCATCATTGAACCTAATAGCAGACATAGACTAATGGAAGCCAGCATCGTATCGCTGCTCGATCTTCCACTTGCAGGATCATCGGCTTGTCCTATTGGATTGGCAGGCTTCATTAGCGGCGCCTCATCCCTAGTCCAATTATCCTGATCTGCTGCAAACATACTCTCTAAAAATTGCATGCCCGGTGATTGAAAGAACAATTGATAGGCAGGTTGGTCTGCGGTTAATCGGCTGAAGAATGGATTAATCGCATATGCTGTGTTGCTATACCCGTCGCCATCGGTGTCAATGCCGCTGAATGCGTCCCAGTAGTTGCCAGACAGCTCATTCTGATCGCTGTCCATCGCTTCCGCATCAATCACATTCGTAACAAATTGATTGGCATACAGGCGGTTGTCAGTAGATGAAATAAGCTGGATCCCGACAAAGTTCTTGTGCACTTCATTACTGGATAACTCGTTCATCTTCGACTGTTCCATGTAGATACCGATTCGATTGCCTTCCAAGCGATTGTCATGGATCTTACTGTCCTTCACGTCATACAGCAATATCCCCTGTGACATGACGTTTTCGTTCTGCTTATAAAACGTATTACCCGAAAGTTCAGCTTCTTGAGCGATCATCACCATAGCGCCGGTAATATTATAGGAACCCTCATTGTCGTTAATATGCGTGCGATCCGTATACATACAATGAATACCGTAGCGCGAGTATTCGATGATATTGCCGCTCACAACCGTATCGTTACTTCTTTCCAGATAGATGCCATCATTTAAGCGAGAGATCTGATTATTCGAAATGACATTGTGATGTGAATTGTACAGATCGATTCCATTGCGCTTATCCGACATCTTCACTCGCGTGCCCTTCTTGGCGTTTACCCACTTCATTCGTGTGTCCGTAATTTCGTTACGATCCGCATCACGCAGCATGATTCCGTACCCGCTCGTCTCGATATTCAGTTCCTGCAGCAGCACCTCATTGGCCGTGAGCAGCAGTGCTGGAATCTCTCGATCCGCCTTCTGAGTTATGCTCAGTCCACGAATGGAAGCACGGTCTGCCGTTATAGTTACCGCGGGCTTGTCAGTCTCGTTCTGCAGTAGAACTTCTCCCTCCGCCACCAGGAAGATCGGCTTATCGATCGTTAATGTACCTTCGTATACCCCCGCTGGAATAACAACCGTCTCACCCTGCTTAGCAGCATCAACCAGCATCTGCACCTCACTGGCATTCCTGCTGTTCACATCGTCTTCAGCTCCTGCAAGTGAGCTATTCCATAGCCAAATGGCTGTTGATACGATGATGACACTCAAGCACATAATCATATGAAGGAACAAACGGGCAGCACTCTGATGTCGATTCTGCCGCTTGAGTCCAGTTGTGCTGATGTACCTCACCCCCCTTGGTACAAGATCTACCATCATCTCCATTATAGTCCTGTTGCTAGATATCCCGTATGACTCTTTCGAGCTAGGTCGAGTTCTTCTGTGTGACAGCTTTATGACATTTGTCACACTTCACCTCGCAGCACAAAGAGGGACAGGTATCCAAGCACCTGTCCCTCTGTTCTTCATTTCTAAATTCACCTAATACTATTCAAAGCTTTCTAATGTGAATAAATGCGAATGATCTGCTCAGCAGCCTGTTCCAGCAGCAATTCTGCCGCTTCCATCGCTTCTTCCAGCTTCATAGGTCGATTCACCATACTCACGACAGCCAGCACACCATGCTCATACAAGCCTTCATATCCTTCACCAATCGAGCCAGTCAGCACGATAACAGGCACGTGATACCGTTTAGCGATCTGCGCTACACCTGCTGGTGTCTTGCCTCTCAGTGTCTGACCATCCACTCGGCCTTCTCCTGTAATGACTAGATCCGCATGTCGCACTGCTTCATCCAATCCGGTCAATCGACTGACAATTGACACACCCGACTCTAATTCTCCTTTTAGAAAAGCCAGTATTCCACCGGCAAGCCCGCCAGCTGCGCCTGTACCCGAAATATGATGTATCGCCATACCGTTCACTTGTTCAATCATGTCTGCAAAATGCTTCAAATTGTGATCCAACTGCTGCACCATCTTGCTGGTCGCACCCTTCTGCGGACCGAATACAGCTGAAGCGCCGTTTGGTCCGATGAGAGGATTATCGACGTCGCATGCGATGATAAACTGACTGTCTAGAATGCGGTTGTCCATATGATCTAATCGAATCGACGCGATCTTGCCAAGCTCCCCGCCGCCATAGCCTATTGGCTGATGGTGTTCATCAATAAGCTCGACTCCAAGCGCTTGCAGCATGCCCGCTCCGCCGTCATTCGTCGCACTGCCTCCCAGACCAAGAATGAACCTGCGGCAGCCTTGATCAAGAGCCGCTAGAATGAGCTGCCCGAATCCATAGGTTGTCGTAGCCATGGGATTGCGTTCAGCCTCATCAATCAGATACAAACCAGATGACATCGCGAGTTCAATGATGCAAGTTATACCGTCCCCCAATATGCCAAAGCCCGACTCGATGTCTATTCCGAGCGGATTCTTCACGACTGCCGCGACATAACGTCCATTTGTGGCCGCAACTAAGCAATCCATCGTGCCTTCACCGCCATCCGCCATCGGTTTAACGGCAGTAACGATTTCAGGATTAAATCGTTTGATCCCTCTTTCAATGGCAAGGCCCGCTTTCTGAGCAGACAAGCTTCCTTTAAACGAGTCCGGTGCGATTATAATGTTCACTAATCGTTACTACCTCTCTTTCAATGATCTCATCAGATTAAACCTCGCTCAGCGCTTCTTTGCTATAAGGTTCGCTAATAGAGTCTCGTTTTGTATCCTTCCGCTAATCGATCAGCAATAACATCAGCCGACATACCCTCAAGCTTTGCGTGTTCTGATATTATTTTTGGAGCAGATGGCAACTTATCCTTACTGAGCCAAGAATCCGACTCCCATAGCTGCGAACGGTGAAAAGCTTTGGCACAATGCAAGTAACACTCCACTACTTCAACAATAATACCTACAATAGGAACACGGTTATTGACTGCCATTGGACTTAACAGATCTTCATCTTTGGTAATAAACGCACGGCCATTTACTCTTAGTGTTTCACCTAGTCCAGGAATTAAGAAAAGTAGACCTATGTGTGGATTGGATATAATGTTGCGCAAGGTGTCGATTCTTTTATTTCCAGGGCGTTCGGGAATTACTAAATGTTTATGATCTACTACATGAACGAAGCCAGGCTTATCTCCTCTAGGGGAAGCATCGCAATTACCTAAAGAATCAGAAGTTGACAATATGACAAATGGTGATTTTGAAATAAAGTCTCGACAGTTATGATCAAGTTGGAATATTACCTTGTGTTGGACAAGTTCACTCGGAAACCCTAGTAGTGAACGAAGTTCTGCTTCAGTGTTTATAAACTGGCGGGGATTTATCTCATTCAAAACCTATCACCCTTCCAATAAAAAGTGTAATATAACCACTACTTTGTTTTCACCGAAAAGAATGGAGACATATACGAAAGGCTGCCGAGAAGTTCGGCAGCCACTTGTTGTATTATCCAAGGAAAAATAACCTTGCACTCAATTATTAGTTTATTTCAGAGAAAAAGATAAGTCTATAACTTTTTGGAGATTTCAGGTAAAGTGGTTTGTACCCGGCCGGGAGACAGTGAACGTGGAGGTTCTAAGATGGTAACTCCTGAGATTTTGTCCAGAGCTGCAGAGTCGTTTGAATTTGATGTCAACACACTTCGGTTTATTAGCAGCTCAACCAATGAGGTATATCTTTTTACCAAGAATAATGAAAGCTTCATCTTACGATTATCTGAAAAGCCTCTTGCCTATGCAGAAAAAATAAGGGCTGAAGTTGACTGGGTGTACTACTTAGTACAGAACGGGGTTCGTGCATCACTGCCAATAAAGACTATTGATAACCAATTAACCGCTGTTTATGAAGAGAATGAAAAGTGTGTTATTGCAACGGCCTTTACTCGGGCACCAGGGAGATTTTTTGATAAGAATGATCCACTTCTGTGGGGGTCAGCTATATATAAGCAGTGGGGAGAAATCATGGGGAGGATGCACATGCTCTCTAAATGCTATAAACCCTCAGATCGAGTTGCAAAAAGAGATGACTGGAGCAGATGGAAAATAGAAAAACCACATCTACAACATGGCAATTATTTAGTACTGCTCGAGAAATTAAGAACCCTCGAAAACAGAATCGATTCCCTTCCTCGCGAAGGACATTCGTATGGATTGATCCATAATGATTTACATCTCTATAATTTCCATATCGACGAGGATAGGATTACTCTATTCGATTTTGATGACAGTATTTATGGTTGGTTCTCACTGGATATTGCAATAGCGGCAACACATGCCGTTTGGTGGGGATCACCGAAAGATGATCGAGAGTCCAAAAATGAATTTGCTCTAACATTTCTGAATGATTTCCTTGAAGGGTACTTTAAGCATAATCACCTTGATCATTATTGGATTCAACAGATTCCCATGTTTATGGATTACAGAAATATTTGCTCCTTCTTTTGGTGGCTCCATAACTGGGATGGAGATGAAAGTAAGCTAAATGAATTTCAGAAAAGCGCAATTGCTAAGGCTGTACATTTAATTGAAAATGGCCGCCCTTTTGACGGCTGTGAGATTCGATTGTAGTAACTCAATGAATAAATGAGCGAATTAGCACAACTTCTTTTACAATTATTTGTATATTAATTTTAAGGCGGCAATGCAGAAAGTATAAAACATATTGGGAACATTTAAGAGTGAAAGGATTGATAGGAAAGTGAATGCCTACAACAAGAAACGGAATAATTGGGTTTGGTCTTCGTTTTTTTGGGGCATCATGGCTTTGATAGTCGTCATTATTTATTTATACTTCTTCTCAAAGAGCGGGTATGTGTACGAACGTAAAATCCTGGGCGAAATGGAGGATCAGCATGGGGTCGAATTTATCGTGACGGACAGACTAGAACGTAACGAGGACGGCTACCAGACGCTTGTCGTTGCTCCAAAGGACGAGCCCACCACCACCTTTATTGCCGAGCGGAACAACGGTGCCAACTCTGACGGTGGATTACCATACTGGGGAAGGTTAGGAGAGGATTATCGGACTACCCGTTATTTCTATCATTATCCGGAACTGGTGGAGAAGCATTTTGGCATCGGACCACAGGACCTTATCTCCTTGTACTGGGGAGCGGTGAAAGTGGGCGAACCGTATAGTTTTGATGAAGCGCTTCGAGAGAAGCCAAGCCAATACGTGCCGGTCACGATAGCTAATATGGATGAAACGATCCGTAAGGCAAAAGCTTTCTTTGAGGATGGTCAGCCACATAAGATCCATGAGCTGCACATGATTTACCAGGACGCGCGGCTGCCGAAAGATGTAAGCCCTAATTCTTTCGTGGACCACTTGTTTACCTTGGAAGGCGTGAAAGAGGATCAACACGATCCCTTCGGCTTTAGTACGGACTTATTGAGCGAGAAGGAGCTGAAGGAACAGACACTCAAACAGATCAAAAATCTGCTTTCTAGGAGTTTCGATTATCAATTCGACAAGCTCTACACTTTCCTGGAGCAGAAAGAAGTGGGCATATGGAGTTTGAATTCACGCTTCGACGACCAGTTGACCCATTACTCGCTGGAACTGGATATCGATAGCGAAAATTACACAAGCCAGGAAAATGATGTGCTCTACAAGATCTATAGTAAGGTGTGGCACCTCATGGAGAGCATGAAGCCCTTCCACGCTACTGAGGTCGTATTCAAGCTCCCTGGTGATGCAGGACGTATGGTTTACACCATACAGGCCCAAGATAACGCACAGTTGGTAGATAAGGAAACCTTCGACGCCCTCTTACAACCGCAAAAAAGCAGCGAGTAAAGAGTTCATAGTTGATAACGGGAACGAGAGTGGAGCAATAAGCTACAGCAGTTGCTCCACTTTTTTGTTCTACAAAATGGCAGATTGGTGTAGCTGCACCATTTAAATAACCACCGCCTATCGAGTTATATATCATAGATAATTTTGGATTATCGTGTAATCATGGAAACTTGAGGAAGATTACATAGCAATACATATTTGATAAGGGGGAGAACTTTTGAAGTATAAAGCTATCTTCTTTGACCGCGATGGTACGTTGGTCTTTAATGATCCTGTATGGGAAGCAATTCGCGATGACAAGCTGTCTGAATGGAGCGGTATTCCTTTTTTATTTTCTCATGAACTGTTTATGGAAGTTTTTCATGAGGTCTTGAATGGCGGTCATGATTTTGCACCCTATAAAAATGTTGAGCAAGAACTGAAGTTTTTCACCGAGTGGTACAGAGTATTGTTTAAAAGGCTTGGAATAACCGAACATGTTTCAGAACGTGTAGATTATCTAATGCAGCATTTATGGTATCTAAAGAAAGAGTTATTTGAAGAAACCATTGAGGCTTTGGAGTATTTTAAAGCTAGAGGATATAAAATGGGGGTTATTAGTGATTGCCCTCCATCGCTCGAAATGACATTAAGAACGGCGAATATTCATCGGTACTTCTCATCATTTACAGCAAGTTCACTTGTTGGAGTGGGTAAACCTCATCCTAAAATATTCAATGCTGCTTTAGATTCTCTAGGTGTAACTGCTGAGGAAAGTATATATGTTGACGATTACGAAGTTGAAGCGACGGGAGCCAGGGAACAAGGATTTACGTCTTTCTTAATTGATAGAAACCGAAAATCCAGCGACAAATGGACAATAAATAATTTAAGAGAGCTTGTAGATTTTGTAGAGAAATTAGATTAATCATGCTAAATAATAAGACTGGAAGAGGATCAGGGCACTACCCGATCATCTCCCAGTCTATAGCAAGTCCAAAGACAATAATTTAGTTTTCAGTCTAAGCCCGACTCTACTTCGAATAATACCGCTGCCTCATCGCCTCATACAGCAGCACCGAGGTCGCCATTGCCACATTCAGCGACTCCGCTTGTCCGCGCATCGGAATAATGACCGATGCGTCCACGAGCGCCTGAATCTCGGCGGACACGCCTTGGCCTTCGTTGCCGACCACGAGCCAGGTCGGTTCACGGAAAGAATGGCTGTAGCACGTATCTTCAGCTTGCAGGCTTGCGCTCACGACACGAGCACCGTGACGCTTCGCCTCAGCCAGCAGCTCGCTCAGATCGCCTTCCACAACAGGCAGGTGGAATAAGGAGCCCATCGTCGAGCGAACGGTCTTGCTGTTATACACGTCTACTGTGCCTTTGCCAAGCACAACGCCAGTTGCTCCGACCGCGTCGGCTGTACGGATGATCGTCCCTAGATTACCCGGGTCTTGTACACCGTCTACAGCAACCACGAGGGCGCCGCGATCCTCGAACACGCTTCTCCAGTTCGAGGAAGACTTCTTCACAACAGCAAATACCGGCTGAGGTGTCTCCGTCTCCGTGCATTTCTTAATAATAGCGTCCGTCACTGCCACCCATTCGATCTCATCCGAAGCGTGAAGCAGATCCGTTAGCTCAGCAGGAATACCCTTCTCATCATGAAACACGACGCACTCTACGCCTGCCCCTGAACGAAGCGCTTCCTGCACAAGGTGAACGCCTTCCGCGATAAAACGCCCTTCGCGATTGCGATGCTTGCGCTCCTGCAGCTGAGCCCATTGCTTAACTCGTATATTGTTAACCGATGTAATAACTGAAGGTTTATAACTCATACTATTGAATACGCCAACTCCATCTTCTTCAGATCGTTATTCTGACCAACGATAACGAGAATATCCCCTTCACTTAGCGGACTATTCGGTTTCGGCGAGATATCGATATCGCCGTTGTTCTTGATCGCCATAACGTTACAGCCGAATTTGGCGCGAATATCCAGCTCAACCAAGCTCTTGCCGACCATAGGACCTGCTGCGCGCATCTCAACGATACTGTGGTTTTCCGATAGCTCAATATAATCCAAAATGTTAGGAGATATCAGATTGTGTGCAACACGAGTACCCATATCCCGCTCAGGGAATACAACCTTATCTGCACCGATCTTGCTTAATACTTTACCGTGAAGCTCATTCTGTGCTTTTGCTACAATCTTCGGTACGCCTAGATCCTTGAGGATCAGTGTCGTTAATATACTTGCCTGTATATCTTGTCCAATCGCAACCACAACTACATCAAAATTGCGCACACCGAGCGCCTTCAAGGCATCTTCATCTGTACAATCAGCTGATACGGCATGTGTAACTATATTCGCAACATCTTGAATTCGTTGTTCGCTTGAATCTATAGCCAGTACTTCGAAGCCTAGCTTACTAAGGCTCCGGGCAATACTGGAACCGAAACGTCCCATCCCTATGATAGCATATTGCTTTTTGGCCATGGTCCCAACTCCCTCCCGTTACCAATACATAATTAGATTTATTATAACACAAGCGATATTCACTGTCCTAATTCACGGTGCATGCATCGCAATTAAGTTGGAGACGCTAAAGGCGATTACTGATGCAGGAGGTTGACAATGGGCGTATTACTTAATTTGCGACAAGCCGTCATACAGAAAGTATCTAACAAATCCGATGAAGACATACGTGAAATGATTGTTGGTTCTATCGATGGAGAAGAGGCTGCACTTCCAGGTCTGGGTGTATTATTCGAGCTGATCTGGAAGAACAGCGATGCAGAACAGCAACAGCAATATATTGAAATGGTACAGAAGCAGCTTACAGCAAAAGCACAGTCACCCACTTCATAATCGAAGCATACAGAAAGACGCGGAGCACATAACTCCGCGTCTGACCTATTGTTCAATCGATCCATTATATTAATTGATGCTTATGCCACTTGTCACCCTTGAAGCGGTACAGAAAGATCGATCCTCGCACAGCCCATTCTGCAATCATAGCCACCCACACGCCAATAATACCGAAGCCTAACGTTATGCCTAAGACATACCCAACAATAACTCTAAACAGCCACATCGTCATTAGGGATACAATAGAGGTAAATTTCGAGTCCCCTGCAGCACGCAGGGCTGACGGCGTAATAAAGCTGATGGACCATAGAAACGGCTGAGCAAGTCCAGTCATTAACGTAATGATGAAGATGGTCGATATGATCTCTTCAGGCGGAGAGAACAATCGCACGATGAACGGAAACATCGGGAACAGTATAACCCCAGCTGCTACAAACGAAAGCGACGACAGCCCCAAAAATGACTTAATGAATTTCCTCGCATCCTTCACATTTCGCTGTCCGATACACTGACCGACTACAGTGATTACGGCCAAGCTCAACGCATTCGCGCCAATCTGGAACACCAGCGTTATCGAATTCCCGATCGCATTAACCGTCAACGCCATCGTGCCCAGTTGGACGATGAACGTCTGCGTTAACAGTTTGCCGCCGTTGAAGAACATTTGTTCAGCAGCAAACGGAATGCCGATAAACATAATCTTCCTCTGGAGCTGCTTGTCGATCTTGAGCGCGTTTTTGATCTGAAAGCGAAGCGAATGATTGTACTTCAACAGGTAAACGATAGCACAGATCATGCCCAACAATCGAGACGTCAGCATCGAAATGATAAGACCGGTCACGCCCATATCCAACAGTGTAATAAACACAATATTCAAGATCAGATAGGTCAGATTCAAGATTAACGAGAGCCCTAAACATGCCTTCGTATCTGCAACGCCTCGGAGCACCCCGCTCACTGCTTGAAATATCGCAATAAACGGATACGATATACAGCTGCCAATTAGAAACATGTTCGCCAATCCCAATACTTCTCCATCCGCTTGACCAAACAGCAAGTTCAATATAGGCGTATGCAGGATAATGACGAGCGTACTTATAATCACAGATATTACGGCAACTGCTGATATCGCCTGTGCAGCAGCATTAGACACCATTTTCTGATTACCGCTGCCTTTGTACTGTGCGACGATGACGGTCCCGCCTGTAGCAATAGCAATGAATACATTGATCAAAAATATATTCAACGAGTCCACCATACTAACTGCGCTAACTGCAGCCACACCGGATGAGCTAATCATGGCGGTATTAAGCAGGCTCATAATAATGATGAAGGCCTGGTCCACCAGCAGCGGCATGATGATGGCAATAATCTGTTTGTAATCAATGGAATCGCCTGTAAAATACTTTTCGAGCAGCGATACGGTTTTCTTTTTTATAGAGGCGGATACGGTTTGCAGCACATCATCACATCTTTATAAGTATTCCATACCATCGATATGGTTTCTTCCGAATTAATTAAATATCAAATATTGAACTATGTATATGAGACCTGTCATACGCAACAAAACCGACTGCGGCAGCATCGCAACGTCTCTATCCTGATCATTGCAGTGGCTGCCGTAGTCGGCTGTATTATTAATAACTATTGATTGGTTGCCTATAGGCTTATGGTGCTGTCTCTAAAAACTTCACTTCCGGCATTTTCCCCATCGCAGTGCGCATCGCATATTCATTTTCAAACAGTGCGACGAAGTTACCGTTCTTATCCTTCACCAGCTGCGAGTTGATACGGAACTTGGAAGGATCGATATCCGGACCAACAACCCAGCGTGCGAATTGGAACGACAAGCGCTGCAGCAGCACATCAACGCCGTATTCCGCCTTCATGCGGTGTTCGAACACTTCGAATTGGAGCTGACCAACAACACCCAGAATCGTTTCATCAAATACACCCGCATTGTGGAATACCTGAATCGTACCTTCCTCTGTAAGCTGGTCTACACCCTTCTGATACTGCTTATGCTTAAGAGCATTCTTCACGGTTACACGCGCGAATATTTCTGGCGAGAACGTCGGCAATTCATCAAAGTGCACTTCCATCCCTTGGCTCAAGCTGTCTCCGATACGGAATATGCCTGGATCGAATAAGCCGATAATATCGCCTGGGAATGCCTCATCCACGATATCACGGTCTTGCGCTAGAAACTGCTGCGGCTGTGCCAGTTTAATTTCCTTGCCCGCACGTACATGTCGAACACTCATTCCGCGCTCAAACTTCCCGGAGCATATACGCAGGAACGCGATGCGGTCACGGTGGGCAGGATTCATATTCGCTTGAATCTTGAACACATAGCCTGAGAATTTCTCGTCCGTCGGCTCGATAACACCTTCCGTCGCCTGACGTGAAGCTGGTTTAGGAGCTAGCTGAAGGAAGTTCTCCAGGAAAGTCTGCAGCCCGAAGTTGTTGATCGCCGATCCGAAAAATACTGGCGTCAGCTCGCCGCGCTTTACTTTTTCATAATCGAACTCATCACCGGCTACATCCAGCAGTTCAAGCTCTTCGCACAGCTGATCGTGCAAATAATCGCCCGCCATCTTGCGAATCTCCGGATCATGATAATCTTCTACCTTCTGTACCTTGATCGTCGAGTGGTCATCTCCTTGGAAGAGCTCCACTTGATTCTTCATGCGGTCGTATACGCCGCACAGCTCTCGGCCCATACCGATCGGCCAGTTCATCGGCACCGAACGGATACCGAGCACTTGCTCGATCTCTTCCATCAGGTCAAATGGACTCCGACCTTCTCGATCGAGCTTATTGATGAACGTAAAGATCGGAATGCCGCGCTTCGCGCATACTTGGAACAGCTTAATCGTCTGCGCCTCAACACCCTTGGCTACGTCAATCAACATGACAGCAGCATCCGCCGCTGTTAACGTCCGGTACGTATCTTCACTGAAGTCTTGGTGACCTGGCGTATCCAAAATATTAATGCGATGCCCGTTATAATCAAACTGCATCACGGAAGACGTTACGGAGATTCCCCGCTGCTTCTCAATTTCCATCCAGTCACTTGTTGCGTGCTTGCTAGCCTTTCTCGCCTTTACCGATCCGGCAAGTCGAATGGCTCCTCCGAATAACAGCAGCTTCTCTGTAA
Organism: Paenibacillus marinisediminis; assembly: GCF_054343325.1. Classification (NCBI taxonomy): domain Bacteria; kingdom Bacillati; phylum Bacillota; class Bacilli; order Caryophanales; family Paenibacillaceae; genus Paenibacillus; species Paenibacillus marinisediminis. Next base: position 356,283 of record NZ_JBTGUH010000004.1, read on the forward strand.
GCGTCGTCTTACCAGCATCCGGGTGAGAAATGATCGCGAACGTGCGGCGCTTATCGACCTCTGCAACTAATTGGTCTGTTAACGATTTGCTCATGATATTAATCCTCTCATCTCAAAATCACATAAGGTCAATTGTAACACAATTGAGGATCGTCATAAACGGGTATTTGCGTCGAATATAGCACGCATCACGAGCGACACAGCTTGCTTATCCGAACCACCTTCAGCCGCATTCTCAACAACTACCCAGTTGCTCGCAACCGTCTGTTTCAATAACGTGATATCTGGGTCGCTTAACAGCATTCCATCCATACGTCCTTCGTCTGAGGTATAATCTTCACCATCTGTGAAGCTGAATCGTTCTTTCAGCCATCTCTTTAAGCCGTATACCGTGTTAAATGTCATCTGGTAGCCTTCTTGAACAGCCTTCTTTAGATCTTCGCCATGTTCCTGCGCGTAGCTGACCCAATCCGCATAATGAAAGTACTCATCATCTGCTTCTTGAAGGGTCGTCATATCATTATGTTCAATCCACTCAAGCAGTTGTTTATCACTATGACCTAAGCGTCTTGCATGTTCTAGATATACCGAGCTATTTTGCGAAAGTCGTACACGTGTCATCATCATCTATCCTTCCTCATCACAATTGCATGTCAATCCCATCTAATCAGCAGTATACCACAACTATAGGAATCACATGTTCACTCCTGTCATAACACCCTCACATGGACAATCCGAAGCCCCTCTGATTGACCCCATATGATAAAGAGGCTGCTCCACTACTATGGAACAGCCTCATATATAGCAAGCATATAGAACGATCAGAACTGCGTCATACGCTTATTTCCAAACAACAGTATCCTCTTCTTGACCGTTTACCGGCCACCAATGGAATCCATCCTTCTCGAGCAGCTCGTTCGCACGCTCTGGTCCCCATGACCCAGCAGGGTACATATTCAGATCTTCACTGCTATCACGCCATACCTCTGCGATCTTGTCCACGAATGACCAAGCCGCCGATACTTCATCCCAGCGTGTAAAGTATGTAGAATCACCGCGCGCCGCATCAAAGATCAAGCGTTCATACGCTTCCGGAGTATTGATACCGATTAAACAGCTCTGGCAGAAGTCCATAGCAAGTGGTTGAATTCCGCCTTCTGACCCTGGCGTCTTGCCGTTGATTCGCACATAGATCCCTTCACTAGGGTTAACTCGAATAACGAGCAGATTCGGTTCAAGCTTATGCTTCTGTCCTAGATATACATTAGAAGGCATGTTCTTGAATTCAACGACCACTTCTGTCGTCTTAACTGGCAGACGCTTGCCTGTACGAATGTAGAACGGAACACCTGCCCAGCGGAAATTATCCACGAATACGCGAGCCGCAAAGTACGTTTCCGTTACAGAAGCCGGGTTCACCTTGTCTTCTTCACGGTAGCCTGGAAGCTCTTTGCCATTAGCTGCGCCGGCTGCGTATTGACCACGCACTACATGATCATATACTTCCTCTTTGGTCTGGAATTGACGCAATGAACGAAGCACCTTTACCTTCTCATCACGAATATCTTCTGGGTGCAGACGGCTAGGCGGCTCCATCGCAATCATTGTCAGCATCTGCAGCATATGGTTCTGTGCCATATCGCGTAAAGCGCCCGCTTGATCGTAGTAGCCCCCGCGTTCTTCTACACCTACTGTTTCCGATAATGAAATCTGGATGTTCGCGATATGCTTATTGTTCCACAAAGGCTCGAAGAATGCATTCGCGAATCGAATCACTTCAATATTCTGAACCATCTCTTTACCGAGATAATGGTCAATACGATAAATCTGCTCTTCATCAAATACAGAACGGAGTTCTTTATTTAATTTCTTCGCAGACTCCAAGTCGTAACCGAATGGCTTCTCAATAACTAGACGAGTCCAGCCTGGTGTTTCCAACATGCCGCCCTCACGCAAGTTATGTGATACACTGCCAAACAGTTCAGGAGCCAGCGCCATATAGAACAATCGATTGCCAGGAATGTTAAACTCTCTTTCGATCTGTTCCGTTTGCAGCTTGAGCTCACGGAATCCATCAACATTATTGATGTCGAGGGGTTTATATTCAAAATGCTTCGCAAATTGATGCCACTCATGATCATCTTGAATCTTATAACGACAGAACTCATTAATCGACGCTTGAACATCATTACGGAATTCATCGTTATTCCGAGGACGACGCGCCAAACCAATGACAGCAAAACGTTCGCCGAGCTTTCCTTCACGGTATAAACTATAGATCGCTGGGAATAGCTTACGCCGCGCTAAATCACCAGTAGCGCCAAATATAAAAAAGATGGCACCATCGGCCTGTATGGTATCTTGATTTTGCATAACAGTCATCTCTCTCCATCATCTCTAGGTTTTCGGTAATATACCACATTTCTTTATTTCGAATTTGATGACATTTTAGCATAAAACAGAGCGACTTTCCATCTTTGCCGTCAAAATGGATACTAGTATTCACCCGCAATGAGGGGTGTGCCGAATGAGATCCGCGTCTTATGCAAGTCGGTATTCTCATGAACCGCCACCTGCAAATTAGCCCGCTTCCCGCTCAGCATGACCCCGTCACCCATATAGTCTGTATCAAACGATACGCTGATCGTTCGAGCATCCTCATAGCGATCAAGCGGTACTGCCTGGCCCCACTCCTTTACAGCCGCCTCCACTCGTTTCCATGCCTCTAAGCGGTCAGCATCAACCTCGGTCTGCACGGTAGCATTCCAGCTAGACACATAGCCAGCATCGTAAAGAGCTGATTCCAGTCTCTCCACTTCTCCAGCGGCTTGGCGCAGCCCTCCTTCTTCCTGACCTTTCACCGTTATGACATAGTAACCGAGTCCTGTACGCTCATGAAAGAGCAGGACGTCTGCCGTCAGGCCTAACATGCGATAGGAGGCTCGATATACTTCTCTTCCACGCTCCTGAACGGTTTGCAGCGGCACATGTATAGCAGCGGCTTCATACCAGCGTTCACGCTCAGACTTCCAAGCTTCTTCATCAGCAGGGAAATTCCCCTGCAGCATCACTTGAGTATGAAGCCTGCTTCCTTTCGTCAGATCAGCTAGTACCCGGAGCATGTTAACATGCTCCGACAAGTCCTCTTGCTTCTTCTCCATATAAACACTCTCAGCAGGGTTTGTTCCATTCACAGTTGCCCATCCACCGATACATGCCAGCATGATCAGGCATAAGCCGGCTGATAATGCTCCCTTATTCCATTGCAGCATCACGTCTTCTTCCCCCATTCATTTCAATAGGTTCCAAGCTCTACGTATTATGCCGGCTACATCCTGATGAAAATTTAGGCCCTTCCTTAATGTCCTACAGTAGGTTTCTGACTATACACTCCCGCCCCACGGCGAATACACTGCTGTCAGATATATTCTGAGAAGGAGGTATTCCCATGATTAATATCCCCTTGCATGAAGATTACATTTCACAATGTTTCGGAAACGATGTTTGCGTCGTCATGATGGATGGTACAAGACATTACGGAACTTTGAGCGCGTTCCAAAACGGAAGATTGTTTCTCAATGGTGGAGAAAAGAAATCTGTACAGCAAGAATCAAGTGCTCCTAACTCTTCAAAGAAGAAAAAAGGCAAGCGTTCGAAGAAGACTTCAGCAGCGAAATCCATATCCCCATCTGAACCAGAACATATTGAAGATACATCCGACGATTCTTTATACGGCTCGCCAATCGGATTGGATCTGAATCAAGTCGATTTACTCCTTCTGTACTAAATTTAATTATCCTGCTTCCCCGCTACAACTTCCCCTTAAACGACACAACCCGGCAAACTGTGCGATCAGTTGCCGGGTTGTCGTTTCTTGTTTATTCACTTAATCCGTTCTTATAAGCATATATCGCCGCTTGAGTGCGATCTTCCACACCAAGCTTAGCCAATATATTGGTGACATGAAACTTGACTGTCTTAATACCGATAAACAGATCGTCCGCGATATCTTGATTCGATTTGCCTTGAGCCAACAGCCGCAGCACATCCATCTCACGTTCTGTCAATTGCTCATGCGCCGCCTGTGCTGGCTTAGGCTGTCTGAAGCGATTCATCATCTTAGAGGCAACCTGTGACTCCAATACCGATTGTCCTCTTGCAGCAGCTCGGATCGCATCGGCAATCTCTGTCGCGCGCGATGTTTTCAACAGATAGCTGAACGCCCCCGCTTCAATGACCGGATACATCTTCTCATCATCCAAGTAACTGGTCAGTACGATGACTTTGCAGTCCGGATACAATTGCAACAGCTTGCGCGTTGACTCGATACCGTCCATACCATCCATGACCAGATCCATCAATACGACATCCGGCTTATACGCCTGTGCAAGTCGGATACCATCTTCTCCATTGCTTGCTTCTCCAATCACCTCGATACCATCCTCTGTGCTCAGCACAGCAGCCAAACCGATACGCACCATCTCGTGATCATCGACGAGCAGCACCTTTATCTCATTTTCCATCTCCAGACTCAGATCCATCTCCATTGATCCCATCTCCAACCTCATCCTCCCCCCACATCGAATCATTTTTCACTAGCGGTACCCGGATTTCGATACGTGTTCCTTTATCAGGCGCAGTAATGATCTGAATAGAGCCTCCAATTTCATTTACGCGCTCTTGCATTGTACGCAGACCATAACTGGCCTGCTTCTGAACATCCCAGTTAAAGCCAACACCATTATCTCGAATCATAAGCCGCACCGAATCATTACGGTTCTGAAGCTTAATCTCCATTCGTTCCGCCTTCGAATGGCGAAGTGCATTGGACAGCGCTTCTTGTACGATACGGAACAAGTGGTTCTCTACGCCCTTCAATAGATGAATCTCCTCATCTACCTCACAATGAATCTCAATCGGAACTTTGGTTTGCAGCTCTTGCACAAGTTCACGCAAGCCTTGTACCAGCCCCTTGCCTTCCAGATGAACTGGTCGCAGATGCAGCAGCAATGCTCTCATCTCAGACTGCGCGACAGAGGCCATCTCTTCAATCAGCTCGACCTGCCGTTCAGCTCGATCAAAGTCGCGCCCCAACGTTCGCTTTACAGCTGTAGCTGTCATCGATATCGCAAATAGCTGCTGGCTAACCGCATCGTGCAGTTCTCGCGCCAATCGTTGCCGCTCTTCAATGATCGCGGTTACACGCGCTTGCTCCGCTAATTGTGCATTGTTAGTAGACAAGCGCTGCAGGGAAGTTACTTGCTCTTCCCAACGCTTGCTTACTCGCTCCAATTGTTCAGCAAGCTGCCCGAGCTCATCATCGCCGATATCCGGCATCGGTCGGGACAGATTTCCCTTCTCTAAGAGCAGCATCGATTCGCGCAAGAGTTCGATTCTACGCTTCATTCGGTAGCCTTGAATGAAGCCGAACAGCAGAGCAATGAAACCGACGACAACAAGTGTCGACAGCGTCGCCCATACACCTTCTCGCCATGTCTCATACGGTTGCACAAATCCTGAAGACTGCAGCATATAGGAAATGGCGAAGAAGAGTACGAATGACAGCAGCATGGACTCTCCAATTGTACGCAACACCATATTCGCAGGTTTCTTCGAATTCATCCGGCTAATCTCCTTTATCAGTGCAGTCTTATATCTATATCTCCTACGAGGTAGGATAAATTCAGGTTTACTCGCTGGTCGGCAGTATCATAATTAGGGGAACGCCACTTCCATTGATTGAAGAAGCCCGTTTCTCGTTCAAGACCAAGATCAATCTGTCCAAATAAAACGGTTGCTTCAATCTCAACTCCTACATCATCTGGAATCATAATATCCATATCTCCCAGCACGCCTTGGAATAGCAGAGACGTTTCCTTCTCTCCAAGAATGGCCAGCGATAAGTCGATATCACTCTCCCCTACGATATGCCATAAGCTCTGTGAGGATAATTGGTACGGTTCGCGATCCCACTTGAGCATGGTTGTGAGGCTGTGCCGCTTCATTACATGCTGCTCCTTCTGAACCTTTTGCGAACGATAATAGAAGAACACTAAGGACAATATGAATAGGCCAATAAACAAAACAAGGTGTTCAAGCAGGATAATCGCTGCGCCGACCCCTATCAAGACATATCCAATCTTACCTTCCGCGTCTTGAACTTTACGAATGCCTAACACGATCATGATCAGCGCGACGATAGTCCCGAAGCTCAGCCATTTGCTAATTAAGATCAATAACCCTATCGCGATTAGTACATAGGCAAGTATTCGGTTATTCATTTCTCGGCCGCACCTCCCTGTCTGTCAACTTTCATAGATGTAAATTCAAGCATTTGATATAGATGCAACAACGGCGATGCTTGTCGCATCGCCGCATGCCTTATTGATAAGGATACCATATTTCGATCGGATTCCCCAATAGTTTATTCCGTTTTGCCAAGCTTTTGCTTCATAGCAGCAAGCTGCTCTTCCACTTTAAGCTGCTTCTCTACATCAACTGGCGGCTGATAAGTTGTCACGCCTGGTGTATAAGGTACACGCATAACTTCTGCTTCTGCTTCCATCTGCATAATCTTCTCTTCCATACGGTGGAAGCCGCGGGATGCGCCGCCGCTTTCAATCGTATGGATCGTGCTGATGGAAGACATTTGTTTGCGAGCTTCAGCCATTTGAGCACGAGCTACCAGTTCATTGCGCTTGTTGCGCAGCTTGTAGAATTCATCCTTCATCGAGTGCATTTGCTGCATCAGCTCTTGAGCTTGTGCATGCGCTTGTGCATGGAGATCGCCATACTCTTGAATCTTTTGATCGAAGTACAATTTCTCTTCCAGCAATTTGCGAGCCATCTCTTCATGTCCTGCAACAATTGCGCGCTCTGCTTGTGCTTCACGCTCAGCACCCATGCGAATTGCTTCATCATAGCGCTGCTTCATGCGGCGCTCATTAGCCATTTGCTTAGCGACTGTAACCTCTGCCTCATGGATTTCAGCCTCCATGTCGCGCAGATATTGGTTCAACATAACGACTGGGTTCTCTACTTTATCAAGCATGTCATGCATCGATGCCTTCGTCATATCTTTAATTCGTTTGAATACTCCCATTTTATTATTCCCCTTTCTCGAGTTTCGCGAGCTTTTCGCGAAGTTGTTGGATTTCATTCTTCATAGCTTTCTTCTCGATATCTTCCATCATGGAATCAATCGAAGAAGTGTGATTGTTCGACTGGTTGTAATCTTTAGAGTAATAATCGCGATTACGGTGCGAATCACGGTCCTGATTATGTCCATTGTAGCTGTTAGGATTATATCCGTTTGAGCTATATCCGTTCGAATTATATCTGTTCGGATCATAATAGCCTTGATTACCGTAATAGTTCATTGGGCCATATGGTGGACGCGGCTCCTTCGGAACTACCAAAGCGATAATGAAGTAAGCTATCAATAGTGTGAAGCCAGAGAAAACGACACCAATGACGAACAAGATCCGAACTAATGTTGCATCAATATTCAACCATTCTGCGATACCGGCACATAAACCGGTAAGCTTAGAATCGCGTGTAGAACGATACAATTTCTTATTCATGCGTTACCTCACTCCTTAGGTCGGTTCAACTTCTGCTTCAAGCGATCCATCTCTTGTTGCAGCTGGGATTCCTTCTCGTAGGAAGAGCGGTAACTTCCTTCGTTCATGCGGCGTACATCTCGTAAACTCTGAGATTCCCACTCCATGTCCGTTACACGGTCGTCTAGTCGTCGGAACATATTGTCTACCTGCTGTCCGCCGTAGAATCCAGCGCGTTCATTCATGCGCTGCTGCAGTCGCAATGTTTGCATACGAGCGATATACATCTGACGCTTGTCATATACCGTCTGGAACTCACTCTTCAGCGTGTTAAGCTGCTCTTCCAATTCGAGAATCGCTTGCTTGCTCTTATCGTACAGTTCTCCGTAGTTCTTAGCCTTATCTTCATGCATTAATTTCTCTTGAAGAGCTAGCTTAGCTGCATATTCTTCGTTCGCTTTAAGGGCAACCATCGCTTGCTGCTCCCGGCGGTCGCGCAATTCAATCGCCTGATTCAATTGCTGCTTCATCTGATTAGCGTGCATCACATACTGCTGATATAAACGCTCTGTTTCGCTAATCTCCTGTTGAGTTCGCATTAGGAACTGATCGATCAAGCGAACAGGATCTTCTGACTTTTCCAGGTGTTCGTTCAATGTAGCCATTGTGATGTCACGAACACGTCTCATAATATTGTTACTCATGCATCAATAACCTCCTTAACCCATCATACATTTCACTCAATAGTAGTATCGGTTACTTCCTTTACGTGTTAGCAGCGATACGCCCCACACAACTAACCCTACCCCGATAATGATTCCGATCAACCAAGAGAACTTGCCGATCAGTGAAATAGCACCTATGATGATGAACAACCATCCGAAGAATGAATTCCCAGCCTTTACACCATAGTAGCCTAGTGCTATAATCGCGATTGGCACAAGATATCCCATCAATCCGCCGAGCAAGAAGCCCATCTTACTCAAAAGGATGAATGCACCTAATCCGATAAGTAGTATTGCCAGTGAATTTCCTTTCCTTTGCATCGTATCGTCACCACCTTTCCATATCGTTTGCTTATGTCTTTATTTTAGGCTGTTTGTCGTTTCATCAAAACAGGCTCCGGACGGTTTTTGTACCTAGACCGAAGTCGGGGAACGAAACAGACCGCAGACAGAACACATCCTAACACTTCACGAAACCAATTGATTCCATGTCACGTATACAATTCCATATAAGCCCATTGCATAGCAAGTCGTCTCGATTGCTTCTCGATGGAGCCTGTCATATCGGAGTGATGCTATGGAAACCTTGTACTGGGGGCTGATTATATTCGGTATCCTCTATGCCTTAATCACCCTCATATTCAACGATGTCATCGAGCATTCTATTGAAGCCATGTTCGGCGAGACTGACCTCCCATTCTTCAACCCAACAGTACTAGTCAGTGGATTAACAACAATCGGCGCAGCCGGCATCCTGATGACTCGATACACGGCCCTTGCCGCAGTCTGGATCATCGCAATAGCGATTCTGATTGCAATCGTAGTTTCTATTGGTGTCTTCTTTCTATATATAAAGCCAATGGAGAATCGAGAGAACTCAGTTGGATACTCTATGAAAGACCTTGAAGGCACTATTGGCGAAGTCAGCATATCTATTCCTGCAAAAGGATACGGAGAAGTAATCATCAGAATTGGGATCGGCAATACGAATCATATAGCCGCATCCTGGGACGGAATTGATATTCCGCAGGACACACGTGTTGTTATAGTAGAAACGAAAGATAACACAGTCTACGTCTCGCCCTTGGAAACTGATGTATTGTCCTGATAAATTTACATCATGGCTGCACACATAATCAATCTTTTCATATGGATGATACGCTATTTGTAAGTATGGTTTTAGCCAGAATGTCTATCGCATTCTGTAACTTTATATGATAGGAGTGTCATGCTATGCCAGATTATTTGGTTATTCCACTCATCGTTGTAGGTGTTATCGTCGTGTTAGGCCTTGCCTTCTGGGCACGGTACAAGACGGTAAGCCCTGATGAGGCCATGATTGTAACGGGTACATATCTAGGTTCGAAAAATGTTTCAACAGACGAATCGGGTCGTAAAATGAAGATCATCCGCGGCGGCGGCGCATTTATCGTACCGATATTCCAGCAATCACAGTTCTTGTCTCTATTGTCGCACAAGCTGGATGTGATGACTCCAGAGGTGTATACCGAACAAGGCGTACCTGTTATGACAGATGCGGTAGCTATTATTAAGATTGGTGGTACTGTGGAGGACATCGCTACAGCCGCTGAGCAATTCCTTGGCAAGCCTACAGAAGGCTTAAAGATGGAAGCTCAAGAAGTATTGGAAGGTCACTTACGTTCAATCCTGGGTTCTATGACCGTCGAGGAAATGTACCGCAACCGAGATCGTTTCGCGCAAGAAGTTCAAGCTATTGCTGCGAAGGATCTGAAGAAGATGGGTTTGCAGATCGTATCCTTTACGATCAAGGATGTACGCGATAAGCATGGATATCTCGACGCTCTCGGTAAACCTCGGATCGCAGCAGTTAAACGTGACGCAGATATCGCTGAGGCTGAAGCAGTCCGTGACTCCCGAATTCAGAAAGCAAAAGCGGAAGAAGAAGGGATGAAGGCGGAATTACTGCGTGATACGAATGTTGCCGAGGCTAGCAAGGATAAAGAACTGAAAGTGGCATCCTTCAAACGAGAACAAGATATGGCTCGAGCAGAAGCTGACCAGGCTTATCATATTCAAGAAGCGCGCTCCAAGCAGAGTGTGGTTGAAGAGCAGATGCGAGTTGAACTGGTTCGTAAGGAACGTGAGATCGACCTCGAAGCAAAAGAAATTCTACGTCGCGAGAAGCAGTACGACTCCGAAGTGAAGAAGAAAGCAGATGCTGAGCGATATGCAGTCGTTCAATCGGCTGAAGCTGAAAAATCACGGAAAGTGCTGGAAGCTGATGCCTTGCAATATCGAATTGAAGCTGAGGCGAAAGCATTGGCTGAGCAGAAGCGTCTCGAAGGCTTTGCGATCGCCGACGCCGATCGCGCTCGTGGTACGGCAGATGCGGATATTATCCGCCTGCGCGGTATTGCGGAAGCGGAAGCGAAGCAGAAGCTTGCTGAAGCATTTAACGCATTCGGTGAGGCTGCGGTTCTTGATATCGTCGTTAAGATGCTTCCAGAGCTCGCAGGTAAGATCGCAGAGCCGCTTAAATCGATTGATAACATAACGGTGGTAGATACCGGCAATGGCGAAGGGGCTAATCGAGTCAGCAATTATGTAACCCAATTGATGGCCACAGCACCTGAGATGATTAAGCAAGTATCCGGTATTGATATTGTCGAGATGATTCAAAGCTTAACCGAATCGAAATCAGAGCCAGTTGAGCCAAAGGCTGTTATTGCTTCGAATACAATAACGCCTCCACAAGAATAAGTTCAAGCACTCATTGTTAATATTGTGCCCCTATTAGATTAGTCATCGACTACTTCTAATGGGGGCATTATTTATGGTTCATAATTGAAATATCAGATATAGCGTAAAATATTCCGAAACAACAAAAAAAGCATCCCATCAGTCGATTTGACTGTGAAATACTTAACTGTAATTAGTGGTGCCGGTGAGAGGACTCGAACCTCCACGGTTTCCCTCACGATTTTGAGTCGCGCGCGTCTGCCATTCCGCCACACCGGCTTATTAATTTGAAGATGGCGTGCCCTAAGAGATTCGAACTCCTGACCTTTTGATTCGTAGTCAAACGCTCTATCCAGCTGAGCTAAGGGCACATGTTTCTATTGTAAAAAATTTGGAGGCGCCACCCAGATTTGAACTGGGGAATAAAGCTTTTGCAGAGCTTTGCCTTACCACTTGGCTATGGCGCCGTACTGGAGCGGACAACGGGATTCGAACCCGCGACCCTCGCCTTGGCAAGGCGATACTCTACCACTGAGCTATGTCCGCAAATGGCTGGGGATATAGGATTCGAACCTATGCATGACGGAGTCAAAGTCCGTTGCCTTACCGCTTGGCTAATCCCCAAGGTTATATGGGGCGATCGATGGGACTTGAACCCACGAGTGCCGGAGCCACAATCCGGTGCGTTAACCCCTTCGCCACGACCGCCATATACCTATAATATTCAATTGAGCCACAATATAATTGGCAGGGGCAGCAGGAATTGAACCCACACTAACGGTTTTGGAGACCGCTGTTCTACCTTTAAACTATGCCCCTATAATGGTGGAGGCTGATGGATTCGAACCACCGAACTCGTAGAGAGCAGATTTACAGTCTGCCGTGTTTAGCCACTTCACTAAGCCTCCGCAAAACTATGGTGCCGGCGAAAGGAGTCGAACCCTCGACCTACTGATTACAAGTCAGCCGCTCTACCAACTGAGCTACACCGGCATAAATCTTATATGGTGGCTCGGGACGGAATCGAACCGCCGACACAAGGATTTTCAGTCCTTTGCTCTACCGACTGAGCTACCGAGCCTTAGGTTATGCAATTGCCATGTTCATTACTCATCAAGAGTAAATATGGCGGAGCTGACGGGATTCGAACCCGCGGTCTCCTGCGTGACAGGCAGGCATGTTAGGCCTCTACACCACAGCTCCACAGATAATTTGGTTGCGGGGGCAGGATTTGAACCTACGACCTTCGGGTTATGAGCCCGACGAGCTACCGAACTGCTCCACCCCGCGAAAGAGTGATTATGGTGGACGCTGACGGGATCGAACCGCCGACCCTCTGCTTGTAAGGCAGATGCTCTCCCAGCTGAGCTAAGCGTCCATATTTTGGTTGTCTCTTTATCAGCGACTATTATATCATATCAATTACCGCTGTTATGTTCAACCCTCAATTGTTTCCATTTGAGTGAAAAATTTGGTGACCCGTAGGGGATTCGAACCCCTGTTACCTCCGTGAAAGGGAGGTGTCTTAACCCCTTGACCAACGGGCCATGCTGGCGGAGAGAGAGGGATTCGAACCCTCGAGACGCTTGTGGCGCCTACACGATTTCCAATCGTGCTCCTTCGACCAAACTCGGACATCTCTCCATATGGCTCCCCGAACAGGACTCGAACCTGTGACAACTCGATTAACAGTCGAGTGCTCTACCAACTGAGCTATCAGGGAACAATAATTATTCAAGGTATATACCCTGAAAACTGAATGCGAAGTTGAAAAGCCTGCTTGAATATCATTAGGATAAGCCCTCGACCGATTAGTATTCGTCAGCTCCACACATTGCTGTGCTTCCACCCCGAACCTATCTACCTCGTCGTCTTCAAGGGGTCTTACCATTGCTGTGGGA
>NZ_JBTGUH010000005.1:0-358342 GCF_054343325.1 Paenibacillus marinisediminis
GCGATCAGCTTGTTGAAGAAGCTTGGGATTCAAGCCGAGCGTCTATGTTCCAACAAAGCGTCTCAATAAACGCTGCGAAATAGGGGCAGCCAGTTCAGGTTATAGACATCGTCTATAACACACAAGTTTCGCATACTGCCTGGATTACTGCTGCAAGTTGAAGCAGGTACTCCTGAATGGTTGCCCCTAATCTCGAAACTATTAGCCCGCACTCCCCCCCTCCCTCATTCTGCGCTTTCTCTTCCCATTAATCAAAAAAAACCGACAGTACGTGACTATCGGTTCTTCAAGTAATCCTATAAAGTTATGAGCCTGTATTCTCCACCGAAGCCTCTTCCGGCTTGCGCACTCCCTTAGGCATCAACAGCGTGGTCAACATGCTGACTGCGGCGATAATCGCCATCAGCACGAATACACTATGCAGCCCGCTCTCCAGGAACCCGCGCAGATGATGAACAACATCAGGAGCTAACTGCTGCGTCATTTCAGGATCGAGCAGCTTATTGAGGTCATCCTTCCCGATATTGCCTGCCACCTCTGGCCCAGCCTGCTGCACCGCAGCCGCAATATGAGAGTTCAGATAGGTGCCAAATATCGCAATTCCAATCGTCTGACCGAGCGATCGGATGAACGTATTCAACGCTGTCGAGGCACCGCGCATATTCCACGGAACAGAGGACTGCACGATAATCGTAAACGCCGTGAACGAGAATCCGAAGCCCAACCCAGCCAAGAACGTCAGCAGGATAATCATCAAGACGGAAGACTGTCCCGTTATCACTGCCAGCCATGTCGCACTGATCACGATAAAGGTTGCGCCAAATGCCGTAGTCAGCCTGCCTCCGCTCTTAATGAGCATTCTTGCGCCGATAATCGAACCGATAAGCCAGCCAATGGACATTGGCGTAAGCGAGAGCCCTGAGCTTTTCGCGCTTTGTCCAAGAACGCCTTGGATCCAGAGCGGAAGATAAGAGTTAATTCCCATCAGCACTGCGCTTGCCAGGAATCCCACTAAGTTCGATACCGCAATATCACGGACCTTAAACAGCTCAAACGGCACCATCGGTTCCGCTGCGCGCCGTTCAATGAACACGAACCAAGTTAAGAACACGATCGCAGTTGCAATCAATATATAAATAAGCGGCGAGTTCCACGGAATGCTCTGTCCGCCAGCAATTAGAATGAATAGAAAAGCGGTCATCCCAACCGTAAAGGTCGCTGCACCCGCATAGTCTACCGACTTCTTTTTCCGCTCCACTTTTTCATGGAATAATACAGCAATCATCCACACCGATATAATGCCAAATGGAACGTTGAAGTAGAAGATCCAATGCCATGATAACGAATCAACGAAGAATCCCCCAACGAGAGGACCAACTAGTCCAGCAATCCCCCAGATTGAACTGAACAGCCCTTGAATCTTGGCTCGCTCTTCATAGTTATAGATATCGCCAACGATTGTAAAGGTGACGGGCATTAACGCTCCGGCGCCTACCCCCTGAATCGCCCGGAATATGATCATTTGCGTCATATTTTGCGATAACCCGCACAGCATCGACCCTAACACAAACAACACAGAGCCGAAGATGAATATATTTTTCCGACCGAATAAATCGGACAGCTTACCGAACAACGGCGTAGATACCGCAGTCGTTAGCAGATAAGAAGCATATACCCAACTGATCAACTCTAGACCGCTGAGATCAGCCACAATCTTAGGCATCGCCGTACTAACTACCGTAACCTCAATCGCCGCTAAAAATGTAGACAGCAAGAGCGCCAAAGTAACCATCTGCCGCGCTCGTCCAGGACGCATCGTTGCGCCATGTCCCTGCAGAGCTTTTTGATCATCCATCTTATCTGCTTCAGCTCCTTCCTGCTGTTTATTATGCTTCATCTAGTGTCATCCCTCCTAGTTTACACGGGCTGAATCGATCCATTCTCAGCATGCCATTGCTTCCACATCGCATCCCCAAGCCATAGCGGATCATGGGTTACCGCAATCACTGCCGCCCCTCGCGCACGTTCGCGATTGCACCATGCGATCACCTCTCGCGCGGCGATCTCATCTAGACCTGCTGTCGGCTCATCTAAGAGCAGCAGTACAGGTCGATGAACAGCGGCAATCCAGAGACTCAGCCTGCGCTGCAAGGAAACGGATAAGTCATGCGGATGATAATGAGCGAAATCGCGCAATCCAATAGCTTGCAGCTGCTCCAAACACCATGCCTCACCGTCTATTTCAGATATATTCAGCTCCCGATATACATCCATACACTCATCTATAACCCGTTCTGTCATAAATGAGGCAGCCGCACGCTGCGGTACATACCCGATCAAACCTGCCAGTTCATGCGGCTTGAGACGCTTCAAGTCTTGTCCGTGTATATGTATAGTCCCTTTATATTGGCGCAAGGCTCCGCTTAGCACCTTCAACAACGAGGACTTGCCCGCACCATTGTTGCCGCGAAGTATTATACCATCTCCAGGCATCGCTAGACCACTCGCATCTCGAAGCGCAATGTATCCATTACGATAACGCGCGGTTACCCCGCTGAATTCAAGAACTGGCGATCCTGCAGGATCTGAAGTCATAGCAGCTGATGGCATTAGTGCATCCCATGCATCTAACCGCTCATTATGAACATCAGCAGCACTAGCAGAGGCAGGCTCCATATTACTCGGTATATGCAAACGACCGTCCTCTAACGTCCAATGCTCCGCTCTTTCCCAGAGTGGATGACTTGCATCCAATTCCGACTTGCGAGCCGTAGACACGATCAACGTCCTTGCTCGTGACCCTGATGGATCGTTGTGCCCTTCATTGTACCAACGATATACAGCATCTGTGAATCGTACCCGTCCATCCGCGTCCAATGCGCTCCACGCATCGTCTATTATGAGTACTTCCGGCTCCATTGTCCATACGGCGGCGGCGGCAACTCGCTGCTGCTGCCCTCCTGACAGATGCTCGACACGCTTATCAAGATAGCGCACCATATTCACAGCATGAAGCTCGCGTTCTACCCGGCGACCGATCTCATCTCGCGCCAAGCCGAGGTTCTCCGGTCCGAATGCCAACTCATCCTCAACGACGCCGATGACAAACTGCTGCGCGAGCTCGCCTCCGATATAGCCAATCAGCGGCTTGGGATCATCACCACGGAGCAGTTCACCGCTCATCATCCCATCTTGCGGGGTCATCAGATCAGCTAACAATCGGCACAGCGTCGACTTGCCGCTGCCATTGCGACCGCTGATCATAACGACAGTCCCTTCCCATACTACACCCGAACAGCAATCCAGAACAGCACTAGTTTCACCAACATAGCTAAAGGTCACGCACGATAAGTGCATGACCTTCTTGTTTGCATCCGTATGAAGCCGCTCCATCTGAAGCGTTTGCTGTTGATCACGTTCCATTAGAGCGCCACCTCTTTATTATGAATAATAGGATTAACCAAGCTCATATGAATGATTCAATCTTGACCTAACTGCTGACCGACTGCAAATGATCGCACGTAGCGTGTTCCCGCAAGTCGATCGCCCAGCCACTTCGTCAACGCTCCACACAGCAGCATTCCGCTGAAGCAGCGTACAATTAACGTAATGACGAGCACACTCGGTGCATACGCAGTATACCCGAACATGAAGGAAGCGACTATAAACCATAGCGGCACCATCGCTGTTCCGATGAACATCATTCTCGCCCAAGTCAGTTGACGATGCTTATATAAGTAGAATAAGGGCTCCGCAACTACCGCATAGCATGCTGCCGCTGCAATCGCAGACCAAGCACCGTATGCATTACCCATCATGATCTGAATAAGAGCTCCAATCGCATATGTAAACAACGATGCGCCTGGCTTACGGATGATATACATCGCCAGCACACCGTACACTACATAAACACCAACAATAGTTGACGTAAGAATAGGTCCTCCCCATACATTCAGCATCTTATTTACATAGGCCAACAAAGTTGTCGCTGCCCCATTAGCCGCTGCCAGCAATGCCATTAGAATCCATTCATTCATCGTAAAACGCTGTATCATAGAATTTTGATTACTCATTGTTCACCTATCCTTTATATATTTTGGTTAACAATATATAAAATACTAGGTACCGTGATAAAATGCAAGCATTAATTGCCAAGCCGGATGGAGCCTAGCCCATCACAGCATCCAGATCGAAGCGGCGGCGGCCAGCAACGAGGCCGCCGCAAGCCCGGCGCCAAGCGGCATGATGCGCAGCTGCCGCCACACGGTGCGCCGCCCGGCCGTGCCGAAGCGCTTCGCCTCCATCGCGGCGGATACGCCGTGAACATGGCGCAGCGCGGACTGGGCCACGGCCGGGAGCAGTTGGCGGGCAGCGCTAAGCCGCCCGCCAAGCCCGCGCAGCGGCGTCTTGCGCCGCAGCCGCTGCGCGTGGCGAATCTCTTCCGCTTCGCCGACCAATAGCGGCACGAAGCGAAGGGCGATGGCGGCAGCATAAGCGAGCCGTTCCGGCACATGCAGCCGCCCCACAAGCGCGGCGACCACATCGCGCGGCTCCGTGGTCGTCGCGTACAGGATCGATGACGCAAACAGAGTCATCGATCTTAGCGTCAACGCTGCCGAGGCGACCATCGCCTCCTCGGTCAGCACCCCGCCGGTTACATTCGGCCATACTGCCGTTTCACCCGGCAGCACCAGCCATTGAAAGACGAAGAGCGGCACTCCAAAGCCTAGTACCCATAGGCCTAGCATGTTCCAATGTCGCCAAGACCACCCTGCTCCGCACAGCGCCAGCAGCACGACTGACAGGAACCACGCGAGTTGACCGAACAGCGACATCGTCAACATGACCGCCAAGCCCGTGCTCAGCAGCCAGATCCCTTTCGTGATCGGATCGATTCGAGTCAGCCACGTCCACATACGCATTTCACCGCCTCCTCCCTAATCATGTATTCAGGTTCAAGCTATGTATTCTTCTACTCGCACACAATCAAGAGGCCTCCGTCACTTCCATGGCGGAGGCCTCTCTGTCATTTATCTTATGATCCGCGTTTCATATAAGTCGCATGCCATAAGGCAAATACGTACAACACCCACAGTTTACGCGAATAATCGCCTTGTCCTGCCTTGTGCATGCGGAACATATTTTCCACACGTGTCATATTAATGATCGGATCAATACCGCTCGCTGTCATCTGCTCCCACATGATATCCGCGCGCTCTGTCTTCAGCCAGTCGCGCATTGGCACAGGGAAACCCAGCTTCGGACGGTTCAGCACCGAATCTGGAATGATGCCCTCCATCGCTTTGCGCAACGCATACTTCGTCGTGCCGTTGGCAATCCGATATTTCATCGGGATCGTGCGCGCTACTTCAAACACCTTGCGGTCTAGGAACGGCACGCGCAGCTCGAGCGAGTGCGCCATCGTCAGCTTGTCCGCCTTCATCAAAATATCGCCCGGCATCCACAGATTCATATCGATATACTGCATACGGGACACAGGGTCCAGATGAGCAGTTCGATCATAATAGATCTTCGCTTTATCAAATGGCTTCGTGAACGACGCCAGCTCCTCAGCCCCAGCGCGCAGCAGCACCGGCTTCGCATCATCCGAGAAGATGTTAGCGTTGCCCAAGAAACGCTTCTCCAGCGGCGTAGTGCCGCGCAGCAAATAGTTGCGACCATAGAAGTTAGGCAGCATACGCAGAATCGAGTTCATCGAGCTCTGCATACCCTCCGGCATCCAGGATAGGAAGCGCAGCGAACGCGGTTCACGATAGATCCGGTATCCGCCGAACAGCTCATCCGCACCTTCACCGGACAAGACCACGGTGACATGCTCCTTCGCCAGACGCGCGACTTCGTACAGCGCAATTGCCGATGGGTCCGCCACTGGCTCATCCAGATGCCAGATCGCACGCGGAACCGCATCAAAATACATTTCCTGCGTAATCATCCGATCGTAATGCTCCGTGTCGATCTGACGAGCTGTATCACGAGCGATAATCGTTTCATTGTTCGCTCCCTCGAAGCCGACACTGAACGTCTTGATCGGTTCCATCGAACGCATCAGCGTTGAAGTTATCGTCGAATCAATCCCGCTCGACAGGAAGCATCCGCGCTCCACTTCGCTGTGAAGGTGATTCTTCACCGAATCATGCATTACATGGCGAATATCATCCAGCACTTGTTCCAGCGGACGATCCACAGGCGCAAACATCGGGTCCCAATATTTGCGGAGCTGCGGCTTGCCTTCGAATGGAATCGTGATGGAATGAGCAGGAGGAAGCTTATAGATACCTGCGTACATCGTCTCTGGATCCGGCACATATTGGAATGTCAAATAATTGTACAATCCGTTCATGTTAATATCGCGAGGCATGCCCGGCACAGTCAGCAAGCTCTTGATCTCCGAACCGAATACAAACATATCATGATCATAAAAATAATATACCGGTTTAATTCCGAAATGATCGCGCGCAATAAACAACTGCTGCTTGTTGCGGTCCCAGATCGCGAAGCCAAACATCCCGCGAAGATGGTGCACGCACTCTTCTCCGTGCTCTTCATATAGATGAATGATGACTTCCGTATCGGTATGGGTCTTGAATTGGTGGCCGCGCGAGATCAGATCCTCACGAAGCTCCTGATAGTTATATATTTCTCCGTTAAAAATAATCCACACGGAATCATCTTCATTGCTCAATGGTTGTGCGCCCACAGCAACATCAATAATCGACAAGCGTTTAAAGCCCAGCCCTACTCGATCGCCAATCCACAGCTTACCGTCATTCGGTCCGCGGTGGTGAATGATGTCCATCATGTTGCGAACAATATGTTCAGACGGCTGTTCGCCGTTGAAGTTTAAAATACCTGCTATACCACACATGCGTACTCCAATCCCTTCGCTACATATAAGTCAGAGTGATACAAGTCATTATATACTTATTTTACACAAAACGACACATCTCACTGTCTGTTAACTAGCTACCCTTCATCATATAATAGATAGCTCCATCATTTCCACCATGATTATTACCAGTTGTAGGGAAGATAATGGAATTATGTCGATGCGTAAAATGAATATTGGCGGAGCACCCTACTGTCACTAATGACAATTAACCTCAAACGCGATTGGAGGGATTAATTTGATTGCATGGATGTCAGCAGGCATATTATTATTTTTAGCGCTGTCCTTATGGGTAATTCCGGTCTACGGCGTGCATCGGATGACACTCAGCAAGCGTCAATCGTATAAGAAATGCTTTGAATTGATGGAAGAGTTTCAAGTATTCACGAAGCAGGAATTTGACGAATTGGATAAAGAAGAAGTAAACATCAAGAGCAACGATGGTTTAAAATTATTTGGCACATATATCGAGAAATACCCTTATTCGAATCGAGTGGCTATCATCGTCCATGGCTACACTGCTGCTATGCCCTGGTCATCGCAATTTTCCGGCATTTTTATGAAGAAAGGCTTCAACATCCTGCTGATCGATCAGCGGGCGCACGGTCAGAGCGAGGGCAAATACGCAACTTTTGGCTACAAGGAAAAATACGATATTCAAGCATGGGTCGATTGGACCGTCAATCGCAAGGGCGAAGACTGCGTCATTGCACTGCATGGCCAATCGCTTGGCGGGGGAACAGTATTGGAATATGCAGCTATCCACCGACCACAGGTAAGATTAGTCGTTGCAGACTGTCCTTATTCTGATCTAACCGAGCTTGTTCGACATCAAGTGGCAAGCCTCAACTTTATCCCTTCATGGCCGTTTATTAACCTGATCAATCGCAGATTAAAGACCAAGGCCGGCTTCAGAATGGAGGATGTAAGTCCTATCCAGGTGATGGAAGCCTGCAAACTTCCTATTATGTTTGTGCATGGCGGATCTGATCTATTCGTCCCGACGAAGATGAGCGTTGATCTGTACCATGCGAAACCTGAGCCGAAGCGATTGCTTATTGTTGACGGCGCAACGCATGGCGTCGCTCATTGCCGGGATCGTGAGCGTTATGTTTCAGAGATATGTGACTTTGTGGAACAAGTTGTCGGACCTGCAACTGCAGAGGATATGATCACATTGGATGAGGTAAGGGGCTTAGAGCCTGTCTCAGCCACTGATAACACCGTGTTGGAGCCTCAATCAGCGCTGCTGAGCGGCGAGCTGATCGCTCAGCCGTAGAATACAGCAAGAGGATGACGCCGGGTTCAACGTCATCCTCTGCTATGTTATAGCTTATAAATGCGGCTCGTCCTTGAAGCTAATCACGCTTCCCGCTTCATGCAGCTCGAATAGCACGATGTGATTAACGCCTCGCTTCAACAGCGGAGCAGGTACATACATAGACTGCGTCGGCCCCGCCTCCCAATATCGACCGATATTGAAGCCGTTGACGAATGCCACGCCTTTCTTCCAACCGTCCAGATGCAGGAACGTATCTGCAGGTTCGTCTTCGATCGTCAGCTCCGCTTCATAGAACGCAGGCTGTTCTTTAAGCTGTTCATCTGTAGAATCCAGTGCCGCCGTTGCTGATATATCATATTTTACAAGTTCGATTGAGTCCAGCGGTATGGTGCGTACATCCCAATGATAATGGAACTGGTAGTCGAGTCTGACTCCTTCTGTGATACCTTTTCGATCGGAAGCAAGCTTCGGCCCATAATTGATTCGTCCCATATTCTCCACTAAGATGTCCAGCCGGGCTCCACCTTCTGGAATGTTCAATTGAAGCTCTTGCGGGTTCGTTCGCTCCACCACGCCTATATATTTCTGATCGAGATAGACAAGCGCGCGATCATGCACGTCTTGAAGCGTCAGACTGCAAACTCTCTGCGCATATGGCAGATTAGAGGAATACATAATAAAGCCGTAATCTTGACCGTAGCTCTCCATAGGCTCAGGAGTCACGCTATGATGAAGCGTGGAGATGCTCGGAAGTGTATCGAACAGCTTCACACTCCGGCTAACAGGTATATCGCCATAGGCTTGTTTGCGTGTGTTGGATGGCAATTCATCATTTGGAAGCTCCGTGTACTTGCTAATTACTTCACGGAATGCATGGAACTTAGGCGTCAGATCTCCCGCCTCGCTGATCGGAGCATCATAATCATAGCTGGTGACAGTCGGATCATACTGCTCGCCGTGATTGGCTCCATTCATGAATCCGAAGTTAGTTCCGCCATGAGCCATATAGAAATTGACGGATGCGCCTTGTGCCAATATCTCGTCTAAGGCTTGTGCAGCATCCTCGCTGCTTCGAGTATGGTGCTCTTCTTTCCAGTGGTCAAACCAGCCGTTCCAGAATTCCGCGCACATCAGCGGCGCATCCGGCTGATACTCGAGCAGCTTGTCAAACCCTTCCTCAGCGCGCGAGCCAAAGTTGACTGTCGCCCATACCCCTTCCGCCATGCCGCCTCGCAGCATCAGATCCGTCGGACCGTCGGAGGTGAACAGCTGCACGTTTACACCCTGCTGAATTAACATGCTTCTTAACGCCTGCAAATACTTCTGATCGTTGCCATAGCTGCCGTATTCATTTTCAATCTGCATCGCAATGATAGGTCCACCATTCGTAATCTGCAGCGGTGTCAGCAGCGGCAGCAGATGTTTATAATACGCTTCAACTTTATCCAAGAAGCCCTGATCACTCGTACGCAGCTTTACCGAAGTATTCAGCAACCAAGCAGGCAGACCACCGAATTCCCATTCTGCACATATGTATGGCGCAGGGCGGACGATAACATATAAACCAACTTCCTCTGCTACGCGAATAAACTTAGCGATATCCGTGATTCCTTCAAAGTTATATTCGCCTTCACGCGGTTCATGCAGATTCCAAGGCACATACGTCTCGACCGTATTGCAGCCCATTGCTTTAATCTTGCGTAAACGATCTTCCCAGTACTCTGGCACACAACGAAAATAATGCATCGCACCTGAAATGATGCGGAAAGGCTGGCCATTCATATACAGTTGACGATCTTCCCATGTTAACCCTGCCATCCAAGCTCCTCCTTATATACATCAAAGCACCGTTTGAATCCATCATACCTGTTCTGCACATTTTTGCCATACACATTCTTGTCCAGAACATGTACAAATGTAGCTTTCCGGTTACCTCGCCCGAATTACCCGCGATCACCTGCACACTCGCTCTCCGCGCCCGCGTAACTGGCTTTTCCCCGTTATCCCATCCACTCCCGCGCCTCCGGCGACCTCTAACGGGGAAAAACCCGCTTTCCGCGCGCAAGCACACTCGCTCAACGCCCCCGCGCTCGTGTAACTGGCTTTTTCCCCGTTATCTCCTCCACTCCCGCGCCTCCGCGCGCTCTAACGGGGAAAAACCCGCTTTCCGCACGGACGTACACTCACGCCTGCTCCCGCTCCATTTGCTCTCCGCCCTCCGCGCCCACGTAACTGGCTTTTTCCCCGTTATCTCATCTACTCCCGCGCTTCCGCGACCTCTAACGGGGAAAAACCCGCTTTGCGCACGGACGCACACTCACGCCTGCTCCCGCTCCATTTGCTCAACGCCCCCCGCGCAAGCACACTCGCGTCTGCTCCCGCTCCACAACAAAAAAGGCCAGCCAGAACAACCTGGCTGACCACATAACCTTTCACACACTAGCTTCGCCCTACGCCTTGAATATGGCAATCTGCGCCTTCAAGCGATCGGCCTGTCCACGCAGCACCTCAGAAGATGCGGCCATCTCCTGCATCATGGCCGTTTGCTCCTGCGTCGCGCTCGCTACTTGTCGCGTGCCGATGACCACATCTTCAACAACGGCAGCCATTTGCCGCGTCTGCTCCAGAGTCGCGGAGAATTGCTCCGTCTGCGTGTTCACCGATTCTACGATCGAGTGAATCGCACTCGATGCCTGCCGCGTCGCGCTCGCGATATTGTTGAGCGCGTCCGCCGCGCCATCCTTCTTGTCCGCTTCACGACTCACCGTCTCCACTTGCTTCGTTATCAGCTTCACAGCTTCATCCACTTCAGCCTGCATCTGCACGATTCGGCTGTTGATGTCATCCACCGCGACCGCCGATTGCTCCGCAAGCTTGCGAACTTGCGACGCAATAACGGCAAAGCCAGCGCCCTGCTCACCTGCGCGCGCAGCCTCAATCGATGCATTCAACGCCAGCAGATGCGTCTGATCCGCAATCTCTCTAACCGTGTACGAGATGCTGCCGATCTGCTCAGCTTGCTCATTCAGCCGCTTGACCGTATGAATAGATGCCTGCCCTGATGCGGCAGCATCCAGCATACCGTCAATGATCGAGGTCAGCATTCGCTCGCTTACAGACAGCGTGTCCAGCATATGAGCGGTCGTTCGCTCAGTCTCATCCGCACGGCGGCGAACATCGTTCGCTGACGCGTGAATAAGCTCAACCGCATGGGTCGTTTCGGCTGTCCATGCTGCCTGACGCTCTGCTCCTTGGTTCATATCATCGGCTGCCTGAGATATCTGTTCAATCTGCCGCGCAGCCTGCGCCATCGCGTCACCAAGCGTCGATGTGTTGCGTGTCGTGATCTCGATGCTGCTCTTCATCTCATTGATCATATGCTGCAAGTTGCTTATCATCGTGCTGAATGCTTGAATCAGAACCTGGATTTCATCATGAAACGGATACTTCGGAATCTCAACCTGCAGCTTGCCTTGTGCAGCATCATGCGCTGCCTTGGTCAGCGCCATAAGCGGCTTCACAATAAAGCGGGCAGCTAACCAGCCAAGGAAACAAGTCCAGAAGATACCCAGCATGAAGATTAGTACTCCATACGTTATCTCATTCATATTCGGAGCTAAATACGGCTTAAGCACAAAGATAAAAAACGCGCTCGTCCCATAAGTCACAATGGATACCCCAAGCATGCCGAGTACCATTTTCATCTGCAGTCCGAATTTCATCGTGTAATTCCCCCAAGTATCAGTCTTCGATTGTAACGGTTTGCTGCTTGCGTGCCATAAGCAGGCAGATCGTGATAAGCACAAACGCAATGAGTGCCAGCAGTGGAATGGTCATCCAACTGCCATCCAAATAGTCATATTCGCAAGGTACGCCCACGCGGCAAGGAGAAATCGCAGCGAATCCAGGAATCATCTGCTTCATATAATGATAAGTTGATATAAGACCGCCGATAATCGGCAATGGCAAAGCATACTGAACGATGGTGTTGTCGTTCTTGTACGCGCCTATGCCAAGCAGAATGACGAGCGGGTACATAAAGATTCGCTGGTACCAACACAAGCTGCACGGCTCCCAGTGCAGAACCTCACTCATATACAAACTGCCGGCAGTCGCTACAAGAGAAACAATCCATGCTAAGTACAACGCATATTTTCGAATAAATGCCACAAGAAGTTCGCTCCCATCCTCTTACTTAACCGCAGCAAGTTCCTCTTCTATTGCTTTCTGTATACTCTGGTAATCAGCATTTACAGGCTTGCCATTGACATACACGGCAGGTGTTCCCATTACCTTAGCCTTCTCGCCTAGATTTGAGTCCGTATCAACCTGTTCCTGATAAGTGCCGTCCGCAAGCTGCTGTTTGAATTCATCAACATTAAGATTCGGAACGGACTTGATTGCGACTTCAGTCAGATACTCCGGTGTTGCCCACTTCACATTCTCCTCTAGCTGAGAATTGTACAATTCCTTATGAAAATCCCAGAATGCTTCAGGGTACTGAGCTTGTATGGCTTCAGAGGCCAGAGCTGCGGTATTTGAATCTGTCCCTATAAATGGAAACTGTAAAAAAGTAAACTTCACTTTACCTGTATCAATATAATCCGCCTTCAATTGCGGGAATACTTGTTCACCCCAATACCGGCAAGTCGGGCACTTGTAATCACCAAATTCTACAATCGAAACCTTAGCCTCTGGCGAGCCAAGCACGGGCTGCTCCTCAGCATTGATGACCGAAAGAGCAGGTACTGCCTCTTTCTGATCAACATCCGCATTTTGATTGTTAAGAACCGCTAGTAGAACAATTAGTGCAATCAGAACGATCGGAAATAGAATTAGCGGCAGCCTGCCGATGTTTTTTTTCTTGCTGTTAGAAGTACGTATATTGCTTTTCGCCAATGAGTTCACCTCTCCTATAAAATGGAATGAAACAAAAAATATAACATGGATATATTCTCCATATCATTTCAATTTCCTTTTCTTTAATTGTAAACCATATGCGACAGCATTTCTATTTTTTCAACATATAAACGTCGTTTTTTGTGACATTTTTCGTTGCATCCATTCATTAGCGCCCCAGTTACACGAACAACAGAAAAAGGACTGCTTCAGCCATAATGCCAGCTTGAGTCAGTCCTTCCTGTATAGTTTTAACTAAATTAGATATTTATTTCTTATCTTTACCCAGCAGAATCGTCAAGCCTAGCAGAGTAACGATTATCGTTGCTCCCATATCGGAAAGGATCGCAATCCACAGCGTCAGCAAGCCTGGAATCGTGAGCAGGAGAGCAAACAGCTTGAGACCAAGCGACAATCCAATGTTAAGGCGAATGATACGATTAACCTGACGCGATACACGGATCGCTGCAGGCAGTTTGCCCAAATGATCCTGCATCAGCACGATATCCGCTGTCTCTACGGCACTGTCCGTACCTTTGCCCATAGCGATGCCAAGCTGTGCGGATGCAAGCGCAGGCGCGTCATTAATACCATCACCGACCATAGCGACTTTGTACTGTCCTGCGAGCCGCTTCACTTCCGCTACTTTCTGCTCCGGCAGCAGGCCTGCGCGATATTCACTAACGCCTACTGCTTCCGCCACCCGCTTCGCAGACTGCTCATTATCGCCGGTCAACATGATTGTATGCGTGACACCTGCTTGATGCAGCGCAGCTATCGTTTCGCGGCTTTCTTCGCGAATCTCATCAGCCAGGCCGAATACGCCCAGCGGCCCTTGCTCATCTGTCACGGCGACGATCGTGTAGCCCTCAGCCCTCATCGCCTCCGCATCCGCTAATGCTTGGCGGAAGGCTTCGCCTTCCCGCATAAGCGTGCGCTCGCTGCCGACTACATAGGCCGTGCCATTCACGACTGCTTCGATTCCTTGCCCAGCCACCGTCTCGGAGCGAGTCGGCTCAGCAAAGCTGCTCATGCCCTGCGCCTCTAAGTGGCGCATCATCGCCTTGGCAAGCGGGTGCAGCGATGATTGCTCGATGGAGCCTGTGACTGCATAGCAGCGCTCTGCGTCATACACTCGCTCCGCCATAACTGCAGGCTCGCCCTTCGTTAAAGTACCCGTCTTGTCGAACGCGAGCGCATTGATCTTGCCAAGCTGCTCTAAGTGAACGCCGCCCTTAACGAGAATCCCTTGCCGCGCAGTGCGTGTAATACCGCTCACGATCGCGATTGGCGAGGAAAGGATCAAGGAGCACGGGCAGCCGACAATCAGCACGGCGATCCCTTGGTATAGCCATTTGGACCAATCTCCGTCCAGGAAGAGCGGTGGAACGAGAATGACGAGCGCCGCGATAATCATAATGAGCGGCGTATAAATGCGAGCGAATTTATCAATAAACAATTCTGTAGGTGTCTTCGTATCTTGAGCTTCTCTAACTAGATGAAGTATCTTCGCTAATGATGAGTCCTCATAGGCCTTATCTACTCTAACCTTCATTATTCCTGATGTATTCAAGCTTCCTCCGAATACGGAGTCGTTCACGTTCTTGCTGACCGGCAATGATTCCCCAGTGATGGCTGCTTCATTGACCGCGCTTTCTCCTTCCAGCACTGTCCCGTCAGAAGGAATCTTCTCGCCCGGGCGAACAAGCACGGTGTCGCCTACGCGCAGTTCAGCGATCGGAATGACGACCGTTGCACCGTCTCGTATCACATTGGCCTGTTTAGGCGCTACCGCGAGCAGTGCGGCTACGGAACGTCTTGCGCGCTCCATTCCGTAGCCTTCCAGTATTTCATTAAGACCGAACAAGATGGCGACCAGAGTTGCTTCCTTCCATTCCCCCATCAAGACTGCGCCTGTCAAGGCGACGGTCATCAACGTGTCCATGTTAAACTTTAGCCGCGCTAGATTTTTCAAGCCCTGTATAAAGGTCGAGTAGCCGCTAATAACAATAGCAGTAAGAAACATCGCAATCAGCGCCCACTCTGGAATGAGACCTTCAACTAGAAAGGTAGCGGCATACAGTACAGCCGAGAAGCCAAGCAGCCACTTCATCACATTCATGCTTCCATGCTCATGACTATGACTGTGGCCGTCGCCATGCGCATGGCTCCCATGATCGTGTTCATGCGCGGCGCTGCTTGAATCAGCACTAGGCTGGTCTGCGCTCAGCAATCGCGCTCCATCCTTCTTCAATATGCGTTCGACCTGCTGACGATCCACATTCGGATGGAGCTTCAAGGTCCCGCTGTTGTATAGAAGCTCCGCGCTTTCACCGTCAGGCAGCTTGCGGATCTCCAACTCACATTCACGCGCGCAGTTCGCACATGACAAGCCTTGAACTTGATATATCATTCGATCATCTCGTTTAGCACTCGCTGCATTAGCTGTCATGACAATGCTCCTCTCTCATATGTTCCTGTGTCATCCTGATAAGCGTGCGGATATGATGGTCTGTGAGGGAGTAGAATACATTCTTGCCCTCTTTGCGTGACTTCGCGATCCCTAGAGACCTCATCAAACGCAAATGATGCGAAGTTGTCGCAGTGGACTGCCCAGTTAATATGGCTACATCGCATACGCACAGCTCTCCACCCTGATCGAGGTAGGATGCCATCTTCACTCGAGTTGGATCGGACAGCGCCTTAAATATTTTTGCCATATCGGCCACTTCATTATCATTGACCGTTCCTTGCAGCGATTGGATCTTCTCCGCGTCATAGCATATAACTTCACACATATCATCCTGCGTGCTTGAATTGTTCACCTCTATCTCTATATCTTGCTTAGCTGCCTTCTCTACCATTCCTAATATTCCTCCTTCCAATATCCTATATATTGTTCAACCTCATTCACTTACATCATGTTAATTACGTTTTTGATTATTCAAACGTTCGTTTGATTGTTTGATTTCTTTCATTGTAGCACGACACATTACAATATTCAAATGAATTTAATAATGTTCTATATATTTTTTTCTTGCAATTAAAAACAGCCAAAGCTCAAACCCTATTCGGATTCGTCCTTGGCTGTAAGGTGCATATACTCATCTTCCTCCATACGCTCAGCAATTGACAGCGGCACAGCTTCTTGGTATGCCACCGATACGTATGGATGTCCTTCTATATAGAAACGCCACAGCTTATCTGCATATTCTTCCGCATACGGTATGCCAATGCGCGGCGCGCATACGATCCGCGACGGCTCCACTAGCGTCCCTGCTTCGAGCCATATATCCTCACCGTTCACCAGGTCTGCGCCGTCAAGCTCCTTGCCGATCGCCAGCGCGCGGCACAGCTTGCCCGGACCGTTGCTAAGCTCGGCGGCTTTGCGTGACTTCAACGGGCGGAGCTGCTGCATCAACCTCTCATCTTCAGCGGACAATGGCGCCACGCCTCGAATCAGCACCGCTTCCGCTTGGTCAGTTGATGCCGCCACAACATTAAGGCAATGGTACATGCCGTAAATAAGGTACACGTAGGCGACGCCTCCGTCCAGAAACATCGTTTCAGTCCGTTTCGTGCGGCGGTTGCCGTAGGCGTGCGAGCCTTTGTCATGCAGCGCAACATAGCTTTCCGTCTCGACAATCATCGTGCGAATGATGCCGCCCTCTACTCGGCGAGCCAACGTTCGTCCAAGCAGCTGAGGTCCGAGCCGCAATGCGCCTTGGCGATACCAGCTTCGCGGCAAACGCTGGCCAGGTAAAGCCGCCTCAACATCAACCGGCATTGCAATATCTCTATCATGATGCATCATAGCCGTTCGCTTCCTCCTCTTAGTCCTCCTGCGGTCTCGGCTTGGCACCTTCACACATCTCACGGAATGAGCAGCGGCGGCACTTGCGCTCATCATCTGTCACTTCAAAGAATTGCATCTCTTTCGGTGCATTAAGCGCCGTATCCTGCATATAGCCGCGCATCGCGGCTATGCTTTGCTCCGCATAAGCTACCAGATGCTCCATCTCTTCTTCCGCTACCACATCCACCTTGCACTGACCGCTGAGCAGATATTCCGTGCGAATATCAATATGCTCATACGGAACGCCATAGTGCTCATGCACGTACCAGCCGTATAAGCGAAGCTGAGTATCGTTCCGCTCATCTTCCTGACCTGTCTTCCAGTCCACGATGATATACCTTCCCGCTTGCCGGTACATAAAGTCGAGCTTGACGTAGACCATCGTATCGCCTAGATCGATCGTGTTCAGCTGCTCGAGCTCCACCAGATGGCATCCATCTGCATTCATGTAGTGCTGCATGCTATCGCTGCCAAGCAGCCGCTCCGCTAGAATCGGGATCCGACGCTTGATCGTATCCTTCGTCGAATCCAGCAGCCCGCCGTAGTAATACATCTCCTGCAGCATCGTCCGCTGCTTCGGCTGCAGCTTCCAAGCCTCCACATCGCGTGAATCCTTATAAGCCTGATTCAAGAGGGCGCGAATGCGGCGCTTCATTTCTTCCACATCCATAACACGGCCGTAGTTATGATACAGCTTGACGGCTTCCTCAGCCAGCTTATGCACGGATTCTCCAAACACCAGATAGAGATTCGTCATCTGCTTAAGACGATAGGCCTGGCGCGCCATTGGAGGAGCATCCATATACCAGCCGTTATGCGCGGCATAATAATGATAATAGTACTTGCGTCGGCATTCCTGAAATAGGTTGTGTCGTGAAGGGGACCACGACCAATCAGGGTACGGTCTAGGCGGCATGTCATCAACTCCTCTGTTTATCCCGATTGCGGAATAATACGGATAACCGCATCCAGCAGATGCGGTTCATCTCATGTAGAGCTAATTATAACATACAGCCGCCCAGCATAAAGATTAAGCCTTAACCCAAGCCTGCTTCATATCCCACTCCGCAATACAAGAAGCATCATCCAAATGCGCATACTGAATAGCCGGTGATACAGGATACATGCGCATGCGGTCCTCTTGCAGCGGCTTCAGCATCCGCGTCAGATAATCCACCTCTAGCGAGTCTGGCTGCAGCCATTTACCCAGATCCTCAGGTTCTAGTATCGCAGGCATGCGCGGGTTGAATTCTGCAAGCATCGCGTTCGAACGCGTCATAACCATCGTACAAGTTCGATGCACCTGCTTCTGCGCGCTTTTCCATATTTCATATAAGCCTGCTATGCCAAATATACCATTCGTACGCAGCACCACTCGCACCGGATACTTCCGCTTGCGATCAACGCGCCAATAATACAGCCCATTGCATGGAATGATACAGCGCTGCCGTTCTACGACCTTATAATAGGCTTCATTGTCTTTCACCGCGTGCAGGTCTGCATTAATCGCATCCGGGGCCCAGAACGGCACCATTCCCCATCGAAATGAATCCAGCACCCGCTTCCCCTGCTCGATGCTCACAACCGGAACCGAATACGTCGGTACGATATTGTAGCGCGGTCGATATGAGGCCGCCACTTCCTCTATGCCAAAGTAAGCTGACGTTTCCTGCAGCTCGGAACTCAGCGAATATTGATGACACATCGTCCCACCTCCTGTACCGATAGATTGCGCACAGAAGGAAATATTATACACGCTATTTGCGCCGTTAACTGCCTGCCATTTTAGAAGAGTCAAGCTTAAAGTCATACTTCTTCTCAATCATCTGTATAAAGGCATCTGCACATACCGGATCAAACTGGCTGCCAGAGCAGCGCTTCAGTTCTTGGATCGCTTCATCAAATGTTTTGGTTGGCTGATACGGTCTTTCCGTTGTCATGGCGTCGAACGAATCGATGACACTTAACACTCGTACAATCTTCGGGATCTCCTCGCCCTTTAAGCCATGAGGGTACCCCTTGCCATCCATTCGCTCATGATGCAGCTCGATCAGCGGCAGCAGATCAGAATATTTGCCGATCGCGGATACGATCTCTTTTCCCCATTCGACGTGCTTCTTTACGATCATCCATTCCTCGGCATCCAGCTTGCCTTGCTTCTGCAAGATATGCTTAGGGACTTCCAGCTTCCCAATGTCGTGAAACAAAGCACCGAGAATCAGCGACCTCTTTTCCATCTGACTTAAAGGTATGTACTCACAAACGTCCATCGCATAGCTGAAGACCCGTTTGCTGTGCTGGAACGTATAGATGTCTTTCGACAGAAAGATCTTGAGCTGCTGCTCGATCTCGGCAACCTCTTGTTCAATGTCAATCGACTCTGGAATTAGCGACTGTTCATTATAGATATGAGCCAGATTCTTACCCTGAACTTTGGCATAGTACATCGCTTGATCTGCCTTATCGAGCAGCTGTGACTTGTCATGAATTTCTTTGCGGTATTGCGCGATGCCTGCGGAGAAGGTTAAACAGCCGTGCGGAAAAATCTCAACTCCCTCGAAATAAGAGTCATTTACCTTTTTACGCACGTTATTAATGAAGGAGAATGCCTCCTTCTCCGTCTTGCCTTGCATCAGGATCGTAAACTCATCTCCTCCATATCGAGCAACGATACAGTCAATTGTCTTGCACGCATCTGACAGCATGCCGCCGAAGAATCCAAGCAGCTTATCCCCCTTCATGTGTCCGAACGTATCATTATATGTTTTGAAGCTATCGATATCCATAACAATGAGACTGAAGATGTTATCGGCATCCTTAGCCTGCTTGAGCTCCTTCTCCAAGAGCTCTTCAAAGTAACCGTGGTTATACAGTCCAGTTCTCCGATCCCGTGTCGCTTTATCGGAAACCTGCTGATATAGATAGTAGAATTGCTGAAAAGATAGGGATAGCATCACGCAAATAACTAGAAATAAGAGCAAGCCAAAGTAGAGATCGGTTGGGATGATCATGCATAATACAAGCGACAGCAGCAGCATACTGACATACTCAGCAGCCGTTTCTTTTAACATACTCTTAAGGAGAACTAGGAAGTTTCGCTTCATCAAAATATAGAAATACAGAGCGAACGTTATCGAATTTATTAAGAAATAGGTGAATAGCGAGATGATATAGATGAGAATATCTTTGGAATCCAGAGGGCCCACTTTACCGCCAAGCAGAGTGAACACATTATAAACAGCTGTAATCATAATGCAGTACACTGAGAAGTTAAACAGATGCTTCCACCATTCAAGCTTACGCTTTAATATGGCATAGATTACCGTGCTTAACAGCAATACCTCCAGCGTTAGCTGCAATCCAAATGTAAAGATACACGCTAAATAAACAGCTGAGTCCATGGATTGATTGTTGCCTTCAGGCGGCAATTGGAATACAACCTGGTTTAATAACAGGACAGACCCGACCAGCGCCAATAACAGCACCCATTCTGAGGTAGTTCGAACTTGATAATCCATATTTAAGATAAAAACAGCCACGCCAAGAACAGATATTGCGATTAAATACAAATTGATCGGTACCTTTATGTAATGCCTTAGCCTAGTCCTTAGATTCATCAAGAATCGTTCCTTCCTAATTATGTGTGATGAACTCTCTCTGTTGTTTTCTTTCATGTTCAAAAGCCGCTCCAACCAGCAGCCTGCTGTCAGAACGGCTCTAGACGTTAGCTGTTTAGATCATCGGGAAGGTTTCCCCGCGCTTTAATATATGCAAGGCGCTGCGGTCAGAATATGCTTCGTCCCATCGATTCAGCAAACGATCGAGCGCTTCCCTTGGTGTATCATCCGCCAGTCGATAGGCATCATAATGCATCGGTATAAAATGCTTGCCTCCAAGCTCATCAAACGCGCGCACTGCTTCTTCCGGTGTCATGTGCTGCTTCTTCATAAACCATTCCGGCTCATAACAGCCGATCGGCATAAGTACATGCTGAAGCTGAAACTGCTCCCCTATTCTTCGAAAATGATCATGATACCCTGAGTCGCCGACAAAGTAGACAGACTGCTGATCAGCTCCCTCCAGCACCCAACCGCCCCATAAGGAGCGATTCGTATCCCACAGCGTGCGCCGCGACCAATGCAGCGATGGCACGAAGGTCATGCGCAGCGACTGATGCTGTAGGCTGTCCCACCATTCGAACTCCTTCACTTGGCGCAAGCCCTTTCGCATAAAGCTGTTCCCCAGCCCCTTCGGAACGAGATAGAGCGGTTGTCCCTTCAATCTGCGGATCGAGCTATAATGCAGATGGTCGTAGTGGTTATGCGAGATCAACACGATATCGATCTCCGGCAGATCCGTGATCGCGACATTGGGTCGCGACATACGCTTCTGGAATCCCATTCGCATGGCCCACACGGGGTCAGTAATGATATTGAGCCCGCCTAACTGGATCAGAAAGGTACAATGCCCGATAAACGTAATCGTCGCCTCGCTGCGGTTGTTCTGCAAATATTCTCGCTTCACCTCATCCACGGTCGGGACGATATAGGACAAGTCCTTCACTTTACTGCGCCGTTCCTTCTGCCACTGCAGCATATCCTGGTAGCGAAAGCTCTTAACTGCAGTAAACTCGTTTAGTTCATCTATCTTATTCACTTCGTGTTCACGTCCTTTGTCGAAAAGCCCTTAAAGGTGATTATAGTATAGATTTCCCAACAAACATAACAAATAAGTACGTTTGCTTAACCGACGGTTATACTGCCGGCAGCCATTTTTGTCTAATAAACGTGAAAAAAGGAAGTAATTTGCTTTTCGTATATGACATTTGTCATACTCGCCACTTGACGTTTATGACTACTTTGATTCCAGTGTATTTCTTACAATTAATCTAACCAATACTATCGCTGACGTTCGGAACGATCTCCATGCGTCATATGAAGGAGGAATACAGGAGATGTCTCAATCCAAGCAAATCCAGCTCAAGAAAAGTATCGCCCCCTATGAGAAGACGAACCTGAGAATCAGCATTAGACAATTGCTTAACACCTTAATCCCATTAGTTCTGTTCTGGTGTGCTGCCTACTTTAGTTTGGAGATATCATACTGGCTGACGCTTGCCTTTGGATTCATCACAGCTGGGTTTGTGATCCGGGCATTTATTATATTTCACGACTGCTGCCATCAATCCTTCTTCAAGAGCCGTCTGGCGAATGAAATCGTGGGAACGATCACCGGCGTCATTTCACTAAGTCCTTATCAGCAATGGAAATACAGCCACTCCGTTCATCATGCGACGAGCGGCAATCTAGATAAGCGCGGCATCGGCGATATCTGGGTACTGACTACCGACGAATATGCTGCGGCTACTCCTTGGCGCCGTCTTATGTATCGACTGTATCGCCATCCGATCGTCATGTTCGTGCTTGGTCCGATCGGCATATTTCTGATTCTATACCGCTTTAACCGCAAGGGAGCGAAGCGCAAGGAACGAATCAACACGTACGTAACGAACATCTCGATCGTTGCCCTCTATACCCTGCTAATCTGGTTAGTCGGATGGCAGGCATTTCTGCTCATTCAAGGCCCAATATTCCTCGTATCGGGGATGCTCGGGATCTGGTTGTTCTATGTACAGCATCAGTTCGAGGACTCATACTATGAGCATGGGGATGAATGGAGCTACGTAAAGGCGGCCGTTGAGGGAAGCTCCTACTATAAGCTGCCGAAGCTGCTGCAGTGGATTACGGGCAATATCGGCTTTCACCACGTTCATCATCTAAGCCCGAGAGTGCCAAATTATTATTTGGAGGAAGCGCATGATACGACACCTCCGCTTCAACAAGCAACAACGATTACGTTGCGCACAAGCTTGAAGTCGCTGCGTTTCCATCTGTGGGATGAGAATACGAAGACATTTATCAACTTTAAGGAGATGAAGAGACGGCTTCGCGACCAAGAAGGCGCGGCAGCGAAGATCAAAATTCCTCGCCCAGGCTTAGAAGGAAAGTAGACGTCTATTCTTTTATTTGTGATAAAATAAAATTTAATATAGGTTTGCGGAATATAGGGAGGCACCATGCAGAAGTGGTATCAGATATTTCAGAAAAATACTGGTCTTAGTCTATATGTGTGGGGTGTATTCTACATCCTCCCTTTCTATTTCATCTTCCGGTCATCCTCAACTTATGAGGTCGTGTCCGGCTTTGTTATGGTTATTCTCTTCTTCATCTGCTATGTGCTCGCATTCGTGTCGAAGGGCTGGCAGGTCTACTTCTGGACCAGTGTACAGATCATCATCTCCATTGCCATGACCTTGATATTCGGTTATGTGTATTTCTCCATCTTCCTTGCCTATTTTATCGGTAATATACAGAATAAGATCGGTTTCTTCGTCCTCTATACGATCCATCTCGTCAGTATGATTATTGCGATCAACTACGGCTTTGTCACACGCAATCCGATTCTCATCGCACAGTTTCCATTTGTTCTGATGAACTTAATCGGGGTTATCCTCCTTCCAGTCAATACGTACAACCGCAACAAGCGTGAGAAGCTGCAGGGGATGCTGGAGGATGCCAACAAGCGTATCTCTGAGCTCGTGAAGCTCGAGGAGCGGCAGCGCATCGCGCGTGATCTTCACGACACGCTGGGTCAGAAGCTGGCGCTGATCGGATTGAAGAGTGATCTAGCCGGGAAGCTGATGAGGAAGGATATAGAGCAGGCTCAAGCGGAGATTAACGATGTCCACCAGACCGCCAGGACGGCTCTTAAGGAAGTTCGAGAGCTGATTACGCAGATGAGAGGCACCAGACTAGAAGATGAAATGCATCGGATCAGGCAAATATTAAAGGCTGCTCATATCGAGTTTACGCTGGAAGGAGATCCGAAGCTGCACAACACCTCGCTGCTGAACGAGAATGTGCTAAGCATGTGCCTGAAGGAAGCCGTCACGAATGTGGTCAAGCACAGTCAGGCAACCGCTTGTTGGGTCTCGATTGAGCCAACGAATTCAGAGCTCGTGCTTCGCGTGAGGGACAATGGCATTGGAATTGACGAACAGAATCGTCATTATAGAGGAAATGGATTGCGGGGTATGAAGGAGCGTCTGGAATTCGTGAATGGCAGTCTAGAGATCAGTTCCGATCAAGGAATGATCGTCACGATGAGAATTCCGAACGTCGTCTTTCAGCCAGAAGAGGAGGCTTAGCTATGATTCATATCGTCATCGCAGAGGATCAGCGGATGCTGCTAGGCGCTCTTGCTACCCTGCTGGATATGGAAGAGGATATGAAAGTTGTAGGTCGGGCAAGCAATGGTGAAGATGCGGTCGCTTTAGTTCACCAGCACAAGCCGGATATATGCATCATGGATATTGAGATGCCTGTGAAGAGCGGCTTGGAGGCTGCGGAGGAGATCAAAGGTACTGGCTGCAAGGTCATCATCTTGACGACATTTGCCCGCTCCGGTTACTTCGAGCGCGCCTTGAAGGCCGGCGTTCGAGGCTATCTGCTGAAGGACAGCCCGAGCGAAGAGCTCGCCAGCTCGATTCGGAGCGTGATGGCTGGACGGCGCATTTACGCACCAGAGCTGATCGATGATGCCTACGGTGAAGCGAATCCGTTAACGGAACGTGAAAATGAGGTTCTCGGGCTCATCGCAGACGGCAAGAACACGAAGGAAATTGCAGACGAGCTGTACATCACGACAGGTACCGTCCGCAATTATATCTCGGTCATTCTCGATAAGCTGGATGTCAGCAATCGAATCGAAGCCATCACCCGCTTCAAGGAGAAAGGCTGGTTTAAATAAGCCGCAGCGCCTTGCACGGCCGTGACGTCTCCCTTGGACGTCTTAGCCTCGTGCGAGGCGCTTTTTTTGTGCCGCCGCGACCTCGCGTTGCTCATCACACATCACAATACCTATACACGACCCCGACTCTGTAACACGGTTTCTCCCCGTTATCTCACCTTACTTACGCGTTTCACCCGCCGTAACGGGGAAAAACCCAGTTAGATCGCTCACGCTGCACCATCCGTGCGGCGGACTCGACTCTGTAACACGGTTTTTCCCAGTTATCTCACACAACCTGCGTGTTTCACCCGCCGTAACGGGGAAAAAACCAGTTAGATCGCTCAGGCTGCACCATCCGCGCGGCGACCTCGGCTCTGTAACACGGTTTCTCCCCGTTATCTCACCTTACCTGTGCGTTTCACACGCTGTAACGGGGTAAAAACCAGCTATCTCCTCACTCTATCACTTTTAGACCGTACTTAAGTTAACCGACGCATCCACACATAAAAAGGCAAAGCGATTGGTATCGCTCTGCCTTCATTCTTATTG
Source organism: Paenibacillus marinisediminis (assembly GCF_054343325.1). Lineage (NCBI taxonomy): Bacteria > Bacillati > Bacillota > Bacilli > Caryophanales > Paenibacillaceae > Paenibacillus > Paenibacillus marinisediminis. The sequence continues at coordinate 25,285 of NZ_JBTGUH010000005.1, forward strand.
CCCATTTTAAAATTGATAACGCCACATGCGCTCCCGCTTATAACGCTCTTTCTTCTCTGGACCATAGTCGCCCAGCATCAGTTGAAATTGTGACTTGTGCGCCTTAATGGCTTGCACCTTCTGATCCACCCACTCGCTCACATCGTTTACGAAATGAGGCGGCCCAAGCACATCCTTGCAATTGCTAGTCATCGCCACACAGCGAACCTCTGGTCTGCTTGCAGCAGGCATGCTCTTCACACCTCGGATAACGATCTCTCCGCAAGCATCATGATCCGGATGAACACTTAGTCCTGGGTAAAATGTATAAATGATATCCGGCCGCAGCTCTTCAATAATCTGACTCATCTTCTGCGCCCATAGATCCAGATCCTCGAACTCTACCATCTTGTCATGCAAGCCTAAGTGACGCACATCCTGAATGCCGAGCGTTCGGCATGCCTCAGCTAACTCACGCTGCCGAATGAGGGGCAAGGTAACACGACTTGCAAACGGCGGGACCCCCATATTCCGTCCCATTTCCCCTAACGTCATGCAGACATAGGTTACGTGCGCGCCTTGTTTAATATGTTGAATCAGCGTCCCTCCGACGATGGTCTCATCATCAGGGTGAGCAAATACAGCCAATATTCGTTGCTGCTCCATTACCTTCACCTTCTGCTTCTCTTAATCAGTTCATTTCCTATTAAAATGGTTCTCGTGACAGCTGCAGCGCAACAACGAGCTTGCCATCACCGTCATGACCTGCGGCAATAAGACGATCCTGCTCCGTCTCTTCCCAATGCGTGAGCCCTTGTGCATACACCCATCCGAGCTCGGTCTTTAATCCGATGCGGTACGGACCATCGCCTGCGATGGAGCCCTGCCCGTAACGAATCTTGGCATTGCTCAGAAATGCCGAAGCCGTCAGCTTAGATTGATCACGCTGGCTAGCGTATGCTCCAGTGGTCATTTCGAGATGTATATAAACTTCTTGATCCTTCAAGCGATCCAGAAGCTGCTGAACGGCCCCGGGTTCGATTGTTATCATGTGTATCCTCCTCTGATGACTGGAATAGTCATGGTACATGACGTTACTCAGTCTGCGACTACTTTATTTTAGCACCCTGCTAACCATTTTACAGTTATCTCTATTGTAGGCGGTTTGCGATAAGAAATCACCTAGTCATTTAAATTTAAACATTGCTGTTCTAACTATTATAGTAGTAATTGTTTACATCAGGGGCATGAACTTTGATATTGACTAGCACATGGAATGCTAATATAGTTACGTTCAAATCATACAAGCTGCATAAGGAAAGGATCGTGAACAAACATGCTCGACAAGTCTATTCCTTTTCATCGGATTATTTTACAGCGCAAGGCCGGAACACGTATCCCCGAACCTCAATTGCCCGAAGGTTATACCTATTGTCTCTTTCAATCCGGAGATGAATATGCATGGGCTGAGATCGAAACTTCTGTAGGAGAGTTTGAAAATACCGATAAGGCATTGGCTTATTTTCAAAGAGAATACCTGCCTTTTCTTCCTGAGCTAAAAAGACGCACGATGTTCATCGTCAGCCCTGAACAAGAAAAAGTCGCTACATTAACAAAATGGTGGGCTTACTCTTCCGAAAGACGTGACCCGTGGCTGCATTGGGTTGCCGTAAAACCTAGCTATCAAGGCTTGGGGCTCGGCAAAGCGATCGTATTCGAGGGAATGAAGCGCATGTTGGCAATCGAGGGGGATCGAGACATCTACCTTCCTACTCAGACCTGGAGCTACAAGGCCATTGGAATCTATCTGAAGGCTGGCTTTGAATTCATCACAGAGCCTGACATCGGCGGTTACCATAATGAGTATGAGAAGGCGAGACCCATTTTAGACCAAGTGTTGATATAAAGTCAGTGATTTCTATTATCGGAGGATATTTACCATGAATCCAGGCCAAGAATTAACGAATAAACGCAATCGTATGCTGCTGATCATCATCGTATTCACGGGATTCCTGATCTTCGGCTTTTCGGAAAATATTAAAGGTCCCGCTATCCCCCGCATGCAAAGCGACTTCTCGCTGGATGAGATGCAGCTTGGCCTGCTGCTGTCCTTGAATTCATTGGGATATCTGCTAGCGTGCAGCTTTACGGGAATATTGAGCAGGAAGCTAGGTTTAAAGACCGTTACCATGCTCGCCTTTGGCTCCATGACATTATCGGGCATTTTAATCTATTACTCGGTCAATTATACCTTTCTCTCGGTATCCTATTTCTTCATGTATGTAGGCAACGGCATGCTCGAGATTGGCTTAGCGCTGCTTGCGGCAAGGGTATTCACACACAATACAGGGACGATGATGAGCTTGTCTCATTTCTTCTACGGACTGAGTTCCATGGTTGCACCGATCATCGCCACTTATCTAATGGGCGTATCCGTGGGAGGCGCTGAGCTCGGCTGGCGCGGTATGTATTTGATCATGATCTCGCTTGCCATCATTCCGATGCTTCCATCCATAGGCGCGAAGTTTCCTAAGAGCACGGTTGAAGGAAGCAAGCCTATCTCGATGAAGCAGTATGTAAGCGATCCTGCGGCATGGATCATTGTGATGATTCTATCGTTTGGCGTCGTGTCCGAGTTGGCGGTCGGCAGTTGGCTGGTCAATTATTTGGAAAAAGCTTACCAGTGGGAAGCTTCGGCTGCTTCTGGAATGCTGTCTTTATTTTTCTTCTTCTTTATGATGGCTCGACTCTTGTTCGGGCCGATTATCGACAAGATCGGTTTCACCAAATCGTTAATCATCTTCCCTGTCATCTCAGGCGCATGTTCGCTGGGGGGCATTCTGATTGGACCATCCGGCGCTTTTTTATTTGCGCTTGCTGGTATCGGTATCGCACCGATCTATCCGACAGTCATGGCGCTCCTTGCCAAGCGTTACCCGCATGGTGCTGATATGGCCATTACGTTTACGGTTACAATGATGGGCATTGCCAGTGTTATCGGAAACTTCCTCGTCGGATGGATCACGGATACATTCAAGCAGATCTTCACATCACTGCATGGCGCCGAGAAGGGCCTCCTAATCGGGCTTCAAGCGGGGTATGCTTTTATTGCGGTATGTGCTCTCATTTGCTCTGTCGCAGCGATTATCCTATATCGATATGACCGCAAAACACATCCGGCAGCAGTTGTAATGTAGTTGCCGCACACTAGTAAGCCGCAGCGATCTAAGCTATAGACCACTTGACTGTGGTGCTTCATAACAGTGTCAGCTTATAATTGCTGCGGCTCCTGCAGTGACGGTGTCTCTACCTCAAACTAAAATATGACGTACATAGCCATCACAATCGGTACATCAGCTTCGATTCTACAGCGCTTCAAGGAACTCCAACCGATTGCCAAACGGATCGTTCACATAGAACCGCTTTATCCCCTCATCATGACGTGCATCGTCGTCAATTACCGCGCAATGATGGGTCACAAGATGCTCTCGGAGTGCATCCAGATGAATAACCTGAAATGCCGGATGGGCCTTCTTCGCAGGGACAAAATCCTTCTGGACTCCAATATGCACTTGGTGCAGACCACATTGGAACCACACACCCCCGCGAGCGCGCAAGCTCTCCGGTTTCGGGATTTCAACCCAGCCTAGCATGTCAGCGTAATATTTCCTAGCCTCTGCTTCACACCCTTCTGGAGCTGCCAATTGAACATGATCGATCCCTGCAAATGAATAACTCATAACGAGCCCTCCTCCATCATCGAAGTTTCATATAGTGAAACTAAGTTTCAAAATACTTCCATTAAACATTATACAATGTTGTTTCCCTATATGTGCAGTAGCGATTGATTAAATTCTCATCCCCTCGCCCCACCACTCCGCCTGCGTAAGACGGTTTTACCCGTTATCCCGCTCCCCGAGCCCCACTTCGCACGCTGTAACAGGGAAAAACCCCGTTTGATCACTCACCCAGGTATGTTCACTCTCCACCGCGCTAGTGTAAGACGGTTTTTACCCGTTATCTCCCTCCCGAAGCCCACTTCGCACGCTGTAACTGGGAAAAACCCTGTTAGATCACTCGCACAGGTCTGTTCACTCCCCTCTGCGCCCGTGTAAGACGGTTTTTCCCCGTTATACCGCTCCCGATGCCCACTTCGCACGCTGTAACTGGGAAAAACCGCGCTAGATCAGTAAATCCGATGTACGACGTCCTCGAACGCGGGCTCTTCCATATGGACATCGTTCATGTCGCCCCATTCGCTGACGACGCGCAGCACATCCATCGCGGTCAGCTCGTTGCGATTGCAGTGGATGACGAGCTCGCGCCCATTCGCGCTCTCCACGTGAAACGGCTGCTCCCAAGCTGCCGGAACACGCACCGCGCCGTGGTAGCTGATCTTCAGCACCGTCGGCAACCCTATGCGCGAGCGCAGCTCATCCAGCGTGCCGTCGAAGCCGAGCGCACCGTTGTTGATAACGATCACGCGGTCGCACAGCTCCTCGATATCGTCCATATCGTGCGTCGTCAGCAGGATCGTCTTGCCCTGCTCTTGATTGAGCCGCTTCAGCAGGCCGCGAATGCTGCGCTTCGCGATCACATCGAGGCCGATCGTCGGCTCATCAAGGAACAGGATGTCCGGGTCGTGCAGCAGCGCAGCAGCCAGGTCAGCCCTCATCCGCTGACCCAGCGACAGCTTGCGCACGGGAGTGTCCATGATCTCTTGAAGCCCAAGCAGGGCTTCAAGCTCCTGCAGCCTGCTGCGCTTCCGCTCCTCATCCAGCCGATACATCGCGACTAGGATGTCATAGGAATCGCGCACAGGCAGATCCCACCACAGCTGGCTCCGCTGGCCGAACACCACGCCCAGGTGGCGCACCACCTGGCGTCGATTGCGCTGCGGACTCAGCCCGTGGATAAGCACTTCCCCGCTCGAAGGGTGCAGGATACCGGTGAGCATCTTGATCGTCGTGGACTTGCCCGCTCCGTTCGGCCCGATATAGCCGACAAAGTCCCCTTGATTAATGGTGAAGCTAATGTCCTTCACCGCTTCCTTCTCGCGGTATTCCCGGGACAGCAAGCTTCTAATGCTGCCAAACGCTCCCTCCTTCACGACCGGAATCCGAAACGATTTATGTAATTGTTGAACGGATATCATCATGTCCCCCCATTTCCAATATGATCGCTCTTATCACTAAGTCCCCGTACTCTGATAGCGAGATATACCGAATCTCCAGAACCAGAGTCCGAGCAGCAGAAACAGCACCGCAAACACAATCACCGCCCCAATCAACCACAAGCCATACTGATCCCGCAGGATATACAACGCAGGAACGTAGTTAGCGATCCCGACCGGTATGAATATAATCAGCGACATCTTCAACCAGCCTGGGTACAAATCAAGCGGATACTGTGCCGCCGTGCGCGCCGCATCCTCTGTGATGTTCTGTAGTTCTTCAATGCGCGTGATCCAGAAGCCGAATGTCGCCGTTACCAGCCCGATTGAGAATAAGATAACCGACCCCGATAAGATCACGATGATCGTGAGCGGTATCGCTTCCCAGCCAATCTGACCCGATTGCATCAGACCGTTCATGGCCAACGTTAAGATGATGATGCCTTGACCGAACTCCCCGAACAGTATTCGATAATTCTGAGTCATGAGCGCGAGCAGCACTGGCACCGGTCGAATAAGCAGCGCGTCTAGGTCGCCGCTAACCAAGTATTTTTCCAGATGATGAACGTCTGAAGCCAGTGAACGGTAGATTGCCTTCGATAGCATAATAACCGAGTACAGATAGCCCACCTCATAGATCGACCATCCCTTGATGCTGCCGAACTTAGCCAACACGAGCGCGATCATCAGGAATTCGGACAGATTGATAAGTGCAGCCATAAACGTTGAGATCAGAAAGTTGAACTTGTACTGCATCCCGCTCCGCAAGCTGGCGCGTATGAGCAGCACATACATCTTGAACGCGTGGTTCATCCGCCCTGCACCTCCAATCGATGCCGCATCATCGCTGTTCCGAGCAAGCACACGCCTGTCAGACACACAGCCCATGCGACAGCCCCCGACAGCACGCTGGCGGATTCCATTTGCATGTAGATGCGGTTTGGATAATAGAGAAGATACGGATAAGGTAATGCTAAGCCAATAGCACGAAGCCAGTCTGGCGTCCATTCCAGCGGAATAAAGAATCCGGAGAGCAGCATTGTTAACGCGTAGTTAACCCAGTAGAGCCATCTGGACTCCGTTGTCCAGAGCGCAGCGATCCCGATCAGGAACTGGATGCAGATCGAGATGTACGCCCCCATCAGGATAGCGATTGCTGTCCATACATAGACTGTAAAATCATTTGGAAGTTGAAGTGAGAAGATAAAGAAGTAGAGTGTGTAGATCGGCAGAAATTTGTAGATCAGTTGGTAGAACTGCTGTCCCCATTCCCGACTCATTCGTTCATAGAACAAATGCACAGGCCGCATCATATCGAATGCGATCTGTCCTGTTCGCACAGAACCTGCGATACCAAGACCGTTGCTCTGAAACAGCGTTAACCAGATGACGCATTGGTTAAATGCGATGTACGACGTCATGCCGTGCACCCCGTACTCTCCAAGTGAGTTGTCTGCCCCAACTCCAGCCCAGATCGATACGTAGATAAACCCGAACATAAAGCTCGCAATGTTGTGCACCATATGTGCGCCGCGGTACTGTAGATTACGAGCATATGCCTTTCTTGCCAAGACCGTAAATAGCACATTACACCTCCTAGAGTTGACTTCAGATTGGTGTATGCGTAGAGAGAAGGAATAATAGGATATCAGATTTGTACATATATTGGCAATGGTTATTTTACGCGATTTGACATTCACATGAAAAATGGCGACCCTCCCCAAGCCTTGCTGAGAAGCGATCGCCACTTAATATGTTTAAATTAGTTATGTGTAACTACTGCGCCAGAACCGCCGTACATATCAAGCTCACCGTCAAGCTCCAGCTTGAGTACAGTAACTCGATCGTGTGCATCTTCCTCTGTCATGTTAATCCAGGTTGTGCCCGGAATGTTGAACCAAGGTACTCCGCCATGAATCTCATGCGTAAGCTCTTTGCCAGAGTGGAGCACTGTGATCTTATTGATCTTGTTGGACAGACCTTTTAGGCATAGGCATTCTGTTGGCTTGTCATAGACGAACAGATACAGTGTCTTCTTATCTTTGGATACGGTGCTGCCGCCCAGGAAGTAACGTGGAAGAATTCCCTCGTCAGTGCCAAATACCGCTTCTTCATGCGTCTTGATCCACTCGCCAAGGCCAAGCAAAATAGCTTCTTGACGCTCATCGATCGTACCGTCTTCTCGAGGTCCGATATCAAGCAGCATGTTGCCGCCCAGCGTGATGCAATCACAGAACATGCGGATAATTTGATTCAAGGATTTGTAATCATTATCGGCATGCTGATAACCCCAAGAGCTGTTGATCGTCGTGCAGAATTCCCACGGACCCACAGGGCGCGTGATTGGAATACCTTGCTCAGGCGTTTTGTAGTCGCCGTGACCTTGCAAGCGCGAGTTGATAATAAGATCCTTATTGAACGTTAAGAGATAATCTTTGAATTCAGGCAATCCCCATTGCTTCGCGCTTCTCTCCCAGTCTCCGTCGAACCAGAGAAGGTCTACTGTGCCGTAATTGGTCAGAATTTCTTTCAATTGGTTGTTGTTGAACTCCAAGAAACGCTTCCAAGCCTCTTCATCCTGTACACCGTCAGTAGGATAAGCGAACTTGTTCATCTGGCTTGGATCTTCCGGCACGATGCCTTCTGAGTATACACTTGGATAGTCCGGATGGGACCAATCAATAAGGGAGTAATACATCCCTGTTCTAATACCGCGCTTCTGAATCGCCTCGGCATATTCCTTAATGATATCTTTCTTAGCAGGCGTCTTCTTCACGACGTTCAGATCACTGTACTGGGTATCGAACAGGGCTACACCATCATGATGCTTTGTCGTCAGAACCGCATATTTTGCACCGGACTTCTCGATTAGATCTGCCCACTTGTCTGCATCAAAGTGCTTGGCTGTGAAGCCATCCAGCTGTTTCATGTAGTCTTCATAAGAAACTCTTCCATTGTAAAATGACCAAGACTCCGAAATCCCATCGACCGCGTAGATGCCATAGTGAATAAAGATACCCAGCTTGGCTTCTTCGAACCACTTTTGTACCATACTCAAGCTCTCCCCTGACTATTAATGATTAATCTCGCATTAACATATCTTTTTACCATTGTATTGAAAATCTGCTGCTAGTATCACCCAATCACCATTGGATGAAGCGGTTACATATGCGCTAAGCGTGCCGCATTCACATTTCTGGTCAGCACACCACTATCATAGAATACCTAGTTCATATAATCAAGTTATCGATAACATTCTTAATTATGGAAAATAATAACTTGCTAGACTGCTTCAACAAATCGCTAAATCAGCGCGTCTTAGTCGGCCTGATCAGCGCTGTTCCCTTCTCGGAAATAAAGCCAAGCAGCGCTCCGAGTATGAGCCCGGATATCGCGCCGCTTAAATCGTTGCCAGTCGCGAAGAAAGTGGAGCTGCCGATGAACGCTCCAGGTATATATCCTAGCGGTTTCCAACGGGACTGCAAGCACATCGCTCCCGCGCCGATTGCTGTTGCGAGCCCCAGTCCCAGCGCGTCTCCAATAACGAGTATAAACAGGTCCGTCATCTGTACGATGAGGAACCCCCAGAGGACACCGCTGAAGTTCGTCGCGAGCGCAGTCTGGAGTCCTTTCGCTCCACCGCCCGCTGCAAAGTATGTAGACCATCCGAGGAATCCAGCGAACGTGATGAGCCCCAGTGTCATGCTAAACACTGCCCATACCCCGGATAATAACCCTGTACTGATTGCGATTGCAAGTAATAATGGCATATGTATTCCTCCAAGCCTATGGGTGCCGAGTCTCTAACAATAGCGGGACCATGTTATTCACACCTAATGTTCTTCAATTCATCCCGCTGCGTCGGGTTAACTGTATTAGGCTTGTCTAATGGCCTGGCAAATATTCGGCTAACAAAAAACAGGTCAATTATGGCGGTATCTGACCATAATCAACCTGTTAAGATTTATTCTGATTTATAAGCTATCTTGACCATATCCCAGTATTTCAGCTTCGGCAGTTCAAGAGATACTTGATCGTCCTTCTGTTCAAACTTAAGCTCCACAGGCGATCCGTTATAGTAGTCCGGAGAAGCGAACATAATGCGGTCCACTTTCTTGCTAGTTTGAATCGCAACCTTCACATTGCTGCGTTCAGTCGGCTCGACTTGAGTCCCCTCGTTGTCATTCCAGTTCATCGTCACCGCATCTGTAAAATTAATAAAGTGGACGATGTCCATTCCATCCTTATGCTTGGCAAATGACCACACTTTACCTTGTGAAGCATACGGGGATATTGGCACATCGCCGGCTCCTTGAGCCGTTACCTTGGTATTTTCCAGCCCGTCGCGCAGCAGATTCTGATAGGCGACCATAAAGTCATAGTATCGAACCAATTGCTGCTCCAGCTCCTTAGGAATACTCAGATTCCGGTTCGGAAAATACTCACTGCAGAGCATATTCTCGCCAAGCTCCAAATGAGCGCCGCCGGAAGCAAAGATCACCGCATCCGTGAGCAGAACTCCCGGTGTATTGAACTCTCCCTTCGAGCTGCCCTTGCCATAGTTCATATATGCGGCAAGCACGGTATTCAATCTATCTTGGCTGAATACCTTATTCTTATCGATAATATCCTTGAGGTTGTTGTACCTTGGATGTCCGCCCCATACTTCAGTATAGAGGAAATTTAGCGGCGCATTCGCAGCCAGGTCCGTCAGAGCGTACTGGTCTACCGCATTCATGACATAATCCACATCCAGCTTCTGCTTGGCAGCCTGCAGAAAAGACACATACCCTGAAGGAAGCGAAGCAATATCCCCTTTGGCGGTCCACAGCGATCCCCGGTCACCCAGTTGATCCACATGCCAACCATCAAAAGGAAGCTTTTCAAACACCCGCGTCTCCTGTTCGATCAAATAATCTTGCCATTCCGGGTTCGCTGGATCATATACCATAATGTCGCTCGGCCAACTATCCGGAAGCGGATGTTTGTCCTGCTCGGTGGCGTTTGGATCCTTATACAGCCCCCACTCGCTCTTCACTCCGTCTTGCTCCGCGTCTTCATACGCACCAAATATCAAATTATAATTCATCGCTTTGATATTGTGTTCATGGGCCAAATCGATATAGCCTTTGACCGTACTCGAAGCAACGGGCCGGTTCGCAATATCCTTCCATTGCTTAGCGAGCTCTCCGTTCTCTATCTTAATCGGCGCATGATGCTTGTACTGCCAATCATAGAATTGTATACCGTTAATATGGAAACGATTCAGACGGTTAATAACCTTGGCCATATCCTCTGTTCTCATCTCATAAAAATCAGCCAGATAGCCATAACGAGGGAACTTGCTCCAGTCGGAGGAGACGTCCACCGCGATATTGTATTGGTCCTTTACTTCGCCCTTTTCAGAAAGGAACACCTCGACCATATACCCTTTGAAGTCCGCCTCAGGCGGCGTCCAATCCCAAATTGCTTCGTTTCCTTCCAGGTGCAGCTCCTGTTGCCCGATAAGTTCATCCAGATGACGATACTGCACATTCAGTTTAGCCCCGCTTATGGGTTGATTCATCTGCAATGTGAATTTTACCGGGTTACCCGGTGCATAAGCTGCCTTGTCTGTCGTGATCGACTTCACCATATTCTGAACCTTCACCTCTTCTGCTTTGATGCTGGTTTGCTTGCTGCATCCCGCCGACATGAGCATCAGGCAACCCAGCAGAATGATCATGGACCTGCCGTACTTCTTACGATGAAACAACATGTTTATGGCACCCCCATCCTGTTTTATAAGCGAATCACGGCCTTCCCTTCACTAGCCCTGATGACAGCATCTAACACCTCTTGGTTGCGATAGCCATCCATAAAACCAGGAAGTCCATCTGTGCAGCAGCCATCAAGCATTGACAAGAAATCCGCGTACTGCTTGACCTTACAATGATTCGGTACTTCGAGCGTCATCTTCACCAGTTGTCCTGGCGCTTCCTCGCGGATCCAGATGAGCTGATCCGGATCTAGCGTTGAAGCGTGAATCGTACCACAATCTCCATAGATGGATATCTCGTGTTGATTGCCTGATCCGATGGCGTTGCGCGTTGTCTGGAAGACACCTAAGACGTCTCCTGTCATCCGTGCTTGGAAACTCGCGAAGTCGTCAACCTCGATCTTGACCATGTTTCCGCTCACAGGATCTATTCGTTCTGGTACGATCGTGTAGAGCTGTGCAGACAGCTCCACGAATTCTCCGAAGATAAAGCGCGCCAGATCGATCATATGCGATCCCAGATCGCCAAGCGTTCCAGTACCGGTAATATCCTTATCGAATCTCCACACATAAGGGACGTTATATTGCGGTGCACCCCATCCCTGCAAATACTGAGCCGAGAAGCTGCTCACTGCTCCTATCTTTCCATCTCGCACGAGCTCCCGCGCATACCGGAAAGCTGGTGTATAGCGGTAGGTAAAGCCAATCATGGCCGGTACCGGCTGCTGCTCGTACAGCTCCAACAGCGGTACTGCCTCCTCAAATATTCGAGTAAACGGCTTCTCAGCTAAGAACGGTTTACGTGCCAGGAGGCAGGCACGGATGATGTCCGCATGGACGTTATTTGGTGTCACGGATACTACGACATCAACGTCAGGATCTTCTATCAACCGCAAGAAGCTTACATAACGCTTGCCTGCGGTGATTCCAAGCTGATCACCAATAATGGCCAACGCATCATCGTTCACATCGCTTACTGCAACGATCTCAAAACGACCTTCGGCATTCATCCGCCGAATATGCTCTTGAGCCATCCCTCCCAATCCGATCAGACCGATTCGATACTTATTCATGTCAGGTCCCCCCCAACACCGTCAGAATCTATTGCAACTTTACCTTCATGTAAATATCAGTTCACTTTCTCCGCAATGAGTTCTAATGGCTGCGCATGACCATATACCGGGCGATTGCGCTTGACAGGCTGAGCCCATCTAACTGCATTCACAATGACACGTTGAATTTCTGGGTTATGATATGTCGGGTAAGTTTCATGTCCCGGTCTGAAATAAAATACTTTTCCGTTTCCGCGCGTATAGGTGCAGCCGCTTCGGAATATTTCGCCGCCTTCAAACCAGCTCACCAAAACAAGCTCATCCGGTGCCGGAATATCAAAATGTTCGCCGTACATTTCTTCTTTTTCCAATTCGATATATTCGCCGATTCCTTCTGCAATCGGGTGGCTCGGCGCCACAACCCAGAGACGTTCCGTTTCATTCGCTTCGCGCCATTTTAGATCGCAGCTTGTGCCCATTAATGCTTTGAAGATCTTGGAGAAATGACCGGAGTGAAGCACGATCAATCCCATTCCATCCAGCACGCGCTGCTTTACTTTGTTGACAATTTCATCTTTCACTTCTTCGTGCGCAAGATGTCCCCACCAGATCAGCACATCCGTATGGTTTAACACCTCATCGGTTAGGCCGTGTTCGGGTTCATCCAGAGTAGCTGTTCCCGCATCAAATCCTGCTTCTATTAGAAATCTCGCAATCGCGCCATGGATTCCTTCTGGGTATATCTCACCCACAACCGGATTATGCTGCTCATGTCGATTCTCATTCCATACCGTTACCTTTAACATATAAGCGATACCTCTCTCTGCAAGTTTTTACTCACCGGTGATACCGGTCTTGTCGATACTTTCTACGAACCACCTTTGTACAACTAGATACATGATGGCTAGCGGAAGAATAGATAGGAGGGTCCCTGCAAAGGCCTTGGCCTCCGTATAGCTTAAGTTCGGATTCTTGCTGATATCGCCCGCACCGCTAGCTTTGATCGCTCCGTTGAGATTATTGCCCAATTCTCCTAACAGCATAGGAACGGTCTGAATCTTACCATCCAAATAGAAGGAAGTTAAGAACGTCTCATTCCAATAGATAGAGAATCCGTAAACCCCTACGATAATAAAAGCCGGACCAACCATCGGGATCGCAATCTTCCAGAACGTCTTAAAGGCACCTGCTCCATCGATATATGCGGCTTCCTCCAACGACTTCGGAATCATTTTGAAGAACTGATAGAAGATCAGAATAAAGAGTGCTGCTTGCTCTCCTTGACCGCTTAATGCAGGCACCACAAGCGCCCCGAGATTCCCTTTCAGCCCCATCTCGGTAAAAATCTGAAATCTAGGAATGAATAACAGCGTTTTTGGAACGATGTAGGTAAACAGCAGCAAGGCAAACACGATACTCTTACCTCTAAATTCGAAACGTGCCAAACCGTAGCCTATGACCGCAGAAGACACAATGACACCTATTGTCGAAGCGCCTGCTACTAAAGCAGTCGTAACGAACGAGTTCGGGAGTTTGAGCGCATTCCATGTCAACTCATAGTTCAGTGTATATAGAGTGGATGGAATCCACTCCACACTGTTGTCAACCAGGTCCAGGTTAGACATAAGGCTTGCCGACAACATGTAAAGCAGCGGATATAAGAACACAAACCCAAAGATCGTGAGAATCGCATATGTGGCTGCTTTATAGGCAAGACCGTCGCTTATCTGCATCCCCAAGAGATGCTTTTTTAACGTTGGTATGTGCTTTTTCGCTTCTTTCTTAACACGTGGAAACATGCTGGACAATGTGATCACCTTCCCTTCGAGTCCTTAACGCGAGTTGTATAGTACAGGATGAATATAAGTGCGACCTGAACAAAGGAGTACAGAATCGAAAGGGCGGAAGCATACCCTTCTCGCCTGGACCCGTCGAACTTGGACTGCATAATAATGGAGTTGATCGGGTTCGTTTCAAAATTGGCCAGGAATACAATTACATAAATCATGCTTACACCTACCAACGGATATATAGTAGGCAAGGTAATCTTCCAGAAAGAAGTCCACGGAGAGGCTCCGTCGATTGAAGCCGCCTCGTACAAGCTCTTGCTGATCTTCTGCAGCGCCGCCAGGAAGATGAGAATCGGAATGGCGCTATACCACAACAATTGAACGATGAGTTCAAAGACGTCGGCAATCAACAATACGACACCCTTAGAGGGAATTACCGTGTAGATGATTTCCAGAATAAAACGGTTTTCAATGATCGACATTCCTCCGTAACTGCTCATATTCTTCATCAGCTCACCATTTAAAATAATGATGGGCAAGAAGAATAGCAGGCGATAAAACGCCTTCCCTCTTATTTTTTGATTGAGCAGTACGGCGATAATGATCGATAAGGCTATAATGACCGGAACATACAGCAGTGTGCTGACAAAGTAATTTTGAGCTTCGATGACAAAGTCGATATCTTCAAACAATATTCTCCTGTAATTGTCCAGTCCGACCCATTTATATCTCCATCCCGTTTTGAATCCAAAGGAAACATTATTGAAGCTCATGAAGATGGTCCGATACAACGGGTATGCAACAAATGCAAGGAAACCGAAAATCCAAGGGCTGATGAAGAGTAAGCCAGTTAAGCCTTGTTTACTCCTCATGCTCAGTCGAATTTTTTTGGGCTTAACGTTTCCTGTTTCCGAATTACCTTTAGCGGTAATAGTCTTCATAGAATCTCAAACCCTTTTGATTTAATTTTCACATCTTCGTAGATATAATCCGAACTGTTGTAATTGATGAGTATCTTCTTGCCATTGTCATACTCAACCAGTACCACCCCGGCATCAATAATCCGATGATCGATCATTTCGCTGCCTAATACCTCACTCAACGCTGTACGAATAGAGGTGTAATAATAATCGATACGATCCTCTAAATACTTCAACTCCGAGGTAAAGATATCATTAGATGCGGTATATTTAATGTCATAGGTCGACTCGCCTGTTAATACAAAGGACGGAAAGACTCCATATTCAACTAACCGCAGCATGGTATCGGCATCGTTGGAGGATAGATTCATGTACGGTGAATACATATCCGCATAACCGCTCAAGACAAGCGGTACCAAAGGAATGGTAGCATCGATGAATATGAGTTCCGAAGAAGTGATCGGCGCGTCGTAATAATCGCTGATGTATTTATACAGATAAGCATCAGGCTGATACATGCCAGTTTCTATGCCGCTATCGTTTAGAACCTGCAGCACATTTTCTGTGTAAGCCATTCCCTCGTTCGAATAACCAATGGTTCCATGATCGTAATGAGTGAATAGACCTGTTCCGAATCCATCCAATGCCAGCGATCCAATGTTATGCTTTTTATAAGCATCGAGATCTTTTTCGGCTAGAGTCTTGTAATATTTCGGGTTATTCAAATAGTTCATTAACCCTTTAGTATCATTTATCATTTCTAGATCTTTTCTGTTCATTTTGCTCGCTGTATATTTCGTTTTTTCGAAATAGGATCGGGCATAATCAACATAATAGCTAAACTTAATCTGGTTAGAGGTGAAGTAATCCAACGTTTCCTTAAAGTCTTTGCTTCCGCCGAGGCTGCTCATGACGTCGAAACGATAGGAAAAGTCATCTGCGATGAAGGTTTTGAATATCACATTCAGATTATCGTAACCTTTATCTACTAGTGTCTTCACAATCTCTTGCGCTTGCTTATACTTCGTCGCCGGCACATTTTCAATACCCAGCGTTCCCCAGGTGATTTCGTTATTAATAAAATCAATTCTCATCGGGACCTTATCATGCGCAAGCTCGGTTTTCTTCAACCCGTCTTTCTTGACCAGGAAATCACGGAAGCCTTTTGCTACCCCGACATAGTTTGCTTGCTTGTCGCTTAGAAAAACATAACGCTGGACCAGTTCAAATTTATTCGGCTGCTCCTGAAAACCTAGGATACTCTGATCTTTTTTAACCCGGCTTTGGAACTGGGCATATGCCGTCCGGTAGTTATACGTGAAATACGATTGATAATATTGGGATTGCAAGTCCCTTGATTCATAATTGTAGGTCGCGTAGCTAGAGCCGTTTTCCGCGATGACCAACACGCCGGCATGATCAACATCATGAATAATTCCGTAAATCGGTAATGACACTCTTTCCAGAGGCTTTACCGTAATTCTTTTAGAATTCATCTCCGCAGTGCCTTCATATCCTGGATCTTGGCCATACACAGGAGCTGAATATCCGGTTGCGTACTTCGGTACTTCATCCAGCTTCACAATCGCTCCGGATCCGTCAGGAATGACGATATATCCGTCTTCTTTGTGCGTTGTGCTTCCGAAGAACGGATACACAATAATCTCGCTTAATGAAATATCGTTGTTGCCGGCCTTCCATAACTTCGGGTTATATTCCTGAATGCTCTCACGTGGGATTTTAACAATTACATCCCCTTGCTGCAGCGTGACAACCACATCAAATTTGATCTGAGCCTTCGCAAAATCAATCGACGCGATAAATCCATCCTCTGTTTGCTGAAATGACTTTTCCGCCCGATCACCCAGTATCGTTCTGCGACCTGGTGTAAATTTGTCGTAGGTTATGATGGAGATACCCGACTTGATGTATGCGATCATATCAGCGCTGTATCCTGCCCCTTTCATATCCATACCGACGTCATAGGAGAACCAGGTATACCCATTGCATTTATCCTTGACCGCTATCGCAACAGTCTCTTCCTCAAGATAAAGTTCCAACTGTTCATTGTCGGCTACCTTTTTGAAGGTAGCCGGAATTTTTGCGGCGGAGGCTTTGATTGCACATGTGTTCGGCGTATCGTTAACAGCAAAGCTATTAGGGTTGCTCTCTGCTGCAGCGATCCCATATTTAACATCCTGGACATCGCTCAACAGGAAGTTCACACCGAATGCTGCCAGTATGAGAAATACGATTCCGAATTTTAAGTATTTTTTTAGAACCATCTTTTGCTCGCCTCCGTAACCACATCTTGCACGAAACCAAGTAACTGACTGCCGATCGAATAGATGACAAATAGGAACAATCCGATAATCAGCATGGTAAATACGCTTCTAAAAATGACGCCGATTGTTTCACCGACCTCATAATTGTGAATATCCTTGATCATAAAGAACATTAGGAATGCGACCCAGATCAACATGGCCTGAATCGGCAAATGATAAAATACCGACTGCTCTAACGTTAATCCATTGCTGAACAGAATGAGCAGCGGCATGATGACAAGCACTGGACTCAAGGAGTATGCCGTAGCGTTATAGACATCCCTAAATTTCCCTTCACCATCAGAGATGGAGCAGATTAAGTAATTGGACACCATCCATAATGCGGCAAGCCCGATAAAGATCCATAATTCATACACAATATAAAATCCTTGTTCGGGTACAAATAATGGATTGGTGTACTTATTGTGCAAGATGAAAAGGATGACAACCAAAAGGTATATAACGGTTGACGATTTCCTTGAAACCCTTTTCTCAGACTGTATCTGATAGAATCCTTCCAGCGGCTGCTTCAAGAAAGTAAAGACATAGAGTAAATCGTCGACGATCTTAACCTTTTTCACATAGGCTTTTAGCTTGCCGGTTATCTTTGAACCGTACGCATAGCGCTTATTTAATATTTTATGAGTGTAACTAATAAGCAAGATGGCAAGGAGAGCACCAAACACAATGTTCAAGTTGTTTTGCAGCCATGCTTGGCGAATCTCATAAAAGGCTTCCGATATACCCGTCTTATATTTCGCATAGCCGAATTCCTCACTGGCACCAGCAGTATCACCTTCACGGAGGAATGCATCACCTAAACCGATGCGGGCTTTGTCAAACTTCGAGTTATATTGGAGCGTATACTTCCAAAGGTCTCTACTCTTTGCATAATCACCGTCTTGGTAAGCATCCATTGCGTTATGAACGGCGTCAGAGAATTCAGTTGAGCGATAGTTTTGAATCAGCTTCGTGCCCTGATCAACGACTATTAGTTCATCTGAAGAGTTGGACGCGATGCTTATAGGTCGATTCAAGAGACCTAACCGGCTGGAGTTGAAGTCTTTCCCTCCAAACAAAAACAATAGCTTCCCATTCGTGTCGTACTCGAATATCCAACCGTCAGAACTAACGGAGAACACGTTATTATGCTTGCCGATCCACACGCTCTCCATCGAAAATGATCCAACGATACGATCCGGAAAATAATTGGATCCCGATACGTTAAACTTCTTGATCGGATTGGTCTCGATCGAGGAAGTAACTGTATAGATAAAGCCTTTCTTATCGATCGCAAGATTGTTCGGCACATCAGAGAATACCTTCTGAATCTTCGCTTCCTGTACTTCTGTCAGGAAGATGGACCGCACTTGGTCCAGCAAAGGGACATTCAGCGGGTTAGCACCGAAGAAGGTAATAAACTCCCCGTCTCTGTTTAACATGATCAATCCGTTTACAGAACCCGTGCTTCTCACATAAATATTGCCCCTGATATCAACCGCGACGTGAGTCGGTGTAAATTCATAGCCTTCCTTAAAGATCGGCGAGTCTGGTTTACCGATCTCTTGAACTAACGTATGAGACGGCTTGTCGAATATTAGAATCGTATTCTTCGCCGTATCCACCACATAGATGTACTGTTCGGTTACGAACGTACTTTTTATGGCTGAGAACTTATCGCTGGTCAGCTCTTTATAAAAGCGAAAATCTTGATCCAAGATAAACACTTTGTTTAAGGCGCTGTCCGTAATATAGACGTAGTCCTGATCATCAACAAATACATGCTCAGGCATCCCTAGCCTCTGACCGTTAATCACGCTGATCTGCGTGGTCGGCGTATAAGCAGTCTGCGTCTTCTGAGTAAAGCCATCGCTGTCACTCGTGTAAGTGAAGTATGGAGCCTCGGCGGCAGCGTAGGCATTATACGTAAAGAAGAACAGAAGCACAAATGACGTAAAAAACTTCAGTGTTTTCCTCATATTACTTAATCCCCGTATGCGCCATGGAGTCCATGACTTTATTTTGTAAAATAATAAATAATATCAAGTTAGGTACAAACATCACCAATCCAGCCACAGCAGACAATCCCGCACCGGCTACAATATTGCCTGACGACCCGATTAAGGTACCCAAGTAGAACGGTAGCGTCCGCAAGGACTCGTCATCCATAAAGACGGACGAACTCTCGCCATTGCCCCAGCTTGCCTGGAAAGTTAGAATCGCAACCGTAACTAGAGCCGGCTTGACAAGCGGTAACATCACATTCCAATAAACTCGCCAATTCCCTGCCCCATCCATCTTGGAAGCCTCGATCAGATCGTCCGGAACTTGATCCATAAATTGCTTGATCAAGAAGATCCCGATCGGCATCGCCAGCATCGGAATGATGTGAGCGAGATACGTATTGTATATCCCCAGCTTCTCAATAATTAAGAATCGAGGAATTGCAACCGCTACTGGAACGAGCATCAACGACAACGTATTGACCTTATTAAAGGTGTCCTTACCTTTGAATTTCAGCTTCGACAATGCGAAAGCCGCTAGTGAGCTAATAAGCAAGGTAAGCAGAATAACCGCGGTCGTTGTAACTAAGCTGTTGAACAAGTATCTGGAAGCCGGTATTCCCGATTCCGATGAGAATTGAAATAACAGGCGGAAATTCTCAAGCGTCGGATTCTGAACGAAAAACCTTGGCGGATACGCGAACAGCTCAGTGAACGGCTTGAAAGCATGATTCACGATAAAGATGATGGGAAGCCCCATGAAAATACTCATCAGAATTAAAAACACATGAAAGCCTAATTGATCCTTATGAAGTTTACTCGGGTTAATCTTGACCATTCTTCTCACCACGCTAATGGGAAATAGTGCGACTAATCCTTGTCGCCAAACAATTTGTAGCTGATTCTATTGAATAAAATAACGATGCACAACAGAACAATAGTGACTGCAGATGCATATCCCATCTCGTAACGAACGAATCCAAAGTCGTTAGCATGGTCGACGATCAACCATCCGGCATACTGCGGTGGAGGTGAACCACCGCTGAGTGTTGCCGCGACCCCCGATGCGTTAAAGGTACCGATGATAGCCATGACCGCTCCGAATAGCATCTGGGGCTTCATCGATGGAATCGTGATAAAGAAGATTTCCTGCCAACGGTTTCGAATACCGTCGATATAGGCAGCTTCATATAACGCTTTATCAATGTTTAGCAAGCCTGCCAGCATAGCCAGAAATCCTACACCCATGCTCCCCCACAGTCCGATAAAGATCATGATCGGAACCAGCAGCTCCGGTGATTTCAACCATTGCAGCGGCTCCGAAATAATGCCCATATCTAGGAGCCAATAGTTTAAGTAGCCTGTGCGGTCTCCGCTGAACAGTACCCTCCATACAATCCCCATCATGACAGGCCCCGTAACCGAAGGAGAATAAATAATGACGGTATAGATGGTTCTGATTCGATGGGGAACTTGCGATAGCATCCAAGCCAGCAAGAACGCCAGCATATATCCGATAGGTCCTACAATGACGGAATATAACAATGTATTGGACACGGCATGCTGCAAAAATACCGTATCGCTTGTGAATAGATCGATGAAATTTTGGAATCCGACAAATTTTGGAAACTCAACCGTGTTAAAATAAGTTAAAGATAACCCCGCCGCAACAGCTACCGGTAAAACGATCAGCAGCGTAAAGAACGCAGCATACGGAAAGATAAATAGATAAGGAGAATCTGTCAGTTTATAAAATCTTTTTTTCGTTTGCCGGTTTACCTCGACGTTTATCCTAACGTTACTTTCCATTGATTCTCACCCAATTCTCTACATTTTCGATCGTTGGAACAACGTAAGGTTTGATCAATTTCCCATTCTCGATATAGCCAAACTCTTTCAATTTTCGTTCCAATTCCCTGTTGACGGTTTTGACGGCATTGTCGATTGCACTTCGCGGGTTTTGTTTGTCGAACACCACTTTGTTCCATGCATTGCTGATTTCACGTTCCAGCACATAATCTCCAGGAACTTTTCCAGTTGCTTGAATCCATTTCCATTGCTCCAAGATCACGTCTTTAGAGTCGGCAGGCCATGCGCTCTTTTCAAACCCTTCAACGTTTGCCGTCATGTATAAGAATTTATCTCCCAGAGTCGCTTGAATGTTATAGGAGAACGCGCTTTGTGTCTCGGCGCTTGCCCACCACTTGATAAATTCCCATGCTGCTTCTTTTTTGTCGCTGCTCTTGAAGATGATACTTGTGCTTCCGTAGGTTGGATCCCAGCGTTCAATAACTCCGTCTGCATTTTTAACACCAGGTATCGGAAGTATCCCCCACTGTCCGGCAAGCTCAGGAGCAGCGTACTTTAATTGAATATAGGTATTCGCGTCACCGATACCGACCGGCGTCTTTCCGTCTCTAAAGCTCTGGAAAAATTCCGAGGTTGTGATCGGGATGTTATACACCGTAAAGAGGTCTGTCATAAATTCAAATGCCTGATAGGCTCCGTCTTTGTTAATTACCGTCTTACTTCCAGTAGAGTCATACAAGTTCCCGCCAAATTGATAAATGAACGGCTGGGTAACGTCAAATCCCTTGTATGCACTATCCGAGCCCAGCGGCGTATAGAAGTTCATATCATACTTTTGCAGCATAGGAACGAGGCTGGTGACATCTTCCCATGTTTGCGGCGGTTCTTCTCCAATGAACTTCAAGATATCTTTGCGGTAAAATAATAATTTGACGCCTTGTGTTTCCGGGATAGCATACACACCATCGTCATATATGAAGGGTACGAATGTGCTGGGATTGAATTGTTCAGCCAAATCGTAGAATCCATCATACGTTCTTAAGTTTTCGATAATACCCCTGAGCGCCAGCTCGAAAGGTTTTCCATGGCTGACCCCTAAGGCTGCATCAGGTGTGCTGTTCGCCGCATTCGATAACACAATCTTGTTCTCATCCGGCAGGAGAGACAATTTGACTTTGATTCCCGTTTCAGGCGTAAACCCTTCGTCAATCATCCGCTGCATGATTTCGACATACAGTCGGGACTGATTCACCCATACATCAACCGTGTCATCGTCTATTTTCGCAGCGCTTGCATATCTAGGATTCGTAAAGGAATAGAAGAACGCTTTTGTACTTTCCATAACGCTGGTTATCATACCGGCTTGAGGCGCAGGGAGCTCGCCCCCATCATGGATGTATATCTTGTCTAGGTGCATCGGATTATAGATCAGCATAGGAAGTATCGTTTTAATCTTGCCGTATGCCGATGATTGCCCTTCATTAAATCTGCTCATATAATGCGGCAGGTCTTCCGGATCTTCGATAAAATCACGGATGAGATCCTCAGCAAGCTCCAGTTCTGAAATGATCGGCAAATCATCCGTCTTGGTCTGTTCAATCAAAGCTATTTTTTGTTCGTGGATATTACCTGCGATCACTTGCAAATAAGTGGTTATCTCAGGGATGTATTTTTCGATCTTCCACTTCCGTTCTTTGTCGACAAGGCCGCCGGTTAACCGATGCACTTCTTGAGCTGTAGAATCGATAATTTTCAATGTCTTAAGCAGTTCATGATAGATGTCTCTCATATCCGAGTTGTATATAGATAGCGTTAGGGTATGATCGCCCTTTTCCAAGTAAATTTGATAGGGTTCCCCATCTTCATTCTGCAGCGTTTCATTCTTCCAGCCGCTTGAATAGTCAAATGAATAGTTCTCCAGCTCTTTGAACGGGACTTCCCCATCAATTTCAATCCTTCTGTTTGTCGGCATCCCATTATTGGTATTTTGTGAATATTTGAACGTTAGATTATAGTATCCGCTTTCATTTACAGCAAATTGATAAGATACCTGGTCTCCACTTTCACCGAATGAATAGCCGTCCAATACATTCATCACTCGATGTTTGTAGGAATAAGGCGTAACTTGTGGATCTCTGACATATTTGGTTCGAATACTTTGTCTGCTCTTGTGAGAAACATCTTCAGCCTCGATCGTAACGAGGTCGTTGGAGCCCTTTTCCGTTCCCCTTTTTATCGTGCGGTATTCTTCATATGTCGCTGGGGAGGCTAACGTATTCTTAAGCTCCACTTTACCGATTAGAATATAACCTTCGTTCAGTGTGATGCTGATTGTGTTTTTTCCTTTGTTCAAATGAAACTTCAGCGGCTCGGAGAAGAAGAAGTTAGGATCAGCCAAGCCTTCTTGCTTCCACTTCGACACTAGCTCCGACTTCGGTGTCAATTCATCGCCATAACGGTCAACCTTATAGCCAGCCGCTTCTATCTGCCAATCCATCGCGAGCCTAACTTCGTTCATCTCGTTGTACTGATTCTTGCCGTTCACATCGACATCAAGCTCAGGCATCAATGAAGTTTTACCTGTGATGTTGTAATCAAGCCATATTTCATACAGCCCTTGCTCAGAAACATCTACATCAAAAGTTAAGATATCTTTGGGTGCGAGATAGACTACATCGCCGCCATATCCATCGCTTTTTGCATTACTGTATACTTGGCCGCCGCTCATTTGTGCAGCTAGAATGTTGTAATTCCGATCCGGAACGGGCACCTTCTCTTGTTCCCATTTCTTAAAGACACTGTAGTAATTGCTTTCCTCATCGTATTTATCGATATACGCTTCGACAACTGCGACACTGCGTTCATAATCGGCCTTGGATAGCTCTTTTCCAGAGCCGTCCTTCTTCATGTAATTGCCGCCGACAAATAAACCGACTACAATTACGATCAGGAATAGACCTGCAGTAAAATACACAAGTTTCTTTTTTGTCGTCACTTGATCACAACCTAACAGAATCAATTTTTCGAAATAAGCCAAATTTTCTGATAATAAATCAATAGTTTCTAAATGAATGATCTTCAAATAGAAACTATTGATTGTTCATCTTAAATTATTTACTATTGTATTCACTCAAGTAATCATCAAGTGTCTTATTCAACAATGCGTCCCATTCAGGAGCAATATCGCTGTACTTTTTACCTTCATCTCTGATGTCGTTTCTAATTTCCCACGGATTTAATGTTTCGTAGGCCTTAACTACAGCAGGAATGTTTCTTGGGAAGGCCACAGCATTAGAGAGCATCTGTTGGAAATCTACATTTTGGAACGCTTTGAAATTAAACATGGCCAAACTGCTGCCTTCTGGGAATCCCTTAACGAGAGGATGATGCTTCAAGACTTCAGGATTGGTTGTAATCGGCCAGCCCATGATAAAGTCCATCAATCGATCTTCCGCTCTTAACGGCGCATCCTCTGGGAGATTGCTATATTCATCAATCAATGCCCAGCGGGACTTCAACCCTTCTTCACTGTATGTCAGCCATTTTATTAACTGGAATGCTGCTTCTGCCTTTACCGGATCCTCCGCCAATGCGCTGGATATACTCATCGTGTCATAGTAAGCGCGGATAGCGGTTGTGCCGCCCTCAGGGGCTTTCGGCATTGGGTAGATATCGATTTCCATTTTTCGTGTTTTGATCAATTCATTCACATCTGAACTCAGCCCATACAACCACACGTTTCCGACTGCTTCTAATCCGTCACCCCAAGACCAGCTTAATTCTCCAACCTTTTTCTTTCTTTCTGCCTCAGGCAGGTCATAGAAGTGAAGTCCTTCCTTGCCTTCATTGGAAACCAGATTGAGCCATTCGCCAAATCGTTTGCTATCGGTATAATCAAATTTCCGAGTATCAGTATTGAACCCTTTCCAACCGTTTGGAACACTGTCAAAGTAGTGCGGCCCGATCTCGATAAAGTCGATCATTCCAGGGAAGATCGGCTTATTAGGAGTGAGCTTCGCTACTTCCGCACGCAAATGCTCATAATCTTCATAAGTCCAGTTATATGGTGGAATCGCGATATTATTTTCCTTTAACAGCTTTACGTTAATAGCCGGGAATTGTCCTACGGACATCCAAGCTACCCCGTAAGTTTCTTTACCGTCATACGTTTTCATAATGCTTCTCGCATTATCAGAGATCCATTTGGAGTCTGGGTCAGCTTCAAGGAAAGGCGTTAAATCTAACGTCAGCTCTCTATCGTACGCTTCAGCTGAAAGCGGTGAATAGAATATATCAGGCAGCGTTCCTTCCATCGCTCTTGCCGTCAAGATTTCGAGCTCATCTGTATCGCTTTGCTCAATAGCAAATTGACGATCGCGAACGACTTTGATGTTCGGATACTTTTCTTCAAACTTCCGGATGTTTAGATACAACGGATTGGTATCGTCATTTTCGCCATAGTAACGATGCGCAAATAACAATTCGATCGGCTTCTCTTGCCAATCCGCAACTCCGTTGCCATCTTCGTCAGTACCGTTGACTTCAGCGGCCTTATCTCCTTCTTTCTCCTCCCCTTTTGGAGTAACGGTTTCTGTCTTATCCGTCTTCTCGGGTTCAGCTTCATTCGAATCTGATGAACAAGCGGACAACACAAGTGAAAAAAGTAACACAAATGAAAGCAATAAAGAAATTCTTCTTTTCATGTTGACCCTCCATTTCTTTTTATACTTCGTAGTTGCGTCTTCATATATAAATTATAGTGAATGTTCCATTTGTTAGGTTAGGAAGTAGTCGCTAGTTAAGGTAGATAAATGACTGTAGATTTCAGAGTTGTATCCAGGATGTTCTTCATCCTGACGGCATTACTCACCCTGTTTACCCACCATTAGTCCACCATTGTCTGGAAGCTCCGCAGAAATATGATTTTAGAGAAAAAGCGGCCTTTAAACACCTCCCCTCGACAAGTTGCTTATCGACGAGCGTGTAAAGGCCGCTTCCTAAACCAAGCTGGATGCTCTATCTATTATTCCTGTTTTATCGCCTTTGCAACTTCACTCGTAATGAGATCGCCGCCTTTCTCCTTCCAGTCCATGACCCATTCATCAAATGCTTCGAGCGGAGCGACTCCCATAATGATCTGAGTAAACACATCTTTTTCCGAGTCCAACAGATGCCGCCATTGGGTTTCCATCGTTTCCGTATATGAATTATAAACACTGCTTATTTTGTTCAGCTTCGGATCAAGCAGATTTCTTCCACCTACCAACAGAGAATAAGCCCGTTTGAAATTGTTGTCCCATGTATACCAGTATTCGATATCCGTAAGATCAAATGGCATCAATTTTGTATTTCTTATGGTATACAAGTCATTATGCAGCTGTGTATATGTAACTTTATCCGCGAAATCCTCTTTCTTGCGAACTCCCGTTAATACATCATTCAAGGCTTCTACTGAAAAAGAAATCTCATCACGCATAGACATGGAAATCCGAAGAGGTTGGAAGTCCACCCCGTATTTATACTCGTCTCTCAGAATAAGATTCGCTACTTTAATAGCAGCCTCAGGATGCTTATAGCCTTTACGAACGACAACAAACGATTTCGTCGGCTGAAACACTTTGGCACTATACTTCCCATTCGCATCGAGAGGCAAAGCATAAGCTTGCCAGTTTGCTCTTGGATTGTTCTTCAACGCTTCCGGTACCGGCCAATATCCTCCTGTGTACGGAGCGAAAAAGATTCCAGCTTTACCGTCAATTACGACTTCTGCGACGGATTCGCTAATACCTATCTCCTGATAGATCAGTTTGTTGGCGTACAGATCGCGCAACTTGGCAAGCGCTTCCTTCGTCTCCGGCTGGATCGACCCATAGACTAGGTTGCCTTCAGCATCATTCAGCCAAAAACCTGGGTAAGCGTTATAAGCGGAAAAGATAGGATCTAAATTAAAGCTATCAGGACCGGCATGATAATCATCATAGAGAGCAGCGCCCGTGACGATCCCTGCCGTATCCGCTCTTCCATTGCTATCAGGGTCTTGCTCAACAAATGCCCTCGCTATTCCTTCCAATTCATCCATTGTTGTGGGAGGCTGAAGCCCGAGTCGATCCAGCCAGTCCTTGCGTATCCACATCATGCTGATATCCTCAGCACTTACGGATGGAAGAGCAAGCAATTTACCGTTGAAAGTGGCCTGTTCCAGCGCATCCCCGTTTGTGCTGTCAATAATACTTTTCATGACAGGCGATGC
The DNA here is from genome assembly GCF_054343325.1 of Paenibacillus marinisediminis. Classification (NCBI taxonomy): domain Bacteria; kingdom Bacillati; phylum Bacillota; class Bacilli; order Caryophanales; family Paenibacillaceae; genus Paenibacillus; species Paenibacillus marinisediminis. The sequence goes on from NZ_JBTGUH010000005.1 coordinate 52,343, forward strand.
ATACTCATCATAAATCTCCGTCAAATCCGCAAGCTCATCGGCCTTGACCATTTGGTTGAGTTGGAATTGAGAGACGACCATCGCATCCGGCAGCGTATTGCTCGTAATCGCCAAGTCCATCTTCTGCTTCATATTCTGATTGGTGACGATCCAATCGACTTTGATATTTACATTTAACGTATCTTTTATAGCCTCAACCCAAGGATTATTAGCCGGAGTATCCCCCATGTAAGATTTAAAATTAGGGTCTACCCCCATTCCGACACTTAATGTAACGGGTTCCTCGTATTTACCGAATGGAAGATATTCCTCACTTTCCGTCATAGAAACGGAATGATGCGTACTTGATCTGCCACAAGCAGATATCAATATCAACAATACGATAATGACTATCTTGACGCTTTTGGTCTGCATTTGATCTCCTCTTTAGTTCGGTGTTATTTATATGTTTGAACGTTTATTAAGCCGGTATTCGCTTGGAAGCACGCCCGTAAGCTCTCGAAAGGTACGGCTAAAATACTTTTCATCCATGTACCCCGTCTGTTCTGCAATCCATTGAATGGTTTTGTTCGTACAGAGCAAATACTGTTTCGCCTTCTCCACTCGAATCATTCGGATATGATCATTAAACGTATTCCCGATAATATCTTTAAAGCATTGGCTGAAATAGCTTCGGCTTATATTCATTCGTTTAGCCACTTCTGCGGCAGTCAACTGTTGATCCATTTCAGACCACATCATTTGCTCCGCTTTAAGAATGCAATCGATGATTTCCTGCGAGTAGCTGGTTTTATCCGCTGCATTCTGAATCAATCTGCGAACTTCCTCCATCCATAGCTCAATTTGGAACCAGGAATGAATAGGCTCGATCAGCTTTATTTCCCCTAGCACGGTTTGAGAAAAAGAACGGTTCCACTCACTTACAAAGGCATACAAGAGTCCAATGAGCTTGGCTTGCGGCAGTCGGAATACCTTTAATTTACGAACGAGTTTATGGAACAAATAATCATTAAACATCCACTTCGAAGAAAGCAGCAACTTCTTCAATGCTTCTAGACTCTCGTCATGCGGTTCGGGCTGTTGTTGATATCTTCTGTGAATGCATATGTTTATGATTTTGTTGTCCGGATGGTAGTCATAGAACAATTCTCTTTCTCTATAATCCCTAATCCATCGCTCTACTTCGTTCCGTGACAGTCCTTTTATATCAGCCAGTTCAATCAACATAGCGTTTTCCAATGGTTTCACTCTGCTATGTACTTGTTGAACGAGATGACGATCATCACCTTCTTTGGAAAATAACAGCCAACTGCCTCGATCCACTTCGATCACGCTTACATTTTCGGGAAACTTTAGATCTTTGCTCAACTGGCTGCAGGAAACACTGTCTAAACAAAAAACTGCGCATCCCTCGTTGAATAGCCGTGATTCTGATTCACTCTGACAACGTTTAATCGTCTGCTCACGAATCCGGCCTTCGATCCTTCCCAGGACTTCCTCTAATTGTTCTTTCTCGAGCTCGACCTTCGCTATATAATCTATGGCCCCTATGCGGAGCGCTTCTTGTATATATTCAAAATCTTGATGTAAGGTCAAAACGACGATATGGATCTCCGGGTACCTTTTACGGACGATTCTCATCAATTCAATTCCGGACATGACAGGCATAGCTAGATCGGTTAACAATAAATCAACCTCTTGTGCTTCCAGAAGCTCCAATGCTTTCTCCCCATTGTTCGCTTCGCCAACGACCTGCATGTTGAAATCTTGCCAAGGCATCATCGAAATGAGCCCTTTGCGGACCAATTTGTCGTCATCTACGACAAGCACTTTAATCATGTTGTATGCTCACCTCTTCAATCGGAAAAGTTAAATAGATGCTCGTTCCCTTCCCAATCTCGCTTTTTATTTCCAGCTTTGCTTTCCCTTCATATTGAGACTCTATTGTGCGTTTGACATAATTCATTCCGATTCCCATTCCAACCTTTTGATGTTCAGCGGTCGTATTGTTCAGCAATTTATGAATCGACTCTTCGGATATTCCCATGCCGTTATCATGAATAGCGATCTCAATGCCATCCTTCAACCTGACATCTACTATTATATGCCCGTCATCATTCAAACCATGATACAGTGAATTTTCAACGAGCGGCTGCAGGATGAATCGCGGGACCTGCTTTTTCAGCACATCCTCATCCACATGGATTCGAACGTCAAATTTAAAGTCATATCGAATTTGCTGTAACACCAAATACTGCTTGATCGCATCGATTTCTTCTTCTATGGTTGATGGTCGACCTAATTTACCTAGATTGTAATAGAGTAATTTATTCAAAGATTGCACCAGACGATCGATTTCATGCTGTCCGTTCATGACCGCCAGCCAGTGTGCGGTATCGAGCGTATTCATCAAGAAATGGGGGTTAATCTGGTACAGCAGCTTTTCCACCTCAAGATCAACCCGCTGTTTCTCTTTCCCCTTTATCTCATTGAACAATTCCCAGATTTGTTCCTTCATGTTCTGAAATTGTCGCAGCAAAAAGTCAAATTCAGGTATATTCGTCTGTTCAACATTAGTTTGGGATTGGGCATGTGTGATCGTTTTAATTTCCGTCTGGAACTGGTTGAGCGGCCTGTACACCATCTTCCACATTAGCCATGCCAGCAATAGCGTTATGACAATAAAGATTAGCGTGAACAACGTTATCTGGATAATCCAGCGATTTTTCTCTTTATTGAAGTCTTCTTCTGCAACGACTGAAACGACACTCCAGCCTTGAGCGCTTTCCTGCTTATACCAGTAATGGCCGTTGTTATAGCCTGAAGTATCTCCATTTGAAAATTCGGGATACGTTTTGCCATTCCTGAACAAATTCGGTACTTCGCTATAGGAGATTCTCCCATTGCTATCTAAGATGACATGGGAAATACTATTTTTGGATTGATCGTTATCCAGCATATCCTGTACCAATCGCAGTCCCATTTCAATATATACGTACACATCATTGCGTTCTGGGTAATCTACTTTTCGTAATGCTGATAGTACATATTTGTTATCCAGTCGATTAAAGCTTTCATGAGGTCCGTAATAGGAAATTCCGTAAAATTGAGCGAAAAGAGGCTGCTTCTCAGGTGAGAAGCTATATTTCACAGGCAGATTTTCGAACCGGTACGTTTTATCATTCTTAAAATAATACAACGTCAATCCGACATCTGGATTCGTAAAGGTGATTAAGTTCAGCTTGCTCATGAACTGGTGCTGCAGCTTCATCCGATGAAAAGGCTCCTCGGTCCGCATGAGCTCTTCAAGCTCTCTTACGATCGTGCCTTCATAAGCAAATTGTTGAGATATATGGTTTAGGCTGTTGATTGAATTCTCTAATGATAGAGATACCTGCTTCAGATTGCTCCTGATCCCTGTTTCAATCTTATTGGCTAGAATCGAGTTGATCGTAAAGTAAGAGATCATGCTGATACATATTAAAGGAATTAACGAGCCTAATAGAAAGATAATAAAAATTCTTACCTTTAACGTCATCGCATCCACCTTGCCTTGGAGGTCTCTAGTTTCAAAGATATGGATGAATAGTATATATCAACCTTATGGCTTGCTTTTATTCCACAATATCAAACATTTCCAAATAACGAAAGCGCTCCCTCTTAAAATATGAAAAAAAGAAAAGCCACATGGAGTTGTTACACTCACATGTGGCTTTATAGCGTTTATTGGTAGATTAGCTTATGGTAGCTTTACTGCATCCTCTGTTTTGCCGTCGAGACCATACACTTCAATTTCATCGAGGAATACAAACCGCTCCACCGGGAACGTTACTTTCACGTACCTAGCATACGCCTTGGCCGCGCCAGGATGCCCAGGTATTCCTACCTTGCTTCCGTTCCATACGTACATTTGCGTCTGGCTTGTTTTCATAAACGTCCCCGGAGGGTATATCGTGTTCGCTTCGCCAACCGGAATCCACGTCTGTCCGTCATCGGATACGGATACGGATATCTTCTCAGGGAACAGAATCGCGGCATCGCCATATTCGAAGAAGTCAGCGCGTACCATGCCAATCGACTTCTCGGCGCCGAGATCGAACACAACATCCCTTGAGCCTCCGTTTACATGGCCTTGATATTTCCAGTCGAACATATCGGTTCCGCCGAAGAAGCCATCCGTAAGTTCTTGCCCGGAATCAGGATACCCCTCCGATGCAGGAGCTGAAATCGTATAGCTCATACCCGCAACCAAATTCTTCGAGCCGTCGGCAGGTCCGCCCTGGTGCTTCGTATAGGTCCCTTTAACGAACTGGTACATCCATTCATAGTTATCGCGCACATCCGGGTCTTTACTTTGCGAAGCATTATACAGCGCAAGAATTCCCTGGTAATATGCCTTGAATGTATTGTGCATATAACCATAATCCACTCCGCCATTCAAATATTCCGCATATTTCTGTCGGAGCCCGTAGCTTTTGTTCATGTCCTCGTCGGTTTCCATTTCGAAGCCCATTCCATATTGTTTGATACGCTCCGCTGTATCTTGAATACGGTATTCTCCATGTTGGAAGAAGAAATGGTTAGGTTGCAACGCAGCGGCATCAAAGCCTAACTCTTTCCATTCGAAGACGGAATTAGATTGGAAATAAGGAATCCAGAAAAACTTCAGATTCAGCTGGTGAACGATATCGCTTGTCGCACGGATCAAGTCCTTTTCCCTCGGTGTGGATGGTTCGACGTTTTCGTTCAACCAATATAATCCGCTAAGATTCAGGTGGGAAAAATTGCTGTCATTCCACTTCTTCATAAGGTCGTCTACATGCCATTGTATCGTTTTCAGCTTATTGTTGTACGCCGCATCGACGCCAATGGCTTCCGAATTGAAGTTTTCCGAAATTCCGTCGCCGTCGACATCGCCGAAGTCCGTTTGCGATTCAACCGGATACGGGATCGTCAGCACAACGTTTACCTTATGATTCGGCTGACCGAGCTTCGCCCCGACTTCCTTGACCGCCTCGTTCAGATTCTGCAAATCTCCGCCCGCGGCAAATGTTTTGTCGGCGTACCACTGCCAGTCGCTCTTGTTTGCTGGCGGATCTGTCGCAAATTTGCGGTAGGACGGCGCATAGTTCGGGCAGAACAGCAGCCCGTCGTAGAACCAATCCTGCGGTTCGCCGTTACTATCGACATAACTGATATAAGGGATCAATTCTTCTTTGGTCCAGTCGCCCATGTTGTCTGGATAATAACTGTTAGGGATGAGAACCAAGTCATGAATGCCGCCTGTGGCTTGTCCTGGCTTCAAATACGCCGTATGGTCTGGTGGAACAGGATTGGCGCCTTGAACTTTGCCGTCAACTCCCATAATTTCAATCTCATCTATAAAAACAAACATCTCCATTGTGAAAGTTACCTTAACATACCGTGCATATGCCATGGTCGCATGTGGGTTCCCGCGAGGCAATCCATCGGTTGACCCGTCCCATATAAAATCATGCAATTTAGGTGGTGACCATTTCCAAAAAGCAGTGTCAGCACCGACATGTGAGAGGAGTCCCCAGTTCTCTCCGTCCATCGAAACGTAATAGGACACGTCCATCGGCAGCATGATGCCTGGGGCAGTGTCGTGCAAGAAGTGGGCTTTGATGCGGCTGATTGATTTGTTCTCGCCCAGGTCAAACGTTACAGTGCGGGTCTTCCCTCTGGCATGTCCTTGCCAATTCTGATCCCAGAACTCTAAGCTGCCATATTTACCGTCCGTTAATTCATTGCCGCTGTCAGAGTAAGCGCTGTGAGGCGCTTCAGACAATACATAAGGTAAACCTGCGGCTAAGTTTCTTGGCTCAGGGACCGGCTTCTTATCCGCTGTGTCCGCCGAAGCCGTTGAAACGCTTGTCATCAGAAGTAGTAAGCATAGAAGGACCATGGTAAATTTCTTGAAACGCATGATCAGTAAACACCTCCGTTTGTTTCTTCCATATAGCTTGCTGGTAAACAACCCATAAAGGCCAAACACGTAACAACAGAGTAAATGGATATACATCGTGATCATGATCAATTGCGAAGAAATGAGCCTGTTTGCAGATTAGTATGCTAACACCTGTTAATGCTGAGAATTAAGAGATTAATAGAGGACGAGATGTTCGGTGATTCATGGAATTCAGGTGGGATTGCATTGTAGACTGACTCACTTGCAGGAGATCGATAAGTATAACGAAGGTTTCTGAAGGCTTTCCTTATGGTGGTTAGAATCTAGTGGTTCGAAATAGACTTTCTCCATTCTCTCTCGATCTGAATGAAGCTCGTTACCCTGTCATACACCTCCTCCGATTGTTGGTATAAACAAACATGCGGTGTCTAGGATAATGAATAGTTGAAAGCCCTTTCCTTCATTTCAATTATATCGACGTTTTCGACTTGTACATATGGAAGCATGTACTTCGGGCATGGAGAATTGTAGTCGTTTAACTTGTGGTGAAGTCTCTTAAATATGAGCAAGCTGGATGGGCTGTGAAAGAGGGAATTTACCCGTTATCTACTCTCTCATGAGTGGGGTGAGCGCTGTAACGGGGAAATTCCCTGTTATCTCATTCGCAGAGCGGAGCGAGCCAGCCGGATTTGCTCCGAAAGAGGGTTTTTCCCCGTTATCTACTCTCTCATGAGTGGGGACGAGCGCTGTAACGGGGAATTTCCCTGCTATCTCTTCCGCGGGGTGTAGCAAGCCAGCCAGATTGGCTGCGTAAGAGGGTTTTTCCCCGTTATCTCATCTCCATGAAAGGTCGCAAGTGCTGTAACGGGGAAATTCCCTGTTATCTCATCCGCAGAGTGCCGCAAGCCAGCCGGATAGGCTGCGTAGGAGGGTTTTCCCTGTTATCTCCTCTCCATGAGAAGCGGCGAGTAATGCAAAATGCTCATAATAAAAGAACCAGTAGAAACAAGGTAATTCGTTTCTACTGGTTCTAACAACAATTATTTCATCTTCAAGAGATGCTTTTGTTTTGGAAATGTTCAGTTAACCGAGTAATAGCTTAACAGTTTACTTACCAAAAGTAATCTGCACTGGCTCAGACTTGTTTCCATTGAAGTCCTCCAGCACCACTTCGATCACACCTGAGCTGCCCACAACCTTGAGCTGGGTCAAATCATCAACGCCTCGAATCGCATAAGCTCGGTTATCTTTAAAGGTAATCGGCTTACCATTCTGTGAGGCATACAGATGCCACCAGTCATCTGAGGTAGGACCCGAAAGTTTCACATAAGAGCCCTTCAAGGTTGCAACGCCTTCATATACATCGGAATGGTTATCTACCAACACACCAGTAACATCCGTATAAGTGATCACATTACCCTTCTTATCCAACAGCGAGATTCTTGCTGTATACGCGCTGCCATCGGTATATGGAACTTTAATTTCAGCGGATGTAGTTCCTTTATCCAAAGTAGCTGTCTGAACACCGTCATGTGAGTAGTTAGAGCTCACATCTACTCTTACTTTCTCATGCTTCACATTAGGTGTTTTCCAGGAAAGTGCAATTGATCCTTCCTTCTCTTGGGTCGTAATGCCGTTTACAATGTTTGTAAAGTCCTTCTTCACTACAGCTGGCTGGCCTTCACGTCCATCTGCACCAACGGCAGTAACCAAGATCTCAACGGTACCTTTAGGATTGTATAAGTCCTTGATATAGTACACATCATCATAGGTTCCGCCAAGGAATACTTTCTTGCCGTCTTCATATTTCGCATACACATTGTACTTTTGAACTTTACTGTAGTCCTCTAAATCCCAAGAAATATACATCTCCGAAGTGTCAAAGGATTTATCAATCTTCAGGCCGGTCGGCGCTTTCGGTTTCGCTAAGTGATTATCTGTAATCGTGATCTCACCGACGTTAAATTGATAATCTTGAATTGTGCCATTTTCCGGTGTAAAGGACAGACCGAATGCAGCTAATGTTCTGCCAGCATATGCGGACAAGCTGATGTTCTTTTGCTCCCAGCCGTTTGTCTTCTTGTTCGCGCCGCTTGGAATATCCACATATACCACGTTGGAAGGATCATCTTCAAATATTAATCCGACTTTAACGCTGCTTGCATCGGTTGCGGATGGTTTCTGATAAGTAATGTTTAACTTCGAAGAAGGTTTAATATCTAGCTTCGTTTTGTATAGATCTACGAAGTTCGCCGCATCCAGATCACCGTACACGACCAACGAGCTGCCACCGTTGAATCCGCCAACCGATGTATAATCGTGTCCTGAGCTATATTTCGTGCCATAGTCATAGTCCACATTTAAGCGAGTGCCTTCTGTGTCAATTCGCCATTGCCAAGTTGGAAGAATATCTTGAATGTTAATATTCGACCATTCATGATCATTCGAAACTTGTCCATCTACAAAATACTGCATACCATGTCCGGTATTAAAGTTGGTGGAGAAATTCGAGCCATCAATAACCGATCGTTCCGAGATATACGCTGCCATGCCTGGCCAAGTCTTATACTGTTTGCCTGCGTTTGGCTTGCCGCGTTCGGGATCATTGGCTGTTTGAACAGGATCTGGAGTCGCGTTCAGCACCGCATCCAACAGTTGGTCATGCGTCAAATTGGCTGAATCCAATGTGCCTTTACCTTCGTTATATGTCGGGTCATTTGCCGAACCAGACCACCATGCTCTTTCTCTCGCTGTGATATATTTGTAGTAATCTGGGTTTCCACGTCTATTTTCCGAATATTTATTCGGTCCCGAATGACCAAATAGCTGCTCGTCCAGATGTTCAAATACGGTAGAACTACCTAAAGTCGCGATGCCCGTTCTAGGTACGAGATTCTCATCGTATGTATTGTACAATGATCCACGGGTGCCGCTAAATCCAGTTTGACCAGCTTCAAGCGTATTAAACACCGTATTTCTAGCATCCAAACCAAGTGACTCCATCGTCGCAACTGAACTGTCAACCATAGCTTTGCTTGGATCAGGATTCATGTACAGCGAGTGGGCTGCGATCGTCTCATCACTAGGGTCTTTGATCCAGTTGCTGAACTCTTTGGCTGTCTTGTTTGCGTAGTCAATTTTCCCCCATGTGCTCTGGTTGTATTGTCCATAGCGGTTAGACGCATACACTTGCACATAAATACCTTGTGAAGTCATCGCACGAATAAACTCTTCATATACCGGCATAAAGTCTGCAGGAAGCGTTTCTTCCGCATTCACAAAATAACCGTCGAAGCCGTAATACTTGGCCATTTCAACAAATTTGTCGGCCAATGGGAAACGTCCATTCTCATCCTTATAAATATAGTCATCCGTATGCTCGGATCTTGGGAAGAAGATACATCCCAGAGATTTAACTCCGTTCTTATGCGCAGCATTCGTATAAGCCGGGTTTGGGATATTTAAGATTCCAAACTCATATTCTCGCTGCCACCAATCGGCTTCTGGATTAAATAAAGTGTCTGGCGTCGGGTTAGTTACAACTCCATGCCATGAAGCAGTATAATCTACATACTGCCAGAAATTGAACAAATATTGAGAGAATTGATCATTATAAATAGTCGGATTAAAAAATTCATTTCCATAGTCCCCTGTTAAAGCCAAGCTTTGTACTTCTTGGTCCAGCATAGGGTTAGCCTGAGTTGGTTTAAAGGGTTCATTTCGCTGCTGAAGTGGAACTTCTGCTCTCATAAATTCATAATACTCATCAGATTGAGGTGTCCAATCTAAAATATTCTGCTTCCGATACCCATGATACACCGGCTGATTTGTCCCTTTAAAGCCTTGTTCCCCTTGACGAGGCGGCAGGGTGTCTCCTCCAGCTTGTACGATCGCAGCATTAGGGATAAATGTACCGAGAGTTAAGACAGATGCTAATGCAATGGCTATGCGCTTCTTGGATGTTGCCTTCATGGTCACAGCTCCTCTGTTTAAATTTATAGAAACGATAAACGCTTCTATAGGCAAAATATTGGTTCCACACTGATGCAGTCTGTTCAACCTAGTATTTTGCAGTACAATAATATTATAGTGAAAACGCTTTTATTTCCTCTAGTCTAAAAACATAAGATCATAGTACAAATAAGTTAGTTGATTCCAATTAAAATTTCGTTCCTTTTACCACAAAAGGTCCTTAGTAGGATTGCCTATTAAAAGAATGTGTCTATCGGATCATATAAAAAAAGGGCTATCCAAAAATACGTTTCGTTTTACAACCACGAACGCTTTCAGAAAAAACTAAACAACCGTTGTAGTAGGATAATATTAGTCATCTGACGGGCAGCATAATGTTTGATTTGTTGATTTCATACTGAGAAGCATACCGCGAAACTTTTTCCATATTCGGCATACAGTATGAATGACTAATCCATATAGGACTCCATGTAAGGAGAGAATAACCTATGCTAACAATCCAATATTGTATTATCAATACGCTGAACAGCAATTTTCAAGCTTGGCACGAGCATTCCAATACAAAGCAATGATAGTAGGCGAAAACAGAAATTACATTGAATACAATGGCGTGATTTATCATCAGGAACCAACAGAAAATAGATCACTGTTGAATTCGCTCCAAGATGGAGGCTATATTCTTTATGTTAGGCACGGAGATGCAAACGTAGGGTCAGATCAACCTCATCTAAATTTTCAGGATTGTACTACTCAACGCAATCTATCCGATGAAGGAAGAAGACAAGCGGCTGTTTACGGTGAAATATTTCGAAGATTACGTATACCTGTTACTTCTCCTATCGAAAGCAGTCCTTTCTGCAGAACGATAGAAACTGCTGCGCTAGCCTTTAGAGACAAAGAAATTCATATCAATCCAATTGGATACGAGATATACAGATTAGACGATAATCTAAGCCCTATAGAAAAGACAAGGATATTGAATGATCTAAATGCGGTACTAGAAAGCCAACCTCCAATAGGCAGTAATAAAGTTATCATTGCACATAGCTTCCCAACTGGTGTTGGGTTGGGTCCAATCCCGAGTATGGGAACTGTTGTTGTAAAGCCTCACGGACTAGGTAATGGGTATGAAATTGTTGCGAAATTATCTTTAGAGGAATTAGCACATTTAGGCGGGTAATCTATAGAATGCATCTATTAAAGAGAGTTAATAAATCATTTTATTGTTGCAGGGCAAATGAATAATTTCAACAAACAAAGCCAGAAACCCTTATGTACCAAGGACCTCCGACTTTGGGCATTCTCAACATTCAATTCTCACTCACCAAACTAAAACGCATCTCGACCAATTCTGTCGGTAGTTTGCTTATAAAATCTATCACTTATAATACTGCGCCTGCGCATCCCACAACTCGTAATACTTACCGCTCTCATCCATTATTAACTGTTCATGACTGCCTTGCTGAACGATACATCCTTGTTCGAACACGGCGATTTCATCACAGAAGCGGCAGGAAGACAGACGGTGGCTAATGTATATTGCTGTTTTATCCCCGACGATTTCACTAAATTTCTGATATATTTCTGCCTCCGCAATGGGGTCAAGTGCTGCAGTAGGTTCATCCATAATGATAAACGGCGCATCCTTGTAAAGCGCACGAGCAATCGCTATCTTTTGTGCTTCGCCACCGGAGACCTCCACACCTTCGTCATCAAAATCTTTATACAAATAGGTGTCAGCTCCGCCTTTCATCTCATCCAGTCTTTCTGAAAAGCCAGCTTTATTTAGGCAATCCATAACCCTAGCTTTATCGTAGCTTTTACTGGAAGCAACATTTTGGCCTAGCGGAAATGACAGCAGCCTGAAATCCTGAAACACGACAGAAAAGATCGCCATGTAATCATCGTAATTATATTTGCGGATGTCGATGCCATTGAGCAGAATAACTCCCTCTGTCGGATCATACAAGCGGCAGAGCAGCTTGATGAAGGTTGTCTTGCCGGATCCGTTCATTCCGACAACCGCGAGACGCTCCCCAATGTTGAACTTCATGGAAACATGGCGCAACGCATAGGTATCAGCACTCGGATACTTAAACGAAACATCACGAAATTCGACTTCATAATTTCTGTCAGATCGCTTTTCTGTGGTTAAGCTGCCTTGATACATATCGTTTGGAATATCAAGAAACTCATAAGTTGTACGCAGAAATACGGTATTATTACGCATGTCGCCGATGGCCGCAAGGAGCGCCGCAACTCCACCGGCCAAGGCTGTAATTGAAGCAATATACTGTGTCACCGATCCGATACCAAATGCTCCAGCCCATGCTTTCAGGCAAACATAAACGTACACAACACCGGTGAAAATGGTGGTGACAGCTGCGTTGGCAGCGTTCAATAACCCCATCGGTCCTGAAGCATATTTCGCTATTTGGGAGCCAGGTGTAAAGCTTTTGCATTTCTTGGAATAGCTTTCACATATAATCTGTTGATTGTACATACGGATATCAAGCGCACGCCGACGATCATGACCCATAAAGCCAAAAAATCCAAAGAAGCGATTTCCCAGTTTCGCGTCATCCGCTTGCTTTGCCCAGTAGCTGTTAGCTTTATTGGAGCATATAGGAGCAAGGAATGTAATAAGAAACAGGATGGCAATAAGGGCTGCAGCAAATAAAGGGTGATTCAGAATTGTCAATTTACCCGCTTCAGCAGGAACATCTGACGTGAACAGACTGATGGTTAAGGCAACTGCGCCACCGATGCTAATAATAGAGTTCATCATTGTTTCAAAATAATCAACAATTTTGCCGATTCCCCACCCTGACCACTGCTGATTTTGAGATATCTGCGAACGTAGATCATGTGTGAGTTGTTCATCCAATACGCAAAAATCCATACTCAGCATCTTATCTGTATAGATTTTATTCTGGTTATACCAGAAAGCAGCGTGTCTACAATTTTTCCACCGAGATAAGACCGCATTCAGAAGTGTCAATACCGCAGTGGACACGATCGTAATGATGACAAGCTTCCAGAGTAATTCAGGATTGCGATCTCCGGCAAGCTCGTTAATAATCTGTGCCGAAAGATAAATTCCGATATAGGGAGTGACAGAGCCTATAATTGAGCAAATCAACGAAGAAAGAAACATACCCGGACATTGCTTGTTTAGAATTTTAAACGCCCGGATATGTAATGTGAGAGCTTCGCGAAGCGATACTTTATCTGCTTTATTCTTCATTAATAGTCACTCCCTTCTTTGTATCCTTGTAATACTTGCTTTGGACTTCGAACAGCTCCTCATACATTCCGCCTTGCTCCATAAGCGCATCGTGTGTTCCTTCTTCGGCAATATTCCCTTCTGCAAGGAAGATAATGCGATCACAGAAGCGCGTGGATGCAAGTCTATGGGAGATGTATACCGAGGTGCACCCAGCGGTCATTTCATTGTATTTCAAGTAAATATCATTTTCTGCAATTGGGTCTAATGCTGCGGTCGGTTCATCCAATACGATAATTGGGGCAGCTTTATATAACGCCCGTGCAAGCATCAGTCGCTGCATCTCGCCTCCAGAGAATTCGATGCCATCTTCAAATACCTGCCGCCCAATGTGTGTATTGTACCGATCCGGAAGACTATCTACCTTTGCAGCTAGCCCCGCTTTATTTATGCACTCCTCAACTCGCGACCAATTGATATCATCATCCGACTGTGCCACATTTTCCGCAAGTGTAACCTCTAGCAGCGAGAATTGCTGGAATACCGCAGAGAATAAGTTGTAATAGTCAAATCGGTTGTAATCTCGAATATTCACTCCATTTAGCAAGACTTCTCCCTCAGTGGGGTCATAGAAGCCGCAAATCAATTTGACAAGCGTCGTTTTCCCGGCGCCGTTCAAACCAACAATCGCCAGCTTCTCTCCTGCCTGGATCGTCAAATTCAAATTATGTATGGTGTCCTGCTCTGCACTGGGATATCGAAAGCTGACATTCCGAAGCTTAATTTCATAAGATCGATTAGCTTCTCTCGACAGGGGCATACCATCTGAGAACCGAAATGGCTCCGGCGTTTCAAGGTATTCCCGAACTGTGGAAATATCAAGACTTTGTGTATGCAGAGTGGAAAAGCCATTGAGGATACCGGTAATCCAGGCCGTAAAGCCGCCGACTGCGGTGAAATATAGCAAAAACTGCGATGCTGGCAATCCTGCATTGATTGTCATGGCAATTAAATAGAAGTAAGCAATTCCGTTTCTGAGCAACGACAGGATCACATCAATCACATTAGCCCATATGTATACTTTTTCTCTTCGAGTAATAAACGCTTCGTACAAACGCAAAGTGCCGCTGTAAACATCCTCAAGCCAAGAGCGCATTCCAAAGATCCGAATATCTTTTGCCAAGGCAGGCTCTTCTGCTTTTCGCCAAACATACGTCATTTTTTTGGAGTATTCGGATTCTTCCTCCCGATGACGATAGCCCCACTCGTTGATTCGCCTGTTTACAACATATCCCACCACGGTAGTAATCAACACAACCAAGAGCAGGACAATATCCAATGAAGAGAGTAATATCAGATAAATGATAAACCCGATGATATTTTTCAATAAATCGGTCAAGGTATTCCATATGGCTTCCGTAGCCTGCTGGTTACTGCTAACCGCTACGTTGGACTTTTCCAGCTTTTTTAATACGGCAGTATCTTCTGTGTTTGGAAAGGAGGTTGTGGAAACCTTGTTGTGTATCTTGTGTACGATGTTTAGTCTCACTTCGACTCTGCCGAACAGTGAGTTGGTCGAAGCATAAGCCTTTAAGCTTGCCAGTACCAATAGCACAGCCGCAAACACTACAATCGTGATCATCAATTCTTGCAGTGAGACTGCCTCCTCAACCTTCCGCAAGATAACTGGAGCAATAAACAATTCCGCAAGACTAGTGGCTACTGCAAGAATAACAAGACTAAAGCATAGGTATAACACACTTTTGCGTACCCGCCATGCCTCACTTATCATATATGCGGAGTTTTGCCACAGATTGTATTTAGGTTGCACCTTTGACTTTTTAGTTGTGTTCTTGTTCATCTTCATCACCTCATCAGAATCCTACCACAAGAACCTATCGATATTTATTCTGGGGATGAAACGTCGAAACGGGGGGACGAATTGCAAACCTGCGGCAACAGTATTTCAGTAGTAAATGTTCCGTCTTCGCTGTTACGGCTAATGTATCCGTCAAGCCTATCTATTATATTGTCAATTCGTACAAGTCCGAACCCATGTCCGTCACCCTTAGTTGTGCGAAATCTCCCACCTATTTTTGTGAGCTTCTTTGAAGCTGTGAAATTGGTGAAGGATATGTATAGCTGTGTATTTTTCATATCCATATACACGCGGATGAGTCGCTGTTCTTCGGGTAGCGCAAGGCTGGCTTCAATCGCATTATCAAATAAGTTGCCAATGATCACGCATAAGTCGAGTTCAGAGGTTGTCAGAGTGAGCGGAATGTGTGCATCCGCTCGAACCGTAATGTGCTTTGATTGTGCAAGGGAAATTTTACTATTCAAGATGGCATCTGCCATGGCGTTGCCTGTCTTGATAACCGTGTCAATTGCGGATAAATCGGTATCCAGGGCATCAAGGTACACTTGTATGGCTTCCATATTCCCAGAAGCGGCATATGCCTTCATAGTCTGAATATGGTTACGGTAATCATGACGCCAGCCGCGTATTTGGTTGTATATATTTTCTACTTCAGCATAATGCGTTTCTATTAACTCACGCTGATATGCCGCGATTCGCTTATCGATCTGCTTTGACAATATAAACATAGCCCTGCTCCTTTAAGTATGTGTAATGATCGCTCTGTTGAGTTGCTCATACTGTTTTCTCGGCAAGGGAATAACCGCACCGTCTGAGAGGCACACTTCTGTTTTGGTAATCCGGTTGATGCACAGCAAATTAACAATAAATGACCGGCCAACACGAAAGAATCGTTCATCTACTTCTGCTTCAAACTCTCCGAGGGTCTTTTTGACGGTATAATCCTTCCTGGCATGAATCGTTACATAGTTTTGGCGCACCTCAAGATAACGTATTTCATAGAGAGGGATACGCACCATTTCACCAGACGACTCTAGGATTAGAACTCGCTCATTTTTCTTCATTTTTTGCATTGCCCGGTCCAAGATCTCAAACACTTTTTCCTTATGAACCGGCTTCATTAAATAATGAAGTGCTGACACATCATATCCTTCTGAAATGTAATCAGAATAGCCAGTGATAAAAACAATTTGAACAGCTTCGTCACTCTTTCGTACCTCTTTGGCAAGGGCAACGCCATCCATAGCACCCATCTCGATGTCCAGTAGCAGAATATCAAAGCTTTTATCCTCTGCATAATGAAACAAAAAAGCTTCTGCAGATGAAAAGGCTTTGATGCTGACCCTGTTCCCTGATGCTTTTCCCCAAGCAGTAACAAGATCGGAGATGTAGTGGGCATCTGCTATACTGTCATCACAAATTGCAATATGATAATTCATTTTACTGCCTCCCTTTCAGACGGAACAAAATCCACAACATCTCCGATGTTAACGGATAATGATTCACAGATACGAAGCAGTACCATCATATTTACAGGCTCGTTTTTACCGAGTTTTGCGAGCGTAGCGGGACTGATGTCAGCAAGCGTCAACAGGTCAGTCCGCTTCATATCCCGTTCAGCAAGACGAATCCAGAGCTTTTTATATCTAATCTGCAGGTTTAATTTGTTCATCGTGTTCACCTCGCAATAAGTAAAACACAAAACGAAAAATATATAAACACTTGCAGATATTATATATGCAAATATGAACATTAAGATGAATCGGTAGGAATATAGGCGCTTGCATCTTTACTTCTACGGGATAACTTACTCTTGTAGCCAATGCAAAAACACCTCCAATATTGTCTCCATATCTTACGACATGGGAGATTTCTCTTGAAGGTGTTTTGATTTGTCTCACAACCTAGCTACTTATTACTACCTAAATCTTATATGCCTTCATCGCCTTGCCAATCTCTTTCCACGTTGGACGCTTGCCGTACATCAACACGCCCGTGCGGTAGATCTTCGCCGACAACCAGCCGCATACCAAGATGGATACAAACAGAATCGCGATGGATACTCCAACTTCCCACCACGCTATTTCACCGATACCGATACGGAGCAGCATCGTCGTTGGCGAGAAGAACGGTACATAGGACGCGATCTTCACGAGTAGCGAATCTGGAGTCGATACGCTGAAGATCGGGATGTAGAACGCCACCAGCGACAGCATCGTGATCGGCATGATCGCTTGACCCAGGTCCTCTGTGCGGCTGACGATCGAGCCAACTGCCGCGAAGAGCGTTGCATACAGGAAGTATCCTAGTACGTAGAATAATAAGCCCAGCCCAACCACAGTCGGATCAATCATACTTACATCAACATTGAGTGCCTTAAGCGCGCTCGAATTGTGCGGCAGCAGCAGATTAACAATAATAACCGCAAAGAACACAAAGATCTGGATAATTCCGAGTAAGAACATTCCGATGATCTTACCGAACATTTGCGCAAGAGGTGAAACGCTTGTGATCAGAATTTCCATGATGCGCGAGCTCTTCTCCTGCGTTACCTCAGATGCAATCATGTTGCCTGTCATCATGTTCGTCATGAAGAACAGGACAATCAACACCGTAACCACGATAATGGATACGCCTTTGTTCGTTTCTTTCTGCGCAGAATCCACCGCTTCGTCAGAGCCTCCCTTGCCTCCAAGCTCAACTTTCACAAAGGAAACAGGCTCATTCAATTGCTGCTTCTGAATATCGGTCAATGAATCCTTCACTACCCATTGGGTCTTAAAGACCGTCAGCAGATTCGTCAGCATCATTTCATCAGACATGCCTAAGCTGTCTTTACCTGTATACACGATCTGCGGGAATGATTCTTCTGTACCCGCTTCCGGCTTCACGAACTTCAGATAGCCATCAATATTGCCTTCCTCAACGTCTTTCTTCAATTGGTCTTCGGAGCCTACAGCGGGCAGCAATTGCAGATCCGGATTGTTCTGCTCTTGCAGCGTCTTGCTGAACGCTTCTTCAATTGCAGGGTAACCACCGTTCAACATACCAAGCTTCGTTGGCTCATTTTTATCAAATAACGAGATAACATAAGGCAGATTCACGCCGATTGTCATCAGCAGCGCAAGAATAACCGTCGTTACGATGAACGATTTCGTCATCATCTTCGTTCTTAGTGTAAAGCGAATAACTGTACCAATATTACGCATTGGAGTCGCCTCCTACCGTTTTAATGAAGATTTCATTCAATGTCGGTTCTTTAATCTCGAAGTGGCTAAGCGTCGTTTGCTTCATCGCCGCGTCCAGTATACGTGGACCTGCCGCTTCATCTGCTATCTTAATCGAATAGCCGTCATCCGTCCGCTTCACTTCCAGTACGCCAGTGATAGCTTCAAGGCCAGTCACTTCGCCTGAAGTTCGCAGTATAACCTGCTCACGCGGATAGCGCGATTTCAATTCGCGAATGCTGCCTTGCAAGATCGCTTCACCACGACGCAGGATCGACATGTTGCGGCACAGCTCTTCGACGTGTTCCATCCGGTGCGTGGAGAACAGCACGCTCGTTCCTTTATCGCGCAGCTCCTTAACCGTTTCCTTCATCTGCTCCACGTTAACAGGGTCCAAGCCGCTGAACGCTTCATCCATGATCACGATCTTCGGATTATGCAGAATAGAGGCGACGAAGCCGATCTTCTGTTGATTACCTTTGGACAGCTCCTCGATCTTCTTGTTATAGTTCTCCGGCACACCAAAGCGTTCCAGCCAATACTTCAAGCTCTTATCTGCATCGCGTCGACTCATGCCGCGCAGCTGCGCCAGATAGATTAGCTGTTCGTTCACCTTCACCTTCGGGTACAATCCGCGTTCCTCTGGCAAGTAGCCGAAGATCTTCTCAAGCTCTTTATTGAATGGCTTGCCGCGGTACAAGATAGTTCCCTCATCTGGATATATAAGTCCCAACACCATGCGCATCGTCGTTGTCTTGCCCGCACCGTTCGCACCAAGCAATCCGTAGATTTCGCCTTCCTCTACATCGAAGCTCAGTCCGTTGACAGCTGTCTTGTCTCCGTACTGCTTAACAATTTGTTGTACCTGTAACGATTTCATCTTACAGCTCTCTCCTCTCGTCTTCCATCCGAATTCGATAGTACATGACTTCATCCAGCGGCATTGCTTGCGTACGAGTTGGCATTATATTTAGCTCTTGAAAATGTTGTTCCAATACTGCCGCATCATAGGCTACCGCCCGTACAAGATGGCGTTCCTGTACAGCAGCGGCCAAGCCCGGCATGCCTAATAAATCTTCTGCCATAACTCCTTCGAGCCAATACTCTTTCCATGCATCGAACAGCGCATCTTTCTCTATCAGTGTAAGAACCTTCCCTCGATGCAGGAACAAGATATAATCCGCTAACCGCTTTACTTCCTCAATGACATGCGTTGCGATAATAATCGTATGCTTGCCATCGCGCAGCAACTGCTGCAGATCCTCAATCATCATGCGCCACGAGATCGGATCAAGTCCCGAAGTCGGTTCATCCAGCAGAAGCACTTCCGGGCGATGCGACAAGGCCAGTATGATCTCAGCCTTGCGCCGCATTCCCTTCGACATCTTATTAAGCTTCGTTCTGGAATCTATCTCATAACGTGCGATCAGCTTCTGATACCACTGCTGATCCCATGTCGAGTACCAATAGGAATACTGCTTCGCCAGTTGTTCCGGCGTCTGATCGTCATCTTCGCCGTTAGGCAGCTCTGCTACATAACCGAGCCGCTGCTTCCATTCGCGATCCTGACTCATATCATATCGTTGATCCTTGATGAATATCGCACCTTGATCAGGATGAACAGTACCCAGCATCATGCCCACGAGGCTGCTCTTGCCGGAACCATTCATGCCTACGATCGCTGTCACACAGCCAGCTGGAACCTTAAGATTCAACGGGCCAATATGCAAGTTATGGCGACGCTTCTCGATCTGTTCAAATGAAAGGATCGTCTCCTCCATCATATCCAGCACTCCTCTCAGCCCTCTTTCCAATTGCTTCTCAGAACCTGTTCGAAGCTGGCTCTCAATTCCGTTTCCGTCAACTTCATCTGCTTCGCCGCATCAACGGCTGCTTGCAATGCTTCCTCTACAGCTTGTTTGCGATACTGCTCGCGTTCACCCTGTCTGACTTCCGCTACAAACGTGCCTGTACCCTGTCTCGTACGTAACAGTCCTTCCTGTTCCAGATCCTGATAGACCCGCCTGATCGTAATGATGCTGCAGCTAAGCTGACTGGCAAACTCACGTATAGAAGGCAGCAGGGTCCCTACTTCAAGGTGACCGCTCAGAATCATCGACTTAAGCTGGGTTTCAATCTGGGAGTATAGTGGTTCTGCACGATTCTCATCAACCTGTATTGGTATAAACATAAGCTGCGTCACCCCCTATATCATTACAGAACAGCGTCATCACATCAGATCCACCTTTCGCAGCGTATGAAGCGACATTCGCATACCAAATGGGATGATCTGGGTCAGCAGTACGAATGCAATAATCGTCGTTATGAGCGGCCAATGCCGGACTGCATAGATAAGGGTCAAGAATACGCTGTTACCTGTCAATCCAATTCCTATCGTTACGAGCAATATTGTAATAATGATTGCCATCACGAATACAAAGTACTTCTTACCGCTATAGCTCCATTCCAACACGACGAAGAAGGAATGCATCATAACCGAGTACACGATAGCAACAAAGACATACGCTAGAAATTGCGACAAGCTTAGCCCATCCCTAAGACTGCTTATTGCAAAATACTGAATAGTGAAGAAAACAAAACTATTTATCAACGTAAATATCCCCATCGAAATGTACCGCGACAACACGATGGAATGAAGATCAATCGGCAAAGACCGCACCTTCAACAGATACTTACGATAGGAATCTTCTGACCAATATCGGAAGGCTCTTCGATTGAACACGCATCCGAGATTACTTACGATTATTAACATCATAAAGTCTAGGAAAATGAACGAGAGCTTAGAGACACTCTCCCCCGACACCACACTCTGAACCGCAAACATTGTACATAGTGACATATACGCACTGAATATGAAAGTAAACAATGTGCCCAGCTTAAAACGGCTAAGATCTGTTTTCACTAGCATCCATGCATCCTGCCAACGTTTTCCCATCAAGCTCACTCCTCTTCCACTTTCTCGAGTTACTCCGCTAGTCATGCAACAGGTATCCTTCGATCCTATGACTGTGCATATGATCGATTCAGTGTGATTACTGTATATATCTATATACACAGTATATTAACTGTGTTTACCAATTGTCAATCCTTATTTTAGTAATTCGTCGAATTTTAACCCATTAGTTGCTATATCCGTATATTGTATCCTTGTTAAAATGTGCATTTAGAGGAGAAGCGAAATTGAGAGGAAACAGGGCATGAGGAATCGCAGCAGAACGATGATCACTTCCTGCTGAATAAGATTACGTTCCCTGCTGTCCACATCTAGAGCTGCTTCCAGCAGGGTATATCGTATAAATGGTAGAACGAATCCTTATAGTTCATGTATGACATTCTGCTCACGCAGAGCCTGGACGAATAGTTGAACTATTCTCATGCGTTCGTGTATAACTTGAAGATCCGGCTTCTTATGAGCTTCAGTCCAGCTTAATGTAGCCTTATGCTCATTAATTCGCAAGCGAATCGTTGCAGAGAAGTAAGGCATGAGCTCATCAGACAAACCGTCATGCTTCAACACGGTACGCAGTAGGCTGGGATGCGTAGACATGCCTTTAAACAACTTACTCATCGCCGAATCAGGCATCGTTACGGGACGCATATCTCGATGCATAAACGAAAACATGGCTCTCTTCGCAGAGATCAGGAAAAACTCCAGCTTGCGACGCGGGCGAAACGTATATTTGATCTCTATCATATCCGAGCTGCTGGATGAGCTGGAATTACCGCTTGATTTGAAGGATATCGTATATGATCCATGCCCTGTAGGGTCATTCACTTGCACATGCTCGGATATATAGCTCCATCCTTTTAACTTACTAGGGAAATATGTGCCACCGTACTGTTCCGCATACTGCTTTAACAGCTGGGTGCCTGCTGATTCCCACCATTTCTTGCTGATAGGCTTCTTCTTCACCTTCGGTTCCATCATGATCTTCCCTTCCTAGATGATTCAGATTGCAGCAGATTAGCCATTCTGCTATTTGTCACCGGTACCCTGAATCAGCTGCTGTCCCGCCAATCCAGGGTACCCGGTTAACACCTGCCGCTATTCCTCATCCTCGGATTGCTTCCTTGACGAAGAAAGCCTGCCTTGTTTCCGCAAGGCTTCCCTCAATATATACTCGATATGACCATTCACACTTCGGAACTCATCTGCTGCCCAGCGCTCCAAAGCCTCATATACAGTCGGATCAAGGCGCAGTGGGAAGCTCTTCTTCTTACCTGCCATCGTGAATAGCCGCTCCCATTAGTAGATGGAGCTTGTATTGATGACCGGCTGGGCAGATCGGTCAGATACTACTGCTACTAATAAATTATTAACCATCGCCGCTTTACGCTCGTCATCCAACGCGACAATGCCATCCGCTTGCAAACGTTCGATTGCCATCTGCACCATTGTAACTGCGCCGTCAACGATCTTCTCGCGAGCCGCGATGATCGCCGCAGCCTGCTGACGCTGCAGCATAGCGCTGGCAATCTCCGTGGAGTACGCCAGATGCGTCAGACGCGATTCAATAATCTTCACGCCGGCAATAGACAGGCGGTTCTGCAATTCTTCCGTCAATTCGGTAGCAATCTCCTCCGCATTGCCTCGCAAGGAGAAGCCATCCGGTTCATTCGAATCATAAGCGTACTTGCTTGCCACATGGCGCAGAGCCGCTTCACTTTGAATCTCGACAAATGTTTCATACTCATCCACTTCGAACAAGGCTTTAGCTGAGTCTACTACCGAAAATACAACCACTGCCGCAATCTCAATCGGATTGCCTTCCACATCATTGACCTTCAGCTTCGCACTGTTGAAGTTCCGCACTCGCAGGGATACCTTCTTGCGTGTTGAGAGTGGAACCGTCATGAAGAAACCGCTATTTCTAATGACACCCATATAACGACCGAAGAAAGTTATGACTTGCGCTTGGTTCGGCTGTACAACAGTTAAGCCAGTCATCAACAATACCGCAATGACGATAGCCACGATCCCTGTAATAATCGAGGGTGCCGTTTCAATGCTTATCATAAACGCGCCAGCCGCTCCCATTGCCAATACGATTAGCAGAGCAATAAATCCATTCAAACTTGTGCTTTTTTCCTCTTTGAACATGATCATCAGGCTCCTTACTTTTAATATTTATTTGATATTCATATGATATCACTTTTGACTAATATTGTAAAGTGCAATCCATCACATTCTTTGACAGTTCAAGTCTCTCACTTGACCGCTCTATGTACTTGTATTAATGTCCTACATATACCGTTTTGAGGAGGACTCACTTGCTATGCAGCCATCGCATAATCGAGAGAACCATGTTTCACTCGCACAGCAATCGCGAACACAGCCCGCCTGGATCTTGATATTGGGCATTGTGTTTATTGCGGCAACCTTGCGCGCACCTTTTACATCCGTTGGGCCGCTGCTTAACACGATTCGTGATTCTCTAGGCATTTCCAATACTTTAGCGGGGTTCTTAACAACTGTACCGCTCCTTGCATTTGCCTTTATCTCTCCACTTGCGCCTAGGCTGGCTCACAGATATGGAATGGAACGCGTTCTATTTGGCGCTCTTTTCTTGCTGACAGCTGGAATTGCAATCCGCTATATTCCTAGCACGATTCCGGTGTTTATCGGGACAGCTGTACTGTCATCAGCGATTGCTCTGGGAAATGTACTGCTTCCCAGTTTCATCAAGCAGAAATTCCCCGATCGCATCGGACTGCTGACAGGCATATACACCGCTTCGATGAACTTAAGCGCCGCTGTTGCATTGGGATTAAGCGTGCCGCTCGCTGAGCAATTGGGATTAGGCTGGAACGGATCTCTGGCCTTCTGGGGACTGATCGTGATTGCGACCATCTTATTATGGATCCCGCATTTGCGAGGTCAGGCTGTTGTTAGCGCCGCTTCTACTTCTAAGGTGAAAATGGGTGGCATGTGGAAGTCCGCATTAGCTTGGCAAGTTACCTTGTTTTTGGGTGTGCAGTCGGTCATTTTCTATATAACCGTGACTTGGTTCCCTGACTTGCTCATA
Organism: Paenibacillus marinisediminis; assembly: GCF_054343325.1. Taxonomy (NCBI): domain Bacteria; kingdom Bacillati; phylum Bacillota; class Bacilli; order Caryophanales; family Paenibacillaceae; genus Paenibacillus; species Paenibacillus marinisediminis. The sequence continues at coordinate 76,623 of NZ_JBTGUH010000005.1, forward strand.
GATCGCGGATTCACGCCATCTTCCGCTGGCTGGATGGTATCGCTTATGCAATTTGCCCAGATTCCGATGACCTTCATCACACCTATTATTGCGAGCCGTATGAAAGACCAACGGAAGCTTGTCGTCTTCTTCGGTGCGTGCTACTTCATCAGCATCGCTGGATTCAGCTTCGGTCACGGCTGGGTGATCCCCGTGAGCGCTGTTATTCTCGGCATAGCCGGAGGCTCCTCCTTCAGCTTAGCGATGATGCTCTTTACATTGCGCACGCGCACAGCCCAGGAAGCGGCCGAATTGTCCGGCATGGCGCAATCGTTCGGCTATATATTAGCAGCCACTGGCCCTCTGCTCTTCGGCATGCTGCATGATGTGACTGGGGATTGGAGCCTATCGCTCATTTACTTATTTGCATCAAGCGTTCTGCTGTTTATATTCGGTTTAGGCGCTGCCCGAAATCGATTGATTAACGATACGAAGCCTGGAACCAGCGATAAGTAGTCGGCGTGGAATGACTTTCTGCGAGAATAGCATTATGATAATAGAAGGGGCTGCGATCGCCTGGAGATACGCTCTATAGCGGATCATTTATAATGCACGAGTGTAAGCTTAACTAATGGAGAGTGAGAGATGATTATACGTAAATTCGCAGTTATCCAATTGCGCAAGCGTCAACCTAGTAGAGTAATCGCATACGTTGAGGCGGAGAGCGCTCCGGAGGCTGTACGCATATCACATAAGCAATTTCCATTTCAGAAGGATATTGTGGTCGAACAGGTCAGCTTTCGATACGCATATGAAGACGATGCCGTGTCGGGGCAGAGCCAGAATGAGTTGAATCCGATAGAGCTCGTTGAGCCGCCGAACACTGGCAAGCACAAGCTCCTCTTCGCTATCGGAGTCGCCATCGGAACGGTCGCCGTCTATTCCTTCATGCAGCTCTTATAGATGTGATCTATCTTGTGCCATAATACCTCAATAGTTCATTACATCAGCAAAAAAGGGGTTGTCCTAAAAGTCATTTTTCTCATGTCTTTTGGGACAGCCCTTCTTTATGACCCGCTCTTGAACGGACACAGATGACGCTATTTGCTTCAAAACTAGCACTATACTGCTTATTCCGGTCAAATAACGGCTCTACGGTCCGCTAGTATAGCGAATTAGTGGTGTTTGCCGCAAATAGCGGCTCGTGTGTCCACTCCCGGCTAAAGGCCGGCAGTGGGATATTAGTAAGATCGACAACTGGGAATATAACGCATAATTATGTAAAAAAGGAGCTTGCCCCTTAGGTGGAAGAATCCACTTTTGGGACAGCCCCTTTCTTCTTACAATCCAAATATAGCTTCGATCATCGGTTTCGTATGACCGCCAGGATACAAGACATACAATAGCACATACACCGTGACCCCCGTAATTGCCGTCACGAACCACATAACAGACGTCACACGGCCAATCTTGCGATGGCGGCTATACTTCCCTTTTAATCCGGTGTACAAGGTTGTTAAGCCGAATACCGCCGATGTCGTCGCCAAGACAATATGAAATAACAAGAACACGAGATACACCGTCTTCAGGCTATCCGGTCCGCCCCACGCTGTATTCCCCACAAATACGGTTCGCGATACATAGATGATGAAGAACAGAAGCGCTGCAACCGCTGCAGCCAGCATCGTTTTCTTGTGCGCCTCTCTCTTGCCTTTGATGATAAGTACCCAACCTATGGCTACTAATATAGCACTGATAGCAATAAAGCTCGTACTAACCGCTGGCATTATATCAAATAAATCCAACTACAATTCCCTCCTAATTATGCATAATCCCCCGAGCAGTTTCATTATAACAGGATTAGGCTCAATTAAGTTGCCCTGTCAGTGTCGATTCAACGACAACCTTAGTGTCGGCTGCATCAGCACGATCCTCATCGTCCTTGCCTTCACGACGGAACCATCGAGTAAATACCGTGAAGAGAATGGTGGCATACATCGTTTCCTGTACCAATTTCATGAAGATGCCGCCAAGCTGCTGGTCTTCAATCGGTGTAAACCAACTGAAGAATTGCGGCCCCGTATTCTGGGTCAAAGCAAGCAATGCTTGCGTATTTCCCGACACACAATACCCCATCGCTTGCGCCCAAGTTTCTGCGTCCGTGTAAGTCGCGTACAACGGCTCCGGCGCGAAGATGATGAGCGCGCAGGCAGGGGTGATGAGCACTCCGTTCAGGAAGATATAGCCCATCTTCTTCACATCGCTTATATACTCCCATTCGGCAACCGGATTAACGATCGGCCACCACATCATAACCGAAGTGATAAACAGCGCGATGTAGTACACGACATGAACCCCGAAGTTCAGCATGATATAATCATGCACCGCCGGAACATGATACACGGAGAACAACACATTGAACAGCAATGCAGTTAGAATCGGATGCATGATCCACTTGAACTTATGCATAAACGGCCGGTCCAATAGAAAACGCCACAACCAGTCCGGTATTCCGATCATAATCATCGGCGGTGCAATAATATAGGAGATCGACATGAGCACCATATGAAATGAAAACATCAGATGGCCCATCACATTAATAGGCCCTCCTTGTACAAAGTACAGAAGTAAGATACCTAGTATAAACATCAACTTACGAAATAAACTGACAGGCTCACTGCCAGCAAATCTTTCACGGAATGGCCCCGTCAATCCCATATACAATACGATGATTAGCAATGCAGCTATCAGCAGCAGCGGGCTCCACAAATCAGCCGCTGAAAAGTATTTCTCCAATCCGAACATTGGCGCATCCCTCCCTTATGCCTGTGCTGTCATCGTTTCGCCACATTTTACCTACTTACGGAAAAAGAGGCGGCGCTAAAGCACCACCTCTACAACCTCCGGATAGGAGAGCTAGCTCCACCATACCCAGTAAACAGCCATTATAATACTCGTGAAGGCGATAAATGCGCCGCCTATAATGAAGATGATCGGCATCAAATGTCCTTTATCCTTCATGTGCATCCAATACGCCATCTGAATAACAACCTGAAGCACTGCCATGACCAACAATATAATAACGACAAAGGTTGAATTGAGTTCACCTGCGGAACCGACGGCTGCGAAAGCGATCAAGGTTAAAAAGATGGAGAACAAGAACGCAATAATATGCTTCTGTTTCCCTTCATGCTTATGACGGCGCTTCGTTCCATCATTGGAAGTCAGTTGTTGTGCTGCCATATGCTATCCCAACTTTCCCATTAAGTATACGACGGTGAAGATGAATACCCACACGACGTCGATAAAGTGCCAATAGATCGCCGACACATATACCTTCGGCGCAGTAACTAAGTTCAAACCGCGCGTCTTCACTTGCACGATCAGGATCGTGATCCACGATACACCGAATGCCACGTGAGCGCCGTGGAAGCCTACAAGCGTATAGAATGCAGTACTGAAGGCACTCGTCGTAAACGTATGTCCTTCGCTTACATAGTGCATGAATTCATATATCTCCAAGCATAAGAACCCAAAGCCGAGAATTACCGTTACGATCAACCAGCTCAGCATCGACTTCACATTATTCTGGTGCATGCCTTGAACCGCGAACACGCTCGTCAATGAGCTTGTCAGCAAGAGTATAGTCGCTAATGCGACCAATGGAAGCTGGAACAGCTCAGAAGCTGCGGGACCATCACCTATAGAGTTGCGCAGAGCAAGGAATGTAGCGAACAGCGTACCGAATAATACCGATTCCCCGCCCAGGAACAACCAGAAGCCAAGCACCTTATTGCGTCCTTCCAGCGTAGCCTTTTCTGGTTCTGCCGGCCAATGGCCTTCTACTTGATGTGCAGGTGCGCTCATGCTTTAACCCCCTTATCTTCCAGCTCTTCCGGTTCGATATGGTAACCATGATCATCAATGACTGAGCGTAAGAACATGCTGCCGAACAGCAGCAGCGCGCCGATAGCCGAGATAATGTAGTTATTGAATAAGAAGCCTACAAAAGCATTGCTGTACGAGTCCTTGGCAAACATAAAACCAAAGCCCATAATGAACAATCCTATAGACATAATGAACGGCAGAATCGTTGGTGACGGCATGTGAATCGATCCAACCGGTTCAGCAGGCGACATCTCCTTATTGCCTTCCATCTTCTCTTTCCACCAAGCATCATAGCCGCGAACAAGCGGAATTTGCTTGAAGTTATACTCTGGAGCAGGTGATGAAATCGTCCACTCTAGCGAACGTCCATCTTCCCAAGGATCATTTGAAGCCGTCGCTGGCTTCATTGTAGTGATCACGACGTTAATTAAGAACATAATAACCCCGATACCCATCATGATTGCACCGATTGTACTTACCAGGTTCATCGTATCGAAGCCTTGGTTCGGCAGATAAGTGAATACTCGCCGCGGCATTCCTGTCAGTCCCAAGAAGTGCTGAACGAAGAACGTCAATTGGAAGCCGATGTAGAACATCCAGAACGTCACCTTGCCGAGCCCTTCGGAGAGCATACGACCAAACATCTTCGGCCACCAGAAGTGCAAGCCTGCGAATAAGCCGAGCACCAAGCCGCCTACGATTACATAGTGGAAGTGGGCAACAACGAAATACGTATCATGGAACTGGAAGTCCGCTGGAGCGGATGCGAGCATGACACCTGTTACGCCGCCCATAACGAACGTCGGAATAAAGCTTACCGCATACATATTCGCAGCTGTGAAGCGGATCGAGCCTCCCCACATCGTAAACAGCCAGTTGAAGATCTTGATCCCTGTTGGTACAGCGATCAACATCGTCGCGATCGAGAACAGCGCGTTAGCTACTGGTCCAAGACCTACCGTGAACATATGGTGAGCCCATACCATGAAGCCCAGGAAGCCGATCAAGATCGTTGCAAACACCATCGAGCTGTAACCGAATAGCCGCTTGCGAGAGAATGTGCTGATAACGTCAGATATGATTCCAAATGCCGGCAAGATCAGAATATATACTTCTGGGTGACCGAATATCCAGAATAGATGCTGCCATAGAACAGGGTTACCGCCGTTTACGACATCGAAGAAGTTGCCGCCGAACAAGCGGTCGAAGGTCAAGAGAATAAGACCTACCGTAATGGCCGGGAAAGCGAACAAGATGAGTGCAGATGTAATAAAAGAAGCCCAAGTGAACATCGGCATGCGCATGTAAGACATGCCTGGAGCGCGCATATTAATGATAGTTGCCAGGAAGTTAATACCCCCGAGCAATGTACCTATACCCGCAATCTGCAATCCGACCGTATAGAAGTCCACACCCCGATGCGGGCTGTATTCCGTTGTGGATAGCGGAACATATGCCGTCCATCCCGCATCCGGCACGCTTCCGAACAGCCAGCTCAAGTTCAGGAGCAAGCCGCCGAAGAAGAACGTCCAGAAGCCGAGAGAGTTCAAGAATGGGAACGCAACGTCGCGCGCGCCGATCTGCAAAGGAATAATCGCATTCATAAGTGCAAATATGATTGGCATGACCCCAAGAAAGATCATGGTTGTACCGTGCATCGTGATCAGTTCGTTGAACTGCTGCGCGGATACGAAATCGTTCAATGGCTTCCACAATTGAACTCGGATCAGTATGGCTTCAATACCGCCAATGCCAAAGAATAAAGCGCCTGCGATAAGGTAAAGAATACCGATCTTCTTATGGTCGACCGTTGTGAGCCAATCCATTAAGCCACGATACCGCTTCACTGTGTGCGCTGTATGTGCCAAGGTCGTAACCTCCCCTAGAAGATGCTAATATAACTTGCTATTGTTTGTTAACTTCTTTCAAGGATTCCAGCTTGTAGTTCGACAAGTAGTCTATGATCTGCTCTAGTTCCTTATCGTTCAACGGAATGTTGCCCATACGGTTGCCTGGCTTCTCTCCTTCGTTGTCCACAAGCCATCTGCGCAGATGATCTTTCACTGCATTCTGCTCGATTGCTTCCTCTGCATTATCACGATTCAGGAGTATACCGCCGACTGCCTCCCTGCTTCCGATCCCTTTTAAGTTCGGACCTGCGGATTGAACATTATCAACAGCATGGCAAGTCAAGCAGCTAGTCTTGAACTTATCGGCAACATCGGCGTCGCCTTCGAACGGCTTAGGCTCTGCCAGCATCTCATTGACCCAAGCGGTAAAGGTCGCCTCACCGACAGCTTTAACCTTGAAGTCCATATAAGCATGAGAAGGTCCGCACAGCTCAGCGCATTTGCCGCGATATACATTCTCTTTCGGAGCTTCAAGATACATATTATTGAAGTTTCCTTCACGGTTCGTATCCATCTTGCCCGCTAATGCCGGCACCCAGAAAGAGTGAAGCACATCGGCCGTTTTCAGATTAATCGCGATCTTCTTATTCGTCGGAATAACGAGATCCTGCGCAGTACGAATACCGAGTTCAGGGTACTCGAATTCCCACCAATATTGGTGCGATACCACGTTAACCTTAATCGCATCTTTATCGTTACTGTAATCCTCCGCGAAAGCGAACACGTATTTAACGGTTGGTACAGCCAAGATAATGAGCAAAATAATCGGAATAACGGTCCATATCACTTCTAACTTATGACTGCCCTCAACCTGTACGGGTATGTTATTCTGTCCCGGTTTCCGGCGGAAACGGATGATAACATAGATGCAGATAGCGAATACGACGACAACTACCGAAGTCATGATGATAATCGCCAGCTTCATCAGATCGAATTGCTGCTCCGCAATCGGGCCTTGCGGATTGATAGCGGATAGGTCCTCACGACCGCAAGCGCTAAGGAGCAATACGAGCCCCGCAAACAGAGGAAGGAGTCGTTTCACAGCGTGCCACCGTTTCATCATTGATCAACCCCACTTTTTCCTTTTTCGTAGATCATTGCATGACATGACATCTCGCGTTCTTTCCGATTTCCTCTAGCGATTAGCGGTGTTGGAGATTATGTATGAAGGAGATTATGTATAGTAATCGAAAGCGGACACCTGCTTGACCGATGCAGACATAGAAATGCCCGCGGACATTCAATCCTTCGGGCGCCTGTATGGTCAATTCAAGGTAGATGATCGGCTGAAACACGGATGTTGCAACCCTGTCAATTAATCGAATCACTTACCTAAATATAATTTCCATATTTTTATTTGTCAATGTTTACCGTCGAGTTCACAAAGTGTTCAAATACGGCTCTAAACCGCGTCAAATCAACGTTTGTAAGCGTTACCAAAATAGTTCAAACCTCTCGAAACCGCTGTCGAGCTTAGACGATTGCTGTCATTTCCTCTCTATTACGAGGATGTTTTTTCCAATGTTTACATGGTTCTAAGCCCTTTGATATAAATCGCACGCTCAACTAGTACCATATATTCCTATTTGCTACAATCCGTTCTAAATATCGATACAATAATGTGACAATATCAATCTATCCGTTCACATTGTTCACAGAATTGTAATAATATAAGGAATTTTCTTCATGTACTTCCAGTCTATCAGCCTCACAAAAGCGTTTCAGATTGCTCTTCGCACGACTACCGCTTCATCTTTTTACCGAGATGATAAGCATGCTTCTTGCGTTCGATGAACTCGGTAAGAATACGTCCACCGGCTGCTGTGACAGCAACTGTATGCTCAAAGTGCGCTCCCCAACTGCCGTCCACCGTATGGACTGACCATCCGTCCTGCGCTGTCCATACTTGACCTGTCCTGCCTAAGGTCAGAATTGGCTCCACCGTAATCACCATTCCTCGCTGCAACATCGGTCCTGTACCCGCGATCCCATCATTAGGCACTTCCGGTGCTTGATGCAGCTCACGACCGATACCATGCCCGATCATGGACAGCACCATCCCGTACCCCTTTTCACGCGCATAGCGGCCCATCGCAGCCGATACATCCCCTACCGTGCTGCCGACACGAACCTGCTGAACACCTCTCAACAGCGCCTTATGGGCATGGTAGACAAGCTTCTTCACTTCTGGCTGCACCTTTCCGACCGTATAGGTCCAGGCCATATCTGCTAACCACCCTTTATAATTCACCACGAGGTCGATCGTTACGATATCACCGGAACGGAGCGGCAGGTTATTGGGCAATCCATGACAGACCACTTCGTTTCTCGAAGCGCAGATGGCGAAGGGGTAGCTGCGGTAGCCTTTTTGAGCGGCAGATGCCCCCTGCTTAGCCAGCCACCGATCAACAAATCGATCAATCTCAAGCGTTGCCACTCCAGGAGCCAGCTTGGACGCTATCATCTGATGACAGCGTGCAGCGATTCTCCCGGCCGCTCGCATCTTCGCTATTTGTTCCGTCGTCTTGATCTCAATCCTTGACATGCTCTCACTTCCCCATTCGATGCTTCGCCGTCTATTAGACCTCTTGTAGTCATATTCAGCTCATCTGAGCCTTATGACATCCACACATCTGCACGTCGCGCTCTGCACATCAAAATTAGGCCTAAACGCAAAGAAAACGCACCGAATAAACGGTACGCCCCCATCAAAAAATAATAATATTCTCTTTACTGTACTTACTGCTCGAATTGAACTCTAAGACACACTGGAGTCTATCTTATCCATCTCCAGCTCGACTAACTGAGTCAATTCATCTTCATAGCCGCCCATGATTCGATATTTCCGAATGTACTCGCGCACAAACTTTCGAGGGTTCTTCGGCCGAAAAATCTTCGTCATCTCTACCAAGCTTTCTTTCACTTCGTTATGACCTTTTGTTGCCATGAAAATTCCCTCCTAAAGCGTTGTAGGACATAACCTGCAACCGAGAACTCTTCGGACTTCGCATTTAATGCTGGAATTCGCAACCTATTTAACCTTTATTATATCATATTCAAACGAGCTGCAAAATCAAACTACTAATTTGTAATATTTTACTAATTAATAATCACCAATCCATATTAATACCATTCCTATGCCATAAAGTAAATAAAAATTTAACTGTTCCGTATGAAGGAATCTAATGCGCCGTATTCGTCAAACGCATACAAAGGGATCAAGTTGGAAATGGATGGGACATAACGATATAATAATTTCAGACTTACACCTAAAGGAGCACTACACGTGAAATCGATTCGCTCACTGGGACTCGGTCCCGATATCTTGCTGCTGGCCGTCATCCTCTTTCTGGTTGAGTTTGTTCGAGGAGCGACATTAATCAGCTTCATTCCCATCTACGGAAAAAATGAGCTAGGCATCAGCCTATCCGTCATCGGAACAGCAATTACAGCCCACTACTTGACTGATACGGTATTAAAGGTAGGGATAGGATACCTGCTCGACCGCTGGTCCGCGCGCATCATTATTAACGTTGGCATGCTGATATCTTTGATTGGATTAGTCTTATTTCATTGGGGCGATCAGCCTTTGATCTTTATCTTTGCCGCAGGACTTTATGGCGTTGGCATATCGCCTGTCTGGATCGTATGCTTGACCAAGGTCCAAGAAGAACAGCGAGCCGCACAGATGGGCTTCCTATATACGATCTGGCTGGTCGGTATGGGCGCTGGACCGGCAGTGCTGAATGTCATGCTGGATTATTCTGCGCAATGGTCCTATGCGCTGCTGCTTATTCTGATTAGCGCGGCATGGCTGCTTAGCTTTGCGGTGCCAGGCACTAAACCATCAGGCGCACAGATTAAACAAGCTCCCTTCCATGAGCAATGGGAGGCGCTTAAGGAGCGCTTAAAGGCCATGCGGCCGCTTCTGCCTGGAATGGTGCTTCAGACGCTCGGCGTCAGCATGCTCGTTCCGATACTGCCTACCTTCGCAGAACAGAATCTATCGTTAAGCAACACACAGTATTCGCTGCTGCTGCTTGTCGGAGGGGCTTGTACTATCGCAGGACTCGTACCTATGGGGAAATGGTCGGATCGAACAGGACGCAAGCCGTTCTTATATGTAGGCTTCGCTATCTTCGCGATTACACTGGCTTCTTTAGCCTTCTATCCGCCGATCGCAATTGCTTTCCTATTGGCCGTCATATTAGGCATTTCCTACGCGGCAGTACTACCTGCATGGAACGCGCTGCTTGCCTTATATGTTCCTCCTGAACAAAAGGGATTGGGTTGGAGCTTGCTCTCAACCGTTGAGGGGATCGGCGTACTGATCGGACCTGTACTTGGCGGCTTTCTTGCTGATCTGTGGTCCGTATCCGCTGTGGTATGGTTAAGCGCTGGTTTATTCGGCATTATTGCCATTGTATATATGCTGTTTCCTTCCCGTTGGTTCGCAGAACATTAGCGTGTGTATGGAATAGCTAGCAGATTGAACTCGGGAAAGGATGTACAATCATGGGAGATTGGTCTCACGACTTATGGAATTATCTAAAAAACATTGATATGCAGCAAGTCGAAACATGGCTGCACCACTATTCTAACCTTGGGCCGCTGCCAGGTATTATATTGCCATTTACGGAAGCATTCCTTCCATTCCTGCCGTTGATCGTATTGGTTATGGGAAATGCCGCAGCATATGGCTTGTGGTGGGGGTTTCTGCTCTCTTGGATCGGCGCATGCGCAGGCTCCATTACCGTATTCTGGCTCGCTCGCTGGTTCGGCAGCAAGTTTGGGATGTACATTCAGAAGCGGATGCCGGGAACTCAGCGATTCTTTCACTGGATCGAACGGAAAGGCTTTACGCCAATCTTTCTGTTATACTGCTTTCCCTTTACGCCCTCTTCACTGATAAATGTCGCTTCTGGCATAAGTACAGTCCCATTTAGTACATTTGTCACTGCGGTTGCAGCCGGCAAGGCTGTCATGATCTTTATGATCGCCTTTATCGGAAATGAGTGGCAGACCTTTATTCATCACCCTTGGCGTATATTGCTCGCTGTCCTTGTCCTCTGGCTATTATGGATGATCGGCAAGAAAGTGGAGAATCGTTATCAACGCGCCTCTTAAGTCATGGTCGACTGCATGATCTCCGCCTGACTTCTACAATGCGGATAGAAGCGGCTTCTTGAGGGTACGTTAATCGTTAGACAAGCTGTTCTCGCCCGGCTGACGCCAACATACGTCCGGGCTGGCTTGCGGTCATCATGACCGGGATTAACGAGTTCAGAAAGGAGCAGAACGCGCATGTCGAAAGAAAACGATAAGATGAATCCGATCAGCCGTGAGCCGGTTGAAGTAGATGGCGTGTATGCGAATGAATGGGGACGCGAAGAAGTGCTTCACCGCGGTCAAACATTCCCATCAGATCCCCAATTAGGAGCAACAGAATGGCAGCTCCAGCAATATATTTTTGATAATCATCACGAAGGACGAACAGATGAACGGCTAGTTCCGAAGTCTAAAGATGAAGATCGCACGAATCAGACGGACGTCAGTAAACACACAGATCGCGGAGACAAATAAGATAGGGGCATGCCCTGAAAGTAGATCATTCTACTGAAGGAGCATGCCCCTTTTTCGAGACAACCCACAGTAAGACCGTATGACCCGCGCTTGAACGGACACAGGGGCCGCTAATTCATAATTTCAGGGTATTTTTTGAGGGCTAGCGGACACAGATGACGCTATTTGCTTCAAAACTAGCACTAAGCTGCTTATTCGGGTCAAATAACGGCTCTACAGTCCGCTAGCATGGAGAATTAGTGGTATTTGCTGCAAATAACGGCTCGTGTGTCCGCTCCCGGCTCCCATTTTGAGACAGCCACTCTTTCATGATTATGTAACAGCGATCTATTTAATCATTCCTTCTAATACCAATTATGCTATTATAATAAAATACAAGAATGTATTTAATAGACTCATATGAGGCACAATGGACATTATGGGAGAGGTGCAGCTTGAATTTATTCATTATCAATCCCCGCGCCGGCAACGGCAATGGTCTTAACGTGTGGTCGTTAGTAGAGCGCGAGTGCAAGAAACAAAGGGTACCATATGTGGCATACTTATCTGATAGCCCAGAGGAAGCAGAAGATCGAGTGCGTACTCACCTTGAGCAATATCCGAATTCGGTTGTCGCGGTAATAGGCGGAGATGGAACGATCCATCGATTGCTGTCTGTTATTGAGCAAAGAAGCGGTATTCTCGCTATTATACCCGCCGGCTCGGGCAATGATACAGCCAGAGGCTTCGGTATTCCAATGGACCCGCTAGGAGCTCTGCGAGTCATCGTTCAAGGCAAGATTCAACAGGTAGACATGCTGAAATCACACGGGAGATGGACCTTAACTGCGCTTGCGACCGGCTTCGATTCTGCTGTAGCCGATGTTGTAAACCGAAGCTTCTATAAGCGCTGGTGCAACAAGCTGAGACTCGGTCAAGTCGCCTATCTGATCGGTATTATCCATACGTTGTTTACGTTCAAACCGACATCGATGAGCATCCGAATCGATGATGAAACGATTACCTTAGACCGAGTATGGCTTGCTGCTATCTCTAATGTGAATTCCTATGGCGGAGGCATTCGCATCTGCCCAGAGGCGAGAGCAGACGACGGCTTGTTTGATATGTGCATCGTGCATGGCTGCAGCAGAATGACCCTTCTTCGCTTGCTCCCGACCGTATTTACAGGCAAGCATGTCAACCTGAGCTATGTCACAATGAGACGAGGCAGACGTATTCAAGTCGAGCCGATCAGCGAAGTCATTACAATTGGCGATGGAGAACCGGTTGGTGTCGGCACATTCGAAGCGCAGCTGCATCCGAATCAGATCAGCATGTACGTCCCATAGATGTTTTTGTTTCACGGAGTCGACAAGAAGGTTATAATGCATAAGTATTTAAGAAATGGAAGGATGAATTAGAAATGGGAGAGGTTAAACAATCCAAGATTAGATCATTAGCCACGGAATTCAAGGAATTCGCGATGCGAGGCAACGTTATCGATCTTGCAGTCGGTGTTATTATCGGTACTGCATTCAACAAGATCGTCACATCTATAGTCAATGACTTAATTATGCCTCCAATCGGATATCTGATCGGCAATGTCGACTTCAAGGATCTGTTCTATGCGCTTGACGGCTCGGATGTTGCAACTCTAGCGGATGCGCAGGCAAAGAACATTCCCGTCATTGCATACGGGAACTTTATTAGCGTCTTGATCGATTTTCTGTTAATAGCATTGTCCGTGTTCTTCCTCGTGAAAGTGGTCAATATGCTGAATCGTAGCCGCACTAAGGATGAACCGGCTGTACAAGCCGAGCCAACAACGAAGAAGTGCCCTTATTGCATCACCGAGATTGCGATAGAAGCAACTCGCTGTCCGCATTGCACATCTACGCTGGAGCAAGCAGCAATCGGATCTAAATCCTGATAACCGCTGCATATAATCATACCCTAGATGCAAAGGCCGCCTTGAATCACGCTTCCAGCGAAGCGAAACAAGGCGGTCTTCGTTATATCCTTATATAGAACGGCTATTGCGCTGCATCATCGATTCAGCCAATGCCTTCAATTGCATATCAGGTGTAAAGGTCTCCTCACCCGTATCCATCTTCTTGACGATAATCTTGTTCCAATCCACTCCGCTCGTAGCTGGCACATACTCATAACGTTCCTTATCGTCTATTTTAACGGGATACCCCATCATTTGAAGCATGTCTTGGACTTCTTCCACAGTCGGCTTCTTGCCAGGCTCAATCATGACCAATCCACGCAGCTTAGATACTTCTCCACCGTTCTCGTGTACTTCAAAGTGAACAATACATTCTGCCACTCCTGCTCCTCCTCACATGACATCTGTTATCGAGTGACTTTAGATTGACTACTTCTTACTATAACCATCTTCGTGCAGTCATAATCTAAGAACTCATGGTATAGAAGATCATACGGTTGAGAACGAGTAACGTTGCAGATACTTCTTAGAAGCAAGCTGTATTTGCGACATTTGATGCATGATAAACAGGCAATAGAGCCGCGCAGACGAGTTAAGCTCCAAGATACGGATCAATCAGCTTTGAAAAATGAGGCCCCACATTGTCGCGCATCTTATCGTCCATGACCTGCTCCAGCTCATACAGGATAATATCCTGGATAAAGTGGCTTAACACGAGCTCCGTGACGGCAGGGTGATCCGTCATCAACGCCTTCGTGTAACTTCCATCCCCGCGCATGCCGATAAGCGTCTTCCGACGATCAATGATCACGACAAAGCGATGAGCTGCAGGTGCGATACCAGCATAGATATCCGGCATGAGCGCCTCCGCTCTGCGGGCTTCCCCTTCTTCATTTGACAGTGACCACAACACCTTGACTCCACGGCCCTCCGCCAGTCTAAGCTCATCCTGCACGATTGCCGCATCTTGTGGAGCAGCATCAACGATAATTTCTGTTTCTGCCTGCGATAAGCTTCGCTTGAATGTCTCCAGGACCGACTTCTCCCCTTCTATACTGAAGAAGCCGCCTTCATCACGCAACCCAACAGGCATATGCGACTCCACATATTTGAGAGATTGCTGCATACGCTCGCTCATCATGGCAGTCAGCTGGCGCGCGTCCAGCGCCTTGTAATGAGTAGGATCTCCTTGAGTCACCAAGACATATCCATGATCAACAAGACGCTGTAAGGCAGCATATACATTGGATCGAGACACACCTAATTTTTTAGCGACTTCATAACCTGTCATCATTCCTTGTTCAGACAGTGTTATCATGATCTTGGCTTCCATCTCCGTAAATCCGATAGAACGTAATTGTCGAATAAGATCATTCATCAGGTTGAAGCCTCCTCTCTCGATGTGGATCTAGGTGGTGCGAGGTGCCAGAAATCATACTAAATAAATGGCGTACCGCAGCGCTCACACCATTTGGCTTCTAGATCAGCCTTTGCGTTGCAATGCTTGCAGATTTGCTGATTCGGATCAACTTGGCTCTCCGTTAGATGCCGATTCGCTCTTAGCAGCGGCTCCTTCTCAGGAAAATTCCATGTCCACGTATTCTCCTGCTTATGTCCATTGATCGTGGATCCCGCAGAGCGCTTCTGCTCTTCCTCCGTCTGAGCTGCAGAGTACCCCGGAAGAGCCTGCTCATCTTGGTCGTTATAATATGGATCAGCGTCTTCTGTATACTCAATTGGTGTCATAGCGGATTCATTGTGGCGGTACGGACGCAGTTCCTGAACCTCAAACTCCACAAACTCCTCAACCGGTTCCATCGTCGCTGCCATCTCATGCGTGAACTTCGGCGGATCAGGCAGCTTAGCGCCGCACTTCGCGCAAAAATTAGCTTCCCAAGCGGCGGTCTGACCGCAATCGCATCGCTTCTCATTGCGAAGCTCGCAGCGTTTCCACTCCAGCTGCTCGATTTCTTGTTCAAGCGCCATATTTACCTCAGCCAACTGCTCTATCTTCGTTGAAAGAGATTCCATGTCCTGCTCTTTATATGCTTCAAAGGCCAGATAGCCGATTTCATATGTATTGTTCTTCAATTCTTTCAATCGGCTGTCGATTTGAGCTTGTACTCGGTTCAGCTCCATGACATTCTGCGCTTTCTCTGATGCTTTCGACGCGCCGTCTTTCATCTTTTGCAAGAAACGATTCATACGTCATTCTCCCTTCGCAATCGAATTGGTCACGTTAAATTTACTATTATATCTGGTATGAATGCAATAACCATTAAACGGATTCATGAAATACTGAAACGAAGTCCACCCTGAATATACGACGTTCAGTCCTCCTTCCTTCCCTTCTGTCTAATGCTTATCCCTTAGGACAACGTATGCATCCTTCTGCCAAAACATGTTTATCGCGACACTCCCCTCATTCCATAGAATACCGTTATAATAGAGAAGCTGTGTACATGTAATGGAAGCTGTGCGCTTCCTGAATATAGGAATGAATCAAAGGCGGACACACGAGCCCTTATTTGCAGCCAGAACCTCTATTTCACCATGTTCACGGACCGTAGAGCCGCTATTTGATCAAAATCAGCTAGTAAACGCTAATTTTGTCACAAATAACGACTTCTGTGTCCACAAAATCCAAAAAACGGCTAATAATCACAAAATAGAGGCTTCTGTGTCCGTTTCATCCAGTTAAACAGTCGAAGTAGAAATTGACATGGAAATGGAGGAATGTTCGGTTGAATCCCTCTTCATCTTCACCCTCCTCGCAGAAGCGAGAGGAGCAGCAAGCCGCGAATCTGCCGCTTGCTGAATGGACTTGCAGGCCAAGCGGCGTATCCGCCGCGTGCAGCGCGCCGAGCGCGGCCATAGCTGCAGCCGGCGCGGCTGAGCCCGCGACCGCGCCTAGCGACCTGGACGCGCGCTACTTTCGCGCGCTCGAGGCACGCGGCTTGGCCCTGCACGCCGCGCAGCGCGAGGCCGTGCGGCATGCCCGCGGCCCGCTGCTCTGCCTAGCAGGCGCCGGCTCGGGCAAGACGTCGGTGCTGACCGCGCGAGCCGGCTACCTGCTTGCCGTGCACGGGGCAGCGCCTGAGGCGCTCTGGCTCGTCACGTTCACCAATAAGGCGGCGGCCGAGATGCGCGGGCGCCTCAGCCGCCTGCCGGGCGTGACCGCCGCCATGGCGCGGCGCGTGCAAGCGCGAACGTTCCATTCGTTCGCGCTTACCCTGCTGCAGGCTTACGCGCCGCCGTTCAAGCTCCTGGCGGAGGAACGCGCCCGCCATGGCTTTATGCGCCGCGTCATACGGGAGCTCGGTCTGCAGGATAACCTGCAGGCCGAGACCGTGCTTGCGGCGCTGTCCGCGCTCAAGTCGCGCGGAGAGCAGCCGTCCGAATGGAACACGGACGGTCCCGCTGAGCGCGAGATGCAGCGCGCCATGCTGCGCTTCGAAGCCCAGAAGCGCGAGCGCGGGCTGAAGGACTTCGACGACCTGCTGCTCGATACATTGGAGCTGCTCGACAGCGACAGCGAGCTAGTGGCCAAGCTGTCACGGCGATTTCAATATGTAATGGTGGACGAGTATCAAGATACAACACCTATCCAGCTTCGCTTGCTGAAGCATATTACGTCGAAGCACCATAATCTCGCCGTGTTCGGCGACGATGATCAGACGATCTATACGTTCAACGGTGCTAATCATCGCTACATTACCGGCTTCAAGGACATGTATCCCGATGCGCAGCAGGTGACGCTGGATCGAAACTTTCGCTCCACACCCGCCATTATCGGCTTAGGCAATGCCGTTATCCAGCATAATAAGGAGCGGCTCGCGAAGACGATGTCCGCCGTTCACTTGGGTGAACATCAGCGAATGCCTGCTTACTTGCATCCAAGCGATGCCGAACAGGAAGCAGAGCTGGTCACAGAACGGATCCGCGATCTTGTGGAGAAGGAAGGACGCAGCTACAAGGATATTGCTGTGCTGTACCGCACGGCTAACGCGAGCCGCGCGATGGTGGAGCACCTGACGATGAGCGGCATCCCCTTCGTTCAATACGGCGCGGAGCCCTTATTCTACGATCATGCGCTCGTGAAGCCGCTGATCGATCATCTACGGCTCTCTCTGAATCCGCGCGAATTTGATGCGCTAGGCAGCGCGATAGCCGCCCTGTATGTCTCGCGCGAATCAGGCTTAACTTACATCCAACAGGCGGAACAGAAACGAGCGAAGAAATATCCGCTCATTCATCTGCAGACCTGCCCGGGACTAGCTCCCTTCCAGCAGGACGCCGTCAAGCCGCGAATTCGTTATATTAAGAAGCTCGCGGATATGAAACCACATCTCGCCGTCCGCGATATGCGGCGAGAGTTCTATGATAAATATACAACAGCCACGAGCGGGGATAAAGCGACAGCCTACCAGGAAGCCGCCGCAGAAACGCTGGAAGAGCTCGAAAGCGCAGCGAAGCGCTTTGATACCGTGGCGGCGTTTCTCGCTCATATCGACGAGCTGCGTGCGCTGCAGCAGAGCCGTGTGAACGGTCATCATCCTTCAGCTGGAGATGAAGATGCGTTAACATGCATGACGATTCATCGCGCGAAGGGGCTTGAATATCCTTGTGTCTTTTTGCTAGGTGTCACAGAAGAACTGCTGCCCCATCGCTCGTCACTGAAAGACAAGCCTCCAGCAGAGAAAGAAGCGTCTTCCGCCATCCGCTCTCAAGCACGAGATGCGAGCGTAGCCCCTAACGATGCTGCTGTACTGCAGGAAATGCTAGAAGAAGAGCGGCGACTATTATATGTTGGAATAACGCGCGCCAAAGAAGAACTGTACATCAGCTCTCCCGCTCTGCTGCACGGAAAGAAGCAGGAAATCAGCCGCTTCTTGACTGAGGCCTGGAAGGGAAACAGTTCTAAGTGAGGATTGTGTTTTGAAATAAGCATATGTTATCCGTTACAATGGAGGTAACAGCATTCTAGATAGCGTCATAGACAGTAGTAATTAACAATTTTCGGAATGCCGCATTAGAAGGAGTGGATTCAAGACATGTCCAGGCCCGATTTGATCTTAAAACAGTATGAAGAAGTGAAGCAGCTGCCCGCTCTGTATGAACTGGCTCTTGAAGAATTAGAAACGAAGTTTAAGGTGATACAGACAGAGTGGAACATAAAGCACGGTTATTCCCCTTTCGAACATATTAAGACGCGAATTAAGGAACCAAACAGCATCTTTCATAAGATGCAACGCAAAGGACTCCCCCTCTCGCTCGACACGATCGTGAACCAGATCTACGATGTGGCGGGCATGAGAATTGTATGTGCTTTTGTCAAGGATATCTATCTGATTCTCGAACATATGAAGACACGCGAAGATATCCGCATCATCGAGATCAAGGATTATATCGCGAATCCGAAGCCCAATGGATATCAGAGTCTGCACGTGATCGTTCAAGTGCCGCTTATCCTTTTTGAAGAAACACGGTGGGTTTATGTTGAGATTCAACTGCGTACTTTGGCAATGGATTTCTGGGCGAGCCTGGAACACATCATATTTTACAAGTTCGATCAGCATGTTCCGCCTCATGTCACGAAAGAATTGACCGACGCGGCGCGTGCGGTAGATGAGCTGGACCGCAAGATGCTTCAGCTTCGCAAGGAGATCCTGTCCTATAATCAAGAAGAGTGGCTATCGCACGACTCCAGTACGAGTACAATTGCTGAATTTGCCCGACTAAAAGAACTTATCAAGTAAGCTGAATAATTACGAATCATTCTGCACATTATAGAATTGACGCTTGGGAGGTCAACCATAAACCCGGCGTCCTGATGACCAAGCCGAAGATGTGGCGTTATCACTCGGCTTAGGCTGAGTCTTAACGACTTCTGAAGCATATGGTCAAATGTCTAATGGGTGTTGAACTTGAGATTCGGCATCCATTAGCACAACAAATAAGCCCGCCCACGGTAAGAACCGTGATGCGGGCTTATTTCATGTCCAGATAAATCCTGGTTCAATTAGTTAGATGATGATAAAAATTGCTCCAATGTGATTCCTTGTTCATAAATAGCAGTTGCGGCATCTACACCAACATAACGAATATGCCATGGCTCGTACATGTATCCCGTGATCTCTTCCCCATCCTTCGGATAGCGGATGATGAATCCTGAATCATGTGCATGTTCAGCCAACCATTTGCCTTCTTCGGAATCGCCAAATACCTGCTCCAGCTCATTATTGACGCTAGGACTGGATACATCAATCGTTAATCCGGTCTGATGCTCGCTCGTTCCCGGCTTTGCGCTGACTCGATTCGCATACTCTTCACCTTGTGTCTCAACATAGTGACTGTACAGTGAGGTTTGGCGTTTTTCGGAACGGTATCCGGATACTGCGTTCAGCTCGATCCCATCTTCTTTAGCCTGTGCAAATAACTGCTCCAATGCATCTGCTGCTTCCTTGCGCATATGGCGCTTCTCATGCGGCTCTTCAAATGAAAATTTCACCTGCGGCTCGACCAGGTCAGGCGGCTCATATCCTTCTGGCAGGAAACGCTCCTTGTTCACAACGACGTAGATCGAATTGGGATTAGTAACGACCTGCTTGCCTCCTTGCTCCTCAATCGTCTTGCTTAGTGCGTATTCGGACTGAATTTCTGCAATCGCGCTTGTTTCCTCGCTCTTATTCTCTTTATCTTTCGATTCAGGATCTTTAGATTCTTGGTCTTTCGATTCTTGATCTGATTTCCCATCCTGCGGAGTCATGGCTGGATCGACTTCACTAGTCTGCGTTGTCCCTTGACCTTCAGCAGGCTTGTCCGTTCCGCAGCCACTTAGAACAAGTGCCGCTCCTAGGGACAGCATCAGACAGATCGCCGTTAGTCGACGAAGTTTCATTTCTATCATCCTTTCGTTGTCAACTCTAGTTAACCCAAGTTAACTCTAGTCGTCTGGCAGCTATTATATCGAAAAATGATAGAGAAATCATTACAGAACGTTAATTTTCAATTGCCAAATAAAAGACCGTCAGCAGGCAATACTCCACTTGACGGTCCTCAGGATTCTACACATATTGATCATGCACGCTTTCAATGCTTGACAGCACCAGCCAGTATTCATTCGTTATCTTTATCCACATGACCGACTAATCGACCCAAGCGGATAATCTGGAACCCGTATTCATAGCATGCTGCAGCTACGATCGATAAGCGATGCATCCCCTCATCATATTGAGTAATTTCCTTCATCATATCATGAAGAAATCTGGCATTTTTCTCTTCGAGAAGCTCCATATCGTCCACATCGGGCTTTACTTTACCATCGAATTTAAGCAGGACATGTTCATGACCCTTGATCAGGTTCTCCAGATGCATATCAAATGCCTGATGGATCTCAGCTGAAGGGGTTGACTGAAAATAATGGCTCTCGATCGCCTCCAGCACTTCCAGCCCCTTGTACAAGGTACGCAGCAGTTGCTTGTACACGACGATTTGACGCGACTTGCGGTACTTCGCCCGCTTCACCTTCTTCGTTTCCTCTTCAAACAGCTTGTATTTATCACGTAATGATTTAATGCCGTCCTCCAGCGCTTGCTTCTCCTCACGAAAAGCGGTTTCCTTCATCTCATCCGATATGACCGTGCGCAAGAGCAGGGACATCCGATTGAACACCGAGTCGATCTGGTTCATAAATTGCACCCTTGGTTTAGGAGGTAGAAACACAATATTAATGAAAGACGCCGCTCCGATTCCGACTATAATCTGCATGAATCGATCAAGCGCATAATGCCATTGGCCGGAAGCTTCCATCACTAAGATGACGGTCACCACTGTCAAACCAATTGTTTCTTCCATCTTCAATTTCAGACATATCATAATCACAATAATGCATGTAATCCCAACTGTAATCGGGTCGTTGGAGAACGACATCCCTGCAAGCAATGCTATTGCCGCACCGAGTGTATTAGATTGTAGCTGCTCCAGCAAGTATCGCCACGACCGGTAAATGGAAGGCTGCATCGCGAATATAGCGGAAATCGCCGCAATGACAGGTGACGACTGCCCCAAGAGCATGCTGACATACAGCGCCAACGTAACCGCTATGCCGGTCTTGAGGACTCTGGCTCCCAATGCCATACTTACTCCTCCTTCGTCGTGTAACATTCGTATACTGCCCTTATCTTACACGCTCCCCCTTCTCCTATGCAAAGGTATAGATTGAAAATACATGCATACCAGCTATTTATATTATAAGTTTGAACGTCATATTTACAGCAAGTCCACCGTATGGTGATGATAAGATGGTTTAAACTATAAAAAAGTGCTTTACAGGAGGATATGTCACATGTTTGAGCCTGTTTCATTAAAATGGTGGAACCTGTTCTCCCTGATCGCGGTTATCATCATCAACGGTTTAGCGGAGCTCATTCCCCTGAACGGCTATACGACAGGACAAATATCCGCCATGTTCCCTGTCCTGATCACACCTGCCCCTTATACCTTTACAATCTGGGGACTGATCTATGTCCTGCTTCTTGTCTTTATCATTTATCAACTACAGCCGAAGCATCATCAGATTGCACTCCGACTCGGACCATTGTTCGTGTTGAGCTGCTTCTTCAATATCTCATGGATTGTGCTGTGGCACTATTTATATTCGCAGGTCTGGCTGTCCTTAATCGCCATGCTGGGCTTGCTGACGAGTCTCGTGTTTATACATATGAATCTTCGTGGATTCAAGGCTCCAAGCAAGGGACAGCAATGGTTGGTTCGCTTGCCGTTCACCATCTACTTGGGCTGGGTCAGCGTTGCGACGATCATAAACGTAAGCGTGGTCCTATATGAATTAAACTGGAGCGGATGGGGCTTGGACAGCGAGGTGTGGACAGTCATTATACTCGTTTCAGGCACCTTTCTTGCCTGGCTGGTCGGTGTCCCTTACCGCACACCTGTGTTTATGCTGGTGTACGTCTGGGCTTATATTGGCATCGCAGTCGCTAACAAGAGCCATTTGCCTATATTGTACTCGGCCATTGGACTTGCCGCCCTACTTGGACTTCTCGCCATTACGGTACCATTCCGCCCAAAGCGTCCGTATCACAACTGAAGGAATAAAAATAGTCTCCTCGTACAGAAGGTTAGCAGCTGCATGCCCGCTCTTCTATACAAGAAGACTTTTAGGTTTAATGACTTATTACTGTTGTACCTCAATGGACTTATGAGGCATGATTCTCTTGCCGTTAGCCAACAATGCCTTACGCCCCCAGGTTGCCGCCAATATCAACATGATGATACCGATAACTCCCGTGATGCCTACTGTTTGCACCCATAGCGGCGTACCTTTCATCCAATCGAACAACCGGCCTCCGATGATCGGCCCTAGGAACGTAGCAAAGCCTGTGATGGCCGAATACGTCGCAATAAACATGGGGCGCTCGCTCTTCGGCGTATCCCCAATGATAAAGTTGAACGCCATCTGGTTAAAGCCTCCAGTTCCGATACCAACGAGCGCATGCGCAATGATCAGGCCTACTACTGTCGGCATAACCAGTGTTAATCCCCATGAGAGACAGGACAGCGCAATGATCGGCATCGTGCATAGGAGCAGAAACGTATTACTGTACTTGGTATTCAAATTTCCCCATACGTACATGCTGGACATCGTCGCCAGCGTCTGAACGACAATGATGATCGATACTAGATTGTAGCTGACATGAAGAATGTCCAACATCATATACGAGTAGAATGGAAGAATGATGTTTTGCACAAACAACCAGCACGCAAGCAGCATGACCGCACGTATAAACTTTTGATCGCGCAGAGGCTTCATAAACATCCCGCGAAAGCTTATCTCTGTAGACTTTTCGAGCGGCAGATTAGGGAAAAAGATGAACATGGCAATATCCCAGAGGTTAAATATCAGGATAATGATAAATAAGATCTGGAACCCTTGGCTGCCTGGATAAGCATCCAGTATCTGACCGCCGACAAACAAGACGATGCTGCCAATCGCATTAATCAACGTATTGCGAATACCGAAGTAGCGTCCGCGAACAGATGCAGGTACGATATCCCCCATCATATTCGTCCATATGATTCCAGCGCCCGCGCTAGCCAAAAATGCTATCGTGTACATCACGATATAGCTGGATACCCACCATTCTTTATCGAACAGAAACGGTATTAAGCCGGTCGCTCCCCATAACAGTCGATGGACGCATACCAACCAAAACATTGCCCATTTTGGATAGGTAATCTTTTGCAGCAGGAATGCAAAACCTATCTGTGAGATGTTAACGAATGTCGTGATGGCCAATACAAACCCGATCTGACTGGAAGACGCACCCAAATAGAGCAGATACCCTGTCAGAAACGGTCCGCCGAGCAATGTCATCGCGATAACAGACGGAACACCTTCTATTGTGGCTATCCACAGATTTTTCCGACTATCCGAGAATTTGCGGCGAAACTTAAACTTAGAAGTAAAGATGACCATACACTCCCTTTGAGTCTGGTACTTTGAATCTGGCTGTGTTGCTGAACAAGGAAATGCCCCTTTAATTTAAAGCCATTCTACATCTGAGCTTCCTTAAAAGCAATCGGTTTCATAAAACTATTTTATTGTAAAAAATGGTTTGAAATCCCTTACAAAATCTGAAGCTTACAAAAACGTAAGCTTAGTGTCACTATACACTATTGAGAACCGTCCTTCCTGCCCATTATAATGTATGTATCACTATTCATAATTAAAGGTGGAACCATGAAAAAGATTATAGCATCTGGCATGGCTATTATTTTTATGGCTTTTCTACTGGTCTATATTATGGTTACACCCGATGATGACCTTATTAATATAGCGCAACATTGGGGTACCAAAAAGATGTATGTTCGCATTACCGAAGACGGTATGCTGAAGCCAGCGGAGAAGCTGCAAGGAAAAGAGGACCCTCTATATTATTACTATCTTGTGGCCTATGATGAAGCTGGTGAAGCTTGCACTATATCATTCAGCACCCCAAACAACTTACATCTCAACTCTCTACTCCTCGTTCTCGTCAGAGGAACGATTGATGCAAATGGCAACCATACGGTCGGCGATTATGAACTCGTCGATATCGATAGCGTTCCAGTCACTGTCCGCGAGAAATTAGACCCAAATATAGGATTCAATTAATCCTTGGATGCTCGCATTCTATAGCCTAGATGTTAATTCCTGCTGCAGATTCGTTCTGCAGCTTTTTTATTTTTGGATCAAATAGGAGTACGGGATTGATTCTTCACATCAATAGTTGACAGCTATTCCTCGCAATGCTATATTCATCTCTAGTTCAAGATATTATTTTTCGAGAAATTGATAAGAAGGTGAATGCGATGAGCCCTAACAATCATTTGGACGTTTACGAACCCGACATTCAACGCAGTTTAAAATTAATGGTTGTATTGTCGCGAGCCTCCCGTTCTCTCATGGATACCGCCCAGCAAGATATGAAGCGCTATGAGTTGAATCCATCTGAGTTTGCGGTCTTAGAACTGCTGTTTCACAAGGGTCCTACACCGATCCAACAGATCGGACAAAAGATACTGCTTGCGAGCGGCACGATGACTTATGTCATCGATAAGCTGTCCAGCAAAGGTCTTATCGTTCGGCAGGCATCCGATCAGGATCGTCGCGTCATTAACATTCAGCTAACTGCTGATGGCGAATCATTGATGGAATGCGTGTTTCCTGAGCATGCTCAAGTCATACACGATGCTTGCGCGCACTTAACCACAGAAGAACAGGACACGTTGATTCTTTTATTGAAGAAGCTCGGCAAGTCGTCCCTCACCTAGCTCTGGCTGGGGATGGACGACTTTTTTTACGTCCGATCATGAAACCCTTTCATATAGAAATGCTCTTTTTTCACCACATCAAGCATAACCATGAAATGGATACTAATTGTCACATGCAGAGTAAGCCAAAATCTATTACAATATAGGTTATGCATCCCATTTAATCTAATTATCTGGGAAATATTGTTGCAATAGGCATTCTAATGGCCTTGAAGGAGGAAGTACGTTGACTATGGAACAACGCGCCCACGACATGTATCAAGCGTGGCTCAATGATGCGCTGGTCGATCCAGCACTGAAACAACAACTTCACGATATCGCGGGAAATGAGAAAGAAATCATCGATCGCTTCTATACAGATTTAGCGTTTGGCACTGGCGGACTCCGCGGAGTTATCGGGGCCGGCACAAACCGCATCAATCTTCATACAGTCGGTAAAGCAACTCAAGGCTTGGCTCAATTCCTGAATGCCTCTGTTGCTGCACCATCTGTAGCGATTGCTTATGACTCCCGCCATTTCTCTCCTGAATTTGCACTCGAAGCCGCGCTCGTGCTTGCAGGAAACGGTGTAAAGGCGTACTTATTCGAAAGCCTTCGTCCGACACCGGAGCTGTCTTTCGCTGTTCGCACCCTTCAAGCAAGCGCTGGTATCGTCGTTACGGCGAGTCACAATCCACCAGAATACAACGGCTACAAAGTATATGGCGACGACGGCGGACAAGTGACGCCAGAGTCTGCAAATAAAATTATTACCGAGATCCGCGCGATTTCTTCGCTTGCTGAAGTGAAGAAGCTGTCGCAAGCAGAAGCAGAGGCGCAAGGTATGCTCGTATGGCTTGGCGAAGAGATGGACCAAGCCTATATCAAGGCTGTGTCGGCAGTTAGCCAGAACCCTGAAGTGATCCGCGAGACAAGCGATAACTTCCGCGTCCTCTATACGCCGCTGCACGGTACAGGCAATATGCCGGTACGCCGTGTGTTAGAGACCATCGGCTTCCAGCAAGTACGCGTAGTTGCAGAGCAAGAGCAGCCAGACGGCAGCTTCCCAACTGTGAAGTCGCCGAATCCGGAAGAGCGTGAAGCGTTCACCATCGCCATCAACCAAGCGAAGGAATGGGATGCGGACATCATTATGGGTACTGACCCAGATGCAGACCGTATGGGCGCTGTAGTTAAAGATGCGAACGGCGAATATGTTGTGCTAAGCGGTAATCAAGCTGGAGCAATCATGGTTCACTACATGCTCGATTCTATGAAGCGCAAAGGCACGCTTCCAGAGAATGGCGCCGTTATCAAAACCATTGTAACGAGCGAGCTCGGCGCTGAAATTGCGAAGTCTTTCGGCATGTCGGTTCTGAACACACTGACAGGCTTCAAATATATCGGTGAGAAGATGACTCAGTTCGACCAAACGGGCGAACATACATTTATTTTCGGCTACGAAGAAAGCTACGGCTACTTGGCGGGCAACTACGCTCGCGATAAGGACGCTGTCATTGCCGCTATGCTCATCTGTGAAGCAGGCGCTTATTATAAGACTCAGGGCTTGACTCTGTATGAAGTACTGCAGCAATTGTACAAGGAGCATGGCTATTACCTCGAAGGCCTGCAGACTCGTACATTGAAGGGCGTAGAAGGTGTAGCGATCATCCAAGGCATCATGGAAGACTGGAGAGCGAATGCTCCAACTGAAGCTGGCGGAATTGCGATCGCGAAGACTGAAGATTTCGCGCTGGGACTTTATGATCTGCCGAAAGAAAATGTACTCAAATACCATCTTGCAGACGGAAGCTGGTTTACGCTGCGCCCTTCCGGCACAGAGCCGAAGATCAAGATGTACTTCGCTGTAAAAGGCGAATCCAATGAAGACGCTAAAGCTCGCTTGGCGCAGGTAACAAACGATGTTATGGCACGCATCGACGCGTTTGTTGCTGCGAAGCAAGCGTAGCTACCATACAGTGACCGCTCTTCTTCATGATTAGCGGTCTTTGCTGTGTCAACCTAGCTGTTAATGAGTTTTATCCAGAACCAAATCTGCTATATGACTTGACCCTTGGATAAAATAAATTAATACTTATAAATATCACTAGTACATGACCATGAGTTGGAAACGACTCTTAATTGGTCAAAAAAGGAGTAACTAACATGCAACAAGAAACATTGGATTTATTCCGCAAGTTGACAGAGTTCCCTGCAGCGTCCGGCTTCGAACGCGGGCTGCGCTCCGTTGTAAAGGAAGAGATTTCAAAGTATACGGATGAGCTGATTCACGATGCGCTCGGCGGCATCTACGGCGTCGTTCGCGGCAATGAAGAAGGCCCTCGCGTTATGGTTGCAGGACACTTGGATGAAGTTGGCTTCATGTCCACTCAGATTACAGATACCGGTATGATTAAGTTTACGACGCTTGGCGGCTGGTGGGGACAAGTTGTTCTCGCTCAACAGGTAGATGTCATTACACCAAACGGCCCTATCCGCGGTGTAGTCGGCTCCATTCCTAAGCATCTACTAGATGAAGCAACAGCTAACAAGCCTGTTGATCCAAAGGTTATGTATATTGATGTAGGCGCAGACAGCCGCGAGGATGCCGAAGCAGCAGGCATTCGTCCTGGACAGCAGATCGTTCCTGTATGCGACTTCACGCCGATGCTCAATCCGAAGAAGATCATGGCGAAGGCATGGGACAACCGTTACGGTGTCGGCCTTACGATTGAGCTTCTGAAGGAAGTACATCGCAATAAGATTCAACTGCCTAACATCTTATTCGCTGGCGCGACAGTACAAGAAGAAGTGGGCTTGCGCGGCGCTCGCGTAGCGGCGAACCTGATCCAGCCAGACATCTTCTACGGACTGGATTGCAGCGCGGCTAACGATATGACAGGCGACAAGAACTCATTCGGACATCTCGGCAGGGGTGCCTTGCTTCGCATCTTCGACCCAACGATGATCACACATCGCGGTCTGATCGAATTCGTGCAGGACATTGCAGATACGTACAAGATCCCGTACCAGTACTTCGTATCGCCAGGCGGCACAGATGCAGGACAAGTTCACCTCAGCGGCAAAGGTGTTCCATCGACGATCATCGGTGTTGTTGGACGTTACATCCACACACCGGCTTCCATCGTGCATACGGATGACATCGATGCAGCGAAAGAGCTCCTGATCCAGCTCGTGAAGCACACAGACCGCACAACTTATAACACAATCATAGAGAACGCATAACGATATTCCGAGAGACTGGCCGAGAAGTAGATTCTTCTACTTCTGAGGCTGGTCTCTTTCTATTTACAGCGGCGTTCGGCGGTAAATCGGCGTTGCCTCCACTTGTAGCGGACACAGGAGCCGCTATTTTCGTAAAAACCGGCTTGTTTGGAGGTTTGGCGGACACAGAAGACCTTATTTGCTTCAAAATGATCGATTTTGTGCTCATTCGGTGCAAATAACGGCTCTACGGTCCGTTAGAGCAGTAATATTGCGCTGTTTGCCGCAAATAACGGATCGTGTGTCAATTACTTACTTTCAGTCTTATAACTAGCGGCGTTCGGAGGTGAATCGGTGATGCAGCTCGTTGTAGCGGACACAGGGGCCGCTATTTTCGAAAAAACAGCTTGTTTGGAGTTTTGGCGGACACAGAATACCTTATTTGCTTCAAAATGATCGATTTTGTGCTCATTTAGTGCGAATAGCGGCTCTACGGTCCGCTAGAGCAGTAATATTGCACTGTTTGCCACAAATAACGGATCGTGTGTCCGGATAATAAGAAAGAGACTAGCCTAGAAGTAGATGCTTCTACTTTAGTGGCTGCTCTCTTTCTATTTACAGCATCATACGGAGATAAATCGACCTTGTAACCCGCCGAGTCGGACACAGAAGACCTTATTTGATTCAAAATGGTCGATTTTGTGCTCATTCGGTGCAAATAGCGGCTCTACGGTCCGCGAGTGGGGTAATATTGCGGTGTTAGCCACAAATAACGGATCGTGTGTCAATTACTCCAGCCTCTTCCCATCCAGTTGAATAAATAGCTATACCCATTTTATACTGCATCCAGTTAAAGGAATTCGTATAAGAAACAAGAACAGATTCTATACGACTATTTCATAAGGAGGCACTTATGTTGAACATGAACACGAAGCTGGAGGATTGGATCGTCGAGGCGGATATAACCGCTATGCAGACAGCCATGGAGGCTGGGCAGCTCACTTCCGAACAATTAGTACGAGCCTATCTGGATCGCATCAACAGGATCGATAACGTTATCAACTCGATACTGGAGTTGAACCCAGATGCGATCGAGATCGCACGCGCGCTAGACCAAGAAAGAAGCAGCAGCGGCAGCAGAGGACATTTGCACGGCATCCCTATCCTGTTAAAGGATAATATCGATACTCATGACCGTATGCATACAAGTGCCGGGTCAATCGCTCTGGCTGAATCGTATGCGGCTGAGGATTCTTTCGTTGCTGCTCAATTGCGCGCGGCAGGCGCCGTTCTGCTGGGCAAGGCCAATATGACCGAATGGGCGAACTTCATGTCGCCTACGATGTGGGCTGGTTACAGCTCGCGCGGCGGACTCGTATTGAATCCCTATGGTCCGGGAGACCTCTTTATCGGCGGCTCAAGCTCAGGCTCCGCTGCTGCCACAGCCGCCAGTCTAGCCGCAGGCACCATCGGGACAGAGACATCGGGATCCATAGTCTCTCCATCCAGCTATAATTGTGTCGTTGGCATCAAGCCAACAGTCGGTTTGATCAGTCGCTCGGGCATTATTCCGATTGCGCACAGTCAAGACACAGCGGGACCTATCGCAAGAACAGTTGCGGATGCTGCAATCTTGCTCGGAGCGATGACTGGTGTGGATGAAAACGACGAAGCTACCTATGCCAGTCAAGGACGAAGTTATCGGGACTATACGTCATTCCTGGATGAGAGCTTCTTGCAGCATGCGAGAATTGGGATACCGCGGGGGTATTATAGAGAATTGGATGAGGCAGCGCTCGCCATAGTGGAAGAAGCCATATCAGTGCTGCGTGATAGAGGGGTCACCATTATCGACCCTGTTACGCTGCCCTGTGAGAAGGCACAGTGGAGTTCAGATGTCATGCGCAATGAATTCAAGAAGGATCTGAACGATTATTTGTCCACATTAGATCCTGCGATCCCCGTCCATTCGTTAGAGGAATTGATTCAATATAACGAGCAGCATGCGGAGGTTGCTTTGAAGTACGGGCAAGGTACCCTGATCTGGTCGAATGAAACGAGCGGTACGCTCACCGAGCAGCTTTATCTCGACAGTCTTGCCTATAATAGAGAGCACGCGCGTGCTCAGGGCATCGATTATGTGTTAAAGGAGCATCAGCTGGACGCGCTGCTGTTTCCAAAAGATAAGGGATCAGACATCGCAGCAAGAGCCGGATATCCTCTAGTCATCGTTCCAGCTGGCTATGCAGAGACAGGGGTCATCGCTCCAGGGGGATATAATACGAAAGGTCCCCTCGGCATTACGTTCTCAGGCACCGCCTTCAGCGAGCCTACATTAATTAAGCTGGCATATGGCTACGAACAAGCAACCAAGCACCGTTTTCCACCACAGCTCGGATAGCAGCGCTAGTTTAAAGCACTAGGTGTCGATGGGAAATGGTTTTTACAGCAGCGTTTGGCGGTAAATCGGTGCTGCAGCCCGTTGTAACGGACACAGGAGACGCTATTTTCGAAAAAACAGCTTGTTTGGAGGTTTGGCGGACACAGAATACCTTATTTGCTTCAAAATGATCGATTTTGTGCTCATTCGGTGCAAATAGCGGCTCTACGGTCCGCTAGAGCCGTAATATTGCGCTGTTTGCTGCAAATAACGGATCGTGTGTCCGGATAATAAGATAGGGACTGTCCCAGAAGTCATCCAACATGACCTAGGGCAGTCCCTGCCTGCCTTATCATCATAATTCCTCGATAGGCTCAACCGCTATTGGGAGGTACCTTGGCAGTCCCGCTCGATCCATGGCGGCTGCTAATTCTCCGAATAGCACCAGTATTACGGTTCTCCGACTCGTATCCAAACGGCCGTCAGCATTCCACGCGGTTAAATCGAAAGGCAGAATATCGATCATGCCATGCTTGTGCAGAATTTGTTCATTGATGTCATACGAATCCCACACCCATAACTGGTTACCTTCTGTCTGCGAAAATGGCTTAACGTGATCCGCCCATGTGTCAGCAGCGTACTTCAACCATGCATTCAATTCACCCTTTTCGAGCTGCTTCCACCACACAGCCCGCGGCTTATGACGATGCTGCAGCATATAATCAAGATGCATCATGCCGCGAATCGCCTCTAGCTGCACTGCTTCCTGCTCCATCAGAAATTGCTCCATGCGCGCGAATAGATCCGCCAGCTGATGCCCGATTCTCGACCAGCCCTGGCGCGCCCAGAAGGCACCGAAGGATTGGAAGAAATCCCACGGCGTTTCAAATGCAAGCGCAAGGCACATCTCAATCGAGCGATCCGCACGATTGTCATTCCAATATTTTTCCAATATATCCTCGACCTGCTTGATCCGCACGACATCGTCAAACGGCAGAACGCTATTCGACAACATTTCATATGGAGCATGATCCATATACTTATAACCATATTGCTCCGCATCGCGCCGCAGACCCGTTCCACGCAGCAGCTTCAGGAAGCCCAATTGCAGTTCTTCTGGACGCAACCGGAATACGTCATTAAATGTCTTCTTAAAGGAAGCGTAGTCCTCGCCTGGCAACCCTGCGATCAGATCAAGATGCTGGTCAATGCGTCCGCCCTCTTTGATCAGATTCACAGTCCGGCACAGCTTTTCCCAGTTCTGACGCCGCTTAACTAAACGATTCGTCTCCTCATTCGTCGATTGAATGCCGATCTCAAATCGAAATACGCCATGCGTTGCATGCTCATTCAGAAACTCCAACACTTCCGGCCGCATAATATCAGCCGTGATCTCAAATTGAAAGACACATCCGTTATGGTTGTCGATCAAAAATTGAAAGATGTCCAGCGCATAATCCCGATTAATGTTAAAGGTTCGATCGAGAAATTTGATCGTTCGCGCCCCTTGATCAATCAAGTATTTTAGATCCGCCTTCACCCGCTCCTTGTCAAAATACCGTACGCCCGTTTCTGTACTCGACAAGCAGAACTGACAGCTGTACGGACAACCGCGGCTCGTCTCGAAGTAAACGATTCGTTTGCCGATCTCCTCCGAGTCTTCTACAAATCGGTACGGTGTAGGAATGGTATCCAGCTCTAGCTTATCCGTCTGCAGCTGCACACGAATCTCTTCAGGATGGAGTCGATCACGCCATGCAATCCCGGGGACACCCTCAAACCCGCTCCCATTCGCGCATCGGGTGAGGAGCTCCTTGAAGGCCGCCTCCCCTTCGCCCATCACGATAACATCAATGCTCGGCTCACGCCGCATGAAATGCTCAGGATCGAACGATACCTCCGGACCGCCCAGAATGATGCGGACTTGCGGCAGTACTTTCCGCAGAAGCGCTGCTGTTTGCAGCGTCTCTTCAATATTCCATATATAACAGGATAGACCCACAACATCTGGCTTCCGATTAAATAAATCAGTCACAATATGCAGAATCGGGTCCTTCACGGTATACTCAACCATCTCAATATCAAACTCATCACCCGCATATGCCTTTAATAAGCGCAGCGATAGAGCTGTGTGTATATACTTGGCGTTAATCGCCGCAACAACAGTTTTCATCGTTAAGACTTCCTTCGTATTCGACGTATAAGTATGCGTGTGAGCGTGCAACTAGCGTGTAACTAGCGAGTAACGCATGATTCACGTTATAGCTCACATCGACCCTTACCGTACCGAATCGCCATAACGGCGTCTATGGTGGAAGTCACAAGGGGATAATCTGGCATAGATAAGATCAATCTCTATACTTCATCCGATCTATAAGGCCCCAAAAGCTCGCGCAGCATCCGCTCGCGATCATTTAAGAAGGACTTCGTGATCGCATAATGCTCCGTATCCTCCAGTTGGGTCAAGCGCACTCCCTCCGCATCCAGCACATAAATATCCGCATTCGGATACGACATGAGGATCGGAGAATGTGTAGCAATAATAAACTGCGAGTTGGCCTCCACGAGCTCGTGCATGCGGACGATGAGCGACATCTGTCGCAGCGGCGACAGCGCGGCCTCGGGCTCGTCCATCATATACAGCCCATTCCCGCCTAGACGATGCATAAAGGTCGCGAAGAAGGCCTCCCCGTGCGACTGCTCATGCAGCGAGCGGCCTCCATAGGAGTCCTTAATCGGCGGCGCGGTGGCTGGCTCCGCATCCAGCCGTTCGATCTCGGAGGCGACATTGTAGTAGCTCTCCGCCCGCAGGAAGAAGCCATCTTTCGGACGCTTCAGCCCTCGGCTTAGCCGTAGATACTCATGCAATTCCGAGTGGGAGGCCATCGTCTTAAAGTTGAAGTTCATCGAGCCCCCCTCTGGATTGAAGCCGCAGGCAACGGCAATCGCTTCGAGGAGCGTCGATTTCCCGCTGCCATTTTCACCGACGATAAAGGTTACCGGCCTGCGAAATGCCAACCGATCCAGTCCACAAACCGCATTCAATGCGAACGGGTAGCTCCGAAAACTGGGCACCTCATCCCGCTTTAATGAGATTTCCTTCAAGTAAAGCACCTGCCCGTCCCGATCGATAAGGCTCATTATGTTCACTCACCTTCTGTTTGATCTTCCCAAGCTGCTGTTATTCGCTGTACACTACTACTAATTGTACTAGATGCATAGATGGATAAGCCACTATTAACCATCGGCGTAGAGGAGGTCGTGCAATCCATGAAAGATGAGAAGTTCACATTAGCTGCTGATACTGAAAATGTAGAAATAGCAACCTTTGCAGGAGGCTGCTTCTGGTGTATGGTGAAGCCATTTGACCAATGGGATGGGGTACACGCAGTTGTATCCGGCTATACGGGAGGTCAGATCGACCATCCGACCTATGAGCAGGTAAAGACGCAGACAACAGGCCATCTGGAGGCGGTTCAGATCAGCTATGACTCGCGCAAGATCAGCTATGAGCAGCTGCTAGAGTTATTCTGGGCGCAGATCGATCCGACGGATGCTGAAGGTCAATTCCAAGATCGCGGAGAGTCCTACACAACAGCGATCTTCGTTCATACGGAGAAGCAGCGAGAGCTTGCCGAAGCCTCACGTAACGAGCTCGCAGCCAGCGGGCGGTTCGACAAGCCGATCGTCACTCCAATAAGGGATGCGGCACCATTTTACCCGGCTGAGGACTATCATCAAGACTATTACCGCAAGGAGCCGGAGCATTATAAGCAGGATCGCGCGATGTCGGGGCGGGATGAATTTATTCAGGAGCACTGGTCTACCAGCTAAATGAAGCTCAGATGCCTTATACAATAAAAAGACAGCTGTCCAAAGGGCTAGGAAACCCTTAGACAGCTGTCTTGCTACGGTATGATGTTACAGCAAACGGCCGCGCAGCTCTGCTGCAGATTTCGGCGACAGCAGTCCGAACGGAATGTCGAACACCGTGCGCGCTCCGCTCTCACCGCGTTGTGACAAACGGTATGCCGCGCGAGCATAAGCAACCAGTACGCTGGACGTAAACTCTGGATTGCTGCCCAGGTTCAGGCCGAATTCCATAATCTGCTTCGTGCCTTCGCCTGTTGTACCGCTGCGGAATACAAGCCCGCCATGCGGCATTGCGCTGTGGTTAGCCTTCAGTTCTTCTTCGCTAATAAAGTTCACGATCGTATTGTAATCGGAGAAGTAGTTTGGCATCGTCTTGATCTGCTCTTCGATGCTTGCTTGATCTGCTCCCTCTTCCGCTACAACAAAGCATTCACGAATGTGCTTGTCGCGAGTCGTAAGCTCAGGATTCTCTCCTGCACGAACTTTGGCAACTGCTTCATCCGATGGAATTGTATACTGCACGCCGCCCTTAACGCCTGGAATACGGCGAATAGCGTCGGAATGTCCTTGGCTGACACCGCGTCCCCAGAACGTATACTCATGGCCTTCTGGAAGCACGGATTCGAACAATAGACGATTCAAGGAGAATAAGCCTGGATCCCAGCCTGTTGAAATGACCGAGATATGACCGTTCGCTTCTGCTTCCGCATTCACTTTATCAAAATATTCTGGAATGCGCGCATGCGTATCGAAGCTGTCCACCGCTGTAAAATGCTTCGCGATAGCTGGACCTTGTTCAGGAAGGTCTGTAGCAGAACCTCCGCACAGAATCATAACATCGATCTTACCTTTATATGCTTCCACTTCAGACAGCGAAACCGCTGGTACACTTGCATTTACACTTTCAGGGGATCGACGAGTAAATACAGCGACGAGCTCCATATCTGGATTCTGACGAATTGAATACTCAACACCGCGACCTAAATTACCATAACCCACAATACCAATACGAATTGGCGCTTGCATACTTCCACTCCCTTTATATCAAATCTGAATACAGTATATAAGAGATATTATAGTATTTTCAATGTACGGCAGAATGCCGTGTACATCATCCTGAGCATCTCTCATTTACTCCATTATTCTACCTCAATCGCTCAAACGCTTCTTATTCTGCCCTGTGAACAGCATTTCATGTATTTAGTTCCGCGCCTGACACCGCTCGCCATGCATGAATCAATCCAAACTTTCGTCCATATTGTGCAAATAGAAAAGTAAGCTGCCGACTGGAATACAGCAAAGGCGGCCCCGCAGGCCGCCTCTGTGTTCCATATGGAGATTGTATCTATCCACGATGATCATGTTCCAATAGTTCAATTAACACCTTCAGATCCTTGACCGAGTCCATATAAGCGTACCGACCGCCTGTGTACTCACCCTTCTGCACCAGCGGAATGCCGCTGTTCGCAAGCAGTGTGATCTTCTCTTTCATGCCTTGAATGCCGAAGGCAATATGATGCACGCCTTCCCCGTGCTCATCGAGAAATTCACGCCATGTGCTCGGATGCTCATCCGGCTCAATCAGCTCAATCTGCAGCTGCCCGCAGTTGAAGAACGCCAGCTTCGCACGCGCGACTGTCGAAGCACCCTTGTACTCGGTCTGGGATTTATCTACCGTATCCGTTAAGAACCATGCCGGCTTCTCCACACCGAGAAAGTCAGCATAGGCTTGGGACACCCGATCAATATCTTTAACGATGATGCCAATCTGAGTGACTACGTTCGTTCCCAGCACACCATTTTCCATATTCCGATCGTCTCCTTTATGCATCTATTCAGTAGGGTTCAGCCCAGCATGATTCTACGTATATACGTTATATAAGTTCCATTTATAGATTGTTCAGCGTCTTCACAATGTCTGCCCCGATGCCGAGCTTATAGCCTTGGAATCGGTATCTCACTTGATGCTGCTTATCCACGACGAGAACTATCGGATACTCCTGACCGTTCCAGTCGCCAATTGCAGATTGCATCGCAGCCAGGCATTCGCCGCCCTTATCCACATCATACGTCGTGCGTTCAGGCAAGCCATCCATGCTGAACGTGCCGCGGTCCCGCTGGTCTTCCGCCAGCAGCGCGATACGTCCGCCCCATTGATCCAGCTCTGCCTTCAATTCACGCAGCTCGCGTGCCAGATGCTTGGATGGCTCACGCTCAGGATCCAGCCATGCCAGCACTGCGCATTCATTCGCCGCTTCTTCACCCGCGATGTCGGCAAGCGCAGCGCGCTGTGCTTCCGTGACTGTGCCTAGAACAGGCACTGCAATCTCTTCCTTGCGGAATTGGATCGTCGTATTCGTCACTTCGCCTTCGGATACCGTGAAGTAAGCAAATCGAACCAATACCGAGCCGTTTGTGAGGCGTGTGCCTGTCGTGATACGGTATTGACCGCTGTTCACCTCAATCGGCTTATCATACACTTCTTTCTCGCCGTGCGGCAATGTCAGCGTGCGATAGATGCCGTTCTCCAGCAGCGCCAACGAGAAGTTCATACCGTATGCCGCTTCTGGATCTCCTTCTTGACCGCTGCGGCAGAATTGGACATAGCCGGTAGACGCCTTGCTTACAGCTGCGCTTGCATCCGCTTCGAAGCTCGCGTCGTTCCACTGACCCGCGTACCAGTATTGCGGACGCGCATTCAGCGGTTCCAAGCGCGCTGGAATCCCGATGCTGCGCGCGATTGCTACGAAGCAGATGTTCCGGCTCAAGCGATCGACATGCTTCAGCTGGAATGCGCCGACCGGCGTCGCCATGCCCTGATAGCGGTCCTGATCGCTCAACACTTCGATCTCTTCCGCGATGCGGTCAACTAACGCTTGCGGATACTGCGCATAGATGGCGCGATCCGCCTCCGCAATCTCCGCTTGGAAGAATGCGCGGTAAGGTCCGATCATCTCAAAGTGAACGCGCGGACATTGCACATACTTCACGAACAGCTCATCATCTTCGATCTGATCACGGAATGCCACGGACCCGTTCAGATGATCCTCAAGCGTCGGGATCATCGTATCCTGCGGATCCTTCGGACGCAGCGATTCAAGCAGCTTGAGCGCATACTCGCCGTGAATCGGCGTCTGCTGCTGCAGGAACTTGGCAATCTCCGGGCTATTGCCTCTTGCGTTCTTAATCACTGCCCATACGCGATCCTGCGGCAGACCGAGCTCATCCGCAAGTGTGTTCGACTGCTCTTCATTCCAGAAGCCTGCTTCGAATGCCGTGCGGATCGCTGTGCCGCGCTGGACGCGAGCATCGTTGGCTTCACGTTCTGCATCGCTCATCAGATCATCGCTGCTGTCTGGGATCTCCACTGGCGCTGCCATCGTGAAGTCCAGCGTTTCCACCTGCTCCGGATTCGCCTGCAGCGTCACTTCGAACATCTGAGCATCGCCTACAGAGATCTTGCGATAGCCCCAACCATCTTCATTGCGAACATGGATCAGCAGGTCGCCGTAACCAGTCGTGAATTGAACCTCGCCCTTGTCATTGGTCGGCAGCGTGCTGACTGAGTAGAACTCAGCAAAGTTGTACATCTGAAAATGAACATCCGCATGTACCGGCTTGCTATCCTCATCCACGACTTTAATCGTAATCGTCTTGTGAGGGGCATAGTTGCTGAGCAGGTTAATCTCCGTATACCACGGGTGATTGGAGCAAGTCTCCTCCGGTCCGCAATAATCAGCGGACACTCGCGTGTTCACGAGCATCGCGCGGCGCGAAGGCGCGCGGAACCAGCCTTCGTTCAGGCGTGCTTCCGGCTCGCATGCGCCGAGGAAGTGCCACGTGCCGTCCGCCCACGCTTCAACCCATGCATGGTTCGAGTCACAGTGCGCCCAGCGCGGCGTATAGCATTGACGCGCAGGAATACCGATGCTGCGCAGCGCGGCTACGCCCAGTGTCGATTGCTCGCCGCAGCGTCCCAGCGCTGTACGCATCAGCGTCAATGGAGCGACGGTGCGCATATCCGAACCCACATAAGTTGCACGCTCATGGCACCAGTAGTTCGCTTCGAGAATAGCATCGTACATCGACTTATCTTTCACGCGGTCATACAGCTCT
The DNA here is from genome assembly GCF_054343325.1 of Paenibacillus marinisediminis. Lineage (NCBI taxonomy): Bacteria > Bacillati > Bacillota > Bacilli > Caryophanales > Paenibacillaceae > Paenibacillus > Paenibacillus marinisediminis. The sequence continues at coordinate 115,321 of NZ_JBTGUH010000005.1, forward strand.
TGAAAGATGACTTCGCGGTTGTTATCGATGTTCTCATTGTTAACACGATACGGAAGCACAAAGTTGAGGAAGATATGAAATGGAATCTTATTTCCCCAAGGCGTCAATTCACGTGTCTTCAACGTACGGCGCACATGCGCAAGGAAGAACTCGCCGTCATAATCAGCCAGATCATGCAGCGGCATGTAGGCATACAAGAACTGCAAGCACATGCGCTCTTCATTCGTCAGCGGCTGCTCAAATACACTGAACAACGCTTCCTCCCGTCCTGCAGCTATTTTCCGTTTATATTGAAACTTCGCTTCCATCTGCTCCAACATGCGCTCATCTGCGAAGCCCACCAAATTTGTCATATCATTCACCCGTCCTATGTCAAATGTTGAATCATTCAAACCATACTTTGCCGTCTTCACGGATACGGATCCAGCGTTGCCCATCGCTTGCCTGTTCAGATACCTGGAACATGTTGCCCATCGCTTCAATGTGCGGATCTATGCTCCATACATCATTTCGCTTGAGCTCTGCGAATTCATCCGTAAACGTGCCATGCTCGGCATAATATTGGCGCTGGCGATAATACAGCTTCCGCAGCTCCCACTTGATCAGCTCATCCGCAGGCATCTCGAACTTAAGCTCTCCTTGCGCGCCATCTTCAAATAGGACGAAGCCCCACATTTCCGGATAGTGCATATTGATAATTCCTTGCGGACTCCATACCCAGTTATCTTCTGGGTAAGCAGAGTTCGTAGCTGGATTAATGACCTTCTCATACTTGCCGTTCTTGACTTCCGCTTGCCACTCCACACGAGAGAAGTTAATGCGCCAGTACTCGCCATGCTTCGGCTTGCGCCCTTCCGGCGCGCACTCCTTCAGCACGCTCCACGGCATAGCAACCTCTACACTCCAGCCCTTATTGGCTGCAGCAGGGTTGTTAACCTCGCCGTTGATATGAACCGCGGTTTGGATACCGCGAATATCCCAGGAGTTAATAGCAGGTCCACCGTCACGATATGGCTTCGGCAGCAGCAGATCCCAGATCGTATTCAAGGCATTTATCTCAAATTCATAATAGTTGTGAGTGTCTCCATCTGGATCTATGAAGATTTCAAAGTCATTATCGTAGAAAATAACGGAATCACGTTCAGTCTGATATGCCCAGATCTGATCCTCTTCCATCTCCGCTCCAAAATACAAATATTCATCATCCCAGAGCATCTTAACTCTAGTCCATTTATTAGGCAGCGGCTTCGCGTCGCCTTCAATATCAACGAAATCATCTGTCCAAGGAGCATGCTCCCAAAACGGCTTATCCAGTCGTCCGTCAAGCTTAAACGCTTCCTTCGCCCGCTGACACACATAATGCTTAGGATTAAACGCGGAATGCGGCTCCGGAATAGCGCTTCTATTCATACTTAAATCCTCCTCAAAGATGAATACATGTGATTGTTGGAGTTCATGATGAACCTATTTTACATCTATATACTAGATGGATATGTAAGCATATTCAATAGAATACGGCTTATTTCCATAAAATAAGTTATCGGTAACCCCTATATCAGAATTTATACCGCTAAACTTTTTCTTATGTACCGAAAATAAATTAAGGGTTGACCCATAGTCATGGTCATAGACATGACATATGAGACAGCCCCTAGTGAATAATCTTCAATTCCTGATCTGCGGTTTAGCTTACCGAATCGGACTTGATAAGCGTGACATAGATACGTTCCCGATCCACCGACTCATCTGCAATCAGCTTTAGCAGCTTCTCCGAAGCTACAGCACCCCATCTTCGCTTTGAATAATCGATCGTCGCAAGGCGCGGATGCACGAACTCCGCTAATTCGATATTATCGAAGCCGACGATGTGAACATGCTCACCGATACGATAAGGCGAATTTCTCAATACGTTGTACATCCCGATCGCCATCTCATCGTTCAGGCAGAATACGCCCACCGGCTCCGTATACTCTTCTATAATGCGCTTGGCTGCTTGTTCGCCGCTCGACTTCAGAAAGTTCCCTGGAATCTCGATATATTCGAGCGGTTGGTTCCGTTCAATAGTTTGTCGCACCGCGCTCATACGTTGATCGGAGTCGAAAGAGCCGTTTGGCCCTGTCATGACATATAGCTTCCGATAGCCTGCTTCTATCAGATACTCTACGGCAAGCGTAGCCCCTGCCATGTTATCCAACAGCACCTGACAAACGTTATCATGATCGAGCTCACGATCCAACACGACCAGCTTCTGCCCGCGATTCGCATACTGCAGCAATTCTTCGCTTGGAAAGAAACCGTCCAATATGATTGCGCCATCCAGCAGTCGTTCAGCCAGCAGTCGATGAGATTGCGGGCCGCTGCATATGATCAGCTCATAGCCCTTCTTATTCAGAACCTCTTTCATACCCTGCAGCAATTCACCATAAAAAGCGCCATCAAAGTCAGTTAAATAAGCGCCAATTATTTTCGTTTCCCTCTTCTTCAACGTTCTCGCGGCAGCATTCGGAATGTAGTTCAACTCTTTTGCGACCTCAAGTATTTTCCTGCTTGTCTCTGCCGTCACTTTCGGACTACCGTTTAAAGCATATGAAACCGTAGAAATGGAAACACCTGCTTGTCTGGCAATATCCTTAATACTAACCACGATACTCGCTCCTATCGTTCATTGCATGAATACTATTACTATAACAAATCATGCGGCGATCTCGAAAGACCGCCGCAAGGAAAATTTTACAACTGAATAACAATTAGATTTTGTTGATCCTTCAACAGCTCATTAAGCTGATGGCGATTGATTCGCACGCCACCTTCACGGTAACGGTTCGACACTGCTTCAGCTGCAACTGCCTGCCCATTAATTGTTACTTGAGCTGCAGAACTGCCGCTTAGTCGGTATTCAAATTGTACGTTACAGCCGTTGAACATAAAGTCAAAGCGAAGTCCATCCAGCTCACGCGGCAGCACTGGGTCAATGACTAGGTCTCCCCCGTCTTGACGAATGCCGAGACAATTCGAGATCAACTGGTTCATGTAGATCCCTGGGCCGCTCGAATAGATGCGCCATCCGCCTTTTACCTTCACAGTCCCTTTACGCAGCTCATCGAATCTCTCTTGAGCCTCATAGCGTGTGTTGAACTTACCGTCCGAGCTGCTGAAGTAGGAATTGCTCTGACGAATCTCAGCATTCGGCACTACATCGCGCAGGCCAACTGGATTGATCATCTGCAAGCCAGTCCAAGCCTCATCCGCTTTACCCAGCTTCGCCATCGCTTCTACAAAGCGAATATGCGCATGAACATACTGCAAGCCAACTTCGCGTCCGAAGTTAGATGCCTGCTCGGCACGCTTGAAGTTACGGCTGACTCCGCCCGCATAGTGAGCTGGACGGTTCATCAAGCGCACGCCGTCCGGGCAGTACAGCTCTTTCTTAATAAGCTGATAATGAGCTTCTGCTTGCTCATCTGTCAGCAACTCGCTGATCATGCTACGAGTCATCGGCAGCAGGCGGTACTGAATGCCTGTCTTCTTATCCGTAGGGTGAAGCATGAGCTCAGCTTCTCCTGGGTTCTCCATATAGACGAAGCCAGGAATGACACCGGACGAGAGCATATAATGGTTGTAATCCGCTTTGATGCCCGCAGCCAATTCGCTTAGCTCAGCAGCAGCAGCCGGCTCAGCTTCTGCAAGCACCTCCGACAGCTGATTGAACACTTGGTATGTCAATGCTACTGTCCAGCTGCTGATCATATAACGCTTCAATTGCTTGTTAGCAGGCTGAAGTGTATCATCCCAGTCTCCATCGCCGTACGAAGAGAGATGCGTATCATGCAAGAAGTGCTGCTTAATATATTCAAGCTCCTTCTTCGCGTGACCGAGCAGCGTATCTGTCGTCTCAGTGAAAACGAAGCCTTCACGCTTCGTATATGGCACTTGTTCTTGCAAGATTGTAAAGTCGTATGTCGCGCGCAAATAATCGCTCAGCACCTTAAGCGGCCATACGATGATGTCGCCGTGGCTTTCTTCCTGCTGGATACGATAGTAGCGGTCGAACATGAACCATTGCGGCCAGTTGCCATCGTCCTCATACTGATGAGAATACACAGTCTTCAGAATATCGCGCACTTGCTCGTATTTCTGTGTCGCCATAAAGTACTCTGTCGGTCCTTGGCAGACGTCGCGTGTACCCCATGCCGCGCCGCCATATTGTTCAAGTCCGTGCGGTACGGAATAGTGAACGAGCATGTTATGCGTATACCAGTGGGCAAGCGCATTAAATTTCTCCAGCTCTGGATGCGCTGCTCCATTGTCATGAGAGAGATGGAAGCCGTTCATCACGGTATTGATAAATTCACGGTACGCCGCAATCTCAGCTGCTTCATCCATATGTTGAATCGAGCTTTCCCCGCCATTCAATAGCCCCTGTAAAGTAAAGCTCCACTCACTGCTTGCACCTAGCTCAAGCACAACGAGCGATGCTGATCCGGATTGAACATGCTCAGCTAACGCTACTTCATCCTTAACTTCCATATCTGCTCCAGTCACGCTCATGTGGTAGCACAATTCTGGAAGCGTGCTCGCGCTGTCAGAAGCAGCATCTGCGCGGAACGTCAAAGTCGAACCTGTGTGCTCCATACGGTAAGGAACGAGATACTCATTATTGTTCATCGTCAGCTGATTCGTTACCAGGTAGCGATATGCTTTACCGCTTTCCGAGCGAACGTTCAGCTGCAATTGCGGCTTATCGAGCGCGGTAAAGCTAGTAATGATGAGCATGTCGTCTGCCATCTTGTAGTACCAACGAGCATAGTTGAAGCCGATCTCGTAGAGAGAAGGCATCGTCAACAAGCGATACTCGCCTTCATATTCAACATAAATTCGCTGCCCTGACGTTTTCAACACATTCAGCGCGTTGCGGGCATTCGTCATCATTTTATTGTTGGACGTGTTGCCCAACACGATCTGCGAATTGAACATCCCGTACATATAAGAAGTAGATGTTAGCACATGTTCATTCATGCGCGCATTGTCGCCAGTCATCACGATGTGGCCATGCGGACGTTCAACCTGCATTTCCTTCGCTTTCAACACCACATGCTCATACGTATCTGTAAAGAAGGACAGCAGCTCTTCGCCTTCCCGTTCTTCTTGACCGCGGTGCGGGAAGTAGCGATCCAGCTCTTCCTTCGTCATTGGCTCCGCATGCATTGGCGCACCAAGACGAGCTGCTGCACATACCTTAGGCTCCGCCTGAGCTTCTACCTTCGGCATCGCCTCTACTTGAGCCCATGCGTCGCGCACTTCTTGTTCGTACTCTACCGCCGCAATCGCTTCAGCATGATCTGATTTCACCATTCCGTAAAATACGAATCTAGCATCACCCTGCAATTGAACTCGTTCGGATTGCAGCGCTGTATAGGCAAACTCATATTGATAGACTTCATTGTTCAGTGATTGCTGCTTAAGCGCTTCTGGCTCATTCGTTTCTTTATAGGACAAGCCGTAGAATTGGAAGCCGTCCGTCGAATAGCCGATCGCTTTCGTCAACGACCCTTGTTGAGCATATGGGAATCCGCTCACCATCGGTTGATTCTGGCGCGAGCATACCACATATCCGCGCTTCTCATCTTGGAATACAGCATGATCCACATATTGTGACATGTAGGACTCATTCGCGCGTACTGCGCCTTGATCAGCCAAGCCAAGATCTTGACCGTAGATCACATCGATCTCTGCTCCGTTCCCTTTGACATGGACATCCCAGAACCAGATGCCTGCAGAAGTCAGCGTAAAGACAACTTCATACGATACTCCGTCTGTTTCGCCCTGCCACAGCACACGAGATGCATCAAAGCTTACACGGCTTGGTGAATGGATGCCCAGCATAGGTACAACACGAATCGCACCCTTATCGTGGATTCGCAAATACAAGTTGTTCATAGAACCGTCAATCGGATTGGATATCACTTGGTTAACCATAATGTTGCCGCACTTGATATCGCGAATATCTCCGCTTGACATAAACGTAAATATCAGTTCACCCGCTTGAATCGGGATAATTGAATTATTACTCTTCGTCGCTTTCATGAGTGTCATCGTCTCCAATCGCTGTAATCTCTACTTCTTTAATGTAAATCCAAGCTCCTGAACATCTCTGCTGTTAGAACCAACATAAGCGGAGAATGTACCGGCGTCACTTCTATATTGCAGATCCGCATGATGATAGCGGAGCTGTTGTTCCGTTATTGTAAATGTCACTTGTGTGCTTTCACCCGGCAGGAGCTTCACTTTACGGAATGATTTCAATTCCTTCAAAGGACGGACTACATCTCCTGAATGATCGCGAACATAGAGCTGTACAACCTCTTCCCCTTCTTGATCGCCAGTATTCGTAACTTGAATCGTGACTTCAAGAGGCTGTTCTTCTGTCATCTGCTGCGCAGACAGAGCCGCCTCTCCATAGGAGAAAGTCGTATAGCTCAAGCCGTATCCGAATGGAAGCAGCGCTTCGTTCGGAATGTCCAGGTACTGCGACACATATCGCACTTGGGCATCTGGAGCACCCTGCGGACGACCTGTATTGAAATTGTTGTAGTACACCGGAACCTGTCCTACGCTGTACGGGAATGACATCGTCAGCTTACCGGACGGATTAGCTTCACCATACAGCAGCTTCGCTACAGCCGCGCCGCCGTCAGTTCCCGGATACCACGCTTCCAGCACCGCGTCTGCTTGATCAATCACACCGTGAAGATCAAGCGGACGGCCGTTGAAGAGCACGACAGCCATCGGCTTGCCAAGCGGCTTCAAAGCCGCGATCAGTTCCAGCTGGACAGCAGGCAGGCGAATATCCGCACGGCAGCCTGCTTCACCGCTCATATCGGAGTGCTCGCCAAGTGCAAGCACGATCACATCAGCTGCCTTCGCCGCCTCAATCGCGGCTTGCAGCTGCCCTTCCGCCGCGCTCTCGATGCCGCAGCCTGGAGCGATCGCGATCTGCGCAGCTCCCGCGATGCTGGTCATGCCATCAGCAAGCTGGATCGCTTCGTCGCGCGAGCCGAGCCATGACCACGGCCCAAGAATGTCGCCGTTCTGCGCAAACGGGCCGATAAGCGCCACCTTTTGCTCTTTGGCAAGCGGCAGCACGCCGTCGTTCTTGAGCAGCACGCACGCCTTGAGCGCTGCATCGTGCGCCGCGCGGCGATGCTCATCGCTCATCACAACCGCTTGCTCCAGCTCAGGATCTGCCCCGCGCAGCGGATTCTCAAACAACCCCAGCTTCGACTTCAGCTTCAGAATACGAAGCACCGCTTCATCGATCAGCGCTTCATCTACCTCGCCGCTCTCTATTAATTCATTCAGATGATGCTCATAGCACGAGGTCATCATTTCAATATCTACACCTGCACGGATTGCCTTACAAGCAGCTTCCTTTTCATCAGCGGCTACACCATGCGGAATCATTTCCTTAACTGCGCCCCAATCGGATATAAGCACGCCGTCGAAGCCCCACTCATCGCGCAGCAGGTCGCGCATCAATCGCTTATTGCCGCTTGCCGGCACACCATCTACTGTATTGAAGGCTGTCATCACCATCTCGCAGCCTTCTTCAAGCGCCGCTTTATAGGAAGGTAAATAATATTCGCGACGCATCCATTCAGACATGTCGACCGTATTGTAATCCCGGCCTCCTTCTGCTGCGCCATATGCCGCAAAGTGCTTCACGCACGCTGCAACCTTGCTGGTGTCATTGCTCAGATCGCTTCCTTGAAATCCGCGTACGAACGCGCGAGCGAACTCCCCGTTCAAGTACGGGTCCTCGCCTGTCGATTCCATCACGCGCCCCCATCTCGGGTCACGCACTAGATCGACCATCGGCGCGAAGGTTACATGAACTCCTGCAGCAGCCGCTTCTTTCGCAGCGATCGCCGCGCTTTGCTCCGCAAGCTCCATATCCCAGGAGCATCCGATCGCAAGCGGAACCGGGAAGATCGTTTTGTAACCGTGAACAATATCCGCCATAACGAGTAGCGGAATACCCAATCGGTTATTCTTCATATGAGTCTCTTGAACTGCTGCTACACTAGCAGCCCCAGTCAACCCCAGCACAGAACCCGAATTACGAACCGTTTCTTCAGTGATACCTAGGGAGGCCATTGGACCGGTAATTTGCCCTTCACTATTTACACCTTCATAAAAAGGTGGTGCCAATTGCAGCAGCTGCGCGATCTTCTCAGCACGTGTCATCTGCTTCATTAATGATATCAATTGTTGTTCCGTCAAAGGTATAACCTCCATCTCATGGCCAGCCCCATGTTTCAAGTTGAATGATACTGGGTAACTTTGGCTCTATGTTGCTCTTCGTCAGTAATTGAAAACTAAAAACGCATTTTCGAAACGTTTTTATTCATATGAATTTGATTATAAAGCTCTGTTTTAATACAGTCAACTGTAACAATAATGCGATTACAAAGAAATCGAATCGTTTTTATTTTTTAGAAAAATGTACTTGAATGCGATTTCAGAATAGTTTATACTGTGAATCGAAACGTTTTGATCTCATACAATACCGCTTTCATAGTTACATTATTGACATATCGAAACGTTTCAAGACAACGCTTTATTTCGAGCCTTCTGTTTTGTTAAGGCAATCCTAAGGGGCGATCATACCAAAGCATGTGGAGGTGCAAGGCATTCTATCGGATTGTTCACAGAATGTAAGTCTGCAATAAAGTGTGCAATAATGAAAGAGACACATCTTGAATAACTAGGAGGAGTAATCAGCATGAAGAAATCATTATCGATTATTTTGGCCACAACAATGTTGTTTATGGGTGTACTAACAGGATGCTCATCCAAGAACGATGACGCAGCTCAAGGTACTACTGATGGAAAGACTGGAGAGCAAGTTACTCTTAACGTATGGGCTATGGGCGAAGAAGGCAAAATACTTCCTCAGCTCGCTGAAGAGTTCACGAAAGAAAACCCTGACATCAAAGTAAATGTACTAGCTATGCCTTGGGATCAAGCACATGATAAATTGCTGACTGCTATCGCATCCAAAAAAGGTCCAGACGTTATCCAAATGGGTTCATCTTGGATTCCAGAATTCGGTGAAGCAGGCGCAATCGCTGACCTGGCACCTTACCTTGAACAATATCCTGAATTGAAGCAAGAAAACTTCTATCCAGGTGCAGCTGAATTCGCAACATACGACGGAAAATACCTTTCAGCTCCTTGGTACGTAGATACTCGCTTCCTCTATTACCGTACAGACTTGCTGAAAGAAGTTGGTTACGATAAAGCTCCTGAAACATGGGAAGAATTATCCGATGCCGCTCAGAAGCTTGCTGCTCGCGGCGAAGGCAAATACGGTATGTCGATCGATGCTAAAGAACAATCTCTCGGCTTCATGTTCGCTCGTCAGAACGGTTCCGAGTGGTTTGATGCAAACGGCAAGCCATTGTTAAACCAGCCTGAGTTCGTAGAAGCAGTTGAATATGCGAACAGCTTCTTCCAAAACGGATCTTCTCCGGTCGATCTTGGACTTGATACGATCGTAGCGTTTAAAGACGAAGGTATCGTACCTATGTTCATTAGCGGTCCTTGGATGATTAAGATGATCCAAGATCAAGCTCCAGAATTGGAAGGCAAATGGGCAACAGCCGTATTGCCTAAGAAAGAAAACAACATGTCCATCTTGGGCGGTTCCGGCTTGTCCATCTTCGAATATTCAACTCAAAAAGATGCTGCAGCGAAATTCATTGCTTACATGAGCAAGCCTGAAACTCAATTGAAATGGTTTGAAATGTCCCGCGCTCTGCCTGCTTCAACTGCTGCATGGGAGAACGAGGTATTCACAACCGACGCTAACTACAAAGTTATCCGCGAACAATTGGACAATTCAGCGCCTGTACCGGTAATTAAGGAATGGGATGAAATCAGCCAATTATACGTTAAGAGCTTTGAGAGAATTTACCGTGGTAAAGCAGACGTACAAAAAGAAATGGATGAATTCAATAAGCAAGTCGAGAAGGTCCTTAGTAAATAAGAATCTAGTATAATCCGCTAACCGGCAGAAATGCCGGTTAGCTCCTATTAATCTACTTATACTGGACGTAAGAGTAAAGGAAGTGATGATTCGTTATGAAAGCTTTTTTAAATCGTAGAGCTCCATACTTCTTCATAGCACCAACATTAATTTTGCTCACTTTGTTTTCATTAGTTCCGATTGTAGTGGCTCTGTTCATCAGCTTTACAGACATGGACATGAGTGGATTAGGGAACCTGAGCAATGTCGATTTTGTCGGGTTTGACAACTATGTCGAGGTTATGGCTGACCCTCTCTTTCTGAAAGCCATCAGCAATACGTTGTTCTACGTTATTATCGGCGTTCCGCTCGTTATTCTGTTTTCACTTGGCATCGCCATATTGATCAATCTCGGAACGTCGCGAATCTTCAAAGCATTTCGTGTCGTTTACTACTTGCCTTCTGTAACTAACGTTGTCGCTGTAGCTGTTGTATGGAGTTACATGTACAATCCAACGCTCGGCTTATTAAACTACGTGCTGGATCAAGTCGGCCTGCCGGCGGTTCCATGGTTGACAGATCCGACGATGGCGAAAGTATCGCTTATTCTACTCGCGCTCTGGAGAGCGATTGGTCTTAATATGATCATCTTCATCGCAGCGCTTCAAGGCATACCGAAGTCCTATTATGAAGCCGCACAGTTGGACGGAGCGAATACATGGCAGCAAATAAGAAATATTACAGTGCCAATGCTGCGCTTCGCGATCTTCTTCGTATCGATTACAACTATGATTGGTTGGCTGCAATTCTTTGAAGAACCGATGATTATGACAAAAGGCGGACCTCTCGACGGCACAACCTCGGTAGCATTGTTCATTTACAATAACGGCTTCCAATTGAGCAACTTTGGTTATGCGGCCGCAGGCTCATTCATACTGTTCGCTGCCATTATAACCATCACGCTTATTCAATTAAAAGTGCAGAAAAATGATACCGACATGGTGTAAGAAACGGAGGTGCATCTATGAGCTCAACTACTGTTAATTCGAAATCAATGCCCAATAATCATAAATCAAAGTCTTTAAGTGCAGATCAAAAGCACAAGCTATTTCAGTGGGTCGTTGGCATTGTGCTGACATTAGGCGGCATCCTGTTCATGCTTCCCTTCGTGTGGATGATTCTATCCTCATTCAAGCCAGAGGCAGAGATTATGTCGATTCCGCCTACCCTGTGGCCGGAGACGTTCACATTTGATAATTATAAAAATCTGTTTACCAAAATGAACTTCGATGTTTATTTGGTTAATACCCTGATCGTCGTATTCTTCTCGTTATGCGGCATGATGCTTAATGCTGTTGCGGGATATGGATTTGCCAAGTACGATTTCAAGGGTAAGAAAAGCTTGTTCGTACTCGTGCTGGCAACGATGATGATTCCATCGCAAGTTACCATGATTCCGGTATATCTGATTCTTAACTCGATGGGTCTGACTAATACGATGATCGGTGTCGTTCTTCCAAGTCTCGTCGGTGCATTCGGGGTCTTCTTGTTCCGACAGTTCATGTCTACCATACCGACTGAGCTGCTCGAGGCGACTCGCCTAGAAGGAGCGAGTGAATATCGTATCTTCGCACAGATCGTCTTGCCAATCTCGAAGCCGATCTTGGCTGTACAAGCAGTCTTGGCTTTCATCGGCGGCTGGAACAGCTTCTTGTGGCCGTTGATTATCGCCAACGACGAGAGTCTGTATACATTGTCTGTTGGACTATCTCTATTGAAGGGACAATACAGCAGCAACTACGCACTGCAGATGGCAGGTGCAGCATTCATGGTCGTCCCAGTTATGATCATCTTTACTTATTTCCAGAAGCATATTATTGAAAACTTCTCAATATCAGGCATGAAATAATGACATGAAGTATGGTAGCTTTCATAACGCATCATCAAACTACCGCTGGAGTCTATGACTCCAGCGGCTTTTAACATAGTTAAAAGTTTCATGAAGAAGACGACCGATTCCTGAGATGCGGAATAATTCATCGGAGGCATTCATCATATGATACAAATTCATGATCAGAAGATAACGATTAACGGACAGGATACGATATTGTACGGCGGAGAATTGCATTATTTCCGCGTACCGAAGAAAGATTGGAGAGCGCGAATCCGCTCGATCAAGGAAACAGGCGGCAATCTGGTCAGCACCTATATTCCATGGGTGTTTCACGAGCAGGAAGAAGGAGACATCGACCTGACAGGCCGTACCTTCCCCGAGAAAGACATTAAACATTTCCTTGATCTGATCGCAGAGGAAGGCATGTATTGTCTGGTACGTCCAGGTCCATATGTTATGGCCGAAATCATTGATCATGGCGTTCCGGGCTGGTTTATTGATCGCTACCCTGAAGGCTGCGCTCATAAGAAGGACGGCAGCCGACATGAGAGCCGCATCGCGAGCTATATGAGTCCTGTATTCCTTGACAAGGTCAACATCTGGTACCGCGAAATCTGCGGCCTGCTGGCGCCTTATCAGGTACAGAATGGCGGGCCAGTTGTCATGTTCCAGCTCGATAATGAGATTGGCATGCTGAACTGGGTTACGAATCAGATCGACTTTAATGATTCTACCTTGGATGCCTTTGTTCCTTATTTCTGTGAGTATTACTCAGATGAGGAGCTCGCGGATACTTACGGCATTACAAAAGATGAAGCAGCAGCATTTATTCGCCAAGAGCTTAAGAACCCTACTGAAGCCTACGCACTGCCGATGCAGCAAGTAAGCGGACATTTCCATCGTCAATACTACCGCATGTATGTTGATCAATTGAAGAAGCTTGCGAATAGCTACGATATTGACTTGCCGTTTGTGATCAATGTGCACGGTTTCCATACAGAGGATCTGGTGAAACGCGGTACGATGTATCCAATCGGGCTGTCACAGCTGATGGATACTGGAGAGGTAGAAGGCACAATGTTCGCTGGTGACTACTACCTTGGCAATATCGAATACGATAACTACATCGATATCATATTGGCGAATGCCTTTACACGCGCTGTTCAACCTACGAATCAGCCGTTGTTCTCTGCTGAGTTCCAAGGAGGATGCATCTTCGACCGCCCTCGTCTGCAGCCGAAAACATTCGACCTGACGACTCGCCTTTGTGTCGCTGCTGGTATGGATGCGATCAACTATTACATGTTCGTTGGCGGCGAGAATTATAACGGCATCGGCATCTTCGGTCGCCGTCATGATTGGCAGACGCCTGTTGCGCTCGACGGCTCGCTGCGCCCGCATTATGGCACTATTCAGCATATCGGTAAGATGTTGAAGCTATACGGCTCCAAGCTTGCTAATACGAAGCCGCAGTTCGATACAACTCTCGGCTTCTATCCAGACTATTACATGACCGAGTATCATAATGAAATCACGGAAGGTGTTGCTAAACGTCTGAAGCAAGCTAGAGAAATTAACTTTAACAGCAGCTTCGTGAAATTCCTTGTTCATCATAATGTGGTTGTAGATGCCTACAATATGCTGAAGCAAGAAGACATCGACGTGAAGCGCACTCCTGTGCTGTGGATGTTCTCAACAGAGTGGATGGCTGCGGATGTTCAACGTAGACTTGTAAGCTACGTGGAGCGCGGCGGCAAGCTCGTCATCTTCCCAGAACTGCCTACCAAGGGCATGGACGGCAAGCCTTGTACGATTCTGATGGATGCACTTAACTCACGTGTGCTGAATAAGTTTAAGAATGACTTCGCTCGCATGGAGAAGATGGACTCTATCTATTGCAACGAAGTAGAAACGTATGACGCAAAAGACGGTGCGTTCGCATGGCATGAGGGCAACGGAGAAGCTGTTGCTTTCGAGAAGAAGATTGGCGCAGGTACTGCGTACGTTTTCGGTATGACATTATCCGGCGACTTCGAGTATCAGAAGGATATCATTGGACTCGTCATGAAACAGGTAGGCTTCGCATCCGATATTCAGCTTGATGCTGAATTGGATGTTTCGATACGGAAGTCGGAAGATGGCAGCATGTTCGTATTCATGCACAACTTCGATGGCTGGTCGAAGAAGACGACTGTCCGTTTCCGCGGCGAACTGCTGTTCAACGGAGCAACGATTGAAGTTGGCGCGAACTCTGGTCTGATGCTGCCGATCAACGTAGCGTTGACAGACGAGCTGACGATCATCTCCTCTACTGCCGAATTTACCGGTTTAGAGACTATCGGACATGAACTGGTGCTTACCGTTGCGCCAGCTATTGAGCCTAAGACAATCGAGGTTCAGACTCGCAGCTTAGCACCGCAATCACAACCAGGCGTGAACATCGAAGCTTTAGGCGATGGCCGCTTCAAGATTGCTATGGACGAAACGAAAGCAGCAGTTAACCTGCGATTTGCATAACATGAATAGAGCTGTCATACGAGCGATATCCGCTTGTGTGGCAGCTTTTTCTTTGCCGCTCCCCATTTTCCAACGGTCACAGACCGATTCTATCTACTCCCCTACTATTGCTGCTTCATATACGGATTCTATGTGTGACGATGTAATGAAACTAGTGGATCGATTCAAAAAAATATCAAAAATAGAAGTTGGTAAATAAAGACTTTTGATATGTGAAATAGTATATTAAACTATGTAGGTACTTACATGTGGTTCTATCTGCCATATGGACAAACTTGAGTAGGAACTAGCATAGAATATAACACCTGCCTTAACCAATAAGAACATGTAGGGGGAGTTAATATTGTCTAAATTACAATCCTATTTATTTGAAAAAGTGAACCCAAAAGATGTTATGGCGCTTGAAGAAGGCATGAACGGATTAGTTGCCGTTACTTCTAGTATCGTCTACTTAGTAAGAGGTAAATTATTGGAGAAGAAATCAATCAAGACGTATTCCATTTCTAGCATTTCTTCTATTGATCTTCGAAAGCCTAGTATATTCACAAGAGGCTTCTTTCAGATTATATCCAGCGGGAGCGGTGATCGCACCAAGCGAACAAGTTCGGATATGGATCTCGCCAGGGATGAGAATACGGTCATGTTTACAGGGGCTTCTTATGATCAATTTGTTAAGATCGAACAATTAATATATAAATTGAGAGACACGGCGAAAGCCCCCGCTACGATTCACGTAACAGCTAATAACGAGGACGATGCTCTTGCCAAGCTGGAGAAGCTCGCTAAGTTAAGAGATCAGAACGTGATTACAGCCGAAGAATTTGAGGCCAAGAAAGCTGAGCTACTAGCCAAATTGTGATACATATTAGAAAAACATAATTATGAACATACAATAGCGCGGCTCTCGGTTACTCGAGAAGCTGCGCTGTTTTTCATATCGGTAGTGGTGCTGATGAAGGGAATTGAACCCCGACCTCCCCATTACGAGAGGGATCGTTACCGCTACCAATTTAGGCAATATTTTGAACATTTTATAATTATTACTTCATTACCGCTGGAAATCATGTACAATATCTATTTGTGACATCATTTCTTAGGAGGGGTAATATGAGAAAGATAGCAGTGTTGTTCGTTTTAATGTCCGTCATTTTTGCTGGTTGTGGTTCATCTAACAAGGCAGATGAAAAACTTGCAGTCGATTACATCAACTCATTCATGAATGCAACTGATGTAGAGGCTAAAAAGAAATTTGTTGAGGAAAACGTCCATCCTGATATTAAGCCGCTTTTCCAACTGGGACAATCGAATGTGTTAGAAGAAAGTGAAATGCTTAAAGATCCAAAGGTTATTGAATCCATTGATTATGAAGAAAAGGGAAAGAAGGGCACTCTGGTACTGATCAATGGATCAGTTAATGGAGAGCAAAATGAAATTATAGTTTTGATTTTAGAAGGTAAGTTGGGATTTGCATTTAATAGCAATGTAGATAATGAAGCACTAAAGAAAACTTATGATGAAATGCGTTCAGAATTTAAAGCTAAGCCATTGAAGTAGAATAAAGAGCCATAGGATCATTCCTGCGGCTCTTTTTCTTTAACATGAAGATTTTCTTGAGTAGAGTTAAGGTTACGAACTTAAATTGGTGTTAATGCACAGCCGTTTTCATAAAACGATTAAATCCAAGACTAGCAATTCCTAGCGCCAATACTGCAATCAGGAGAAGCACCCCAATATTAGGCAATATATTCCAGACATTCGCTCCGTGCACCATCACGTTCTGCATTCCCTTTTGCGCCCAATATTGCGGCATAAGCATACCAATGTTCTGCAGGAATGAAGGCATCAAATCCGACGGGAACCACAAGCCTCCAAGCACGGCGCCACCCATGGTTATAATCTGAGTGAAAGCCATTCCCTGGTTTTCACTTTTTACGAATAGAGAAATCATAAGCCCAAGTCCAGTACCGCAAATCGCGATGCCAAGAATCAACGTGCCGATCGCAGCTAAGTCACCAAGATTCAAGTTGTATGCAAAATGCCCAAACGTAAGCAAGATCCCGCATTGCACGACGACAACGAGTAAATAAGGAATCCACATGCCGATCAAATAACTGATCGATTTCATCGGTGTGCTGGTCAGGCGTGCCGTCATACCCGATTCTTTATCTTTGATGAACCGACGCACCATAGAAGTAATAACGAAGAATGCGAACATCACCGTATATCCAGGGACGATCTGAGTGATCGGATCTATCGAGCCACCGGTAACTTCTTGCTTCTCTGAGACTTTGATCGGCGGTGTGAGCACCTGCTTCATCTCCGCCTCACTTTTCCCAGCGGCCGTCAGTACGCCTTCCAGCTTCTTTTCTTGATACTGATTCGAAATATTCTGCAATACCGCCTGCATTGGCGCAATCTCGGAGCCGCTCAACCCATCGTGATACAGAACGACTTCTGCCTGCTCCGTTCCGGATTGCATACTTTCACCGAAGCCTTTCGGAAAAACAAGCAGCGCTGATAATTTACCATTATTAATTTGATCAATTTGTTCATCGGCTGTTAGATCCGGGTTATTTTTGAGATGGAATCCATCGATGCCTTGGATCGTCTGGAGGAATTGCTTGGATGCCTCACTTTGGTCCTGATCTACATATTGGATCGTAATGCCGGAGGAACCTATGTTGTTAAACACCGAAGCAAAGATGACAATGAAGATGATCGGCATACCAAGCAGCCAGAAGAAAGTACCCTTTTCCTTCAATAACAATTTAATTTCTTTGCGCGCAATTGTACGTATCATTATTATTCCCCTCTCCTTTAGGCATCCCGTAGCGATGTGCCTGTCAAATGTAGAAATACCATTTCCAACGAAGGTCGCACAACCTCTAACTGAATCGGCTTATACCCCTTCATACGGCATAACTCTGCGACTTCACCAATCGTTTCAAGTACCGTATTCGTTTCAATCTTATAACCCCGCCCTTGACGCGTTACTGTTCCTTCAATGGAGGACAAATTAAGGTCTACGTCCCCTTCAAGCTCTAAATATACCGACTTCCCGCCATACTGTGCGAGCAGATCATTTAATGCGCCCTCGGCAACTACCTTGCCATGATCGATGATAGCAACATCGTCACATAATGCTTCAACTTCTTCCATGTAGTGGGTGGAGTAGATGATCGTGATCCCCTCTTCTTTCAGGGAACGAATTAAATCAAAGATATGGTTGCGGGACTGCGGGTCAATCCCTACCGTCGGCTCATCCAGGATCATAAATTTCGGACGGTGCAGCAGCGCTGCAGCAATATTAATCCGGCGCATCATCCCGCCTGAGAACGTCCCTACCGCATCCTTGGCGCGATCTGCAAGGCCTACTTGATGTAAGACTTCATCGATACGTTCCTTCAAAGCTTTCCCTGTGACACCGTACAATTCGCCAAAAAAGACCAGATTATCGTAAGCACTAAGCTTATCGTAGAGCGTAATATTTTGCGGAACATAGCCTATGACCTTCTTCACTTCTTCCGCCTGTTTCGCTACATCATATCCTAGCACTTGGACAGAACCTTTATCTGCCTGCGTGATGCAGGATAAAATTTTCATCGTCGTCGATTTCCCAGCGCCGTTCGGCCCTAGAAGCCCAAAACAACTCCCTTTTCGCACCTGAAAATGTATATTTCGAACGGCCTGCTTGCCTGCGTAGGCTTTTTCCAAACCCTTAACTTCAATCGCTGTAGTCATTATAATAACCTCCCTAAATATTTATAGAGTTAATTGTTTTTTCATCAGTTTCGATGCAATCCACATCATCAGAGCACCTATGAGGCAGGAGGTCGCCAACATTACAACTAACCACAACCATGTCATACTGTCCCCTATCATTTGATGCAAATTTGTAAAGTCAAAATTATCACCTATTATCAACACTGGGACCCAACTTAATAAATTACCGGAAAAACCGTAACAGACCCAGATCAGCGGCATCGCTGGCTTCCAATTTGAATGTCTTACGATGGAAGCAAAGATCCCAAACCCTAACATGAGAGGCAATGTCGAATAGATGAATAGATAAGCTATAGCCACGGATGAAAGAAATTCAGAGAGAGCATCTGCCTCAAGATGACCTTGAATCCACATGATACAAATGCCAACCACCACGGTGACAGCAAGAGTGCTCAATCCCAAAATAACCATCCACATCCCGCTAGCGATATATTTCGCCCGAAGCAGTGTTCCTCTCGAATAAGGAAGGGTCAGCCACCAGCCATACGTCCCGTCTTTCCATTCCTTCGATACGGTCATCATGGCTCGCATAAAGCCTGCATAGGGAAAGACGAAGACGAAGAATAACAACGTTGTCGGTTGAAAGACGATGGTTGCATGCAGGAATCCATAAGCAATTGCAATAAGTGCTGCAATAGCCACCCCATAAAAACCGATCCACTTGCGGTTTCTGCAATTTCGCTTGCGGAATTTAAACTCATGCTTAATTAAATATGTCAATGTACTACTATTCATTGGTCTCTCTCCCTTACCGATATAGATTGCGGTAGATACTCTCCATCGATCCCCGCTCTGCCCTCAGCATTTCAACATCACCGTGAAGCAATGCCTGACCTGCATCCATGAATAACGCATAATCAAACAGACTCTCGGCTTCTTGGATTTCATGCGTGCTCACAAGCACCGTTTGCTGCCGTTCGCTCAAGTTATCAATCAACGCCCCGATAATTCGTTCACGAGAGATCAAATCGATGCCCGCAAAAGGCTCATCAAGAATCAGCATCGGTACATCTCGACACATACACAGGGTCAGCATCAGACGCGCCTCTTGCCCCCGGGACATTCCCTCCACCTTCATGGTTGGATCTAATTTCATGAAATCCAGCAAGGACTCGGCACGTTTCTTATCAAAGCCCGGCAGCAAAGCGTCCCCCCATTCCAATGCTTGTTGAACGGTATGGTATTTGTACCACTGCGCTCGGTCAGGGAGGTAAGAGATCAGTGCATTTGTCTCCCAACCCGGCTTCTTGCCGAATACTTCGAACCGGCCTTGATCAGGCAGCACCATCCCTGTAATCATCCGAAAAAAAGTAGACTTGCCGGCCCCGTTCGCACCCAATACCCCAATCACACGGTTCGTAGGCAGTTGAATCGAGAAATCCTGCAATGCGTACTTGTTGTCGTATCGCTTCGTAAGATGCTCTGCCGTAATCGCATACTCCGTCTTCATCGTTTATTCGTCCCCTTCACCCAATAATCGTTGTATATCTGTTCTTGTGAACCCAATACTGTGCATTTTCTCTAAAAATTCATTCAGTGCTTCCTGTGCCAACGTATGGCGGATATTCTCAACAACTTCACCATTCGTCGTAATGAACGTCCCTTGCCCGCGCCGCGTCTCGGTTAAGCCATCTCTCTCTAATTCTTGGTACGCGCGCATCACGGTATTTGGATTGATCTTTAAGTTCTGAGCTAACTCACGTACTGACGGTATTTTATCTCCCAACGCAATCCCTCCTCTTGCGACTGAACCTCGTATCTGCTGCAGTACTTGCTCATACAACGGTTTGCTTAAATCTAGATCAAACTGCATGCCGCCTGCTTCAATGCCACCCAAAGGTCTCCCTCCAATCATTGCTGTATTTTATATCCATAAATATTAGCACTTATTTCCTTTTCCGTATGTAGTGTATTATATCACTTAATACACTTAGTGCAATAGGTAATTTCAATTTTCTGTATAAAAAAATAGAAATCCATGGATTATGATCCATGGATTTCGTGGGTTCGTATGCGATTATCGATTTAGATGCATTCGATTATTTCAGTACTTTTTCAGCAAGCAAGCTCTGCACTTCATATACGTTGGAGTCTTTTTTGAACGTCTTCGAAACCGTAGGCTCGACTGCGCTCGAAATCCAAATTTTCAACTCCGCATCCAGATCGAACGTTCCCGCTGTCTCGATGCTGAATCGCGAAATACTCTTATACGGAATCGATAGATACTCCACCTTCTTGCCCGTAACGCCTTGTACATCCACCAGAATTAAGCGTTTATTCGTGAATACGAACATATCGCGGATGACCTTATATGCCTTATCGACCGTCTCTCCTTGGAAAAGAATCGACTGTAGCTCCTGTTGAACGTCCTTTTCATTTACGGATGAAGCATTCCCCATTAAACCGTCTAAAAATCCCATATGCACATCTCCTTTACAATTTGAGGTGGTAATTTCTACGAATCTACATACGCACCTCTTATAGTTTAGTCTCAAATATTTCGTGTGAGAATAGCAAAAGCGGCTGCAAGACCCTGTGAGGGGGGATCTTACAACCGCTTTGCTTGTAATCATCTATGTTAAGGTTAAAAGGGGGGTGATTTGATGAATTAAATATACCGCGCGAATATTAAAGGGATCTTATCTGAACATTAAAATAACATAAAAAACGTTGGGCAGACTGTAACTCGCTGTACCCTCCGCTATAATGGATGGATGCAGGATAGGTAGATCATTTGGCCGCTAACCATCCTCCATATTGGATTTATCCAAGATAGAAAGCTATAAATCTGCTCATTTGGACACAAATGTGCTATTTAGTTGGATTTATCCACTATAACCCTGTCTACAAGCGCTATTTATCGAAAGTTAGTGGATATATCCAACATAGCCGCTTAGCTAATAGACGTGTAACCACTTCGCCTGTTACAATAATATTAGACGAAGAACGTCCAACTACCATAAGGTTGTTGGACGTTCTTTTTTGTTTATATTCAAGACTGGAGGCGATACACTTGAACGCATTCGAATCATCGCATCATGCTTTTCTTGAGAAGCATTTGGCGAGCCGAAGCGGCGAACGCAAGGGCCGATTGCTTCGCGGACATCAATATGCAGAGAAGCTATTACTTCAGAACATTTGGTGGCCCCTGTTCGGAAACTTCGACCACCTGCATCCTGAGTACGAAATATATGACTGGAATCGAAAATCCCAATTTCTCGACTTTGCCTTTATTACTCCGTTCGGACAGTTCGGCATCGAATGTGACGGCTTTCAAAGTCACGTAAAAGATATGGACCGTGAAAAATTCAGCTACTCACTGAATCGGGATACCTTTCTCACAGGCTTAGGTTGGCGTATGATCCACTTCTCCTTCGATGATGTGCAGCAGCGCCCTGAAGTCTGCCGTATGCTGCTTCAGCTCGCGATTGGTCCTTATCTACTCCATAACTACACAGAAAATCGAACGACAAAGAAGGAGAAGGAATTGCTTCATCTTGCCTGGCAGCTTGGAAGACCCATACGTCCGAAAGATGTATGTGATGCTTGGGGGATCGATTACCGCACCGTACGTAAACTTCTACATTCAGCAACAGAAAAGGGCTGGCTAGAGCCTATTTCCAAGGGACGCACTATTCGTTACTACAAGCTAAAAGAGAATTCGTTAAGCCAATTGCTATAGAATAAGAGTCTCACCCTATGCCGTACCGTAAGTGCCACGCACCTATACTGGATATTGTACAGGATAGAACCTGACTTTAAGCTCAATCGTCTGCTATATTGGATCCGTACACTAACTTTGAGCAAAAATAGCACAATTGGTGCGATTTCCGGATTTTATAGTGTATACCTCCAATATAGAAGCCTTACGACCACAAATTCGCCTATCTATCATGGATTCGTCCAATATAGCTGCAACTGGGCATTGGGTAACATATCACCCTCCCAAACTGAGAGCAGATTATTATTCCATTGATGCTCACAAGCACACAAAAGCGCGGCTCTCGAACATCCGAGAAGCCGCGCTGTTACTGGAATATGGATGGTGCTGATGAAGGGAATTGAACCCCCGACCTACGCATTACGAGTGCGTTGCTCTACCCCTGAGCTACATCAGCATGATGCATCAATACGTATATTATATCGACTTATTGAGAACACAAGCAATGATGATAAGCTCATCTCTCCCTCGATTTCGGCCGATCACGGGTGCAAATATAAAGATAATATCCCTATTATTCAATATTCGTTAGATTTGCACCCGCTGAGGTCCTCTTAAATATCACGCTGCTCGATCATAAGCAACCTTGCCAGCTCTTCGAGCCATTGCCGATCCTGCTCACCGAAGCGCTCCAGTATCGGACTGTCGATATCCAATACGCCGACGAGCTCACCGTCTCGAATAAGCGGTACGACGATCTCCGAGCGCGAATTCGCGTCGCATGCAATATGTCCTGGGAAGGCGTGCACATCCGGCACAACCTGTGTGATGCGCTCCGCAGCCGCTGTGCCGCACACTCCACGTCCTAACGGAATGCGCACGCATGCCGGCAGCCCTTGGAATGGACCTAGCACCAGCTGGTTAGTGGACGCTTCATATAGATAGAAGCCAGCCCAGTTAATATCCTTCAATCCGTGCCAGAGCAAGGCTGAAGCATTTGCCAGATTCGCGATTAGACTCGGTTCATCTTCAATCAAAGCAGCCAATTGCGCTCGCAGCATAGGATAATCTCTAGCTGGATCGCCGCTGTACATCGCAGGTTGGAACATAGCCCATCCTCCTTGCCCCTAATTTATTGTCCATGTTAGAACGAACCCATCATACCATAGATAACAGCACGCTGGTAACAATCTTCAATAGCGTCATATATCCTTGAGATAACCCTTTTCACAAGTAGGTAAATAGGATATGTTGAATGTAATAAAGATGGAGGAGGCTTCTCTATGATAGCTTCAACGTTCTGGATGGACAGTGTCAGCCGCGGCAAGGTATATGTCAATGTGTGGGAACCCGAGACAAGTATACGAGCTGCTGTCCAGATTTCGCACGGGATGGCCGAAACAGGTAATCGTTACAAACGCTTTGCCGAGGCTTTAACGGCAGCGGGCTATGTTGTGTACGCTAA
Source organism: Paenibacillus marinisediminis (assembly GCF_054343325.1). Lineage (NCBI taxonomy): Bacteria > Bacillati > Bacillota > Bacilli > Caryophanales > Paenibacillaceae > Paenibacillus > Paenibacillus marinisediminis. Next base: position 138,668 of record NZ_JBTGUH010000005.1, read on the forward strand.
TGACCATCTCGGTCACGGACAAACGGCTCCCAATGATACTGAACTGGGGCATCTAAGCAAACATGGCATGATGAATATGGTAAGCGATATGGAGAGATTGACCCTTTATATAAGAGATCGTCATCCGGGAGTTCCGCTTATTCTATTTGGACATAGCATGGGCTCTTTCTTGACACAAATGTATATTTCTCAGCACGGCAAGCTGCTGGACGGTGCTGTCCTTTGCGCCAGCAACGGTCCTCGAGGACCGGAATTGCTCGCAGGCATCGCTGTTTCGCGCCTTATCGCAGGCATGAGAGGATGGAAACACCGCAGCACATTTATTAACAACTTAACCTTTGGCGGCTTTAATCGCCGCTTTGACCCTCATAAGACTGAGTTCGACTGGTTAAGCCGGGACGAGGCAGAAGTGCAGAAGTATGTCGACAATCCACATTGTGGTTATGTATGTACAGTTGGCTTCTACCATGAATTTTTCAAGCTGCTCAACCGTATTCATCAATCGGACGTGATGAGCTCCATTCCCAAGGACTTGCCTGTTCTCATGATCGCTGGAACGGAAGACCCTGTCAGCAACTTTAATAAGGGGGTTCCGCGTTTAGCTGACATGTATCGTGAACTTAACATAAATGATGTAACTCTTATTACCTACCCTGGAGCACGGCATGAGCTGCTCAATGAAACGAATCGCGACGAGGTCACTTCTGACTGCTTGGCGTGGATGGATCGTGTTCTGAAGTAACGAGAAGGAAGTACGCAGCGTGCTGGATTTGTTTCTATACAGAAGCTATGGGTATAATATTAGTAGAATCAGAATTAGAGAATATTTCTCTTAGAAGCTTGAACATTTTCATTATCTACTTATACCCATCTAGATATAGGAGGGAATGCAATGCCATCATTATTCGATTCTATTACAATACGTGATGTGACTATACCGAACCGGATCGTTATGTCACCCATGTGCATGTACGCCTGCTCACAGGAAGACGGCATGGTAAATGATTGGCACCTTGTTCATTATACAAGCCGCGCCGTGGGGCAAGTTGGACTCATCATGCTTGAGGCGACAGCTGTTCAGCCGCATGGCCGCATCTCAGCGCAGGATCTCGGCATCTGGAGCGACGAGCATGTGGAAGGCTTGCGCCGTCTTGTCGATATGGTACATGCGCAGGGAGCGCGCATCGGTATTCAGCTCGCCCATGCGGGCCGCAAGGCGACCGTACCGAATTCGGTTGCTCCATCAGCTCTTCGATTTAGCGATAGCTATGCCGTTCCACAAGAAATGACGCTCGACGACATTCGCAAGACGATTAAAGCATTTGCTGATGGCGCTCGCAGAGCGAAGGAAGCTGGCTTCGATGTAATCGAGCTTCACGGCGCTCACGGATATCTGATCAACGAGTTCATGTCTCCATTAACCAATGAGCGCATGGACAACTACGGCGGATCCCTTGATAACAGATATCGTTTTCTAGAGGATATCATTGATGTTGTTCGCCGTGACTGGACGAAACCGTTGTTCGTCCGCATCTCTGCTCATGAATACGCCCCAGGCGGCAACTCCTGGGAGACGTTCATCGATTATGCCCGCCGCATGAAGGAGCAAGGCGTCGACTTGGTCGACTGCAGCTCTGGCGGACTCGTTCCTGCTAAGCCGGATGTCTATCCAGGCTACCAAGTGCAGTATGCTTCGGACATCCGCCAAGCGACAGGAATCATGACTGGCGCTGTTGGTCTCATTACGGAGCCATCGCATGCGGAAGATATCGTGCGGCATTATCGCGCCGATCTCGTCTTCATGGGCCGTGAGCTGCTGCGCGATCCTTATTGGCCGCGACATGCGGCACAGGTGCTGAAGGCTGAGCTAACGCCGCCTAAGTCCTACATACGCGGCTGGTAATTATAACAGCGCAACATAACCCGAACCTCCCTATCACTTCGCTGATAGAGGGGTTCGGGTTTTTTCGTGTGCAAAAGTTTTGTATCTCAACATTTATTAACCAAACATTTACATACTCCTTACCGTCCGTTAACAGATGGAATGTAAGGTAAATATATGCAACAAAGATCACTCTGAACACAAACTACACTCGAGAGAATAGGGGTATATTTCATGAAAGCAAAGAGATGGTTCAAGGCAATTCTCGCTTGTACACTAGCGCTTAGTCTGGCAGCCTGCTCTACAAGCCAATCCACTGAAGGAAGCAGTGAACCGGCTGCTGCAAAACCCGTTGAACAAGAGGACAAAACGCCAATCACGATTCAGTACTGGCATTCCCATGCCGAGGCGCAGATGCCAGGATTGAACTACATGCTGCAGGAATTCAATAAGGAATATCCATACATCACGGTTGAACCGGTATATCAAGGCGGTTACGGTGATCTGCATAAGAAGCTGCAAGCTGCAGTCGCTGCTAACGATGTACCCGCAGTTACGAATGTTGAAGTTGCATCCTTAGCTAACTTTGCAGACAGCGGAGTCTTCGCAGACATGACACCTTATATCGAACGAGACAAGGTAGATGTAAACGACTTCTCCAAAGGCATGCTGCAAGCTTATGCTTATAACGGCAAGCAATACGGATTCCCGCTCATCGTCAGCACCAGCGTATTCGTCTACAACAAGACTTTACTAGATGAGCTTGGCGTTCAACCGCCGCAAACATGGGATGAGATCGAACCTTTCAATGAAAAGGTGACGAAGCGTGAAAATGGCAAAACAACTCGTTATGCCTTCTCTGTTCCGGGCTGGGACACTTGGTATTACGATCCATGGAACATCAATGGCGGCGGCAGCATTCTGACAGAAGATCAGCAGAAAGCAGCTGTAGAAACGCCAGAGTCGCTTCGCTACCTCGAGAACTTCAACAAATGGCTGAAGGACGGCTCGATGCATATGGGCTACGGCAAAGGCGCTTCCGATACTATGCGTCAAATGTTCTTGAACGGTGAAATCGCTATGGTTCAACACACGTCAGCTAACTTGAAGATGTATCGTGAGAATGCTGATTTTGAAGTGGGTGTATCCTTCCTTCCAGGAGACAAGACTCGTACGTCTAATATCGGCGGTGCAGGCATCGTTATGATGGACGGCGTGGATGAGAAACAGAAGGAAGCAGCTTGGAAATTCGTCAAGTTCATGACTTCCTCCGAGCATAACATCAAGTGGGCGGAGTCCGTCGGCTACCTGCCAACACGCAAGTCGGCGTTCGAGTCTGCCGAAGGTCAAGCATACTTTGAGAGATGGCCGCAATATAAAGTCGTATTCGATAACTTTGACAATGTAACTCCGCGCCTTCAGCATCCAGCTTATCCTGAATTCAGCGCTGTTTACAAAGAAGTGGTTGGAGAGATGATTCTGAATCAGAAAGATCCTGTTTCATTGATGCCTGAAGCCGCTAAGAAGATGAATGACATACTTGCGGATTACGAGGGCTGATAATGGACACGAAGTTATCCGGTATTAAAAGCGCTAATGAGGCTGTGACACCCCCGTCTACACGGGTGTCCTCCTCTGCTCGGCGCACATCCTTCAGAAGCAAGCTGGAGAAGCTGAAGGACTTCATGTTTGCACTGCCAGCATTAACATTTTTGGTTGTGTTTCTATATTATCCGTTAGTGTACTCGTTCTATATCAGTCTGACTAATTGGAACATGACACGGCCTGTTAAGAAATTCGTCGGGCTTAACAATTACGAATGGCTTCTAACCAATGAGGATTTCTACAACTCTTTGAAAGTAACGTTCATCTACACAGGTCTGGATGTTACCCTTACGCTAGGCTTCGGCCTGCTGCTCGCTTTGCTGTTCAATGTTCACTCTTCTCGCTTATTTGGATTTATGCGCGGCATCTTATTTATGCCTCATTACATATCCATGGTCATTGCAGCCATGGTATTCGTGTGGATCTATAACAGCCAGTACGGTTTGCTCAATGCTGTGCTGCGATGGTTCGGGCTTGAGGGCGTTAATTGGCTGGTCGATCCAACCACCGTGCTTCCGGCGCTCGTTGCCGTCTCGGTCTGGAAAGGCGCCGGCTTCGCGATGATTCTGTTCATCGCCGGCATGCGGAGCATTCCGATGGAGTATTACGAGGCATCTGCGATAGACGGCGCGACTCGTTCGCGACAATTCTGGAATATCACACTGCCGCTGTTATCACCTATGACGCTGTTTCTCGTCATTACAACCTTCATCTCTTCGATGCAGGTGTTTCAATCCATCGATATCATGACCAACGGCGGGCCGCTGCAGGCTTCAAATGCGATAGTCTATTGGATCTATACGATGGCCTTCGTTGATTTTAAGACGGGTCGAGCTTCTGCGCTTGTTATGGTGCTGTTCGTCATCATCATGCTGTTAACGCTCGTTCAATGGTACGTCAGTCGAAAGAAGGTGCACTATGAAGGCTAACCGCATGGCCGGTCAGCGCAGGGTTAGAACGGAGTACGCCTTGCGATTGATTGTCGCGCTGATCGTGACTGCTGTCATGTTCTTCCCTGTGTACTGGCTGCTGATCAGCTCTCTGAAGACACAGGGAGAGATGCGCCTCGCTGTACCTACGCTGTGGCCTGAATCGTTTGCATGGGACAATTATGCTGAAGCATTCCGAATCATGCCTTACGGGCGCTTCTTCAGCAACACCTTGATCATGACCGTCGGCATCATCTTCCTTCAACTAAACGTAGCATTGCTGGCTGCGTTTGCATTTGCAAAGGGACGCTTTCCGGGCAGAGATGCACTGTTCTTCTTCGTTCTTGCAGCAATGATAATACCGGATCAGGTTATATTTGTACCGGTATATGTGCTTATGTCCAAGCTGAACTGGCTCGATACGTTCTGGGCGCTCATCATACCGCATGGGGCTTCGGCATATGGCATATTCCTGCTGCGTCAGGCCTTTAAGTCGGTTAATAACGATGTGCTGGAGGCAGCACGCGTGGATGGCGCAGGCAGATTGTCGATGCTCTATCGCATTCTGGTGCCGATGACGCTGCCGACTATCGTGACCCTTGGCGTATTGATCTTCATCTCTAGCTGGAATTCGTACTTCTGGCCGCTCATTATGACCAACACGAATGATATGCGAGTGCTGACTGTCGGTATCGCGATGCTGAGAGATTCGATTGCAGGCGATGAAGCGATGTACTTCCATATCATCATGGCCGCAAGTGTCATGGCGACACTGCCGATCATCGTCGTATTCACCATGATGCAGAAGCATATCGTCTCCGCTATGGCTAACTCCACTTTCAAATAATTTGACGAAGGGACTGACTCGCATGCAATGGCAATGGTATTGCCTTGCTCGAGGACAGTCCCTTTTGGGCTTTTCTCAATACGTTGATGCACATTGGTGCTCTTAGCCTCTAGCTCATGCTATTTTCAAGCGAATTGTTGTACAAAGTGCAACATTATCTATTTCTGCTGATCAAAAACGATGAAATGTTGTATTTTGTACAAGAAAATACTCATATTACTCCTAAATTCATAGTGTTCTTGAGATATTGTTGTATTCTGTACAACAATCTAAGGGTGTTTACTGCTTTGGAGTGCTTATTGTTGTAGAATGTACAACATTTTCATATGGATTTGAATCAATTGTATAATGCATTAACTTGTAGAACTATAGACTTACCCAATTTCAGTTACCTAAACTTTTGAAATTATGCTACGTTCAATTGAGCTTGTTTATTTATTCGTTCACATGCTAATTTCGTGCAGTTATACACCACAGTGACCAAGTTAAAATGAAACTTAGCTTTCTTTCCGGACCGGTATCTTACATTGTTAAGTTGAAAATATTCCTGTAATCGTTCCCTATTAAGTATGAGCCAGCCTCATATTCCTTCTCATCAGCGATTGATAAACTCCACATATTGCAGCCAGCGCTTCAGGATGACAACAGCCTGTGCCCGCGTCGCAAGCTCATTGGGGGCGAGAGTATCGGCGGTTACGCCTTCCAGTAGGCCTGTTGCCACAACCCGCTGCATCGCAGGTATTGCCCAAGAACCGATCTTCGCGTGATCCGCGAATCTAGCCAATATATCAGTAGAAACAGTGGCAGTGTTACCATTTCCGATCCAATCCAGTGCTCGCACCATCATCACGGCCATCTGCTCACGAGTAATGCTATCATTCGGTCGGAAGGACCCGTCCTCATATCCGTTGACGATTCCTGCATCCGCTGCCGTTCCCACTACCTCAGCAAACCATTCCGAAGACCGCACATCCAAGAACTCCACCTTACCTTGCTTTGGCGTAATCCCTAAAGATCGAACGAGCATAGCCGCAAATTGCGCCCGCGTAATCGAGTGATCTGGACCATAATTCATCGGCGTAATTCCATTAACTATTCGTTTGGCAGCAAGCAGCTCTATATCTGTCTGAGCCCAATGCCCCTTTATATCATGAAATGAAGGGCTTGATTGTACAATTGCATAGATGCTATCCGCATTCCGCTTGATCGCGACATGCGTCTGTCCGTCCTTCACCGTAAATTGTGCGGGAGCAAAGCTCATTGTACCTTTAACAGGATCGAAGACAATCACTGTCGTTCGAGACGCATCCAGCGCTTGATTGATGTGCATCGTTCTTACTACGAAATGTTTACCATATTGGTGTATCGGCACCAGCCGACCGTCCATCTCGATGTTAAGGTTAAACTCGACAGCTTCACCAATCCACTGCGCCCCTTGCTGCTGTACAAGCCCCTTCAATGAAGTTGACAAAGAACTGTCCATCACGCCAATGCCTACATGCAGCTTCACTTGCGATAAGTCCGCACCTAACGGTGTACCTAACAGCTCATCCAAGACGCCGCTCTTAAACAACTTCAAAGGCAATTCATAGGTAAAATCATGAAATTGAATCGAAATAACCGCATCCGGTGCTTTCAAAGCTGCATCTACACAGACGGAGTAAGGTACTTCCACATTTGCTACCGATTCAACACCTGCGACCTGAACGATAACTACCTGTTCATCTCTCGGCGAGTCAGCCAACAGTGCACATGCCTGCTTCAATCGTGCCGGATCCAGACGCACTTTCCTCACATCTCTTCCATCAGTCCCTTTAACGATCGTAATTGTAGCGGCATCCTCTCCGAGCCTCTTTCCAATGCTGCCGCTAATCCCGGAGCCAAACGAATATCCTGTTCCCGAATCAGCAGCCTCTTTAACGACGAAATTACGTGTCGTCACATCATTTCCCTTACCAGCTACCACTATATACGTTCCTGCTTCAGCGTCTGCAGGTAACGTGATATGAACAGCGAAGTTGCCCTCAGAAACAGGCGCGACGTCATAATACAACATCGTGTTGTCGGGACGTACCACCTTAATAAGGACTTCATCCCAACCGGCCGTTCCTGCAATGGTCACAGCATCTCCCGGTCGTTTCTCACTAATCGCGTCCAGAGAAATGACCGGCGAAGCTGCCATAGTTACTGGTGTACTGCTTAAGCATAAAACGATAACGATAAACATAAGAAGTATCCGGGCTCTCACTTGAAATCCCCCGCTTTCCTATACCGCCGGACCTAACAACAGATCCGGCGGTTAAGATTGTGTTTCCATTAATGGCTCCGCCTCACGGATCGATGAATAAGCCAATCGATCTCCAACAACTCTTGTAGCTAGCCCTTATCTTAACGTAACAGGCTCAGCCAAACTGTTGCCGATATTCTCGAGGCTGCCGTCGAAGCGATCCACCACAAATACTTTAACGGTATAGTCAGCTCCGCTCACGTTGAAATGGGCTGTAAGCACCTCAGGGGACGTCAATTGCTGCTGCAAAGCGATAATACTGACTGGTGTTGTTCCCTTCATCAGCTCAAACACTACCGTTGGCATACCTTCTTGAGCGGAATTAGAACTTGGGGTAACTTTCACGGTTGCCGATATTCCTGCTGTACGCGTCAGTACTCCATCACTGATAATGAAGCTCATATCGCCTGGAATGACTGCCACTTCCGCACTTTTTTCTGATTCCTTGCCGCTAGTGTCGAATGCGCTTATGCGGAAGGAGTACATCTGGCCATTCTTCAAGCCGTCGATCGTAAACGATGTATTACCTGTCGTATAGCTTGCTGTTTGTTCACCATTAACATAGATGTAATATCCAGCAAGGTTAGGCTCTTTGTTGGCCTCCCAGGACAACGACACCTTCCCATTGCCTCTATGCGCGGTTAAGCCCATCGGGACAGCAGGCCCCTCCAAATTAGTCGGCTGCATAGACATGTCCTCTACATACTGCGTGAAGTATGTGCCCCAAGGGAAAGCAGCGAGGGTATTCGAATTAGTCTCAACCTGTGTGGACACTGTGTTGTCCCCAAGAGTCACGGTTATCGTATAAGCTCCAGCAGGAACATCGAAGTAATAATGTAATCGTCCAGCCATTACGTTACCAAGGGCGTCAGTAGCATCAGATAATTGATATTTTCCAAGTGATGTAGTGCCTGACTCCTTATATGCCGCTGTGTACGACACACTGTTATCGTCATTATGCAGTGTAATGCGTATATCTTGTTTATCCGCACCGTTCAGCAAGAAATCCCCATATATATGATACCCTCCATAGAAGCCAGCACGGAATTGAGCAATCGCATCGCTCAATTGGAGCGTGGCAAGAGTTACTTCCACCTCAAGTGCAGCCGGATTATCGTTCACCTGCATCGCTCGCCGGATAACCGCGAACAGCGCCGCTCTTGATCCAGGCTTATATTGGCCGAATTCGCTACCCTCTACAGCATGCTTATATAAAGAGTCTGCCAACTCCAACTTCTGTCGCAGTTCCTCTCTAGGCGCCTCATAGGTTGCGAAGACGATCTGACGCGTCTTTCGTCCATCTGCCTCTGCTTCAACGATTAATCGGTTTATACCAAGATCGAGCTTCTTCTGAACCGCAAAGATACCGGCGTCATCCGCTGATCCGAGCAATTCCCCGTTGATTCTTATCATCGCTTGAGGCGAGGTGCTGCCTTTAAGCGTAACGTATTCCGTATTTACCGTTACAGCATCTTCAACGAGGTCATCGATCTTCAGGAGCGGCCCTCTATAAGCATATATTAGTACATCATCAAGTACTTGGGCTTTAGCTCCAGAAGGTCCTTCAATGCCGAGTACACGAGCAATCGTTGGCCCAACGTTCAAGTTGAGTACCTGTTTGTCATAAACAAACTGCTTCTTAACAGCTGCTCCTGACATCAACATAAATATGTGTGACGCGGAATCATCCAGTGAGTCGTGCTGTCCATTTATACCTCTCGCCTGATCGGGATTGCCTGTTTTGAAGTTATACGGAGGCTTAGGGGAAATGAGCAGATCCGCCCAGCCAGGAGGCATCCCTCTCTTGAGCAAGTCCATCTTATACAGATGGTCACCATAATATTCCTTAGACTGCACCCGCTTCACAATTTCCTCATATACTGCGTTCTCAACTGGTATGCGGAAATTGATCATCGCATTCAGACCGACAGACGTGATGACGACTTGAGTATCCGGCTGTGCTTGTTGACCTTCCTGATATACGCTTTCCACCTTAAAGTTCTCACCTTGGAACATCTGTCCCACTTCAGCAATTGTCTGCTCCAGATCCGTCAAACTGGATAGCGTTCCTGGAGGATAAGGCGGTTGCGGGTTCTGCATCGGCGCTCCGAATGTAGCCATACCATGATCTGTCGTTAAGAATATCGTAGTCCGTTCATATATCCCCGCATCCTTCAGCGCTTGAACGAGTCGTCCCAGATGAGCATCGTAATCTATTACCGTCTTTGCAATTCTGTCATTATATTCTTTCAGCGTGGCAACTGTATTTCCCGATTGGTTATGTCCATCAGCGTCGATCTGGGAACCATATGCGGACATGAATCGCGGTATGCCATCCATCTTAATCGTTTTCCCACCAGACACAACCGGCTGCTCATTGATTAGATTGATCAAGACATCCACAGCTTCACCAAAGCCGATATCCCCAAAATAAGGACGCTTCTCGTTGCCGGCCTCAGCCCCTCGTCCCTCGAAGATATATGTCGCAGCAGCAGCGATATCTATGCCATGATTGACAGCTGCCTCAGCTAATGTTTCCAATTTGTTATCGCGTGCATATTGAATCACTTTATTCTGCAACACATCATAATAGCGATAGCTATTACCCGTATCTATTGGGTATCCACCAGTAACAATACCGACTTGCATCGGATTCGTAATGGAAGGCAAATTGGTACGCGCATTGGTGAAGGTGATACCTTCCTGTATGAGGGCATTCAAGGTTGGCGTACCCGTATACGAAGCCGTGTTGGCTAATTCGTACCAATTATAAGCGAACCCATCCCAGTTAATGTAGATCGCATACCCACTGTCGACAAGACTGACCCCCATGTTCAACAAATTGCGTCCCTCCGAGTTCCGTGGATTACGGACTGCTAGCAAGCTAGCAATAGTCGGTGCCCAATCCACAATTGCGACTTCTTCCTTTACTTTTCCGCCCCTATCTTCTAACGCGACCTTATTTCCGGAAATGATCGCAAACATCGTTCTCAATTCAGGCTCGAGCGTATCAATCGTCGTTTGCCCTGTCGCAGCTGGATTGAATGTCGCACCCGTCGCAGGCACCACTAACAAGTCAGCAAATCGAGGATCGACACGCAGAGTTTGAAGTTCTGCTCGCCCCAACACATCTTGTACAACGGCGAGCGATTTCAGCTTGCTGACAATCTGATTATATTCCACCTCTGAAACTTCTTTGAGGAAGTACAATTGCATGTATTTCGCTTGGTAATTCTTCAGCCATAAGATTGACGGATCATCTGGCATAGAATCCCCGGATACGCAGCAATCACTTAATGCTCCTGCTCGAACTTGAGCTACAGGAAATCCAAGACCGGAAAGAGCGTTGACAACTGCAGGAGCTTGCTTTGCAGCACCAGCAGCATTTCCAACGTTCGAGGTAATCACGTAAGTCGTTGCCTGCGAATTCCCGATTTCCTTAATTTTGTCCATCAAAAGACCCAACTGCACGTCAACGGCTTGCAGTTTTAGCAGCATATTGTCGGCAAGTCCTGACTGATTGTTCAAATAAGTACCGCCAATGCGCAAATCATCCGAGTAAAGCGCTAAATAATCAGGCTGGTCATTAGCTGATATGTATTGTATAGCAGCCTCCACTGCAGCTTGCATCGTTGTGGAACCTGTAGCCATATACACGGGTTCGTCTTTCACCGCTTTCATGTTAATGGCTAACGCCGAACGACCATTATCCGTCAACACTTGGGTTAACGTTTCTGCCTGATTCGTAAAGAGCTCATACTCTGGACGATTCTGACCATCGCCAACAATCGCTTTCGCAGCGGGGTCGTAATAAACGGACGTGTTTACGGTCTCTGTGGGGTAAGCACCAGTCATTGCAGAATAACGGGCAGCCTGATTCGACGGAATCGTCGTTTTCATATCCGTGAAGCGAACTCCAGAAGACACCAATTTAGATAGATTAGGAATGCTCGTGCCTTTTTCCTTAGCCAAATCGAATAGCTCACTGTAGAAACCGTCTAAAGTGATATGAACCACTTTGCCATATGTCGCTTTTGTAACCGACTCTGCTGAGAACGGAAATAAGTCATTGGTACTTGACTCTCCCTTTCCTGAAGATACTGCCGCAGCTGCGGCAGCGCCAACTTCGCCCAATGTAAAGGTAATTACCATGAGTAAAGCCATTAGGAGTGAAAACTTTTGTCTGTTCATTGATTAAAGTAGCTCCCCTTCCGTTATCATATTTGGATGAACGGTGTAACGATGAAAGTAAGCTTGCTACCACTAAACAGGCATTTATTTTCCTATAGTACTAAACCACTCATTCGCTTCTTTAGTCAGCTGAGCACCGCCTGATTTCTCCCATTTGCTAACGAATTCATCGAAGTAATCTAGCGGCTTATCGCCAGTAATGATGGAGATAAACATTTCATCCTCCATCTTCTTCAGCTCAGCTTTATACTTGCTGTCAGAAGGAAGTGGTGCCAGCAATTCGTTAGCGATACCGCCGATTGCAAAGAAATGCTCATCTGCCCAATCGAAGCGAGGCTTGGCACGCATCACATCATACTCGGCAATTGCAAATGGATTCAAGCCAACGCCTTGTTTAGACAGAGAATTAGCGTCTACACCTTCCTTGAGCGCAGGTAGGCCTGTTTCTTTGTCATTATCCCAATGCTGACCTTTGAAGCCGAAGATCGAGGTGAGATAATCCTCGTAGGTAACATTGAAATCGTTCATATCTTGCAGCATCTTAGCCATCTTTTCCGGGTCTTTCTCCATATCCTTGCCGAACACTTCGAAGTTGCCGTTTACTACACTGCTCCATAGTGATCCCATCTTGCCTTCTGGTCCTTTTGGCGGCAATCCATATTGCAGTTTTTCAACAGCCGTTGGATTAATCTTCTTCATCTCAAGGAAGTTTTCTGACTTCGAGTCACCAGGGTACAATAAAGGCTTCCAATGATAGTACCCGCCAACGCTCGTAAACCCGATCCGACTGTTGAAGAATGGTTGGGAGAACGAAGAATATCCGCCCTGATTCTCACCCGTAATAAACTCTGGATCAATCACGCCATCTTTGTACCACTTGCTCAAATAAGCTAGCGCTTGTTTAACTTCTGGCTGTACAGACGCATATACCAGTTGACCATCACGTTTCTGCCATATACTTGGAATATATCCGAATGCGCCATAAATGGCTTCGAGTCCGGATTGGGACAGTCCATACGTATCCTTCTTGCCATTGTTGTCAGGGTCTTCATTTACGAATTTATAGAACGCCTCTTCAAACTCCTCCAACGATTCAGGCGTCTTCGTAATTCCTACTTTCTCTAACCAGTCACCGCGCCATATGATCGGCTTTCTATAATTAATGCCAGCAGGATGCGGGATTCCATATAGCTTTCCATCTATCTTGCCGTACTCAAGAGCACCGGGAGCTTGTTTTTCAATAAAATCGTTGTACAGATATGGAGCATGCTCCTTAAGCATTTCAATTGGAATCTCAGCTAACAGATCCTGATCTACGTACTTAGCCAAATTGACAAAACCATTCGTAACTCGGAAACGATCGGGAATTTCACCAGAAGCGAATTTAAGATTTAGCAATTCCTCATATTTACCCGCTTCAATATCCCACACATCGTAATCCGCATTGAATTTCTCTTCGTAATATTTTAGTATCTCTCCATTAGGGTCTCTCGGTTGAGTAGAAGGAATAGCCACAGAGATTGTATATTTCTTATTGGCATCTGGCACGACCTGCTTGCTCTCTTCATTCGTCTTGTTGCCTTCGTTAGTGGACACCTGCGGCTCGCTATTATTCGATTTGCTTTCATTGGATCCACAGCCAGATAACACGAGAGTCATAGTCAAGCACAGCATCATTCCAATAGATAACAGCTTCTTCGTACGGTTATACATGAGTAGATTCCCCCTTCAAATATGATAGCGCTCTCAAAACGGTCGTTAGCAGCACTCTTCTATCCTTTCAACGAGCCGACGATGATACCTTTTACAAAATGCTTCTGCACAAATGGATACACGAGAAGTATCGGAATAGTTGCTACCATAACGGTTGCTGCCTTGATCGTTTCAGGATTGGCAATGATATTCTCGTCATTATAAGCACCTAAGTCCATCATCTGCTTGGTTCCTTCCAAGACGATACGCCGCAGCACAACCTGCAGTACTTGCTGATGCGAATCGGTAATATAGATGAGACTGTCAAACCATGCATTCCAATGCCCGACAGCTGACCATAATGTAAGAGTGGCAATGATCGGCATTGATAGCGGAAATACAATCCGAATAAGAACCGTAATGTCATTCGCACCGTCAATCTTGGCTGATTCCTCCAACGCTTCAGGCAAGGTCATAAAGAAGTTGCGGGCAATAAGCATCTGAAAGGTATGAATCATGCCTGGCAATATAAGCGCCCATATGGTGTTCATAAGCCCAAGGTTCTTGACCAGGAAGTAGTTTGGAATCAGGCCTCCGGAGAAAAACATGGTGAACACAATAAACATAGTCCAAAATCCTCGATGTGGGAACTGCTTCTTCGCTAACGGGTAAGCAGTAAGGACCATCGCCACTACCGTAACAATGGTTCCAATAATGGTGCGGGTCAACGTACGAACAAATCCGTTAGCTACATATTCATTGGTCAACACCTTCTCATAACTCAGAAAAGTCACCTTTTTGGGGATGATATTCAATTGCGTCAACGATACATCTCCAGACGTAAGGGAGAGCGTTAGCAAGTACAGAAAAGGATATATCGTCACGACACACAGCAGAATCAATAAAGAATAATTTACAAAGTCAAATACATATCCGGATTTCATTAAGGTTCTTCTGCCGGTCACGATGCTACCACCTCCTTTTCGCTTTGTCATTTCCATCAGCCGTTTGAACAGTACATCGCGAGACTACCATAAACCGTACTCGTTTATCTTCTTAGATATCGTGTTCGTAATGACAATCAGCACAAATGCGATGATGTTCTTAAACAGGCCAACAGTAGCTGCAAAGCTGTATTCTAGCTCGACAAGCCCCCTTCGATACGTATAGGTACTGAGTACATCGCCGACCTGATAAACGGCAGGAGAATATAGATTGAACACTTGGTCGAAGTCATCGTTGACGATTTGACCGACAGCAAGAATAAACATGATCGTCACTACCGGAGCCATGGATGGCAATGTGATGTAACGTATGTTTTGCATGCGGGAAGCGCCGTCTACTTTAGATGCCTCATACAGATCAGGATTAATACCCGTCAATACCGCCAAATAAATGATCGTTCCCCAACCGACACTCTTCCACACCTCAGTCAGCACGAGTACAGCGCGGAACCACTTCGGGTCCCCGAGAAAATAGATCGGATCGATCCCGAACGCCTTTAGCAGAATATTGATCGGCCCTATCGACGGCGAAAGAAATTGTACAAATAGTCCAGCAATGACTACCCATGATAAAAAATGAGGCACGTAGCTAATCGTCTGCACGAATCGCTTGAAGATCATATGTCTAACCTCATTAAGCATCAGTGCCAAAATAATGGGTGCCGGGAAGCTGAATACTAGCTTATAGAAGCTAATAATAATGGTGTTACGAAATACCTCCCAGAAACTAGGCAAACTGAACAAATCGCGAAAATGCTCTAAGCCAACCCAAGGACTACCCCATATGCCGAGTTTGAACCGATAATCTTTAAAGGCGATCAGAATCCCGTAAATCGGAACATAATGAAAAATAATGTAGTATGCGATCGCTGGCAGAAACAGAAGAACTAGGTACCTCGTTTTCCAATAAGGACTCAGATGGTTAAGCCACAATTGTGTAAAGATGCGATGAATTACCGATCGTTGGTCATGAATAAGCGGCGTACGGTTCATATCATTCCTCCTTTCTTGGTTGTCAGGCCTACTAGAATGACCTAAAAGGCTTTGTTACCAAAATAGTGCATGATCGAGCTTTGAGAAATAGCAAGATTTCACGAAAATATAAGAATCTTCATCATGAGAAAAGTGGGATAATTCACGTACGTTCTTCATCAAGACATTTTCTTTTCCCCTTCCACAGAAACATATAAAAATGGTATTATTTATGAAATAAAGCGCTGTTTAGTACGTTCACAACACATTGAAAGCGTTTACAATATTATAGTCACCTATTAGTGAATACATTGCCTGATATACCTGACCTACCGAAAGCATTTCACCATTCGGATCACAATGGAGCTGGAGATCAACGATGAAGCTGTTTAAGAAATGGAACACCGTATATTACAAATTGATATTGTCTTATATTGCGCTAATCCTAATCACCCTAATTTTTGTCGGAGTCACCTCTTATCTCTATTTCACTTCCAACTTCAACGAACAGGTGCAGAAGGTAAACCATCGGATGCTCGCTCAGATCAGACAGATCATGGAGGATAAGGTTGTCAATCATGCGGATAAGCTATATCTGCAATTGGTCGCCTCACAAGAGTATAAAGACAACTTCGTGCTGCTGTTCAATAACACCGTGTCTGGCAAACACATGAAGATTCAGGACATTTACGAGATGCTCCAAATGATCGTTACCAGCAATTCAGATATCCTCGACTCCATCAGCGTCTATTACAAAGTCAACAATATGGTGATCTCTTCTCGAACAGGCATGACAATTATGGATAATAACAGAACGCTCCATACCGACTGGATCGAGACAATTGAGCGCTCACAGCGAAAGGATATATGGCTTGCAGCGCGTCCAGTGTCAGGCGCTCAATGCTGTAATTCGCAGGCCTCCGATCTAGTGACTTTCGTGCGTGCGTATCCTATCGTTTCTGATCCGAACAAGATTAAAGGGTACGTTGCTATTCATGTGAATGAACAAGCTCTTCATCGCATTATTAGATCGTCTGAGCCGATCGACGTCGGTCAGATGCTTCTAATAGATACACAAGGGGATATCGTCTCTGACAGTCAGCCGCAATCCTTATATCGAAATATAAAGCAGGAACCCTACATCCGTCATATCCTGCAATCTTCTGAACGGTCCGGCAACTTCATCGAACAAGTAGATGATGTGAAATCTATGATCACCTATCAGACGCTTGGGGGAACGGACTGGAAGCTGATTAACATTACGCCAGTTGATGAGTTCTACAAGAAATCGACAGTCATTCGCAACACCTTAATTCTAATCTGTATCATCGCCATTCTGATCGGAATCATCATCTCTAACATTTTTACGTTCAATATGTATCACCCGCTCCGCTCGATTATTGCTAAGGCTGCTGGATTGTTCCATCAACCGCAGGGTGATAAGACAGTCAACGAATATCATCTGATCGATAAGGTCATTAATAATTTGTCAAATAGGGTTCATGAGCTGCAGGATACACTTACCACCAACATGCCGATCATCAAGCATAATTTCGTTACGGGACTGCTTTGTCAAACGATTCGCAGTCAGGAAGAGCTAGCAGAGCGGGTAAAGCTGTTGCAGATGGATCTAAGCATGCCCTGCTTCTGTGCCGTCCTGATTAAGCCTGATCCTGAACAAATGGCATACATCAACTTAGAAAATAGTCAATTTCTGAAATATCATCTAATCGAGCATATCGAAGCTTGTTCAGATCATCATCTGGTATGGTTAGTTGCGGAATATGGAAACGATCAGCTATGTGCCATTGTAGGAGCTAGAGAGGCTCATGATAAACCAATAGTCGACCTGCTCCGAGATGTGTCCCGCTATGTCGATATCACCTTCTCCACCCGTATTGCAGCTGCTATAGGACCGTGGGTCATTTCACCACTCGACCTTCATCTGTCGTTCCATAAGACGCATGCATTGATGAACTATCAATTCTTTCTACCTGCAAACGGCATTTACTACGGGGAAACGTTGTTGGCAAGGGAAGGCAGCAACGAGGTCATATGTGAGGAATACTTGGAGGAGTTTGCCGCCAGCTTGCGTACCGGGAAGATCCATCGTGTTCGGGAAAGCGTGCAGCAATTCGTCGATCTGCTAGCTGAACGCAATTATTCAGCGGAGCACTGCCACCATAAATGGCGAGAAGCATTTACTGTAGTGCGTCAATATTTAATCGAAATACATTATAAATCACAGGATGGGATCGAACAGGAGCTTCGTGAAGGCTTCAAACAAGCGAGGGATATCATCCGAATTCAGCAATGGCTTATCAGCGTTGCAGAATCCGCCTTTCAGTACATTGAGAGTCGCAGCAACAACAAGAACAATGAAATTGTTCAAGCAGCTATGCTGTTTATTCAAGCTAACTTAGGTACTCAACTGTCCCTCGATATGGTCGCTGAACAGGTCCAGTTGAGCCCTCGTTATTTAAGCCGCATATTCAAGGAGGAAACCGGATTGAACTTTACCGATTTCGTCACGAAACAGCGGCTGCAGCAAGCAAGTGAGCTAATCTTGACGACTAATCTGAATGTCGAGCAGATCTCAACTAAGGTTGGCTTCAACAGTTCTGCCTACTTCATTAAGAAATTCAAACATGTTTACGGTGTTACTCCAACCTACTACAAGCATACTGCTATGCATAAGATCGAAATGTAAACCGATTATAGCTTATGGCAGCTGTTGCATCTGATAATCCAAAGTATCTTTCCAAATACCGCGCAATTGAACGGGCAGTCCTGCAGCATGCAAATGAGATGTATCACCGAGCTCAATGCAGCGCGGGACGGCCCATTCATGGGAACGCTGGTCCATAAATATTGTCGTCACTGAGGTCGGCGCCAGCCAAAAGGATGACCATACGATCGACAGTGGCAAATTTAATAGATGGGCGAGCCAGGTTAGTCCGAAGCCTCCATGGCAGAATACGGCGATTATGCTGTCATTCGGCTGAATGCAGCGGTATCGCCCCCCTACTCTTTCATAGCCATGTCGCTTCAGCAGCTCATCCGAGCCTTGATGAATCTCTGCAATCGTTTCTTGCAGCCGCACGTCTGTAAAATACGGCCTTTCAAACCAATCATGAGGTCCAGGCAATGTGTCACCATCGAGAATCAATTCTCCAGGTGTATTAAAAGGACTGAACGTTCCGTATGCCTCCAATGTCGTATACATGCCCGTGATTTCTCTCGTCCAATGAAGCGTTTCTGGCTGCAAATGAAGCCGCTCCGACGTGTAGCGCATCGTGGCTTGTGCTCTACCGAGCGGGGACGTATACATATAATCCACTCCAACGCGAGACAATCGATCCGCTAACGCCTCTGCCTCCCTATGTCCAGCTGTAGTAATCGTATCGTTGGTGTAATCCGGATCTGCATGGCGTATCACATAAATTCTCAAGTGACTCTCCTCCATTACATTGATTATTGATTACATTCATTACATGCCTACGCTGAAGTTAAGAGATGAAGTTCTTAGGCTACACATACTGTCGAAGCATACTAACTGTGAATTCTCGTTTGTGCTCCTTACTGTACTATTATCACATAAATATTCACACTTACAAGACAAGCATACATACTTAATCCACATCCTACGGCAGCAAGCATCACACTCATCATTGATGATGCTGCTAGTCCAACTACATCCGCACTCACCCTAGCCACTCCCAAAGATATGTCACCACCCGCCCCTCAAATATGCATAGGACATCTACCGTACAACATAGGAATTACACGATATGGAATGCATGATCGACTGATGTCAACCTGTACGACAGACAGCAAACACGTTTTATAGAGGAGGTGCCATCCTTGTTCAAACGAATCAATCGCTTAGCGATCGAGCTGCCGATGCCGAAGCATGGCGATCCCAACGCTGCGGCTGCGGTGCAAGAGCTGCTCGGTGGGCGATTCGGGGAGATGTCCACACTGAACAACTATATGTTCCAATCCTTTAATTTTCGCCAGAAGAAGAAGCTCAAGCCTTTCTATGATCTTGTAGCCAGCATAACCGCCGAGGAGTTCGGTCACGTTGAGCTAGTGACCAACACCATTAATCTCGTGCTGGAAGGAACCACACAGCCAGGCTCCCCCGACTCCACTCCACTGCGCACAGGCAAGGATGCGCGCAATACGCATCACTTTATCGCCAACGCCCAGACCGCTTTGGCCGGCGACTCCATGGGTCGCCCGTGGGCAGGCGATTATGTGTTCAACAGCGGCAACCTTGTGCTGGATCTGGTGCACAATTTCTTCTTGGAATGCGGAGCGCGCACGCATAAGATGCGCGTCTACGAAATGACCGAACATCCGACGGCTCGCGAGATGATCGGATACTTGCTCGTACGCGGCGGAGCACATGTCATGGCTTACTCGAAAGCGCTGGAGATCGCAACAGGTGTTGATATGACGAAGATGCTTCCGATTCCCAACCTCGACAACCGCGCGTTCCATACGACGCGCAAATTCGAGGATATGGGACTCGGCCGCGTGCTCTATACTTGGAGCGATAACGACTATAAGGACATCGGACTCATCTGGAGCGGCACGCATCCTATTGACGGCGGCAAGCTGGAAGTGAGAGAAGGCACCCCCGTAGGCGCGCCGATGCCGGATCTCGAGGATTTGCCGGAGGAATTCGCGCCAGGCATCTCGCACGAGGACTTCATGCAGATCGTAAACCGCTTAAAGAAAAATGCAGGCATCTCATAGCCCGCGCCATACTTTCAAACAGATATCAAGCACATGGAACACTTCACGTGAAGTTCCATGTGCTTTTTTCTGTTTGACTTTATCGTACATAGTGTATATATTGAATATATACACTTAACGAGGTGAAGCCACCTATGATTTATATTCACATATCCCCATCTACGGACGAGCCTATATATGCGCAGATCGTTCGCCAGATTCGCAACGCGATCTTCAGCGGCGAGCTGCCTGCGGGATCCCCGCTTCCCTCCATTCGCCTATTGGCGAAGGAATTGCAGATCAGCGTCATCACGACGAAGCGCGCTTATGAAGAATTAGAGCGCGAAGGACTGTTGGACAGCGTCGTCGGCAAGGGCTCTTTCGTATCCGGAGCCAATCCGGAGCTCATTCGTGAACAGCGCGTGCGCCAGATGGAGAGCAAGCTTGAAGAAGCCATACAAGAAGCCAAAGACTTGAACATTGAATTACATACAATACTGGCACATATTCAGATGCTCTATGAGGAGGATGAACAATGAACGCCATTGAAGTTCAGCAGCTTCGCAAGACATTCGACAGCTATGAAACCGAACCATTAACTTTCAACGTACAGCAAGGCTATATTACGGGTTTAATCGGACCAAACGGTGCCGGCAAGACGACTCTGCTCCGCATGCTGATGAATATCGTGCGCCCAATTGAGGGGCAGATTCGCATCTTTGGACTCGATATGCCAAGAGATGAGATCGAGATTAAACAGCGTATCGGCTTCGTCTCCGACGAGAGTCACTTCTATGGACGCTTTACGATGAAGAAGATGAAAGAGGTCATTGCCCCATTTTATAAAGAATGGGATGAGAAGCTGTACAAGCAGCTGATGAGCCACTTTCAACTGAAGGAGAACACGAAGATTGACGAGGCCTCCAAGGGGATGAAGATGAAATTTTCGATCGCCGTCGCACTTTCTCATCGACCTGATCTGCTCATCATGGACGAACCGACTGCGGGACTTGATCCCGTATTCCGCCGCGAGCTGCTCGATCTCCTCAGCGAATGGATGCAGGATGAACGTAAGACGATGATCTATTCCACGCATGTGACGACAGACCTGGATCGGATGTCGGACTACGTGCTGTTTATGAATGAAGGCCGAATCGTACTGCATGAAGAGAAGGATCAGCTGTTTGATCATTACGTGCTCGTTAAAGGCGATAAGCGCCTCTTGGATGCTGATATTCGTTCCCTATTCATCGGCTTGCGTGAAACGGAGATAGGCTTCGAAGGACTGGTGAAAGAGCGCGAATCAGCCATGCGTATCTTTGAACAGCAGGTCGTCTATGAACGTCCGTCACTTGAGGATATTATGTATTTTCATACTAGACGGTCACTTCAAGGAGGAATTCTATTATGAATGCGTCACTTCTGAACATGGAATTCAAAAAGTCCCTCAATATCTGGCCAACAGCCCTATTCATCCTGCTGCTGCTGTCGATATCCAGTTATCAGATGATGCACAATTTCATCTATTCCGGTATTTTGACAGGTGTATTTGTATTCTTAAACAATCTCGCTATGGATAAGAAAAATAATACGTATTCATTCGTAAATACACTTCCCGTTACCCGTAAACAGTTCATCTCAGCGAAATACTGTTCCACTATTGTTTTTATTTTGGCCGGAATAGGCCTTGGTCTTATTACTACGGCGCTGCTGCCACTCATTGGCTTCGATGTAGACGTCAACATCTTCACGATCCTGCTGGTCAGCTCACTCGGCTTCATCATCATCAGCGTGAATATCCCTGTATATCTGCTAATGAAAGATAAAGAGAGTATGGTATCCATCATCATTATCATCGCCTTGATCATCGGAGGACTCTCATTGATCCAGAAAGATTTTTTGATCGGGCAGCTTGGAATCACGACCGTTTCATCCGCTAACATCTTAGGAGTGGCTGCACTCAGTGTTTCTGCTGTCATGATGGTCATCTCTTACTTCATCTCATGCGCCTTCTTTATCAAACGGGATCTGTCCTAACGTCATAACGTCATAACATCAGCGGCAAGATAACAGAAGAACATACAAAATAGGGCTATGCAGTCCCCTCGAGGAATGCATAGCCCTGACTCTATTTCACATTAGCCGTTACAGAAACATTAGAATAACCCAGAGACTGCAACTGGCTAGGTGTTATAAATAATCGATCCTTCACGATCAGGCTGTTGTCAGGCGTCAATTCAATACGGCCCTGATCAGAAGTAATCACATATTGACTTTGCTTCCCGCTCGTCTCCTGCACTTCAAGCTTCCAGCCAAGAGCGTCAAGCAGCGGCTTAACAGGGATCCACGAATTATCATTCTTATTAAAAATGTAATCCACTGCCACATCTTGCCCGCCAATATGAACGACATGGTACTGGTCATGAACAAGCGCAATTGATTTTACCGGCAGCGACATCGTGATCAGCTTCTTATCCAGCTGAGGGAGATCCTTATATTCCTCTTCAGCAGATGACGTTATCTGATCGCGTTCCACTTGCCCCGTCAGCACATGCGATCGCTGTGTCTTGAAGTCATATACATGCTCTGTCCGTTTTGGTTCATTTAGCGTGTATATCATAGAATTGCTGTTAGCGTTGTATCCGCGTAATGAAGCATACTTCACAAATGACCAATGATTCGTTACCGGGTCATAGATGTCAATCTCATTCTGCTTCGCCTGCTCACTATATCGTTCCACGAGCAGTTTATTATCCGGCATCCAGTAGATTGGACTCGTATTATAGCTGGAGAACCATTCGTTTATTTCACCTGTCGCATTATTCTTCAGCCAATAGCTCTTCTCCATTGAGATATGTGTTCTTCCGTCCTCAGCGGAGTTTGCTGAATGCCATAGAATCTGTTTCGTTACTCCCCATTTTCCATCAGGAGAAGAATTGAAGAACTGGCCTTGGTGCATTTTATCGTCCTGCGTATCGTAATAATAGGTTTGGTTATAGTCATATTTGACACCCATTTCACTTGCGTTTACGGATACGATTGGCTGTCTTCCACCTGCATTATAGATCGCTTCATATTTGTCTTCCCATCGCATAAGCGTACCGTCTGGGGTTCGCTCCACAATGTAGGATCGATCATGTGAACCAGCAGGCTCAACTACATAGTAAATGGTACCATCTTCTTTATCTACAAAGCCTATCTTTTGATGAGCAATGGCATCAATTGAGGCGGTTGGTGTCATCTTCTCGGGTGATGAGCCGTTAGCATGTCCACTGACAGCCAGCACCGGTGTCGCCGAAAGTGCAAGCACACATCCCATTACTGCTTGTACAATCTGACGCAAACGTCGTCCTGCTTTCATTCAATCCACTCCTTCTACTCCATAGTGCAAGATGAATGGAAGGGACCGCCTAGGCTGCCCCTTTTAACATTAGACGCGTTCTTTATATAAAATGTTTTCTTGGTAAATAATCCATGACGGTTATACGATCCATCACTTCTTGCGCTTGCGTGACAACGAGATTCCGCCAAAGCCGCTGATGATGGCCACATAGAATCCGAAATCATACCACCAGCCCGAATTAAACGGCTCGTACAAGCGCCACGAATCGCTAAACAACTGAGCAATTAGACTGATCGGCGCGATCCACCCGTGCCATATTCCCCAGAAGAAGCCTGCTGGATCAGCAGGACTGTAAGAACCATCTCCGGGTACGCAGCCTGTCATCAGCATCATAAGCAGGCCAACGCCCAATAATAAGGCATACCTCTTGATTCGTTTCGATTTCGAAGCTCGTATGTCCATTGTCTGTGATTGCTGTATAGCCATATGCATTCCTCCTTTAATCTCTTTCATCCATCGATTGAAATATAGTGCAGTTCATCTCTATGTTCTATGATGTATAATGCTCCATTCATAACCTGAATCATGACTATTATTCCCGTATTCCTCTAATATTGCACATACATGGATATGATCCGCTATATTGCCCTTATACGCAAAGAATCCTGCGGAGTTTCCCCCGCAGGATTCTGTATTTGGGTGATTGATTCTATTACTCGCCTTGCATAGCGCGATAACGATCTGCCACATCCGCCACCAGCGGATGGGATGCTTCAAGACCTGTTACTTCCACGATCGTCGCTTCTATGCCTTGCTCTTTCAGCATCGCCTGAATGCGCACTGCATCCTCATCGTCCTTGCAATCGAATGCGAATGCCGCAGCCATGCCTTCGCACAAGTAATCTGTGCTCAAGCCTCGCTCGAAGGCTTGCACTGCAGGACTCACGAAGCGGTCCTGGCGGCCAAGCTTGCGCAGCGGAGAGCGCCCAATGCGCGTCACTTGATCTTCCAAGTATTTGTTCGTGAAGCGAGACAGAATCTTCTCGATATAACGATTGTGCTCCTCTGGATCCAGATCGTACTTCGCAACCAGCAAGGCTCCCGTCTCACCTAAGGCGCGGCGCGCTTTCGTGCGAATATCTTCGTCCTTCACTGCCTGTTCAATCGTAGTGTATCCCGCTTGGTAACCGAGATATGCCGAGATCGCATGCCCTGTATTGACTGTGAACAGCTTGCGCTCGATAAATGGAGTAAGATCTTTCACATAAGTCGCACCTTCTATGCGCGGCAAGTAATCGCCGATCAGCTTCGTCTCATCGATGACCCACTCATAGAACGGCTCGACATCGACGCGCAGCTTATCTTCATGATGCTGGTTCGGGACGATGCGGTCTACCGCTGAATCCGGGAACGATACGCGCTGCTCAGCCCATTGGATCGTCTCTGCATCCAAGTGCTCGCGCACATGTCCTTGCAGAATCGTGCTGCCGCCAACCATGTTCTCGCATGCGATCATATGCAGCGGCGTCTCAACGCCCGCTTCGCGGCGTGCGCGAATGCCGGCCGCAATCGTTGGCGCGATCAGACGCAGCACGTTCGGTCCTACAGCCGTTGTCACGAGATCCGCTGCTGCGATCTCACGAATCATCACCGCTTCGTCTGTGCTGAGAACGCCCCGCACACCGGATACCTGAAGCACCTGCTGCGACTCGTCAGCAATACCAACCGAATATTCACCGCGGCTGTTCAGCTCATCAATGACTTCTTTATTTACGTCCGCGAAGCACACGTCGAATCCCGCGCGGTTCAGCAGCAGACCGATGAAGCCTCGACCAATGTTGCCTGCCCCAAAATGAAGAGCGCGCATCTTACATGCCCCCTTCAAACATCGCGATGATCTCTTCCTTCGTCTTCACTGCCATCAGCTTCTCAACATTTTCTTCTTCACAGATCACAAGCGCGATATTCTGAATGATATCCATATGCTCATCGCCCACAGCCGCGATTCCGATCAGGAATGTAGCTTCATTGCCGTCACCGAAATCTACGCCCTCAGGAAGGCGAACGATGGACAAGCCCGTCGATTTCACATGCTTCTTCCCTTCGTTCGTACCGTGAGGAATCGCAACACCAAAGCCCATGAACGTCGTTTGCATCGCTTCACGGTCTTTCATCGCTTGGATATATGCCTCATCTACATGGCCAGCTTCTACAAGCAGGCGTCCAGTAAGTTCAATAGCCTCATTCATGTTCGATGCCTTCGCATCCAGGATCATCTTATCTGCACTTAAAATACTCATACTTATTCTTTCCCCTTTCGTGTTACCTTTTCATAGCAGAAGGCATACAGCCGTTCTTGCAAATGGCTGCGCATCTGCATCTCATCATGTGTGGCAAAGCATTCTATCGTCTGGCTGTCGATAAAGAACGAGCTGATCTCGCTCAATATTTCCAGCACTTCTGGCGCCGCATGCTGTGGACTTAGCATCAGCAGCACATCTTGTATCTTCATCATGGAGTAATCCATAGCCTCAAGCTGAAGCGGCTTCGCCAGTCGAAACAAACGGAATACCGGCTCTTGAACATACACACTGCGCGTGTGCATCAGGGCTAGCTCCGTAGTTGGAATACCCAGTCCACCAACTCGCTGACGCTCAATCAGCTTCTCCGCGATATTCTCTGCATGACGGACAACGCCTTCCTGCTCCATTTCACGGCAGGCTGCGAGCAGCACCTCTTCAAGCGTATCTGCAGAGGGCAGGTCATGCTGCCGAAACTGCATCGTTATCGCGAGCGACAGATCCACGTAAGTCTTGAGTTTATCTAATGAGGAAGCAGATGCTTCGCGCTCATATGCGAAGTTGTTGTGCTGTTCGACCTCATCGTTCAGCACATCCTGCTCCCCATTCAGCTCTTGAGAGAGGGGCTTGATCGGTCGAACATCCGGCTCATCAGCAGGACGCAGATCCTGCCATGACCGATCTGTCAGCAGCTTGATTCGCTTTCGGATCCGACTTAGCTCCTCTGTTGTTAAGAGCGGGCTGACTAATATATATTTCTCCGGATCGATCGGAAGCATGATGGTCGATATGATGATGTCATACTTGCTCTTATCGAGCTGATGAACTTCAAATACCGATACGTTGCCGACGATCTCGATCTCGGGTATTTCCCGCTGCAAGCGGGAAGCCAGCATCTTCGACGTTCCGATCCCGCTTGAACAGAATACAACGGTGCGGATTCGCCTCCGCAGCCTGTAGGTACGTTCAACTGCGGCAGCAAAGTGCAGGACGAGAAAGCCGATCTCATCATTCGGAATCGTTACGTTCGGCATGATTCGCCGCATCGCTTCTGAGATCACTTCGAACAGCTCGCCGTAATCCTCCATGATGCGCTTAAGATGCTGATTCGTTACAGGATGCCGCTCACGGAGGCGGTGCACAGCGGGTTCCAGATGTGCCATCAGGCCTTCCAACAACACTTTATCCTCGGAAAATGGAATTCCTAGCTTCTGCTCGCATGTGTAGACGAGCTTCAGCATCGTGGCGTGCAGCTCAGCTCGTTCAAGCGCCGCCAGCTCCATCTCCGGCTGCACGCGTCCCGGCTGGGCGCCCCGTACATATAAGGCGATGCCCGCTTTCTCCACTGGCAGCAAAGGCTCGCCGACGATCGACTGCATCGCATTCGCGATCTGCTCTGCCGCTTCATGCTCGAGCGGCGAGATCGCATGCAGCAGTTCCTGCGATGGCAGAACCAATGCTCTGTACTTCGATCTGCGCTTTACCAGTATGGAAAGCCGCAGAATAAGATCAGCATAGGAGATGTCGGCAAGCAGATTCTGCGTGAACACGGGCAGCTGACGGATCAGCGTATCGATGCGCGGCAGCTCTTGAATCGCGATCAGGCTCATCAGCTTCTCCGTCACGATGCCGGGCGTATACCCGCCCTTCAAGTGCTCGCCGCGTATCAAGCCGATCCGCTCCGATTCACTGACGCTTTCCGTGATCAAGCTGATGATCGCGCGCTGTTTAAGGAATTCCGCGCCTACCAGCTCAATGCCATAGCCGCGCCGACGAATAAGCGTCAGCCTGAACGGGTCAACCCACTGTTCGACGCTGTCGAGATCGCTTGCCGCCGTTGCGACCGTAACATGCGCCTCGTCTGCGAGAAGCAGCAGCTTAACCGGCTCTTCTTCCTGCAGCAGTCGGCACAGCAGAATGATCTTACGCTCATTAGGCGTATAATCCAGTGTCTTAGCACCCTGCATCAGCAGCTCTTGCAGTTCGAGCTTCGCTTCTTGCGTCCCTTCCAAGCGGATACCCGCCCCGGTCTTCTTGACCAGCACCAACCCATAAGGAGTAAGCATATCTTCAATCTCTTTGACTTCACGGTGAACCGTGCGAGTGCTTGTATCCAGCTCCAGTGCAAGCTGTTCTGTGGTCACATAAGAATCGCCCTGCAGTAGCATGGATAAGAGCATACGTTGTCGCGAAGATAGGTACATCAGGTCACCTCCTTTAGTCTCGTGTAGGCTTCACTGTCCGTTATTCGTACAACTCGTGAATTGGAAGAAGGATTGCGTTCGTGCGAGTTCACTCACACGAACGCAATCCCAGACCTATTATTGTTGCTTCAATTTATCAATCAGCTCTTGATACTTCGGACTATTCAAGAAGTTCTCAACGGACACATGATAGGCGTTCGGTATGCGCTGCACGGCGCGATCCGTCAGCGTCACTTGCGTCACGACTATATCTGTATCCATCGGAATATCACTAATAGCCGTATTTTTCACTTCAATATCCGTCAATCCAGCATCCTTGAACTTCTTGCGAAGCACGGAAGCCCCCATCGCACTGGAGCCCATGCCAGCGTCGCAAGCAAAGATAACCTTCTTCACATCTCTTGGGAATTCATTAGCTGCAGCATCAACAGTTGCTGTTGCAGCTGTAACCGCACCAACAGCTTGCCCCTTGCTAGTAGCTTTCATATCCTTCATCTTAGCTGTTGCTTCATCCAAGTCCTCGCCTGTCTTCTTCGAGCTCTTCAGCAGCAATGCCGCAACGAAGAAGGATGCTGCAGTCGCAGCCGCCACACCGGCCAACACAGGGAGCATTCCCCCTTTAGGAGCCATAGCTAGCAGCGCGAAGATACTGCCTGGAGACGGAACCGCAACAAGCGCTGCACCTGTGATCGTGAAGACGAATGTACCCGTCACACCACCTGCGATAGCCGCCAGAATCAAGCGTGGGTTCATCAACACGTATGGGAAGTAGATCTCATGAATACCACCGAAGAAGTGGATAATAGCCGCGCCTGGCGCAGAAGATTTAGCCGTGCCTTTACCAAAGAACCAATAAGCCAACAGAATACCGAGACCCGGACCTGGGTTCGATTCGAGCAGGAAGAAGATCGACTGACCCGTATCAGCTGCTTCCTTCAAGCCAAGCGGGCTTAGTACGCCGTGATTAATCGCGTTGTTCAAGAACAAGACCTTCGCAGGCTCTATGAAGACGTTAGCCAATGGAAGCAAGCCTACATTGACAATCGCCTGAACACCGCTCTCCAGCATGTTGGAGAACATCGTAATAACCGGACCGATGACTACACTGCCGAGACAAGCTAAGATTGCACCGAGAATACCTGCAGAGAAGTTGTTGACGAGCATCTCGAAGCCGGACTTAATACGGCCTTCGAACAACTGGTCAACCTTCTTCATCAAGTAACCGCCCAGCGGACCCATGACCATAGCTCCAATGAACATCGGAACGGTGGATCCGACGATTACCCCCATCGTTGCAATGGCGCCAAGTACGCCTCCTCGAACGTCGTGTATCATCTTACCGCCTGTATAACCGATGAGGAGCGGCAATAAGTAAGTAACCATTGGACCTACCAGCTGACCTAGATGTTCATTAGGCAGCCAGCCAGTTGGAATAAATAAAGCTGTGATCAAGCCCCAAGCAATGAATGCGCCGATATTCGGCTGAACCATTCCACTCAAGAAGCGGCCAAACTTCTGTACGCCAACCTGAGCACCGGATTTCTTATCCGTCTTTGCCATGTTTACATTTCCCCCTTATGTCTGTTTGAAAACGTCATCATTCGATGAGGCACAAGATTAGGTGTCGTTTATGCCTCTATCCTACTCAAGCTTTCAGACTCCATCAACAAAAGGAAAATACGCATTCGGCAAAACCGTTCTTGCCAACATTTAATGTTCGTTTATACAGCTTTATACTTCTCAATACAGGTTGTAAACTCCAATAAATTCACTAATATCACGTACATTATGGACGTCTACCACTCATAATGTAGGCTGTAAATAATGGGAAATTACATTGTGAAAACGGTAACAAAGTCGGTTTTTTCGGTAGTCTGACTCTCTCCCTCCCCAAGCAGAACAACGAAAGCAAGGTTTGGCACCGCTATATTTTGCGTTATATTAGTAAGGATTATCCTCCAATAACTTCCTTCTGTTCACTGTCGCAAGATCAAGAAATAAGTTATGCTATTACTAAATTCCTGCGAGAACAACAAAAGCGGCAACAGTCTATATTATCAGTGCTGTCTATTCATATAAGTAAGAAAGGAAGCGAATGATGATGAGCGGTAAGCGTGCATTAGTCCTTGGAGCAAGCGGTCTAGTTGGAAGCGAACTGTTGAAGCGCATTACTAGCAGCTATGCTCAAGTGGAAGTATTGAGCCGTCGATCGACGGGAATCGTCATGCAGCGCGTCACAGAACACGTCGTCGATTACAACAGCTTAGAGAAAGCGGCCAAGCATTTTCAGGTAGATGATGTATATTGCTGCCTCGGAACAACGATAAAGAAGGCCAAGACGAAGGAAGCCTTTCGCAGAGTGGATTACGAATATCCATTAAAGGCTGCTCAACTCGCTCAAGATGCGGGCGCAGACCAATTTCTCGTCATCACAGCTATGGGGGCAGATGCGAAGTCATCCATCTTCTACAGCCGTGTTAAAGGCGAACTTGAGCAATCGCTTGCGGCGCTCTCGCTGCCCGCGCTTCACATATTCCGTCCATCTCTATTAGTAGGCAAACGGCAGGAATTCCGATTCGGAGAACAGGTTGCCATCTGGACTGCTCCGGTTATGCGGCTTCTATTGAGAGGTCCTCTGCGCCGCTATCGTCCGATCGAAGCCTCGCAAGTCGCCTGCGGCATGCTGGCGGCAGCCAATTCAGCTAGTACTTCCGATGCTTCCAAGTCAGGAATTCACATCTACTCCTCACATGAGATCGAACAGTTGGCTGCTATGTATACCCCGATCGTCTAACACAACGGCACCCAAATTACAAGTCTTTATCGATCTTAAAATGTGATATTTATCACCATAAAACTATTTACACACTCAATATGTTGTAGTATATTTACTAGAGCACAACTACATATTGAATTGTAGCAGGTGAAGCAGACCTGAATATTGACAGAATTCGAGCCCGAGGTATTCGTTATCTCTAGCTGCTCGACGTTCAGAAGCAGGCTGCGCTTAATAGGGAAGACGGTGCGAATCCGTCACGGTCCCGCCACTGTATGGAGTGCTGTCAGCCACACTGACAGCTATGCTCGCCAAGCGCGATTTGCAGCATTCGCTGCAAGGAGGCGCCACCCCGCCACTGAGTGATATCGGGAAGGCGTTGGCAGCTGATGGCTCCGAAGTCAGGAGACCTGCCTGCAACACGCAACATATCCTACGCGGAATAGGGAATGTTCAGGAACCAGCTTCTTCATGTAAGACGCACAGTTCGTTGAGAATCATGTTCATGCCGATTCAACGCTTGCTGCTGTCCTTGCGTGCGGTCTCGCTATGTCTTGTTACTGTCTAACAGCCACCAATCAGGTGCTGGTACAGTTCAAGCATGGGCTATTAGCTATGGGCTTAAACCATTGATTATGCCGACCTGAATCCCTATTTATTAGGGGTTGGTCGGCTTTTTAATATGTTGTCGAACGGATAATCCGGAGGAGGAACCACAAGATGATTACGAATTACACGATAAATACCGTATTAAAGCCTAACAACCGCTCGCTCGCCTTTGACGAGGCACGCATCGTTCGCTACGGAGAGCGGATCATGGAAGATTTCCCGCATCTGAATCGCGATCAATGGCATCGCGGTGTCATGACCAAGCTGCGCCACCCTTCCATTCAGGCCAGCGATATTACGCAGTCTGCGATCATGACGGCGCTGGAGCTCGTGACGCGCGAAGAGCCGGATTGGAAGTTTGTTGCGGCACGCGCGCTGCTGACGAAGCTGTATAAGGAAGCGGCTCTGCATCGCAATTATAAGGCTTACCCGGACAAGCCGTACGGAGACTTCTATAAGCTCGTGAAGAAGCTGGTCGAGCTGGGCTTATACCGCGAGGAGATGCTCGAGGCCTACACTGTCGAACAGATCCGTGAGCTTGGCGCCGCGATCGATCCTCGAGGCGATGAATTGTTCGACTACATCGGCTTATTGACCTTGGCGGAGCGCTATCTGACCACCGACTTTGATGGCAGAACGATGGAGCTGCCGCAAGAACGATACATGATCATCGCCATGTACCTGATGCATAAGGAGCCGGCGGAGCGCCGAGTGGAGCTGGCGAAAGAAGCTTACTGGGCGATGAGCAATCTATATATGACAGCAGCGACACCGACAATGGCGAATGCGGGCAAGAAGGTCGCAGGTCAATTGTCCAGCTGCTTTATCGATACGGTCGATGATTCACTCGAAGGAATCTTCGACTCCAATACCGATGTAGCCCGCCTAAGCAAGATGGGCGGCGGCATCGGCGTCTACCTCGGCAAGGTACGAGCACGAGGCTCGGACATCCGCGGACATAAGAATACAAGCTCCGGCGTTATCCCTTGGATTCGCCAGCTGAACAATACAGCGGTCAGCGTTGACCAGTTAGGCACACGCAAAGGCGCAGTCGCCGTTTACTTGGATGTATTCCATAAGGACATCCTCTCCTTCTTGGATCTGAAGCTGAACAACGGGGACGAGCGCATGCGCGCTCACGATATCTTCCATGGAATCAGCATTCCGGATCTGTTTATGGAAGCTGTAGACAGCCGCGACGACTGGCATCTATTCTGTCCGCATGAAGTCAAGAAAGCGATGGGCTGGAAAGATGAGAAAGGCCGCGCACTCGGCTTGGAAGACTTCTATGACGAGTCATTCGGCAACGGCTCATTCCGTGACAAGTACGCGGAAGCAGTCGCTAATCCGAATCTCTCGCGCATCACGCTGCCGGCAATCGATATTATGAAGCGTGTTCTGAAGTCGCAGTTGGAGACGGGCACACCTTACATGTTCTATAAGGATACAGTCAATCGTGCGAATCCGAACAAGGCGCACGGTATGGTCTACTGCTCCAATTTGTGTACGGAAATATTCCAGAATCAATCGCAAACGGTAATTGAGCAGGAAGAGCTTGTGACGAAGGATGGACAGACACGCATCGTGATCAGCAAGATTCCAGGCGACTTCGTCGTCTGCAACTTGAACTCGATCCACCTGGCGCGCGCTGTACGCGCCGACGTGCTGGAACGCCTCATTCCGATTCAAGTGCGCATGCTCGACAACGTTATCGACATTAACAATATTCAAGTGCTGCAAGCCCAATACACGAACAGCCGCTACCGCGCGATCGGTCTAGGCACATTCGGGCTGCATCACCTGCTTGCGTTAGAAGGCATTGCATGGGAGTCTGCGGAAGCCGTAACGTTCAATGACCACTTGTACGAACGTATTAATTACCTTGCGGTTCAAGCTTCTATGAATCTGTCGAAGGAAAAGGGCGCATACCCGCTCTTCCAAGGCTCTGATTGGGAAAATGGCCAGTACTTCACTGACCGCGAGTATACGACAGGCACTCGCCCAGGCGCATATGTAACAACCGAGCAATGGCAGCAGCTTGCAGCGGAAGTGCAAGCGAACGGCATGCGCAACGGCTGGTTGATGGCGGTGGCACCTAACGGTTCTACTTCGATTATCGCCGGCTCGACAGCAAGTATCGATCCTGTATACGATCTACTCAGCTACGAGGAGAAGACAACCTATAAGATCGCCAACCCTGCTCCAGATCTGTCCGAGAAGACGATCTGGTACTATAAGACGGCATTCCGTCTGGATCAGCACGCTTCCATCCGTATGGCAGGAGCGCGTCAGCGCCATATCGATCAAGGCCAAAGCTTCAATCTGTACGTTCGTCCAGACATTCGAGCTGTGGACTTCTTGAATCTTCATCTGGATGCATGGCGCACAGGTATGAAATCGACTTATTACGTACGTTCTCAAGCCTTAACCATTGATGAGTGTGAATCCTGCAGTTCATAACCATTTCCATAGTTCCAAGCAACCGCACCTGTCGAGCTCCGATTCGGCGGGTGCACTCGTTAGCGAAGAGAGAGGAGTTCATTTTACATGACAACCATGACCAACCTGCTGAACCAGCAGATGATCTTCAACACGGAGGCACCTAACCAATCAACGCGCATCATTAACGGCGAATGCTCCGGTATCCTGAATTGGGACGACATTCGCATGCCGCATATGTACAAATTGTACAAAGTACTGCTGCTCAACCACTGGATTCCAGATGAAATCCCGATGGCGAAGGACGCGCAGCAATACCCTCTTCTAGAGAAGGAGGAGCAGGATACGTTCAAGATCAATATTTCCCTGCTTGCTGTTCTGGATTCGATGCAAACGATGTTCGTCGGCGATGTGCGCGATTACTTCACGGATTCCTCCTTAGAGGGGATCGCTGCGATCATAGGTCAACAGGAGGTTGTACACAACCAATCCTACTCGTACGTGCTGTCTTCCCTCGTGTCCGATCAAGAGCAGAAAGAGATATTCGAATATTGGAAGCATGATAAGGTGCTGCTAGAGCGCAATCGATTCATCGCCGATATCTATCAGAACTTCCGCAATGAGCAGACGCCGCAAACCTTCTTCGAAGCGCTCGTTGCCGATCTGATTCTAGAAGGGATCTTCTTCTATAGTACGTTCGCCTTCTTCTACAATCTCGCGCGCGACCAGAAGATGATGGGCACTAGCCAGATGATCTCGTACATTCAGCGTGATGAGAATCAGCACTGCTACTTCTTCGGCGAAGTGTTCAAGCAGCTGCTGGTAGACTACCCAGAACTGAATACGAAGGAAAATATGGACTACGTGTATGCAACAATCGATCGTGCGGTGCAGCTGGAAACCAACTGGGCACATTACACACTGGATAAAGTTCGCGGCATCGATCTTCGCGAGCTGTCCGACTACATCAAGTACATTGCCAATCGCCGTCTGAAAATGATGGGACTGGAGCAAGCGTATCAGAACGTAGATATCAACTGCATGCCATGGATTAAGCCATTCTCTGATGAAGCGCTGAATGCGACTAAGACTGATTTCTTTGAAGCGAAATCCCGCAACTACGGCAAAGTAGGCGACGATAACGGTTTTGATGAGCTGTAAGACGCTGGTTTAGTGTGACCATACAATGTATCCTATCCTTTCCGCTGGAGCTGCTGCTTCAGCGGTTTTTTGTTTGGGACGAAGGATGTTATTGCCATATCCGTTTCAAATTAGGTACAATATCTAATGTAATGCGTATGTCGCACTATTGTTTTGTAAGCACTTACATTTCAATGTGAAATGTAGAAATAAGGGAGGGATCAAGCCGGCCATTAACCAACGTCATTGTCGATCACACGAATTGTTCATGAAATCTTATCATTGGCTTAACACAGCATGTATCGATTCCCACAAATTGTCTATGATACCATCTAGACGAGGCTCTAATCATACCATGGGGGTGTCCATTGATGA
The DNA here is from genome assembly GCF_054343325.1 of Paenibacillus marinisediminis. NCBI lineage: Bacteria > Bacillati > Bacillota > Bacilli > Caryophanales > Paenibacillaceae > Paenibacillus > Paenibacillus marinisediminis. Next base: position 174,006 of record NZ_JBTGUH010000005.1, read on the forward strand.
ATCGTAAGAAGCTTGGACTTGCATTATCGTTAACTGCATTACTTGCATCCGTAATAGCAGGACCTCTGGCAGCCGCTCCGCTGCAGCCTATCGATCACAGCGCATGGATGCAGCAGAAAGCGTACATAAGCGGTGCTGAAGACGGTCTGGAGCTAACTCGTCCAATTACGTTAGTGGAAGCCGTAGTCATGTTGGCGCGTGTACAAGGCGGAGAAGCAAAAGTACAGACGATCGATCCGACTTTAAAAGGAAGCTGGGCTGCTCGCGCACTGACATGGGCGAAGCAAGATGGCATTGTTACACCGGAGCAGTGGAAGCTGCTGCACAAGCCTGCGAGCCCTGAAACACTTCAAGCTGTCGCGAAGCAGGCTGGACTGGAGCTTCAATTGGAAGGCAGCGCAGTGACTCGCCAAGATTTCGTTAACGCGCTTGGTGATGCAATCACGATTCAGCTTACGATTGGACATACGAATGATGTTCACGGTCATGTTCTTGATGATGGCAAGGTGGAAATGGGCTACGCTAAGCTCGTCACATTGATGAAAGAGCTGCGTGCCGAGAATCCGAATACGATGCTGATTGATGCGGGCGATATGATTCAAGGCACGATTTATGCCAACCTGTCGAAAGGTGAATCCATCACGACACTGGTTAACCCTATCGGCTACGACATGATGGTCGCCGGCAACCATGAGTTTGACTTCGGCCACGAGCAATTATCGAAGGTATCGAAGATGTTCAAATTCCCTGTTCTCGGTGCAAACGTATTTGACGCGAATAATAAGCTGCTCTTAGAGCCTTATATGATTAAAGAAATAGAAGGCAAGAAATTTGCATTCCTCGGCCTCATAACGGAGGAAACGCCGATTGTGACTCATCCCGACAACGTCAAGGGCCTAACCTTCAAGGACCCGGTAGATGTAGCGAAGGAATGGGTCCCGATGCTGCGATCTATGGCTGATGAAGTCATCATCGTATCGCATTCCGGACTTGCGGCAGATCGTGAGATCGCGAAGCAAGTGGAAGGCGTAGACTTAATCATCGGCGGACACTCCCACACCAAGCTGACTAAGCCTGAACTCGTGAACGGCGTATACATCGTTCAGGACTGGGAGTACGGCAAATCCCTCGGCCGTGTGGATATGTTCTATCATAACGATGAGCTCGTGCATTTCTCCAGCGGCTTGATCGAGTACAACAAGGATACCGTTGCTGATGCCGAGACAGCGAAGCGCGTGGAAGAGTTGAAGAAGAATACAGACGGCCAGTTAAATGAAAAGATCGGAACGGCTTCCGTTCTACTTGACGGTGAACGCACGAAGATCCGCGCCGAAGAAACGAATCTCGGCAACCTGGTAGCAGATGCTATGCTGGAGCGCACTCGCACGATGCCTGGCTTCGAAGCGGATGTCGCGCTGACAAACGGCGGCGGCATTCGCGCTTCCATCCAAGCGGGCGATATCACGAAGCGCAATCTGTATGATGCGCTGCCATTCCCGAACACACTGGCTGTTGTGGAAGCTACGGGCAAGGAGCTTCGCGCAGCGCTTGAGAACGGCGTCAGCAAGATTGAAGAAAGCGGAGGACGCTTCCCGCATGTGAGCGGCATGTCGTTCACTTTCGACATAAAGCAGCCTGCGGGCAGTCGCGTAACGAATGTGAAGGTGGGCGGTCAACCTATCGATGACGCCAAGACTTACCGTGTCGCGACGAACGACTTCATCATCGCAGGCGGAGACGGCTACGAGATGCTGAAGAAAGACAGTGCCCTTAATACAGGCGTAACGCTCTACGAAGTGGTCGAGCAATACATCATCAATGCGAAGGCGGTATCCGCTAAGCTAGACGGACGTATTACGAAGCTGTAAGACTGACTAACGACAAGAACCTCCAATCCCGCTTCAACGGTGTTGGAGGTCCTTTGTATGTTACAGCAAACATTCAAAGCCATAATCGAGCAGCGCATGCGAGTCGGTCCATACTTCCTCCATCCCAGAATGAAGTACGACTGCAATCACTTCTGTGCCTTCACGGACCGCAGATGAGACCAAACAATATCCGGCTTGATCGGTGAAACCTGTCTTAATGCCGATCGCACCTTCATAATAATAGCTGCTGTCAGGCTGCAGCAGTTGGTTCCGATTCACGACCGTTTGTTCACTATATTGATCCTGATAAGTCACTCCAAGATTATCCTGCTTCTCTTCGACTATCTCACGAAAGAGCTCATTGTTCATCGCTTCGCGAGCAAGCTTAGACAGATCATTCGCTGTTGTGTAATGTCTCTTATCATGCATGCCATGCGGATTCATATAATGCGTATCGTTCATGCCGAGCGATGCGGCGCGTTTGTTCATCAGCTGTACAAACGTTTGGTAGGCCTCTTCTCGCGTTGCCCCGGCAGGCGCATACTTCATGCCGACTTGAACCGCAATCGTTCTCGCGGCATCATTGCCGGAGGGAAGCATCATGGCGGTAATTAGCTCTTGCCACGTCATCAACTGCCCTGGCTTCAAGCCAGCCGTGCTCTCGTCTTCTTCCGTCCAGAGCACCTCGTCTCCAACCATAACGCCTTCGTCAGGATTCGTTGACTCTAGCGCAACCAATGCGGTCATAATCTTAGTCGTACTAGCTGGAGGGAGACGCTTCTTATCATTTTTATAGAACAGAATCTCACCTGTTGCGGCATCTATTACAGTAGCAGCTGTAGCGCTTATTTGTTCCTGCGCCAGCATGCGATTGTTCGTAGACATCATAAACTGATCCCTCATTTGTAATGCTTGGCCATATGCTTTCTTAATGGTTCTATCAGCGATCGGAACATTCATAATCTGCAGCATCCACAACAGTCCTGCTGCAAGAAGCATTACGCCCAACAGCTTACGACCAATTCGTTTCTTCTTGACTCCAGATCTGGATTGCCGCTGCTGAGGCTCACTCATCGTTTGACGCATCGTAAACTCTCCTCGCTCTCGACTAAATCATATGGACTCAGTATAGACAGGAGAGTTTAAAGAACCCTTGCGAAATTATGAAGAAATTATGATGATAGCGGAAGGTCTACGATAAAGCGTGTCGATTGACGATCACTCGTTACCCGAATGCTCCCGCCATGCAGCTCCGTTATCGCCCGTGCAATCGCCAGGCCAAGGCCTGACCCTCGAGTATCATCACCGCGCGACTTATCCGCGCGATAGAAACGGTCGAACACATGTGGGAGATCTACCTCTGGGATTGGCTCCCCATAATTGACAACTTCGATCGTAGCCCCTCGGGAACTCTTCTTGAGCATGATATCTACAGCTCCACCATCGCGGCCATACTTCATCGCATTCGTCAGCAGATTCTCCAGCACCCTCACCAGCTTGAGTGAATCCGCTTGGATCATGATTGGCGTATCCGGAAGCTGCATCCGCAACTCCATCCCGACATCCTCCAATGACTGACGATAATGAACATACAGCTGACTTATTAAACCGTTTAGCTGTACCTGCTGCAGCGATAACGGTGCACCGCCGCTCATACGCGTATACTCAAACAGATCCTCTATCATCAAGTGAAGTCGCTCTGCCTTCTCATACGCAATATGAATATAATGGCGCAGCTCCACTTCGTCACGATAACGATCCTGCTCCACCAAGCCGAGATAGCCAAGTATGGACGTTAGAGGTGTTCGCAGATCATGTGAGACGTTTGTAACAAGCTCTGCCTTCGTCCGTTCAGCCAAGCGCTCTTCTTCCATCGAGCGGGTAAGCTGCTCTACCATGTAGTTGATATTGTACTCCAGCTTGCCGATCTCATCCTTGCCGTCGACCTTAATTCGCTTCGAGAGATTCCCGTTCGCCATCTCCTGCACAGCGGTTGTAATTCTGGATATGCGCCGAATGAACTTCGTCATCATGATCAGATAGGCCACGATAAACCAAAACAGCAGGCTGCATATGACGACAGGTACAGCTCCAATACTGCTTCTTAGAATCTCCGCTACAGCCAAAATTCCGGTGTTTCTCCCGCTGCGATAGAGCGTATCGACAAAAATAAATGAAAAATAAGTAACACTTAAGGAGATGACAAGTGATAATGCGACGTAAAGCAGCATCTTCCACTTCATTGTCCACTATCCTCCACCTTATACCCTACTCCCCATACAGTATGAATATAAGGCTGCCCGTGCTTATGAACCTTGTCTCGCAGCTTGCTGATGTGTGCGGCAATCGTATTATGCGCCCCCTGGAACGGCTCCTTCCACACCAGCTCGTACAGATCCTCTGCACGAAATACTCGACCCGGCTGCTTCACCATCGTATATAGGATCTCAAACTCAATGGAGGTCAGATGTACAGCCTCGCCATCCACCTTCACCGTATGAAGCTCCTTATTTACCTCCAGCTTCCCGAGCTGCAGCACTCCGTCCTGTTGGACCGCTTCCCCCGCCTTCATGCGCGGGTTCAGCTGATAAGTTCTCCGCAGCAGCGACTTGACGCGAGCCATCAGCTCCAGCGGGTTGAACGGCTTCGTCATATAATCATCAGCGCCTGTCATCAGCCCCATGATCTTATCCATATCCTCTGTCTTCGCGCTTATCATCAGAATGGGGATTCCTTGCTGCTTATTTCGAATACGGCGCGTCACTTCAAGCCCGTCCAGCTTAGGCATCATTACATCGAGCACGATTAGATCAATCGGCTCCTGCTCTATGACGTTGAGCGCTTCCGAACCGTCATGTGCCAGCAAGCAATTGTATCCTTCATTGACCGCGTAGATCCGAATCAATTGAGCGATGTCCTTGTCATCATCAACAATCAATAGCGTTGTCATTCTGTTATCCTCCTCTGCACCAAATTATGCCGATAGAAATCACGCCTAGTGTAGCACATTGGACGACAAGATTGAAATAACTGGAGCAAACCGCTTAATGAACACTAACCAACTTTACATTTGTCAAAAATGTAAACCTACTTTATACTTCATATAGATAGTTATCTACATCGTATCGGACCAATTCAACATTCGGAGCGAATATCTAATGACCAAGAAAATTACTCAGCAGCATATCGCCGACGCGCTTCAATTGTCGCGCAACACGATCTCGAAAGCGCTTAATAATGAGCCTGGACTGAAGGAAGACACACGTTCCCGCATTATTCAGCACGCGATAGACATGGGCTATACCAAGTTTCCTCCTGGAATGCTGGAGTCCTACCAAGTACAAGTACAAGCGCAGGAGCAAGAGCTTCAGAAGCCTGCCGTAGACAGAGGCAACCGCCTTATTGCGTTGCTTACGCACTCTGATTATGTGGGGAACCATTACTGGACTTCATTTATAAAAGGCTTAAACACCTCATTGAAGGAACATAGATATACAGTGGCTATGACGATTATAGATGAGGAGGAAGAGGATCATCTGAAGCTTCCGGCGTTATTCGAACAGCAAACGCCTGCCGGGATTGTCACCATAGGCGCCTTCCTGCGTGCCTATTACGAACGAATAGAAAGCACAGGCATCCCTGCTCTATTCGTAGATACTTATGCTGAATTCAATATGAATGATCTGAAGACTGACACACTTCTCGTTAATAACAAAGACAGCGTATATGAGCTGACCAAGCACTTGCTTGCTCAAGGATACCAAGAGCTTGGCTTTGTCGGGGACGTCGGCTCATGCCTCAGCTATCAAGAGCGTTGGTTAGGCTACCAGCAAGCCTTGAATGACAGCGGAATTGCAATGGATCCCGCGTTGAGCATCATCAACCATTTGCCTCGTCACTATTATGACGCGGCTCAATTGCGTAAGGCACTGCAAGAGATGGATCGACTCCCACGCGGCTTCGTCTGTGCGAATGATGAGATCGCGGTCGAATTAATCTATTTGCTGCGTGAAGCTGGGCATCAAATCCCTGAAGATATGATCCTAACGGGCTTCGACAATATCGGGCAGCTGGCCTACTTGCTCCCGAGCCTCCCGACAGTCGATGTGCCTAAGGAAGAGATGGGCATGCGCGCAGGGGAACAACTCGTTTGGCGCATCGATCACTCGGATCGCCCGAAGGAGCTTATTCGCATGGCTGTGCAGATGAATAAACAATAAATTAAATTGATGTAACATTTTCAAAGATTAATTGCACATTTTCTTCACATTAATGCACACTTTTGTCTTGACATAGTGTGCATTTTATTTTACATTTAGAGTGTGAAGAAAACGCTAACATCAAGCTAAAGCAGCTCACAATCTTACAATTGAACATTATTATTGTTGCATATAGCATGCTTTATGTTCATATATTCAACATATGTAAATTTCGTACTATGAATTGTAAACATTGTCGCGCTGCTGCACTCATTTTTTACTCTTACTAATGTAAAGCGAGGGGAATGTTCATGAGCAAACTTAACATTGTCGGCCCTAACGTACCGAATATGCCTTGGGAAGAGCGTCCTGAAGGTCATCGCGACGTCCTGTGGCGTTATAGCCAGAACCCAGTAATTCCACGCGATCTGCTTCCTAACTCCAACAGTATCTTCAACAGCGCTGTTGTGCCTTTTGAAGACGGCTTCGCTGGCGTATTCCGCTGCGACGATCGCAACCGCTACATGCGTTTGCATGTAGGCTTCAGTAAAGACGGCTTGAAATGGGATATTAACGAAGAGCCTCTTAAATTTGAATGCGACGATCCTGAGATCGGCAACTTCATCGAAGGCTACGATCCTCGCGTCGTTTGGATCGAAGATCGTTTCTATGTAACTTGGTGTAACCTTTACCACGGTCCAACGATCGGCGTGGCTTACACATATGACTTCAAGACGTTCCATCAGCTTGAAAATGCATTCTTGCCTTACAACCGTAATGGCGTTATGTTCCCTCGCAAAATCAACGGCAACTATGCAATGGTTAGCCGTCCGTCTGACACAGGACATACACCATTTGGAGATATCTTCTACAGTGAGAGCCCTGACATGGAATTCTGGGGCCGCCACCGTCACGTAATGGGAACATTGGGTGGATGGCAGTCCAAGAAAGTCGGCGCTGGTCCGATTCCGATCGAAACTAGCGAAGGCTGGCTCATGATCTACCACGGCGTGTTGAACTCTTGCAACGGCTTCGTATATGCTTTCGGCGCAGCATTGCTTGATCTTGAACAGCCTTGGAAAGTGCTGTACCGCAGCGAGCCATACTTGCTGCAACCATCAACTATTTACGAGTGTGTTGGCGACGTTCCAAACGTAGCATTCCCTTGTGCATCCCTCGTGGACGCGGAAACTGGCCGCATCGCAATCTACTACGGTGCAGCTGATACCGTAACTGCGCTTGCATTCGGTTACGTGGACGAGATCGTTGAATTCGTTAAGAACAACTCACGCGTAAAATAACTTTCAGCAATAGAAGTAATGAACACTTGTGATTGCATATGGTTCATACTTTCTTTGTAACCCCCTAATCCCTAACCGCGTCGCCCCGTGGTTAGGGATATTTAATTTCTAAGTAGTGCTGCTTCATCCATCAAAAAAAGCGCCCCGAAGCTGCGGTATAAGACCGCAGCGTCAGAAGACGCTCATGTGACAGTGCAAAGTGCACTGGAATTAGATGACTAGAATTATTGCTTCTTAAATATACCGAACGGCTTGCCTACTGGAAGAAAGACTCGACCAAAATGCGGATTTAATACAGACGCTGCAGAGCCGTAGAAGCTGAGCAACGCGACACCGAATTCAGCTATTCCTGCAATAGTATGCATCGTGTGCGCTGCAATTCCGAAAGAATCCATCGTCAAGCCCAGGAACAATACGTCAATGAGTACGAAGATGAAAAATAACACTTTATGTGTCTCCATCGCACCGATTGTCATGAACAAAGTAAAGATCAAGTATCCGGCAAACGCGAGACCTAGCTGCTTCGGATCAGCACTCATGGCCATCGACTCTCCGAATACGCCATGCTGAATCATCCAAGACATACCGACACCCAACCAGAATAAGCCATACCCGCCAAATGCCGTTGTACCAAATGTATTGCCCTTCTTTGCATCGTGAACACACGCAAATAATTGCGCGATTGCACCAAGGAAGATGGCCCATGGCAGCACAAATGACGTTCCATCCGTCCATCCCAGCTTCTGTGAAGATGCGACAAGTGTAACCATAGCGAGACCGAACAATCCTAACGCGCTTGGATCAGCTGTTGCGATGTGAACCTTATGTTGTTCCATTTTCATCTGTCTGTTGCTCCCCTTTGATCTATAAGTTCCATTATCTGACCACAACAGGCATTATTCTATTATACTGGGAGCCACAGCATCAACTGGTATTTTCATACATTCAAATACTGCTATACAGGGACAGAAAAAAGCCCTGACCACTGGCCAGAGCTCGGATATGCAAAATGTTTAATATGTATGTTTATTAGGATAAACCTTTCACAGTACCGTCTTCATCCAATCGAATGTGGAGCGCTGCCGGCAGCTTCGGCAATCCTGGCATCGTCATTACTGCGCCTGTCTCTACAACGACAAAGCCCGCTCCGTTCGACAACCGCACATCGCTCACTTCCATCATAAAGTCCGATGGGGCACCCAGCAATTTAGGCTGATCCGAAAAGGAGTAAGGAGTCTTCGCCATGCAGATCGGCAATGAGCGGCCAGCACCTGCATCAATATTCTTCAATGCACGTTCCGCACGCGGAGAGAAACGCACGCCTGCCCCGCGATAGATCTCGCGGACAATCGTTTCAATCTTCTCCTTAAGCGGCAAGTCATCAGCGTACAACAGCTTGAACTCTTGCTTAGCGTTTGAGCTTTCCGCCATCGAAGCTACAATATTCGCCAGCTCCTCTGTCCCTGCTCCGCCTTTTGCCCATGCTTCGGACATTGCAGCCTCCGCGCCATGTTCACGGCAATAACGAAGCACATCTTCTAGTTCAGCTTCCGTATCCGTTGCAAAGCGGTTCACAGCTACAACAACTGGCACGCCAAATTTACGCACATTCTCAATATGACGCGCTAGGTTAGCGAATCCAGCCTTTAGAGCCTCTCGATTCTCCTCTGTCAGCGCATCCTTCGCAATTCCGCCATTGTACTTCAATGCCTTCACCGTGGCCACAATGACAACGACCGAAGGATAGAGCCCCGTCTGACGGCACTTGATGTTCATGAATTTCTCGGCGCCCAGGTCTGCGCCGAAGCCTGCCTCTGTGACAACATAATCCGCAAGCTTCAAGCCAAAGCGCGTTGCCAGCACACTAGAACAACCGTGAGCAATATTGGCGAAAGGTCCGCCATGTACGAGCACCGGGTTTCCTTCGATCGTTTGAACGAGATTAGGCTTAATCGCGTGGCGAAGCAGGACACACATCGCATCCGTTGCACCCAGATCATCAACCGTTATAGGCTCGCCTTCAATCGAGTATGCTAGATGCATGCGTCCGAGGCGCAAGCGAAGGTCTGTCATATGCTCCGCAAGGCCAAGCACCGCCATGACTTCAGATGCAGTCGTTATCATCGAGCCATCTTCACGAACGGTGCCATTGCCGTCGCCTAAGCCAATAACTGTGCGTCGCAGTGCTCGATCATTCATGTCCACCGCGCGCTTCCATAAGATGCGATTCGGATCAATTCGAAGCGCATTGCCATGAAAGATGTGATTATCCAGCATCGCCGCAACGAGATTATGAGCAGATGTTACTGCATGAATATCACCAGTAAAATGCAGGTTAATATCTTCTGCAGGAACGATCTGCGCCCCTCCGCTGCCTGTTGCTCCACCCTTCATCCCCATACATGGGCCAAGAGACGGCTCACGCAGTGCAGCAACTGTCTTATGCCCAATACGATTCATGCCCTGTGTTAGGCCGATCGTTGTCAGCGTCTTGCCTTCACCTGCTGGCGTGGGGTTCATAGCCGTTACCAGAATAAGCTTCCCGTCCCGCTTCATGCTAATTCGATCCCACAATTCATCGCTAAGCTTAGCGGCATACTTACCGTACTGTTCCAGCTCTTCCGGTACAATGTCCAACTGTTTTGCAATATTAGCTATCGGTTGCATATTCATCTTCACCTGCTGTTCTATGATTTGCTGATATTATACTATGGAAATCGCCTTAACACGCATTCGACAGAATATTGTCAAATATTCCCGCTCCTCGATCGTATTATTCCACTCATCAGCGACCGATCGATACAGCGATTTGGATTCAATCTCGACTATATACGCTAATCAAGGAATATACATAACCTGTGCATCTCATTAGATCGAAATGAAACTACCATCCTCGGTTCGTTTTTATTAGTCAAATTAATATCTTATCCCATTAATATAATTCATAAATTATAGTTTGTATTTATTTATAATCATTATTGATAAGTAATTATTTTTGTGTTAGAGTAATATCACTTAATTGATAAGCATTCTCAATAACGATGTACAGGAGGCTAGTCTATGAATGAACAGCATCACTTAACAACGAATCAAGGTACGCCCGTTTCAGACAACCAAAGCTCCAAAACCGCAGGTCAGCGCGGTCCCGTATTGCTTGAAGACTATCATTTGCTAGAGAAGTTAGCACATTTCGACCGCGAACGTATCCCTGAGCGCGTCGTGCATGCACGCGGTACAGGCGCTTATGGCGTCTTCAAGCCTTATAAGAGCATGGCGGAGTATACCAAGGCAGCATTCTTGCAGGATCCAGAAGTTGAAACGAAAGTGTTCGTCCGCTTCTCAACCGTTATTCATGGCAGCACTTCACCGGAAACATTGCGTGATCCTCGCGGATTCGCAGTTAAGTTCTATACAACGGAAGGCAACTATGATCTCGTCGGAAATAACCTGCCTGTATTCTTTATACGTGATGCCATTAAGTTCCCTGACATGGTTCATTCCTTGAAGCCAGCACCGCACACCAATATCCAAACACCTGATCACTACTGGGATTTCATGTCCTTAACACCTGAATCGACTCACATGATGTCTTGGGTGTTCTCAGACCGAGGCATTCCAGCTAACTATCGTGAAATGGACGGCTTTAGCGTTCATGCCTTCAAATGGGTGAATGCAGAAGGACGTGTGCGCTATATCAAGTACACATGGAAGTCGCAGCAGGGGATTCGCTGCTTGACTGCTGAGCAGGCTGCCGAAGTGGGCGGTCAAGATTTCAATAACGCTACCCGTGATCTGCATGAAGCTATCGACGCGGGAAACTTCCCAGAATGGGAATTGAATGTACAGATCATGGACCCAGACGGTGACGCGTTGTCATTCGATCCGCTTGATGCGACCAAGGTATGGCCGGAAGACCAATTCCCGCTCATGCCGATTGGACGGATGACGTTGAATCAGAACCCGGCGAATTTCTTCGCGGAAGTCGAGCAGGCTGCCTTCTCACCTAGCGTGCTCGTGCCAGGCATTGAGCCTTCCGAAGACAAATTGCTTCAAGGACGACTGTTCTCCTACCCGGATACTCAACGATATCGCTTAGGCGTGAACTATCTGCAGATCCCGGTGAATTGTCCATTCGCAGGCGTTCGCAACCATCAGCGTGACGGTGCGATGCAGGTTAATCAGAATCCATCTCCTGCCAATTATGAGCCTAACAGCCAAGTGACCGGCTTTAAAGAAGCGCCCCAGTATGCAGAGAGCGAAATGCCTCTTCACGGCACAACGATGCGCCGCAAGATCGAGAAGACCGATGATTTCACACAAGCTGGTGAGCGATATCGCAGCTTGCTTCCAGAAGAGCAAGATCGCTTAGTGCTTAATATCGTTAACGATCTGAAGGTATGCCGACCAGAAGTACAGATGCGTGCCATCTGCAACTTCTTCCGTGCTGATGTCACGTTTGGAACTCGTTTAGCTGATGGAGTCGGAGTCGATATTAGCGCTTATAAGCAGCACTCATCTGTATAAATAATACTCCTTGAATAGTGAAAGGCGCAGACCACTGAATGGTGTGCGCCTTTCTATCTTTATGTCCTCGTTAAACTACCTCAAGTCAAGCTTATAGAATCGTAATGCATTTGCTCCGAACAGCTTATCCTCATCCTCACGTGTAAATTCGGCTGGCAGCGCTCGCGTCAGCACGTTCACAACATCTTCGTATCCCGCCGCCAAGAGGCATACGGGCCAATCACTGCCAAACATAATGCGTTCCACACCGAAATAAGTGACGCACAACTCAATATATTCGTCGAAGTCTGCTTGCTTCCAGTGGGTATGATCCGCCTCAGTCACCATTCCTGACAGCTTGCAGAACAGATTTGGATATTGCGCCAACTCCTTCATTTGACTAGCCCACGGCTCTATAATTCCTTCTGCGATACGAGGCTTCGCTATATGATCAATAACTCCGCGCAGATGCGGAACATGCTTCATCAGCTCAGTCAGCACATGCAATTGATCCGACTTCAGCAGAAGATCCACAGGCAGGTCATCCGCTTCAATCTCTTGCAGCGCCTTAATATATGCGGGTTCTAGTACTACGCTTGCGTCCGGCATGTCCTGAATCATGATGCGGAAGCCTACAAACTTCGAATGCTTGCGGAATTGCTCCAGATGCTGACGCCAATTCGTATCTGATAAGTCCACCCATCCTACTACACCTGCTATTGTTTCATTTTGATCAGCCAACGACAGCATATACTCCGTCTCTTCCAACGTCGCTGCCGCTTGTACCACAATCGTCTTATCTATAGATTGCTGCTTTAGGCTTGGAAGCAGATCCTTTGGTTCATAATCACGATACAGCCCCTTTATATCCGGGGTCAGCCAACCATAATCACCACGTTCAAGCTTCCAATAATGCTGATGAGCATCCAACCTCATATTAACTTCCTCCTTGCAAGCGTTATCAGATTATATCTTTATTGTATATAAACCAGATATAAGTTTACAGTGAGAAAACGAATATCCTGAACAATAATATGGAAGCAGTCATAAAAATAGACTGGCGCATCTCACAATGAACTATGACGCCAGCCTATCCAGTCTATTTATTACTAATGATTAAGCTTTATCCAAAACTACAGCACCTGTTGAAGCTTGAGCAGGCTGATCGCCTTGCTTCAGTCCTTCTTTTGGATGCAGGCTGTTGGAGGTTCGCAGCGGAATCTCACGCAAGAAGAAGGTCAGAACGGCTGCAAGCACCAGAAGCGCAGATCCTGACAAGAATACAGTTGTCAGGGAAGAGCTTAATGCGTCACGCAGCATATCTACCATTTGTATGAAGACGGATTGCACTCCATCTGGAAGTGCAGCCTGTATCTCCTCGAGCTTCGGCTGATCCAGCAGCATTTTCAGATCCTGAAGCTCTGCTAGATTCTTCGCTACCGCAGGATCCAGCTTCGTCATATCCACCTTAGGTGCAGATGCCATCGCTTCTTTAATGTTGCCAGCTAATTTGGAGGACATGATCGTACCCATAACCGCAATCCCAATTGTACTGCCCAAGTTGCGGAACAATTGCGATGAAGCTGTTGCTACACCGAGATCCCGAGGACTTACTGCATTTTGTACGGTGATCGAGAATACAGGCATTCCGAATCCCATACCTACTCCAAATACAATCATACTAAGAACAGCTACCCATACGCTGTTCATAAAAGCCATGATGATCATACCACCGATCATAAATGGCATTCCCCATAGCGCGTAACGCTTGTATTTCCCTGTCTTCGTAATCCAACGACCAACTAAGGAACTGATAATCACCATACTGATCGACATCGGCATCGTAACATACCCTGAGTAAGTAGGCGCGATACCTTCAACTCCTTGAACAAAGAACGGCAGGTAGATTAAAGCGCCCATCATTCCCGCATTCATGATGAAACCGATCAGATTCGATAGTGTAACGATATCGTTGCGGAAGAGATACATGGGAAGAATAGGGCTCTTCACTCGCAATTCCACCAGCACAAATATAATCATAAATACGAGCGCAGCCGTGAACATCCAGATAATTTCTGGAGATCCCCAAGCATACGTTGTACCTGCCCATGAGAAACCAAGCAGTAACGGAACAATAGTCAGAGTTAAGAACAACGCCCCCCAGTAGTCAATTGACTCCGATGCGCGTCGTTCGGTCTTCGGAAACATCGTCAAGATCATCACGAATGCTACAATTCCGAGCGGAAGAAAGATCCAGAATACCCACTGCCAAGGCATATTATCAACAATTAAGCCGCCAAGTGCAGGCCCGATCACGCTTGATACACCAAATACAGACATCATAACTCCAGTCCATTTTCCCCGTTCACGAGGTGCGAACAGATCCCCTACAGCCATAAAGGCAGAGGACATAATAATACCGGCACCAACACCTTGGATGCCTCGGTAAGTGATTAATTGAAATATATCCTTCGAGAAGCCCGTCAAGAACGCTCCAATAATAAACAATACGATACCCGTCAATATAAACGGCTTGCGCCCATAAATATCGGACAACTTACCTACCAGAACAGTGGCAATGGTCGACGTCAGCATATAGATCGTGATCACCCATGTATAGTGATCCGTTCCGTTCAGAATTGCACTAATACGCGGTAATGCCGTACTTACGATTGTCTGGTTAATCGCAGAGAAAAACATAGCCGCAATAATCGCCAGCATGATCGATACTTTTCGTTTATGAGATAAATGCTCCAATCAGCTATTCCTCCTTCGTATTTTCAATCTCATCCAACATGCGTGTAAATATCCGTTGCAAATGCGCGCTATCTTCCGGCGGCAAAAAATCAATAAATGCTAACGCAGTCTCCCTTTGCCGCGTTTTTAACGAATCAATTAACTTCTCGCCCTCTGACGTCAGTTGAAGTAGAACTATTCTACGGTCCTCCTCGCTGCGATTCCGCTCAACCCAACCATACTCAACCAACTTATCTGTCATGCCTGTAATAGCCCCCGCAGTGACCGTCAATAATTCCGCCATCTCAGTAGCCTTCATCGGTCCTCGCTGACTAAGCTCATACAGCATTCGATGCTGCGACATAGACAAGTCTTCAGGTATGCGCCTTTTCCATTCCTGTGTCATCTTCTTGATTAGCTTCTTGAACAGGAGGGGAAGTTCAACCATCTGATCATTCTCAGCCACTCAACAATTCTCCCCGCTTCTTTAATTTAATATTTGATATTTTAATTCTAAATAATATGGGTGTAACCAAAAAATAGCAAGTGTTTTTTACGTTTTTTTCTATGCGAGGACCATATGTTCTGTTACCTTTCTCAGTCATCAGGACAACCCTATAATCAATCTTTCATTGGAACAAAATCGTGACTTTTATGCGAGACGGGTGACGAACTGGAGCCCACTAGGCGGTAGAGATCATGAAACCTCAGCTGACCGAGCCTGCATCGACATCCTCGATCCCTTTTACTCGTTCTGCTATACCCCTCACACATATCCCTGCCGCACTCCATTCGGGTACTATCCCCTTTGCTCAGAAACCGAGCAGTGCACTGTTCTCTACGAACCTTACTATACTGGCACAATCAATCACCCAGCACTTCACGAGTCATACCCAATCCTCTTATTCGTTTTGCTGTCCCCCTCAACCGTATCCCTGCCGCACTCCTTTCAGGTACTATCCCCTTTGCTCAGAAACCGAGCAGTGTACTGTTTTCTACGAACCTTTCTATACGGGCACGATCAATCACACAGCACTTCACGAGACATGCTCGATCCTCTTACTTGTTTTGCTTCCCCCTACGCTATATCCCTTCTACACTCCGTTTGGGTACTATCCCCTTTGCTCAGAAACTGATTAGCACGCTGTTTTCTACGAACCTTACTATACTGGCACAATCAATCACCCAGCTCTTCACGAGAAATACTCGGCCCTCTTATTCGTTTTGCTGCCCCCTACGCTATTTTCCTTCTACACTCCTTTCGGGTACTATCCCCTTTGCTCAGAAACTGATTAGCACGCTGTTTTCTACGAACCTTACTATACTGGCACAATCAATCACCCAGCTCTTCACGAGAAATACTCGACCCTCTTATTCGTTTTGCTTCCCCCCCTACGCTATATTCCTTCTATACTCCATTCGGGTACTATCCCCTTTACTCAGAAAAAGAATAATATTCCCCTGATTAATTGGGATATTACCCAAACACTCTTACAATAGGGATCCTTACTCCATAGTCGCCTCTCCTTACCCAACGTGCTTGGTTCACTTTTAATCACAACCCTCTCCACCATTCTCCTGATTAATTGGGATATTACCCAAACACTCTTACAATAGAGATCCTTGCTCTATAGTCACCTCAACTTGCCTAACATGCTCGGTTCACTTTCAATCACATACCTCTCTACCATTCTCCTGATTAATTGGGATATTACCCGAACGCTCTTACAATGGGGATCCTTGTTCCATAGTCGCCTCTCCTTGCACGACCTGCTTGATTCACTTTCATTCACAACCCTCTCCACCATTCTCCTGATGGATTGGGATATTACCCGAACGCTCATACAATAGGGATCCTAGCTCCATAGTCGTCACTCCTGATCGAATGGGATAATACTCAGATGCTCTGGAGATAGGAATCCCCGTTCGATAAACATACGGTTCATTCGCACCCCACTATTTCAAAATCACTTACGCCCTAAGCCAGTATCCTCCTGATTAAGTGGGATATTACCCAAACGTTCTCTTGCTACATAATGAAAAAGTAGCTAACTAGTTTCTGGAGAGGCTCACTGCTCCGTTCAAAGCAGCAAAAACCCGTACCTCCATTCGGAGATACGGGTTCATCACGCCACTTATAACATAGACAAGCCATCTATTTTAAGACTGTACATTCAGTGGTTTGTCCACTAGAGGGTACGACTCAGTACCAATTTGAATTGTCGTTCCAACAGGCATTTCATATTTTCCGTTTAACGAAATCGTTACGAGATTGAGCAGTGGGGGTTCATCCTGCTTTGCACCAGTTGAATCAGGGGTTGAGGCGTCCGACTCTGTTCCCTTGTCAGTGCTGTCACCCGCCCCCGAGGGCTGGGCCTTATCTGCTCCACCTTCACCAGTACCGGCAGCTTTATCCGTATTTGCACCAGAATTAGCATTAGTATTAGTATTGGTATTGGTAACAGCATCCGTTCCCGTGCCTTTTCCTGCATCCGCTCCATCAACAGGTTTAACCCCATTCTCTCTATTAACACTGCATGCGGAAGCAATCACCAATTTGTCGATTTCTTTTTTACTACCGTCAGGAGCTACAATGGTCAAGGCTTCTGGCTTAAACTCAGCACAAGCTTGTCCATCCTTGAATCCAAACACGAGCTGAGTTACCTCCTGCTCCTTGCCCTCTACCATCTTTTTTACCTGCTCTGCATAGACGATAGGCTTCTCTATAACAATCGGCGGCGAAGTAGTGGTTCCCGGATTGTCGACTGCGACTGGCGGAGCTTCCTTGTCGAACACTCCTGCGGCCTGTAAGCCGATGAAAGTGCCTCCTACGAGGATAACTACGGTCAATAAGCCGAATACTGCCTTTCGATTGCGTGTCAGCATGCGCATTAACGGCGAAGCCAGTTCCATTCGAGCTTTGGCGTAAACAGGCTTGAGCGTAGATTGAGCTTGTTCAAAATACTGCTTGCGATAAGCCCGCTTCTTAAACGCTTCTTTATCATACTTTTTGAAATAAGTGATGATTGCAGCACTATACGCAGGCGATGGTTTACGCTTACGGACAAAGCTTGTATGTGACTCCGACCATTGCATGAACTGGTAGACGGTCTCTATATCAGCGGCATAGGATTGCAGAAAATGAAGCAAGGCTCCATACTCTACAAGACCTGCATCGACGTCACGGTAAAAAGCTAATACGATGCGGTCGAATTGTGAAGGCACGACCTCGCGGCTCAGCCATTTACGCCCAAGCTTCTGTACTTGCTCGATCTCGGCATCCGATAAACCGTCGAACACCTTCATATCAGGCTGGCGCAAACTAAACCATTGGTAAGCCGCCAGCATCATAGCAGCTTTGGCCCGTACGTCTGAGTCGAATCGAGCCGCCCATTCTATTACCTCATCTGGCTGCTGCAAGAAACCGATCTGAAGCAGTTGTTCTTTCGTCAGCGATTCAAGATCAAGCTCTGTCAGCAAGAATACATTGGCCGCATAAGCTAAATTCTCTATTAACGCAGAATCCGCAAGCTCAGCATCCTCCCATCTCGTACGCGGTAGGCGGCGCAGCTGTTCAAGAATCGCGTTCACTACCGTGACTGGGTCATTCTCTGGGCGGAGCTTCTCCAACAAAGCTGTCTGCGCCATGCTCGAAAACGAAGCGCTGCTTAACACCTGAAGATGCAGACTGCCCCATTCACATACGAGGTCAATGACGTCTCCAGCTCGATCTGCTGCATCAAATTGTTCCTTCATATAAGGGTCAAACAGAGCCCCTGCCATTCCACGATTCAGAATAGTATCGAAAAACACTTTACTGAAAGCATGATGTTTGCGAGCAACAGCGTAAAGGGCCGCAGCACGAGCATGATCTTTATCGACCTTAGCTTGGCTGATGGCATGAATGAACAGTGCAATGATCTGCCCCTCATGCTTGCCGCCGCTGATCCGATAATAATCCTTGAAGCAATCGGCAGCCGCAGGATCCAACTGTTGACCCTGCTTAATCAGATCATATTCACGATTCAGCAGAGCAACAAACAGTTCATTCAAGCGATGCTTAGAGGACATCGCACCTGGCGTATGCAAATATTCAAGCATCCCGCGCAGGACAGCAAACTTATTCATGTCGTAAAGGGCTTCTTGGCCCTCTTCGATGAGATAATAGACGCACAGCTCATGATAGCTCGCGATAGCAGCCTGACGAACCGGGTCCATATCTCCAAGCATCTGATCCGCGAATTGATAGAAGCGTTCCGCCTGTGCAGGATGATCTAGATTATTCCAAGCGAAATCCAAATACGGCTGATTAGGCAGCTCCGCATCGATATTCATCACGCGGCCGGAAACAAGATCAAACGTATATTCCTTCTCAGTGTTGCGGTCATTGGGACGGAAGCTCCCTTTTTCCACAAACATGATGTGAATGCCTCGCTTGCTCTGCAAATCCTTCACGAAGGTCATGAAGCCTAGCAATTTACGATAAGCATATGGCAAGCTTGCAAATAATATCATTAGCAGCTCACGAGCATGAACTGACAATTGTTCGATTGGAACATCAAGTGCGATGTACACCTTTCTCTTGCCTGCGGCTGACATCATCAATGCGAAAAGCAGCTGCTTGAAGATTCGCTCATCGATCTTCAAGGCCGCTAGACGCTCGCGTACTGATAAGGAGCTTCTAAAGCTCGCTTCAGGCTTGAGCGGGATTCGATCCAATTCAGGAAGCTCTGTGCCTTGCTCGATATCGTAGCTATCAGCATACGCCGCTTGCATCCATCCGCCGTAATTGCTTATGATCTCAGTCGATCGTTCCACTGGAATCACATAGTTATGCGTAAAGAAGGTGCTGCGCAGCCCGGTAAAGTCAGCGGATTGGTAAACGCTGCGCCCCATGACAATAGCACCCTGATCCGTGTGGAACAGATGCAGCGCATCCGGATAACGCGCGTTGTCCTTCTCTCCAGCAGTCGTCAATTCCATAGGCGCGTCATACACGCAGAACGGATGAAGTATCTTCTTGACGAAAGAGGCGTCCAAGCCTTTTGAGACTGCTATTGTGTCATAGCCTTCAGTAGAGCGAAATATTCCACGCCGTTCCCGTGTATACATCTGCTGCTGAATCTGTGTGGGAGTGTGGTGCACTATTCCTCTCTCCCTTCAATGTATTTCAGTTGATAGAGGAGCCATATGAACGGTTCATCTACTCGAATCGGACTTACGACGCTCTCCAGCTTCTGATTGACTGGATTGCTGCCAAGGGCCGACACTGCAAAGTAAGCAGTATTGGAAAAATACACATCCATCGTACCTTTGAACGGACGATCGACCTTCTCGATGAAGCGTCGGATTTCGCCGTCGATATTTTCGAACTCCGTCAAGTTGAGGTAGTTGCGGTGGATCATATTTTTGAAAATGTTGCTGTTAGACTTAATGTATTCGCCATCCTCATCCTTCAAGGAATGCAGCATATCACTCTTCGCGAGCACTACTGCTGTCGGAATATCGGTCTTTCCCTTGTCCTCATAGGCAATAAAATCGCCAAACATCGTCAACACGACATCCCGCGGTTCGTCGTACTGCGAGACCCACTCGCCGGGATTATCGCCGTATTTGATGCGAATCTTCTCGCGGATCGAACGAATCTGCAGCGGATCGACCATGAACAGAATGCCGGCAGAGTTCTTAATATGCTGCCCGTGCAATCCCAGATAGTCCTGATCCACCATCCCCTCGCCTGCTACATCAAAGAATACGAGCGTCAACGGAGGCTTGGACTCATCCTTGAATACAAATTGAAAAATAAAAGGCTCCTGCATCTTCTCTTTCTGAGTGGATGCCAGCAGATCACCGCGTTCAAACAACGGCTCTTCGTACAGCGTGCGGAACTTGCGGCTGATCTCCGTATTGAGCGGCATGCAAGCCGCGTCAAAATGATCTGCCGTCATATGCTGCAGGGTATGAATCAGCGATGTCATGTAAACGGACTTACCAACCTGCGATGCCCCAATGATGGAAATGATATTGCTCGGCACCTTGCCTGCGGTAATAGGAAGCTCGTTATGACATTTCGGGCATAAGCGTTTGCGCGTCACGACACCATAGCGATCGTTCAAGCCTACAATGACATGATCAGAGTAAATATGCTGCTCTTCTGGAATATCACGCGGATACAAGATCGCTTCGATATCATATACGGAATCCAGGCCAAACCGCTCGCGATAGCGATTTAGTTCTTCATCTTCGCCAAGCGCATAGTTCTCATCATCCTCACGATGGTGCGCCGCGCGGAATACCACTTCATCGGGATGAAACTTGCTGAAGCAGTATGGACATACAATATCGTAAAATAAAGGCTTGGGAACAGCCTCTTGCTTTCGTTTGAAAAAATTCAAGAAACTCATCGTTTACCTCCTCTGAGGAATGGGATTGCCTTCATCGGCGGCATAATCGATTCATCATTCCATCCGCTCATCCTTATTCCGGTATGAGCTCGTATAGATGGCCATATCTTGGCCCATCCGTGAAGAACAATCGTACGTATTCTTCCTTCCCGATCTCAATAGCGGGCAATACATTCTGTCCAGGCGCAAAATCGACCACGAACGGGTAAACCGTTCCATCATCACGGTTAATCGGGTAGCCGCCCTGCTTCTTCACGTAGCAGAGCACTTCCTTCGATAATGGAACCTCGGTCGTTACCTGAATGTGTACCGTTTTGTACTTCTTGAATAGGCCGCCTTTCATACGGACCGCATAGCGTATCTTAGCTTTGCCTGTGCTAACCGCTGTACGGTTGCTGCCGTCTTGCTGTCGAATGAGCAATTGCTCGCCATCCTCCATGACACAAGCATACACCGTGTACAGGATACGGCCTATGCCAGTCACTCGATCGTGGTAGCCGTTGTTTGCTTTATACTCGTCCTTCGTATAGAGCCGCAAGCCTGTTGGAGATTCCGGTTCCTCAACTCCGGCATCCGCATCCATCTTGCGGATATATACCGATTGTACGCCTGCTGGCCAATGCCAGCGAAGCGTACATCGGTCTTCGTCAATACTGCCGTTCAAGCCAGCAATTATCGGTGAGTCGTTATCCGCATCGATAAATTTCATGCTATATCGGCCTCCTTGCTTCATGCAGCCGTTTAGAATCCACGGCTGCTTCTATCCTTCGGCTGGTCCGCGATGCCACGCGCGGCGCGTGCCGATCCTGCTTGACGCTGCTGGCGATACAGGCTGCCGCCGCTCTCCTTCACAGGTACGACAAGTGTGAACATCGTCATGACGCCTGCGAGCAGCAGGTCAGCCAGCAAGCGGATGATGCCATCCGGCAAAGACCAGCCGGTCAGGCCGAATTCGAGCAGCATGCCGGCGAGCAGGCCTGCTGCGGCTCCGCCAATGGCAAAGCTGCGCGCGAGATGGCGGTTGTCGAACACGACACCGAGCGCGATGCCGATTGCTGCGCCAATGATAACGAAGGACAGGATACGCAGCACCATATAATAAGCGCTGTCGCTCGACGATCCGATTCGTTCTGTCAGCAGGGTGCGGTCATCCATGTTATCGTATATTTGTTGGAATACGAGAGATAAGTTATCTGCATCTGTCACATCGTAATATTGTCCGCCTGTACGACTTGCAATGGATTGCAGCATGCCTTCACCAGAGGCATCTACCAGGCTCAGACCGATGGTGTTAACAGGAATCTTTTCATCGATGTACTCAGCCAGTATCGCGTCCACTTTAGAATTACTTACGCCGTCAGACAGCAGAATGACCATCGTGCCTCGCTTTGGGTCTCTCTTCTCACGAATATGATTCATCGTTTCGGTTAATGCAGCGGCAATATTGGTACCGCCGTCTGTCGGGGTTAATCCGTCGATCTTCGCAGAGAGCTCTTTCTTCGCTTCATCCGAGTTCGTCGGTGTGAATGGCTGCACCAGTTCAGCTTTGTTGCTGAAGGTGACAATAGCTACCTGATTATCCTGGTCCATATTATTAATCAACGACTTGGCTGCTTCATAACGCCCATTGTCAGGGTCCGTCCGCGTCATGCTGCCTGAATTATCAATGACCAACACAATATCCTTTACTTGCTTCACGCCGCCCATATTAAGCTCATAGACGAACTCCAACGCTGTACCTAACACAAGCAGCAGTACCAGCGTCGCAGGTACTAGCAGCTTCCACGATAATCCCGTGTACTGCTGTCGCCATGAGGAACCGCTTAGACGCGGCGAGATCATCTCAGCAATCAAGCAGAATAGCCCAATGCTGAGCGCGAGTATGCCCATATATATGCCCACAATAAATATGGTCGGCATATCGCCCATCAGACTGTGCAGCACATACTCTCCAATCGCGAAACCCACTGCTCCGCCAATAAGACTGAACAGTA
The DNA here is from genome assembly GCF_054343325.1 of Paenibacillus marinisediminis. NCBI lineage: Bacteria > Bacillati > Bacillota > Bacilli > Caryophanales > Paenibacillaceae > Paenibacillus > Paenibacillus marinisediminis. Next base: position 197,011 of record NZ_JBTGUH010000005.1, read on the forward strand.
CGAGCAGTCCGTTTATTTTACGCTGCATATGACACGTTTCCTCCCTATTCATTCGAGACTCAACCATCTCTGCCTCTATCAAATTGCTTCAGAATTAGCGGTAATATTAAGCGCCATTCCGCCTCCTTCTTCAAGAAAAGGCGATATAAGAGAATCAATCGCGCTATACACTGCTGTCCCAAGTATACCATCTCTGGACAGCAGCTATAGCATTATAAAATGACTACTCAGGTGCTTACTATAAGTTTATCTCACCGAATGGCGCCTTGAATTACCGCTATTTCCTTGCTGTTATCGCAGCTCAGGCAATTGATCCGGATCGACGCCATGAAAAGCGTATCCGTTCTGTACATAGTGCTCATAGTATACCTTGCCATTGCGATAGAACATCAAGTCTTCCAAATGGAAGCCGCCCATCATGTTCAGCTTCTCCACGCCGCTGCTCCGTTTCTCATGGACACAGCCTAGCTTATAGATGCGCGAGGTCTCGTCGGCACCTAGCGCATATCGAACGAACTCGCTCGTGTTGTCGCCGAAGAAATACTTCTCCTCGTATCGATGCTCATGCGTGTAATCCAGCAGACGAATATGAATTCCTGCTTGTTCTTCGAGCCTGCGATAAAGCATCTTGAACAATTCGTCCTTCGACAGCACCTGTCGATTGTTGTATTCCACCGTGACATTGGCACGATGCAGCAGCTCTTCTTCGAACGTTAAGCGGAACGGTTCCGCCGTCAGCAGCTCTTCACGGCATACGGCAATCAAGCGTGTCATGAACGCTTCCTCACCCGCATCGAGCAGCTGTGTGATGCTGCCCATAAATCGCTCCTCGAAGAACGCATTTGCCCCGCGCTTCGCTTCAATCTCCTGCATCACTTGCTCCGTGACGCGTTCATAATACTCCATAATGTTCTGCCCGATATAATCATCGGCTGAACGAATGCTCGCTTGCGCCGCTTCGCGCAGCGTCTCCTCCATCGCGCGCATCCGGCTCACCTGCTGCTTGTAATGACCGTGCAATCGCAGAAGCTCCGCCTCATAGCGGCGAATGAGCTTCAGCTCGGTCTCCAAGCGCAGGATGTCCAGCTTCTGCCGATATACGGCATCGAAGAAGGCGCGAATGAAGCTGCGCACATTGTGCTTATCCATAAGCGGCAGGCGCTGGAACGACAGGTCTTCCACCTTGCTGCAGTAGATCTGCTCCAGCTCGGTACGCGCCGCTTCAATCGCACGGGTCGTTTCCCGCCCGGCAGCGCTAAGCTCCTTCATGACGCTCTCGGCTTCACCGTGCTCATTAGTCCAAGCATAGAGATGAAAGAAGCCAATCTGCGGATGCGCAGCCAACTGATGCTGCAGCGTACGCTGCATCTCCTCAGCCGCATCCATCCGTCTGACCGCTTCCTCCGCCTCCCTTGCTAGATTCTCATGGAAATATGCGCGGCATCCGCCTCCGAACAACGTCTCCTCCGCTTCCTGCAGCGTCATACGCTTCAGGCTGCTGTAGCTGACCGGATGCGTCATAATGCCCGCCATATCGTGAATGCGCTCCGCATCCGGGACGGCCGCCTCCGCGCGTGCCGCAAGAGCGTGCGGGTCGACGCCGAACATCGCCAGCTTCTCACGGCTGCTCCATTCAAGCTCCGCATTCATTCGCTGCACGAGCTTGTTGAAGAAGTAATACAGCACAGCCATCGCAATGGAATGGTTAGGTCGCTTTACCTTCGCAAACCCTACAGAGACATATCCTTGCCGGCCTGATTCTGTCATGATGTTATTTTTAAATGAAGTATTGTTATAACCGCCGACATTCAGATCATAGGCAGCATCCTTCTGTCTCCGATTCTTCAGCAGACTAACATGCGAGATAATCTCGTAGTTATCCTGCATGCCAGTAGGTGATGTGATGCCGCGTTCGTCCTTATCGGACAGGACATAAACGAGATCGAACAGAGGTGCAGGCGCATGCTCAACCGGAATCGCAATTCCGTCCTCTGTCACCTGAAGAGGTGCAGTAAAGGTATAGTCCAGCTGCTGCATCCGCTCCAATTCTCGCAGGAACGCGACACCTACAGAGCTCGTGTAGCCAAATGCCTCCACCTGATCGCGCTCATAAATGAGCGCATACAGATCCATCTGCACCGACTTAAACGACTGACTGAAGATGGACTGCGAGAGCAGGCTGATCTCCGGGATCAGTACATTAAGCGGATCATCGATCCGCGTTATGACAGAGAGATGAATGCGGTCAAATGATGCATATAAGCGGCCATAATCCGCGATGTTCATGCTGACCTGCCGCAGGATGCGATTCAGATCAAACAGATGGCGATCCTCTTCATAAAAATGACGGTATACATCCTGGCGATACGTTTTCCCTTCTCGCTGCTCTTCCGGCAGAGAGAAGGCGATGCGGCTCAAGCGCGAAGCATGGCTCTGCTTAGCCGCATGCGTTGAATGGCTGCCCGCAGACTGCTCGCCGCCAGCAGAGCGTGATGCAATATGCACGTACATCACGCCTGCGCTGTTGTCCCATTTGCGCTCATTAGTGCGCATGATCGGATCTATGGCTTCTTCCGTCTTGTCGCCAACGAACAAATATACGGTCGGATAATGAATGCTGCTCTGGTCATCGCCTTTGCCGGTCAGCTTATCTTCTGCTGCCGAGTATTCAGCTGCGTAACGTTCCAGTAGCTGTTTCGTCATCGTTTATTTCAACTTTCTGCGAATCGCATGTAATTTAGTCGTCATCTGCTTGTAGAACTGGTAAGCGTCCTCTCCGTTTGCAAGCTCGATCTTCTCGTATTCCAAGCGATCGCGCGATTCAAGGTAAGTCTCATACAGCTCATCCAGCTTCGCAAGCAGAGGCGTAATATCTTCGGAGGCTGTCATCTCCGTATCACGGCGCGATGCTTTGCGCATCAATGTACTGAGCTTCTTCTCATCCAGCTCGCGGAAGCGCCCGAATACTTCAAACTCCACATAGTCGCGGCTCTTCATCACATTTGCGAATGGTTCCCATGCTTCTTCCTCTTCGTCGCGATCGTACACGTACAGCGCGCCCTTCTTCGTGATCGTGCCTGTGTACATCGCCTCGATGAATTGGTCGAACCACTTCTCCTCGTCCTGATACTGGCCGAGTACCTTCTCCAGCTCGGCGATCTTCGCTTCGATCGCTGTATACTTCACCAGCTCTTCGCGAACACGCGTGATCAGCTCTGGCGAACGAATTAGGTTCTCCTTCGCCAAGTCCTCCGCGATGCTGCCGAAGATATCCTTCGTGCCCGTCTGTTCAAGCCCGCCTGCAAGCAGGCGTTTCAATTCGACGACGGCACGCTTCACTTCGCCGAGATTCGGCTTAGGCATGGTCAGCTGCATATCATAGCTGCTCATCAACGCCTCAAGATCAAGCGGCTTCGTGAAGACGACCGCATAGCGGTTGCTCGTGTTCTGATCGATATCCTTCTCGCGAATAACACCGAACGCAAGCGCTCGCTCATACTCAGAGCGCACGCGCGCATTATAGGCTTGAACACGTGGGTTCACGTACGTGTCCCCCCATGACTTCTCTGGAATCGGCGACGGCAGATACGTCCAGTTTCTCTTCTCCGTCTGCACGAGGTGACGGCCGATGCCTTCCTTCTCCAGAATCGTGCGCTCATAGTTCTCCTCATACACCCTCAGCGGCGTATACACGAAGAGCGGCACGCCGTTGCGTGTATTGAGCCAGAAGATGCGGTTCTTCACTTCGCTCTCTTTAATCGTAAAGTGAGACTTGCCCACCGCATTATTCTGGTAGTTGCGAATTCCTTTGAGTATGCTAGGCGCATTCACAGGCACCGATACGAAGCCCCACGATGGGAAATACAAGCTGCCTGAGCTGTTGCTCAGGTGGAACACCGGAACAGCCTCTTCATCCAGCTTGCTCGCGATGCTGCGCTCCACGAACTTCTCGATTGACTCCTCATGCCCGAATTTCATAATGAGGAATTCTTCCATTGACTGTGTGATCAGATCGCCGAACTTCAACGTCAAGAAATCAGAGATATTGCTGACAATGTCGATCTCCTGCTCCTTCACCCATTGATTCGAATGATCCAGCAAGGACAGCGAGAAGTCGCGAATCAGATCGTCTACTTCCTTCTGCTCCATCACTTTGCTGATCACTTTCGAGATGTCCGGCACGCTGACGATATTCCAGTAATAAGTGCGGTTGCCTTTGTGGTCGGCTTGCTCCTCGCCGTTGATCAGAATGTCGCCGTTTTTCTCAAAGATCGAGTTCAAGGCATTCAATATTTCGGTAAATACGTTATAGATTCGATTGTTCTCACGGTTCAAGAGCTCGTACAGGTCCTCGTAGAACTCAATCATCTGCTCTGTCCGCTCAACATCCGCATGCAGCCAATACTCATCAATCTTCGCCAGTATATAGGCATTCTTCTTCTTATCCTTGGAGACAAATGCGCTCTTCGCATCTCCCAGACGTTGATAGGCCATATCATTTGCATCTTCAATATCGCGCGGAATGCGGTGCAGATTCTCACGCAGCGTCTCAATATATGAGAGCAGCATCTTCAAGAGACAGAAGCCCTTCTCCGTAAAGATCATGCGGGATACGTAGAACGGGCCTTGCTCCGGATGCAGGAACATGCGGCGAATCTGATCTGTAAACTGTCCTGCGATCTCTCCCGGCAGCTGCTTCTTCGCCTTAATGTACTCTTCACGCGCACGCGTCAGGAACGTTTGCTCGAGCTCGGTATCCATGTTGATGACCTGCGTCTTGATCACGTTGTTGTAGCTCATCCGCTCGCTGTTCTCGAAGCCTGGCAGCGGCTCTGGAACGCGGGATTCAAATGTCTTAATCATCGAATCGAGATCAATGCCGAGCTTGCGCGCGAACTTCTCGACATCCTCCTGCGTCGGCGCTTTCTCGAACATCTTCTCCATCTTCTGGAACAAGCGGTATCCGAGATACGTCGTCATTTCTTCAATCGGCAGCACCGCGGAAGAAGCACCGATGATGTTGTACTCATAGTTTGCAGGGTACACCTTGTTCATCTGCGCGATGTTTGTCCGAATATTGCTAATATAGTCATGGATCGCGAATTCCTCGCCTGACTGCTTCTCTTCGCTTGATATAAAGTTCGTAATATTCTCTGCTGTTACGTTCATCGTGTAGTCGTACGCATTTTCCAGCAGCTTGCCTTCTGTATTCGTCGCTGAAATGAGATGGCACAGATTGAACGGCGGCAGCGGTGAATTAACCGACAGGATGTTGCCGTACTTCTGCTGGAAGCGCTCGCCGCGGCTGTCTACATTCATCCAGTAGTCTAGCTCTTTAAGGGCGGCGTAGCCGTTCTTCTTGATATATTCGCGCGTATGCTCGCTCAGGCTCTTATTGGACAAGTTAATGTCCGGTGTAAAGAGATAGCCGAGCGTGTTCACGCGGTCAATGCCGGCAGAGCCGTGATCGCGTTCGATAATACCGCGCACGATATAGGCGATATCGAGGAAGCAACCGCTGCCTGTTCCGCCTGACAGACCTGTCAACAGGAATACCATCAGCTTCTTGTTCGTGCCAACCGACAGCGTCTTGATCTTCTTGTCGATTGCTTGTACCACTTGATTAATCTTGGTGAACAACAGCAGACGTCCGGCTTGGCGAACACCTGCCGCGCCGTTCATCCCGTCGGTAATGCTGAGCTCAGGCGACAGCCAGTCGGTAATATACGACTCCAAGATGCTGCGGTTCTGCAGCAGTCCGCCGATCTCCGGGTTGGAGAGCAGCACAAACTCATTGATCGGATCAAGCCCGATCCCCTTATAGCGCTTGCCGCGATCCTGCTCATTCGTTTCAAATGCCAGGAATTCGACATTGTTCGGCTTCTCCAGCTTCTTCTTGGACAATGGATCTTCCGGCAGCTTAAATCTGCGGTTAATTTGGTATTTTAAGCGCAGCAGCGCGTCAATACCTGTTCCGCCAAGACCAATGATGAGAATCGGGTTATCAATCGTATCTACCCGAATCTTCTCACTTACGATCCCGCCGCCCAATGATACGTCTAGCTGCTGAATATGCTCTCTTACGATTGGTTTCAATTTACTTCCTCCTCCGATTAATACGGATTGCGGCGCTCGCCGCTTATTTCAAATATTCGATCAATATGGTCTTATCTACGTTAGCAAGCGGCACCGTCACTCGGTCGCCACTCTTTAATTCTACACCTTTGCTTGCATCTATAGCACGCCCTGACTTCTCAATCGTACTTGCAGATCCGTTCTTCAGCACAATTCGGTCCTGGCTGCCAGGTGTAAAGAGGATGTTCTCCGTCTCCTTCAACTCTGGAGCCAGCTGCAGCACCTGATGCAGCGTGAACTTACCCCTGAACGCGGTCAGCTTCTTATACTGTGGGTACGTCTTCTCGCCCGTATTCTCGTCGCGAATCTCGATGACGAGCTGACCTACGAAGCCGCGGTTCGCCTTCTTAACGGCTGCCATGATGAAATAGGCTGCGGCCGCTACCGCAAGCAAGCCTACCGCGCCTGCAATATACATCCAGACTGGAGTAGAGCTCTCTTCCGTTTGATCAGGCGTCGGTGTCATTCCGGAAGCGTCCGCAGCGCCGCCCGCCTTCGCGCTTACCTTGATCGGCTCCGTCTCACGGTAGAAGCTCTTCTCCTCCGCGCGCACGAGCAGCTCATAATCGTGCTTCTCTGCGATCTTATAGCTGCCACCGAAGTGGTCGCCTAGATTATCCAGCTTGATCTCTTCCGATTTGCCCGTATCGAGGTCCTTCGCAACGAGAACAGCATTCATGTTCTTATACAGCTCATTATCCTGAAGCTTCTGGCCGTTGCTCATCAGATACGAATTGATCTCAATCTTGTCGCCCTTGCTGTACTTCTTGGACGGAATCGGGTCCATCTTCAGCTCCAGGTCGTAGTTGAACACGAGATTGATATCGATCTTGTCCTGCGGTACCCCCTTGACCTGCAGCTTCCAGTCGCCTTCAGCAGGCTGAAGCAGCTTGATTAGCGAGTAGCTCTTGGACTTCGACAGCAGTGCGCTGTCCGACGGCACGGGTACGCTATTGCCCGAAGGATCCGTCAGCTTTACATCAACAGGCTTGGAAGACATGATCGAGATATTCGCTTCCAGCACGTTGGCATTCGGCACATTGACCGTCACCTCTTGATAGTCGCCAGTTCCCGTCATCGATTGAATCGGTACAATGTTGAGCTTCAGATGGCTTGCAAAGATCTCGCTCAATATTTGCGGCAGATCATCCGCAGTGTCGGTTGCAAAGGACTTCCCGCCTGTCTGCTTCGATATGTCCTCAAGTGGCTTCTGATTCAGATTGCCGTCCGCATTGAGCCCGATCGTGTAGATCGGTATGCCCTTCTGCTTCGCGTCTTCAACCGCTTGCTGCAACTCTTTATCAGACTGCTCTTGCGTACGGTTCCCCTTACTGTTCAAATAATTGTTGCCGTCTGCCAGCACCACGATCATCGGCTCATGCGTAGGATCGGCTCCCTGCTCAAGCACCTTGACCGCTTCTTTCACCCCAACCGCGATATCTGTATAAGCTCCGCGATTGAGCCCGTCAATGTATTCCTTCAATTCTTCTTTGTCAGCGGCGGATTCAATCGTCAGCAGCGCCTTCTCGCGCTCGATCTTATCCGTATACGCTACGATACCTACCTTATCTCCCTTGGTAGACAGCATATCGATAAACATCTTCATCGCTTCATTGCCGATCTTATTGACATCGCTCGTATTCATGGAATTACTCACGTCGATGACGAGCATAGCGTCGATCTGTGAGGCTTGCGGCGCTGCTTGCGCCGCAGGCAGGCTGCCGGCTAGCGGCAGCAGCAGAAGTGTAATGATCCATACAATATACAGGGACAGGTGTCTTCTCCGTCTCATAGTTGAACTCCTTTGTTGTGAAATGAGATAATATAAATACACGGATGCGCTATAGGCAATAAGCCTCACGTTGCCGCGGCGATAAGCTTACTATTTATACCAGAGCTTTATCATATGATAGTATTATTCAGCCCAAACTTCAACGTAGCGCATAACTGCTGGGCGGCCTAATAGGCGAAAAGTCTCAGGCTCCTCCTATTAACAAACTACTGATATAGAAAGGATTGTAATATGGTTGCATACGCATGTATAGGAATTATGTTTCTTTACGCCGCAGTGAAGTCAACAACCTACTTTTTCCGGCATAAGAACACGCCTACATCAGATGATATCGATCGTCGCTTGCTCACGATATTGAATCGTGAAGGTGAACGGTTATGAGCGCTAAGAAGCCGGTACAGTTCCATCCTTATAATAAGACGAGACATAGGGTGCAAAAGTTAAAAGTTTGCAAACATTGTCACACTTATACTGTTCTGCCTGCAAAACAGTGTACCAACTGCGGCAAGAAACAGATCATATCCGTTGAGCAGCGCTCCGCGATCCTTGCTCGCCGCTCGTTGCAATCGCATCTGCTCCTCGTGGCTCTGATCTCGCTCGTCGCAGTCCTGTTTAGCAATACATTCCTGCAGATGGCGCTGTCGCTTGCAGCAGGAGTCGTATGCATACTCGCCATGTGGTACTTCCAGCGCAAGGCGATACCTTATGAGACGACTCGCGAGCTGGACAAGCTCATTAAGCGTGATGAATCCAACATCGTAAAGGGCGTATTTCGAGATTGGGAATCCGCCATCGGACTGTGGAAGACGGAGCCTGTGAAGTCATACGAGATGCTGCGCGAGATCAGTACCGTGCAGCGCAGCAGCACGATTCGCTTGCAGCAGATTGCGCTGCTCGATTCTTTCATTTTACGCAAGGATATGGACCTTCAGCTTGAACCGCTTCTAGTGTCCCACTTCGAGCCTATGCTTGCAAGGTATATCGGCGAGCTCGCTAGAGTCAAACGCGATCTCATTAAAGAAAGAGCGCTCCGTTATGTGACGACCTATGAGATTGAGATCTATGAAATGGAGCAAGGAACCGAGATCTTGACAGCAGTCGTCGGCGCTGCAGTGCGCATGAAGCATTATGTTCAATTGTATCCGAACTTTATTGCTCGCTACGCGCGCTATCTGCCGAAGGATCGATTCCTGCGCCTCTATAACATCATCGCTCAGAACAGCGCCCAGGATTGGGGCGGATTAAGAGATGAAGTTTATCAGATTTACAAGGAACAGTACCAATGGGATCCTGATTTTCAATCTCAATGAAAAGGATATACGATATGACGAAGTTAAGGGTGCTGAACCCTCGGAATATGTTGATCATTTTATGCGTGATAGCGTTGGTTCTTATTGGAGTTAAGGGCGTTAACATTTCACGAAAAATATCCGCAGTCACCCATGCCGAGCAGTTGTACAACGACAAGCAACTTGTGGAGGCCGAGGATTGGTATCAGAAAGCGCATCGAAATCGCTGGATCGATTATAAAGAGCAGGAAATTGCCGCACGCTTGCAGGAGCTTGCTCCGATCACCTCGATCAAGGAGCAGCTTCTGGCTATCAGTCAAGATGTGGAAGCTGCATTGAGCGATTCTGACTTTGAATCGTTTATGAACACGTACAAGAAGCAGCAGGACGTACGGAATTCTTACGTCGGCAATAATAGCCCATTCGAAGCCTATTATCGCGAAATATCAGAATCATACGACATTTCGGATAGCATCATAGCTGGGTTTGAACATTTCAAGAAGTATTTTGATGAGCAAATGACTGCTAATCTGGAACAGGACCGCTACGAGGATGAATCGTTCAAGGCGAACCTGCTCCGCATTCCAGATCTCTATTATGGCGGAGCGGAGAAGAAGTCCAGTCTGCTCGCTAACAAGTTTGAGAGCTACGATGGACGGAAGCTGTCCCGCATAGGGGCTTCTGGGCAATTTAACCATATGCTAGATGAGGCGTCTTCTATGCTTCGCAGCTACGAAGGGCTGGAATATAATGCCCCTTGGCTGCCGAAGCAAGTGGAGTCCATCACGAGCACCGTTCTGCAAAAAGATGCTGATCAAGATCATGTTGAAAATTATATCGCACATGCCAAGGCATATACTTCATTCGCTGAAAACGCTGGAATCAAGTCTAGCATTGCCGGCAGCGTAGAGAAGCAGATCAGCTCCTGGATGAAGAAGGCCGAGCGGTATGTATCCGCTGGAGAGTATGAGGCGGCGATTAAGCTGTACACTGACTTGGCGCCTTATCGGGATACTAAGGCCGACATTCAAGCGGCTCAACTAGCGTGGGCTGTCGCTGAACCTGTCCGCCTACTGAAGAGCGCTGACCCCAATCAGAATTATAGCCATGTGGTCGGCGGGGGTAATCGCTTCGGTACGGAGGCTTATGCAGCAGGGGTTGATGACAGCAGTCGTGTGTACTTCGCAAGTTGGGAAGGCGGCGATGAGAGCGTTCGCGTGCTGACAAGCAGTCCGATTCCACCGAACTCTGCCGTCACGAGCTTAACGATTGAAGATGCGCTTAGCAAGAAGAAGCCTGTCCTGCTGCTCGTATCCGAATCGGCAACTCGCGAAGCCACCTATACGCTGCTGCAGGTGACGAGCAAGGAGATTAACACACAGTTCCAAGTCGAGGCCGACAGCTTAGAATTAGTGGGTGACAACAAGATTAGGGTGACGAATCCGAACATGAAGGGTGCTGAAGGCGGCGTTGCCACTTACCGTTTGTTCTTGGGCCAATACATCTATACTGGCATGGAACATGAAGAAACTGCATTCGATCATGAGGGCAATGTGGATACTTATGCAGGTGCTGGTCGCGGTCACGGTCACGACAAAGGATCTGTCGCTGAGACTGGCTCCGATTCCGGTATGCCTCGTGAGAAGGGATACCGTGATATTCACGTGAATGATCTGACGAAGCACCAGCATGAGAAAGTCCGCTTCAGCTGTGAGCTGGTAGAGGGTGGAGATGGTGCCGTCTACGCGGTTATGGGAGACAGCTTTATCGCATTGAACGGTGATCTGCCGCAGACGAGCGGCACGCTAACGGTGATGGGCAGCTTCAATTCATATACGGAGGTGCTCATCGGCGATCAGCTCGTCAATATCCCTAGCTTCGATGTCGAGGCTGTGGAGTAATGGTGGGACTGCCTAGCGCGAGGGCGTTTATGGGGCTGAGACGTCGTTTTCCGACGTCTCGGCCTCGCATGGGCAGCTCGCCACGTGCATGCGCGCACAAAAGTAGACTTTTCCATTTTACAGTGTCATATTAATAGTAGATAATAGATATTTCATTAATGAAACGATCGGGAGGATGACTTATGAAAAAATGGCTGCTTCCTGTAGCAATATTAGTGATGGGCATACTATATATTTTCTTTATACCCAATCTAACTCTATTTAAGCTGATTCCGATGTGGCTCATTCTGATTTACGCTTATTTGCAGAGACCTGATTCGAAAGACCGCTACTTCCGGCTTGCGCTTGTTGGACTGTTCTTCTGTATGCTGGGGGACGGATTCATAGAGTGGTCGTTCGTGGCCGGACTCAGCGCATTCTTAATCGGCCATCTCTTCTATGCAGGAGCATTTCTGACTAGATGGCGATTCTCATGGCCACGCTTTCTGACGATTATCCCTATCGCGGTGTACTTCTTCTTTATGTGGAGTGAGCTCCAGTCAGCTCTCAAGCTTAACAACGAAGAAGTTCTGTTAATCCCTGTGCTGTGCTATATGATTGCTATCTCCGTTATGGGCTGGCTGTCCATCATGACCGGCAACAAATGGGCTATCATAGGCGGCTTGCTGTTTATGGTATCGGACTCCATCCTAGGCTGGAATATGTTCGTTTCAGATGTGGCTTACGCGGATACCTTAATTATGGTCACTTATTATTCAGCGCAGTTCTTGATTGCGCGCAGTATCTATAAGAAGCAGATCCGATATGCCCGCATCGGACAGTTTTAATGAAATCGTATGAATACATACAGGCCATTACCATGTACATAAAGTGCACGGTAGTGGCCTGCTTCATTTCCAATCTTATTTGTCCACTCCAATAGCAGCCTCGCGTTGTACTTCAAGTCCAACATGAAGCATCAGCTCTCTTCCAACTATAGGCTTGTGCTTCCCAACGATACCTATTACTAGACATACACCCCGGCCCACCCAGGAGAATACCCTGACCAGTAAGAGGCATGTGCAATGCCTTAATTTCGACTTATCCATGCTCATAACGTCTCGGAATGATCCTATTTACAACAGAAGCTGGAAGGAGAAGCATCATGCAAATTCATGTCGTGCATCCCGGGCAGACGTTGAACGGCTTATCCCAAGCCTACAGCATCTCTGCTCAAACGATAGCGGAAGCGAACCAGATCCCGCAAGACGCCCCGTTGGTTGTAGGTCAGTCGCTGGTCATCCCTATTGTCGGACAATATTATTGGGTACAGCCTGGCGACAGTCTCTATACGATCGCGCGCAAACACGGTACTACCGTAGATAAGCTCGCCTCTGTCAATCGACTGAACGTTCATAAACCGCTGCAGATCGGAGTACGTCTCTATATTCCACCCGCTCCGCGCAGCAAGGTCGAGGTCAACGCCTACATTGAACCACGAGGAAATCAAGTATCACAGGAACTCACGACAGCCGCCAGAGAAACAACGCCTTATCTAACCTACTTAGCCCCGTTCAGCTTCCGCGTCAATCGAGACGGCTCTCTGAAGGCTCCGCCATTGGGACAATTGCAAGACATCGCCCGAGAGCACAATGTCACGATGATGATGGTTATTACCAATCTGGAAAATGAACAGTTCAGCGCTGATCTGGGGCATGAAATCTTAACGAACGAGCAAGTACAAAACACACTGCTCGACAACATCATGAAAACAGCTCAAGAGCTGGGATTCCGAGATATCCATTTTGATTTCGAGCATCTGCACCCTGAGGATCGAGAAGCCTACAATCGATTTCTAAGAAAAGCGGCGGCGCGGATTCATGGTGCGAGGTATCTAATGTCTACAGCGCTGGCTCCAAAGACAAGCGCCGCACAGACTGGAGAATGGTATACAGCTCATGACTATAAGGCACATGGTGAGATTGCTGACTTCGTCGTCATTATGACGTATGAATGGGGATATAGCGGCGGGCCGCCGATGGCTGTCTCGCCTATTGGACCCGTTCGCCAGGTGCTGGAATATGCACTCACGGAGATTCCAGCGTCCAAGATCATGATGGGACAGAATCTATACGGTTATGATTGGACTTTGCCTTATGTACAGGGAGGCCCATACGCCAAGGCGATCAGCCCCGTTGCTGCCACTAATCTAGCACGAGATAGAGGCGTGCCTATCCACTTCGATCAGAAGGCGCAAGCACCCTATTTCAAGTACAAAGATAATGAAGGCAAGGAGCATATCGTCTGGTTCGAGGATGCGCGTTCGATCCAAGCGAAATTCAATCTATTGAAGGAGCTTCGCTTGCGCGGCATCAGCTATTGGAAGCTCGGCTTGGACTTTCCGCAGAATTGGCTGCTTATCGATGACAACTTCAATGTGGTAAAGCGTCAATAATGCATCCAAAAGCATATTCAACAGCATAACAAAAGCTTTCGAGGAGCAGAGCCTGCCGCCACGAAAGCTTCCGTATGCTATATTCACGCTATTCGCTGAATACCATTGGAGCCGCAATCCGCTCCATCCCATACATGTAAGGCCGCAGCGCTGCCGGGATTCGGATCGAACCATCGGCTTCCTGATGGTTCTCCAGCAGCGGGATCAAGATACGCGGCGAAGCGATGGCCGTATTGTTCAAGGTATGAGCATACTGCAGCTTGCCCTCCTGGTCACGATAGCGAATGTTCGACCGCCGCGCCTGAAAGTCATGCAGGTTCGACGACGAATGAGTTTCGCCGTAGGCCTGCCGGCTCGGCATCCATGTCTCAATGTCGAACTGCTTATACGTCTTCTGCGACATATCGCCAGTACACACTGCCATAACACGGTAAGGCAGCTCTAGCAGCTGCAGGATTTCCTCCGCATTAGCTGTAATCTCCTGATGCAGGCGCTCCGATACCTCAGCATCGGCTTCACACAGGACGACCTGCTCAACCTTGGCAAACTGATGCACACGATAGAGCCCCGTTACATCCTTGCCTGCCGATCCGACCTCGCTGCGGAAGCAGGTCGATACAGCCGCCAGCTTCACTGGATTAGCCATATCCACGATTTCGTTAGCGTAGTACGAGACGAGCGGTACTTCCGACGTGCCCACAAGCCATTTTCCTTCATCGACAAGCTCATATGTCTGATCCTGACCAAGTGGGAAGAACCCTGTATTGGTCAGTGCTTCCGTCCGTACCATCAATGGTACTTCTAGAAGTGTGTACCCTTTGCGAAGCAGCAGATCTACCGCTAATTGCTGAACAGCGCGGTGCAGCAGCACACCCGCTCCCATTAAATAGTAGTTACGCGTTCCAGCCGTCTTTACCCCGCGCGGAATGTCGATCATATCGTGCAGCTCGCCGAGCTGCACATGGTCCTTGATCTCATAATCACGAACTGGAGGTACCCCTACACGCTTCACTTCCACATTATCTTCATCCGAGCGTCCGATCGGGGTATCCGCCGATACGATGTTAGGTACAAGCAGCATCAATTGCGTAAATTGCTGCTCAACCTCATTCAATTCCTGCTCCGTTGCCGTCAGCTTCTCATTCATTTCTTTCACAGCCGCTCTGCGTGCTTCAGCCTGCTCTTGATCGCCATTCTTCATCAGCTTGCCAATCTCTTGCGACTGTTCATTGCGCATACGACGCAGCTCATCTACTTCCTGCTGCATCCGTCGCTTCCGTTCATCCACCGCCGCAAGCTCGCTGATCGAGATCTGAATTCCTTTCTGATCCGCCGCGTTCTGTACTTCATCTGCATGTGTTCTTATCCATCTCATGTCCAACATCGTCTACCGACTCCCTCTCGCAAAAAATACAAAAAGCGCCCTCATCCGTATGGGACGAGGAGCGCTTCGCTCGCGGTGCCACCCAACTTGATTGAACAGCATAGCCGTCCAATCCTCTCTGGTTCCGCGATAACGGGCGGTGCCGGTAAACTTAGGACAGTCCGCAATCGACTCACGCGATATACAGACCTCTTAACGAGAACGCCTCCGAGTTGGATGCTCTTCACAGGCATGATCGAATCATTGAATTTAACGTTTAGTATAACCTGTTCTTCGAGCAAATACAATATATTCTATGTCCTACGGCGTAGTTAGCTCCACCGTGCGCCGCTTCTTATCGTACTTGATCCGAATATCGTACAATTTGCAAAACTCCTTCAAGGGAATCATCAACTCATCTTTCACCATCATAGGCTGCTGCTTAGCAAAGAATATTTCCTCCCCATCAACCTTTATCGCCATATATTCGTTCTTGCCCCCAGTGGCGATCGACTTTAAAGTCTCGATCAAATCCTCAGGCTTCCTATCGCTGCCGCCCGCATTGAAACGATAAGCGTTCTTGTCACGGCGCGAGGTCAAGCCCGGATCAATCGTGAAGGAGAGCTCGATGTGAAGCGACTTTAATTCATCGAATACGTCATCATTAGCCGCGCCAAACGGAAATGCTATAACACCCGAATCATTACCCAGTTCTTCACGCAGCCGCTTCTCAGCTTTTTCTAGATCGGTTGCGATCCGTTTCTTGTATTCCTCTTCCGTCTCGACGCGCTTCTCCGCCTGTATGTAAAGCGGATGGGTCAGCATCTGCCCCTCCTTGCCCTTGCTATTAATGGCACGATAATAATGGGAATCGTAAGTATGACTATAGAAGCTCATACCAGCTTGCTTCATCTCTCTCATCTGATCCCATGTCATCTTGGTTACCCCAGTCCGGTTATCCACTGCCGCGACCATCACGAAATTGGTTGCTGTATAACCGTATTTCTTCAAGATCGGATAGGCGAGAGTGTAGAAGCTCTCATAACCGTCGTCAAATGTAAGCAGCACCGCATTATCCGGCACATCCTTGCCTTCTGTCATAAAAGCCGTATACTCTTCAAAGGTGATAACCTTAAAGCCGTTTAACTCCAACAACTCCATCTGCTTGTCAAAGTCCGCTGCTGATAGAACATGCGGTTCAGTAGGATGATCTTCGATATGATGATACATCAATACAGCTACTCGATCTTTATAATACGTCCCAGGATCAAGCTTAACGATTGCCGTCTCCAATTGCTTGCCAAATTCACTCTCGATTAATGCTTCTGACACCATCATTCTATTATCGTTCATATATATCGCGGCTTTATTGTCAATTGTTTTCCCATTTACAATTAACGTGATGTCTTTAGCATAAATATACAGCGAATACCCAACAATCAATAAGGCGAATAATAAACAACCCATTAACCACTTTCGGCGTAAAAATGCTTGCACCTTCATCGTTGAATCTCCTCACTATGAATCTTGTCAGAAAAAAGTTTAAGGACATCGCATAACGAAATGAGTCTAAGCTGATGAATAGCTGCTTAACACGGTCTGAAGTTGTGCTCTTTCATTCCAAATATGCCATATCTATACATTATAGATTATTATATGGTATATATTGTCGACTGCCTATCCTAAATTAGTCTTAATTTGTGTCGACATAACGAAGGCTGACGGCTAATCTTAATCTAAGAACAATAGAAATGGGCAGCCTGATGACTCAGACTGCCCAATAACAGATGTATGCTTATATAAGTTATACCAAAAACAGCTTAAAGAGAGATAGGATTATCCCGATGACGAAACCGCATAATGCTCCGTTCACTCGAATCCATTGCAAATCTTTGCCGACCTTATCCTCCAGCATACGTACCAGAGATGCATCGTCCATCCGATCGATATTTTCTCGTACCAGTTGTCCGATTCTGTAGTGGTTGCTCTCTACTATGCGGATAATGTTAGATGAGATCCATGACTCTCCTTTAGCCAGCAACTCTGGATCTTCACTAGCTTTCCTCACGAGCCAGCGATAAGCTGCAAACACCTTGCGTCCTCCCGCCTCACGTTCCGACTCCAGTTTAGCAATAATAACATCTCGCAGCTGTTCCAACTGTGTGATCAAGATGGACTCCATTTGTTCTTCCTTCAATTGCTTGGCAGCCCATTGCTTCAGCTGTTCCATATAGTCTTCATTCTCCGCGAGCTCGAACAATCGAATGCGAACCTCCTGCATTAACGCCTCACGGGTTGGATGCTCAGGGACTTTCAGATCCCGGATCGCGGAAACGAGCATATTCTGCAGCATAGCTCCCAGCTTATCTTCATCCACGAAGCCGGCAAACGCCTGCACAGCAAAGCCTGTAAAACCGCCCATTTTTACTTCGGACAGCTTCTCAGCGGCTAGCTGCCCAAGCATGATCTTCGTCTTGCGCTGCTTAACCCAGTCAGATGCTTGATCTAGCACATAATCTAGAGCTTGCTCGTCATAATGGTCATGGAGCAGCTTCGTCATAACCGCATCTGCAGTGCCTTTAAGATCCATCTTCTGAACATAAGCCGCTAATCCAGACTGAATGGATGGGACAAGCTGTTGAATCGGCAGACGCTGTATGCCAGTGATGATCACATTAATAATCTGTATCCGGATCTCTTTCTTGCTTATCAACTTCGTTAACATAGCAGCGGTGCGTTGTAATATTTGAATCTGTCGAAGCTTGCTCTCAATGCTCTCTTTATTCAATAATTCATTCTCCATCGAAGAAATCATTGATTCGACAATTCTATTCTTATTCTTCAGCAAGAGTGAAGTATGCGGAATAGGTATCCCCCACGGATGGCGAAACAGTGCGGTTACTGCGAACCAATCCGCGATTCCGCCAACAAGCCCTGCTTCAAATCCGCCATGAAGTAAAATGATAACAACATGCTGCGGTAGAAACATCGTCACCGCAAAGCCTACAGCCATAACGGCTAATGATATTCCCGCTATATATTTGGATGTCATGTGCGTCCCCCTTCTCTACTAAGTATACGGATCAGCTAATTAAAGGCTACCCATAATTATCATCAATCATTATACGGTATAGGACGTAATTACGGCAGAAATACCTCCATTCACGAAGCTTCAACATAAAATTAATATTAATTTCGAATGTCCAGTTAAAAAGCATGACTTAACAAGAACGTAAGCCCAAAAAAGCTCCTTTCGGGCTGCGACGCCTGAAAAGAGCTTCTATAGTTATAAGTGCTGTATTCAGCTTAGCTATTAAACAGCTTGTCCAAGTAGTCGTAAGTTAATGGCATGTTTTTTTGAAGATCACTGCGTGTCTTATCGCTATATACATACAATGTTGCTGCTTCCGCAAAGTATTCAGCAGGATAGACCGATACATAACCGTCCCCATCATATTTTACCTGGGCTTCTTTGTTGAAGATTTCTTTGAAAGCACTTGTGCCGCTTGCTTCATCGTATACAAAACGGTCTATCGCGTGCATCGTTTCATGAATCTCCAAGTTGTACGAGCTGTGACCTTTACCCTTCTTGCTGTAACCGATTCTAACGACAACGTTTTTCTCACTGACACCCGGAACGTCGTCCCAAGTTAATCCCGTGTTCTCCCAACCTCTTGGTGTAACGCCCTTCAAATATTGAAGTTCCGGCTCCTTCGTGATGATGTCGTTCGTAAGCTTAATCTTAACCCCTTTATCGTTCAATCCCTCTAATGCTTCTGCTGGAATCTTCTCAAGTCTATCGATCATAGCTTTAGCTTCTTTAGTATTATAATCGCCTGACGGCAGCACTACCAATTGATCAATTACCGAATTGCCTTGTGCTTCTACTGTATATGCTGGAGTTGCGAATAAGAACGATAGGATAAGTGCGATAGCGACAATACGCTTGTCCCATTTCATATAAATTGTCCTCCTAAAGCCAACGCTCGTGGACGTTGAGCTTATTTATCGGTAGCTGGCTGGCCTAGCATTCACTGCTGTAGCCCCTCTAGCTTTGCGTCACCATCTTTCGATGGGTTTGCCTTTGTCAATACGGAGTTGACCAATGTACTTCCACAATAAAATACCCTTCTTACCGAGATAAGAAGGGTTGGAAATACGCAATTGGACACGTATCGCTTCTATACCGGTAACTGGCTGGCATTGCGATCTCTCGCTTTAGCCCCTTTAGCTTTGCGTCGCCATCTTTCGATGGGTTTGCCTTTATCAATATGAAATTGATCTATGAAATTGTAATATAAAAACCCTTCTTACCGAGATAAGAAGGGCTGCAATCACGCATATCGAATGATTCGCTTCTATACCGGTAACTGGCTGGCATCGCGATCTCTCGCCTTAGCCCCTTTAGCTTTGCGCCGCCATCTTTCGATGGGTTTGCCTTTATCATATATGGAGTTGAATATCTATCAAAATAACTACTAATATCTTACTTCTGATAGATTCATTAGTCAATAGAATGCTAGATATAAATACCTATTTTTTCCTATCAATTATCCGCAAATGCCTCTCCTGCAGTCCTCATGATGATAGATTTATGAGGCTGGATTCGTAAAAAAGTTCAATGAAAAAAGCCGCATGCATAGCTGCGGCTTTCCCCTTGATTCTATATCCTTGCGGCTCTCAGACAGGTTCCACGATAATGCCCTCAAACGCGGAGCGATAGATCGTGCGGATCTCCTCTTCGCCGAGCGGAAGCGGTGAGCGCGCAAGCAGGCGCTTCTGCTTGACGCCGTCTTCCGTCAGCAGCTCCAGTGCGCTCTCCGGGATGTTAAACCCGGCGAGCGTCGTTGGGATGCCGACGTCCTGCACCAGCCGCTGCAGCTGCTCAACGCATAGGCGGGAAGCATCCTCTTCGGTCAGGTAGGCGGTATTGCCGCCTAACGCCTCGAGGATGTCGCCCATGCGCTTCACGCAGCTGCTGCGGATGTAGCCCATGACGTAAGGCAGCAGCACCGCATTTGATTCGCCGTGGGAGATATGGAACTGCCCGCCCAGCGGGTAAGCGAGCGCATGCACGCCCGCCACACCCGCATTGAAGAACGCGAGTCCGGCTAAGTAACTGCCGTAGCTCATATCGGTGCGGGCTTGTTGATCCTTCCCATCGGCGACCGCCTTGCGCAGCGATCCTCCGATGAGGCGGATCGCATGCAGCGCCATCGCGTCCGTCGTCGGCGAAGCGTTGACGGATATGTACGCTTCTACCGCATGCGTCAGCGCGTCAATGCCCGTCGCCGCCGTGACTCTAGACGGCACTGTCAGCGTCAGCTCAGGGTCGACAATCGCCACGTCCGCGAGAAGATAAGGATGTGTCACAACATCCTTCGTCGTCTCAAGCGATAAGACCGCGATGTCCGTCACTTCAGATCCCGTGCCCGACGTTGTCGGGATCAGAATCTTCGGCAAGCCTCTGCGTTCGAGCTTGCGCGTGCCCGTAAGATTCAGATAATCTCCCACAGATCCTTCATGCGCGGACAGCACAGCTGCAAGCTTAGCCAGATCCATCGCGCTGCCGCCGCCCATGCCGATGACGAGATCGAACGCGCCTTCCTTCGTATAAGCTACCAGCTTCTCCCCTATTTCAAGCGGCGGCTCCGGCAGCGTCTCTGAGTACACATCGACCTGGCAGCCTTCCGCAAGCAGCGGCGCTATCACACGGTCGACAAGACCGATCTGCTTCAGCACAGGGTCTGTGACAACCAGTATCCGTGACGAGCCGTACTTAACAACTTCAGGCAGAAGCTGAGCCGCAGCTCCCCAGCCCGTATAGCTAAGCGGTGCAAATATCAGTTTAGAAACAGCCATCGTATACCGCATCTCCCTTCTTTACTTGCGTTCTGATTTATTCGTAGTAGCCTTCGGTGGATTTGCGGAATTGTGCAAACTGATCAGCATCATGCCCAAACCATACCTGTGACTTCGTTTCATGAGACAAGCGGCGAATCTTCTCAACCGCTAAGTTATAGCCGACGGAGTCGAAGATGATGCCCGGCGGTTTAACAGGCGGGCCAAAGCTCTCAGCCGTATAGATTGCATCTGAAGCCAATATAATACCGCCCGTCTCCGGCATCTGGATATGCAATCCGAGCATTCCACGCGCATGTCCCGCACCTAGGTTGAGTACACGGATGCCATCAGCCAGCAGCAAATTATCTTCATGACGTTGAATGGTGCGCCACTGCAGGTTGTTCTTGATCCAGGCATCGATGTCCGCCCAGATATAAGCGCCTTCCTTCTGGTTGCGCGCATAGCTCTGCAGCGTGCCGTTGAACTCATCTTCATGAACGATGATCGTAGCGTTCGTGAACATCTCCAAGCAGCCGGCATGGTCCAGATGCAGATGTGAAGCAACCACGTACTTGATATCCTCCGGACGCACCTTCAGCTGCTCTAAACGGCTGTGCAAGTAGCACTCCTCATTCGCTACCCAAGGGAACGCTTGCTGTGTAGATTCTGCCCAACGGCCCTGAGGCCCCATCGAGTTCGGATTGCACGCCGTGTCAAACAAGATCTTGCCTTCTGGATGATCGATGAGGACGGTGTAGATCGGAAATTCAACAAACTCTGCCGGCGCATTCGGATTGCTGATCGTAGCTGGGTTGTGCATGGCGATCATCCAGTTCTTGTCCATACTCATACGGCCATTGTCCATCACGTAAAGCTTCGGTTTAGCATGAATAATATTGCACATTTCCAATTCCTCCTCTAATGAATAACAGAATGAATGCATGATGATTACCTGACTGACTACATGATTGGTCGGCAAGCTGATGTGGAGCACAGGACTGCTTCTAGAACATGGTCTTGATGGTCACGAACTTTAATTCGGTCATTTCCTGCACAGCATACTTGATGCCTTCGCGGCCATAGCCGCTGTCCTTCACGCCGCCGTATGGCATGTGATCAACGCGGAACGTCGGGATGTCGTTCACAACGACAGCCCCTGCTTGGATACGCTTCGCCGCATAGAATGCCTTCTCGATATCGCGCACGAAGATCCCCATGTTCAGACCATAGTCAGAACGATTGGTAAGCTCTATCGCTTCGTCCAATTCCGTATACGGGACGATCGATACGACAGGCGCGAAGGTCTCCTTGCACGAAACAGACATGTCCGAACGTACGTCGAGCAGAACGGTCGGCATGAAGACCGCGCCTTCCCGCTTGCCGCCGCAGCCAACTCGCGCGCCTGCGGCAACAGCCTCCTCCACCCACGCCTCGATCCGCTCTGTTTCCCGCGGATGAATCATTGCGCTGACATCCGTCTCTTCATCGAACGGATTGCCTACCTTAAGCTGCCCGGTGCGCTCGATGAAGCGGCGACTGAACTCGTCATATATAGATGCATGCACATAGATGCGCTGCAAGGAAATGCATACCTGCCCAGCATTCGTGAAGGCACCTTCTACGCAACGCCCGACGATGCGGTCAAGCGGAACATCCGGCTCCACGATGACCGCAGAGTTCGAGCCCAGCTCCATCGTTGTCTTGCGCAATCCTGCTTTCGCTTTAATCGATTTGCCGACTTCTGTGCTGCCTGTGAATGTCACCTTCCGCACGCGCGGGTCGGTCACCAGCGCGTCTCCAAGCTCGCGCCCGCTGCCCGTAACAACCTGCAGCGCGCCTGCCGGCAAGCCTGCTTCATGGAACAGCTCTGCGATGGCTAACGCGGAAAGCGGCGTTTGCTCAGCCGGCTTCAGCACTACCGTATTGCCTGCCGCGAAGGCTGGACCGAGCTTATGCGCAACTAGATTGAATGGGAAGTTAAACGGCGAGATCGCGGTGACAACGCCTAACGATTCTCGCCATGTAAAGCCGAGGCGATTCTCCCCGCCGGGAGCGGCGTCCATCGGAATCGTTTCACCGTACAGCCGCTTCGCTTCTTCCGCCGCCATTCGATAGGTTGTAATCGTGCGTTCGATCTCCGCGCGCGCTGTTCGAATCGGCTTGCCTGCTTCCATCGCAATGATGCGAGCGAGCTCTTCCTTCTTCGCCTTCATGCCTTCAACGACGCCGTATAAGATGTCCGCGCGGCGATGCGCAGGCAGCTCCTTCATGATCTGATAAGCTTCCTCTGCTCCCGCAATCGCAGCTTCAACATGCTGCACGCTCGCCTTGGCGACATGAGCCAGCAGTGACCCATCATAGGGAGAATGAAGGGCATACGTTCTATCTGAGCTGACCCATTGACCGTTGATCCATAGTTGTTTTGTGTGTATTTCCAATTTCAATGGCTCCTTTCAGCGTTCTTAATATTAGATATAGCAATAATCGTGCCAATTCATGATTGTACAGCAAGATCAAGCCCAATGTGTTAAGACGTAACATTCATTCGGTAAATTACGGTGACAAATATCACCAGACAGGCAGGATTTAGGTGAATAAATGGCGAAACTTATAGTGCTGAAATATTTCACCACATACGCAAATAATTCACCACAGGAGGTATAATTCGATGCCGCCTCAACCACATATTACAACGGAGCAATGGAGTTCTCTATTCCATTCGATGCATAACGGCGTTATTGTCGTAAGTCTGGAGGGGCAAGTGCTTCATCTTAACGCCTCCGCGCAGCGAATCCTTCACCTTGAGCCGCAGCAGTGGATTGGCATGCACATCTCCTCCATCATCCCCAACACCAAGCTTCATCTGGTGTTAGAGAGCGGTACTTGTGCCATCGGCGAGAAAATGGAGATCAATGGCCGCATATGTATGGTGAACCGGACGCCATTTTACCAAGAGGATGAAATAGTGGGCGCTATTGCTGTCATTCAGGATATATCCGAAATGGAGGAGTATCGCAGTCTGCTGAAACGGCTGGAATCAATCGTTGAATTCTCGACTGACGGCATCTATGTCGTGGATCGACACGGCGTAACGCTGCTCGTCAACGCGGCCTATGAAGAAATCACTGGCTTAGAGAGAAGTAAGCTCATCGGACGCCATATGGAAGAGCTGACACAGGAAGGGTATTTTGATCAATCCGTCTCGTTGCTCGTGCTGAACCAGAAGAAGAAGATGTCGCTCATTCAGAAAATAAACCGCAAGAAGGAGTTCATTGTGACGGGCAATCCGGTGTTCGACGAGGCGGGCGAGATCGCTATGGTTGTGACGAGTGTGCGCGATGTGACACTGCTTAACGAGATGCGGCAGGAGCTGGATCGAGCGAAGAGCTTCTCGCAGATTCAGCATCATCGCTTCACACTGGAGCATGACGGTCAGGAGCATGCCTTCATCTTTCGCGGCCTGAAGATGCAGCATATCTATGAGCAGGTGAAGCAGGTGGCGCCCTATCCGACCAGCATCATGATCTCTGGTCCATCCGGCGCCGGCAAGGAAGTCATTGCGAACCTGATTCACCATATGAGCGATCGGAAGGACAGACCCTTCATCAAGGTGAACTGTGCTGCCATCCCAGAGCCGCTGCTTGAATCGGAGCTGTTCGGTTATGAGGCTGGCGCATTCACTGGCGCAAATCGAGAAGGAAGAATCGGCTTGCTGGAGCTTGCGGATAAAGGGACGATTCTGCTGGATGAGATCGGCGAGATGCCGTTATCCTTGCAGGTGAAGCTGCTGCGTGTCATTCAAGAGAAGCAGGTGCGGCGAATCGGCAGCACGAAAGCGCGCAAGCTCGATATCCGCTTCCTGTCGGCGACAAATCGCGATCTGCGCGAGCTTATCAAGCAGGGGACGTTCCGTGAGGATCTCTATTATCGACTGCTCGTCGTCGAGATTCATGTTCCGCCGCTCGCGGAGCGTCCAGAAGATGTGGAGGCGCTGGTGGATCATTTCTTCCATTACTACAGCAAGACATACCGAATTGAGAAGCAGCTGTCACCCGAGACGCAGCAGCTTCTGAACAACTACCGTTGGCCGGGCAACGTACGAGAACTTCGCAATCTGATTGAAAATATGATCGTGTCCATCCCTTCGCATGTGATCGAGCCGCACCATCTGCCGCAGCATGTATATGAAACAGGGCTGCCGAGCACGTACGGCTCGCTCAAGCAGCGCTTGGAGGAGTTCGAGAAGCGCGCCATCCAGGAGACGCTCGACAAGCACGGCTCGATCCGCCAAGCGGCACTCGCGCTTGGTGTCGATCATTCGACGCTTGTCAAGAAGATGAAGCGTTGGAGCGCCTCCCGTTAACGGGCGCTGCTGCGCCGTCTGGAAGAGGGAATGCGCATCGCTTCCCGATATTTCATGATCGTGCGGCGGGCGACGGGGATGCCCTCGTCCGCGAGCAGGCTGGCGAGGCGCGCATCGCTGAGCGGAGCCATGGCGTCTTCTGCGGCGATGTGCCGCGCGATCGCCGCCTTGATTGCCGCTGAAGAAGCTGTGGTGCCGTCCTGGCGTTCTACGCCAGAGGTGAACCACGACTTCAGCGCATGGGTGCCGTGCGACGTGGACACGTATTTGTTCGCGATCGCGCGGCTGATGGTGGATGGGTGGAGCTCAACTGCGGCCGCGATCGTGGACAGGGTCATCGGCGTTAATGCCGCCGGCCCATGATCCAGATACGGCCGCTGCTCCGCCACCATCGCTTGCAGCACGAGCAGCAGCGTGTGTTGGCGCTGCTCGAGGCTGCTGAGCAGCGCGTGGGCGGAGCGCTGGAAGGGCCGCCAGAAGGCGGCCGCCTCGCGTGCTGGGGGAAGCAGCGCTTCCTCCTGCAGCGCCACGCGCGGGAACAGCGCGTCGTTCAGGTGCACGACGTAGTCGCTGCCATGCTTCACTATGTAGGCGTCCGGTATGATGAGCTCGCGATCACGCTCTTGCTCGCGTCCTTGTACGGACGCCGTCCAAGCGCCTGCGCCGCCGCACAGCGTACCCGGCCGCGGCTGCAGGCCGCCAATGTAGCGCGCCGCCTGCTCCAAGCGTTCCAGCGGAACGCCGAGCCGGCTCGCGATGCGCGACCATTGCCCGTCCGCGAGCGCGGGCAAATGGTCTTGCGCCACCGCGGCGGCGAGCGGGTCCGCCGCGGGATCGCGCGCGATCTGCAGCAGCAAGCACTCGGACAGCGAGCGGGCTGCGATGCCCGCTGGCTCCAGAGCTTGCACTGCGCTGAGCGCTTGCGCGACCTTGGCGGGCGGCTCTCGCAGCACTCGCGCCGCCTCCTCAAGCGTCAAGGTCAGCCAGCCGTTGTCATCCAGGCTGCCTGCCAAGAAGGCCGCTATCCGGTAATCCCCGTCCGACAGCGGCAGAAGCCTGAGCTGCGCAAGCAGCTCCTCCTCCATCGTCCAGCTCGACCGATCCGCGAGATCCCGCAGCCGCTCATCATCCATATGTCTCGCGCGAAATCTCGAACGAGGCTGCGCCAGCTCAAGCAAGGGATTATCCGCAATCTGCCGGTTCACATATTCCGTCAGCTGTGCCGTCGACATATGCAGCACATCCAGCGATTGCAGCATATGGGTTGTTATTCGCAGCCCGATCGTCTGCTGCTGCGATAGTTCTGATTCCATACGGAGTTGCATGGCGTCACCCGTTACTATAGTTATGAAAGCTGATACTTTGTCCATAGTCATATTTCAATGAAGCGCTTACAGTTATATTAAGTCTATTATTTTCTAATATCAACTGCTCGCCAGCTAGAACCTCGAAGCCCTCCCGTTCATCTAGAGCCAATTATATGTCGGAGACGGACAGTGCATTCCCAAGCATGATGTCCATGCCAATCCAAATTAATTTATAAACTTTCACTTATCCAGTTAATATTTTATATAGAAAACGTTATAATTTGGTGTATCGTTGATTATTTGGTATATGCTGCCTTTACTTTGTGACAGATAAACGAGTATTGCCCAGCATACGATTTAAAGCTGTTAACTATTAACAGAGTTAAGTTTGTATGACCTCGGTGTCCATTTCAACGATTACGAACAACTAAGATATTGAGAGGGGTAATATATATGTTTGCTCAACTGAATGGCGCTCGAATCTACTTCGATGTGGAGGGCTCCAGCTACGTTGCTAACGGACCTCGCATGGAACATAGAAAAGTATGTTTCGTTCTGCACGGCGGACCTGGAAGCGATCACTCCGACTTTAAGCCGTGGCTGACGCCTCTTGCTCAGCATCTGCAGATCGTCTATGTAGATCATCGCAACAATGGGCAATCGGATCGGGTTAATCCTGCTGACTGCACTCTTGAGCAGCTGGCGGATGATCTGGAAGCGCTGCGGCTATATTTAGGCCTAGAATCGATTCATGTTTTGGGGCATTCATTTGGAGGAATGGTCGCACAGGTCTACGCTACGAAATACCCGCAATCCGTGGACAAGCTTGTACTCGTATGTACAGCGCCAAGCTATGAATTCTATCCAGCTGCGTTAGAGTTTGCTGCAGCGGTAGCCACGCCAGAACAGCTGCGCGCGATTCCAGAGCTGTTCGAAGGCAACATTAAGGACAACGACCACCTGGAGCAATGGTGGAGCCTATGCTTATCCTTGTACTTCTATAAACAAGACCTTCAGCTGATGGAGGAAGTCGGGAACCGTCCGATCGGCTCCTTAGAAGCTTGCAACTATACGTTCAAGCACCTGATCCCGCTGTATGATGTTCGCCCGCTTCTGCCGGCTTACGAGTCTGATACACTCATCATTGCAGCGCGTCACGATTGGATTACACCTGTATCGCAAGCAGAGGAGATGGCGAAGCTGCTTCCTAACGTCAAGCTTCATATCTTCGAGCAGAGCGGTCATATGCCGTTTATCGAGGAGCAGGAAGACTTTAATCATCTGGTGGCTGAATTCTTATTGGCATAATCGCGACCACGTCTTAGCCTTCATTTATGTTATCGAATGGATCAAATCATATGCTAATCCTGCAATGATTACTCTATATTAAGAGTGGGTAATGCATCCCTAACTCATCCATTACATATGAAAGAAGTGACGATATGAGCAGAGTTCAATTCGTTAAGCCAGGTTTATTCTCTCCGCTTCAAGCTGCTGCGGACTTTAGACGTTTGGAATTCGATATTAAGAATGAATGCTTGCTCACGGAGCAAACGCCGGTTGACTTTGTATTTATCGGGGATTCGATCACGCATCTATGGGAGTTCGATCCATACTTCCATTCGGAACGAGGCGCATTAATTAACCGCGGAATCGGCGGGGATGTAGCGCAGTATGTCGCGAAACGCTTTGAGGCGGATACGCTGCAGCTTAAACCGAATCATATCGTGCTGATGATCGGTGTGAATGATACCTTTAAGATGGAATCGACGAATGTGCCAAACCGTATAGGTTGGACTAGCGATGAAGTATTCGAGCTTGTTACTACACACATCGACGAGATAGCTAAGATGTGCGCAGACCGCGAGCAATCACTCATTCTTTGCTCGATTCTGCCGACGAATCGGCCAGCAACCGAAGCTAACCAAGAGCGCAATGCTGTCATTGTTCAGATCAACCAGCATATCAAGAGTGTCGCTGAACAATACGGCTTCGTCTACGTCGATTATCACCGCCACTTCGTTGACACAGACGGTCAAACGCTGCGGGACGGATTAACCGACGATGGGGTGCATCCGCATGCCTTGGGCTACCGTTTAATGGCCCAAGTCTTACGAAGTACGTTGAAAGAGGCCAACATTGACATTTAGCATGCTGGGTAACACAGCACCCCTGTCACCTCTTTAATGCATATGCACTTATCCAGCGGGCCCAGCGTATTGGCGCCCGCTTTTCTTATCCCCCTCAGCCAAACATTTATAAGTAAAACCTATATCAAGACTCCTTACGACAGAGAAGTTTACCGCATGACGGAATATAGTATAATATATGGCATGCGGTTGTTACTTTGACGTATAAGAAAGGAATCCCAGATGAGAATTAACAAATTCATTAGTGAAACGGGCATATGCTCCAGACGGGAAGTGGATAAATGGGTTGAAGCGAAACGTGTGTCGATTAACGGCAAGCTGGCCGAGCTTGGCAGCACAGTGGAGCCCGGCGACGATGTTCGCATCGACGGCAGACGTATCGGCGAGAAGACGAAGCCTGTGTACATCGCTTTGAATAAGCCTGTAGGCATAACATGTACGACTGAACTGCACGTGAAAGGCAACATCGTTGACTTCGTTAATCATAAAGAGCGCATCTTCCCGATCGGGCGTCTCGACAAAGATTCGGAAGGCCTGATCCTGCTTACGAACGATGGCGATATCGTCAATAAGATTCTCCGAGCTGAGAATAACCACGAGAAAGAGTATATCGTAACGGTAGACAAGCCCATCACTCCTTCCTTTGTAGAAGGGATGTCTCGCGGAGTTCTTATTCTTGGCACGAAGACGAAGCCATGCAAGGTAACGCCAATCGGCGAGCGCGTGTTTAAGATTATTCTGACACAAGGCTTGAATCGTCAGATTCGCCGGATGTGTCAAGCGTTTGGCTATAATGTCGTGAAGCTAAAGCGTATTCGAATTATGAACATCCATCTCGATCCATTGAAGATCGGACAATGGCGTGATCTGACGGATAAAGAGTTCTCTGAGTTGATGAAGCTCACCGGTCACGAGGTTCGCGACACCCGAAAGGGCAGAATCTGAGGACAGATCGCCGATAGTCTATGCACTATGACAGCCCGGCCAGTACCTGCCAACGGTACGAGTCGGGCTATTGGCACTGCTCCTTACAGACGCCCCGAGGGTTCGTCATCTTCCTCCGCTAAATAAAGGGGATGCTGATAAGTCAGCTAATAATGCGACTTAACGGCATCCCCTCCTTAGTTAGAGCAGATATCTAAAGTAAATATAGATCGTGGAAATAACAATGGACAGCAGCATCATCGGGAATCCATACTTCAAGAACTTCACGAAGGTAATCGGATGTCCTTCCTTAGCCGCCAATCCAGCCGTAATCAGATTCGCGCTTGCTCCGATCAACGTCCCGTTGCCGCCAAGACATGCGCCGAGCGCAAGGCTCCACCAGAGCGGCTCCAGATTGGACACGCCCATATGGCCCATTTCCTGAATCAACGGAATCATCGTTGCCACAAACGGGATATTATCCATAAAGGAAGAGGCCAACGCGCTCATCCACAGAATCAGCATCGAGGTTGCAGTCACGTTGCCGCCAGTCAGTTCGATCGATTTCTCCGCCAGGCTGTTAATGACTCCAGTATCTACGAGCCCCCCAACCAGCGTAAATAATCCGATGAAGAAGAAGATCGTCGTCCATTCTACCTTGCTGAACGCTTCCTCCATCATATGCTCACCGGTAATTAACAGCAGAATGAAGGCCCCTGTCAACGCGACGACAGATGACTCTACATGTACGAGCTGGTGCAGGAAGAACCCCGCGATCGTAAGCCCCAAAATAATTAAACATTTCACCAGCAAACGGCGGTCGGTAATAAGGTCACTCTCTTCAATTTCCAATATGCCCCGCTTATGTTCGTCTGTCGTACGAAGACTTTTGCGAAACATAAGAATAAACAAAGGGATTTGAACAGCCAGTATGATTAACACGATCGGCGCCAAGTTTTCAATGAACGCCATAAAGGTCAGTTCTGGCACGGCGCTGCCAATCATAATGTTCGGTGGATCCCCGATCATCGTCGCTGTACCGCCGATATTGGACGCAAGGATCTGCGAAAATAAAAACGGAAACGGATTGACCTTCAATTGCCGAGTAATGCTGAACGTAACCGGAACCATCAATAAGACAGTTGTTACATTATCCAGAAATGCGGATGCCAGGGCTGTTATCAGCGCTAAAGCAACCAGGATCTTTATCGGATCTCCCTTTGCTATCTTAGCCGCCTTGATGGCCACATAGCTGAAGAAGCCTGTTTTCGCGGTCACACCTACAATAATCATCATCCCGAGCAGCAGACCCAGGGTGTTGAAATCGATATGATGCTCGATCGCCGATTTAACATCAACGATACCAAACAGAATAACTAATAGACCACCAAGCATCGCAACTATGGTGCGGTGAATCTTCTCTGAAATAATCAATGCGTACGTAATTAAAAAGATGCCAATTGCCAGTATTGCCTGTGTCTCCATATGTCCCCCTACCTAACGTCCTCTGAGAATAACATTCTCGTATGGGCATTTATTCATGATCGTATACTTCTTAGTGAACTATGTATGTCACGCCCAAAGTAATAAAGATAACTCTTATAGTATCACCCATTTTCAAAAATTCCATAGTTCTGCAACAAACATCACACATTTTCACACGCGGCAGCTAGTTAGTCACCCATAATCTGATTATTCAAGAAAATAACAGCATAACCTGTGCATTCCGTGAGTTTATGGCAACAAAAAAACCGATCATGTAGACCGGTTTATTGCATGTATAGATGTGTGCCTATTCTGGCGTAGATGTGCGCATTGCTGTATTTGTCTCGAAATAAAAAGGGACTGACACCGCCTGCAGCTAAACTCCGGGTATACTCAAAGTCCAGGGAAAGTACAAAATCAGAGAAATAGGCAGGAGTCGTACTGCCTGGCACTCTTTCTTTATTCAGTGAAGCGATGATTTCATCCGCCGTCTTAATTCCGATCCCATGCCCATAATACAGATTGTTGCCGAGAACAATCGCATTCTCCCCCTGCCACTCCGGTGTTTCCGGATTATAATCAGGATTCTCAAAATAGACGATGTCTCCAGGATACGCCTCACTGTTATTGTAGCTGGGTATCAATCGCAAATCGCTGTCATATTCCCAGTCATATAGTACGATGTCCTTAAAATGATAATCGAATGCCGCCTTGCCGATGCCGTCCAACATCGACCTGTACATCACGATCACCATTGCAGTAGCGCACTCCGTTGCGTAAAGATGGCCATTCTGAAATATATCGAGTATCCCATGGGAGGGCTGCACACCATAGTTCAAACTAAAGCCCCCGTTATCATTCCGTGTCCAGACACGCTCATTGCATTTGGATTTCTCGAACGTTGAGAAGTTCAGACCGCTGTTGTTAAGAGCGATAGCATTAGAAACGATCCTGCTTCTCATATTCAGCTCAAATGCCAAGTCTGCTGGAGTTTCATATCGATACACAACAGAGCTGTTCTGTTTCTGTACAAAAATCGATCTTTCCAGTTCCGTCATCGGAATTCTGCTTACTTGATCTTCGCCATTGCTCACGATGATTGTCACTGTATCACCTCCGATCGCTTATAACCTCAATTAGGTTATTGTACGTACCGACCTTAGGTAAAGTGCACAGAATACTACTTTCGACCGTAATCTGCCTTGATCTCGCCCCATATTTGCGTTTCCCACTTCAATATCTTGTTGTCATAGCTGTTCGTCTGAAGCCATTTTAAAGCACGGTCAACCAGATCCCACACTTCCTTCGTGGAGGCATTGCGTTCCAGGGTAGTTGCTACCTTCTTCTCTCTGACCCATTTCATAGCTGTGCGGGAATCGCTGTACACCGTTTTATGGCTGCCAAGCTTCTTTAAGTAGGCCAAGGAATGGACGATAGCGAGAAACTCGCCCAGGTTATTGGTTCCGTTCGGAATAGGTCCTCGAGCAAACAAAACTTGACCTGTCTGCGTATCCACACCTCGATATTCAATTGGTCCGGGATTACCCTGCGTACCTACATCAACTGAGATGCTGTCATAGTCAATCTCCCCTGCTGACGCCAGCGTCGATGGGGCTGCCTTCGCCTTGCCCGCCGATGCGCTTCCTGATTCCTTCTTGCCCCAGTGCTTCTTCCAGCCTTCCTTGTATGCTTGCTCCGCCTCCGCTCTCGTGGAGTAGGATTTATATTTTGCATCCTTGTATGCCGCTACTTCGGCTTGGCACTCCGGCCAACTCGTATAGATTCCCGGCCGTTTGCCTTCCCATACGACATAATATTTTTGCTTAGCCATATACTGCCCTCTTCCCTTCCACTTTCATGTGGATTTCACTCTTAATCTACTATTTCAATCGTGCAATTGCAACCGCGCGACTCTCACAGCAAAAAGGAGCCTCCCCCGTTGAGTTCGGAGGAAGCTCCTATTGTTCTGCCTTCTTATACCCCCGGCTCTGCTGGAGGCGCTGTCTGCAGGAAGATCGTCTTCACGACCGTCGTTGTCTTGCCTAGCTTGTTAGCCGCCGTAAATGTAAAGACGTTAGCCCCTTCCTTCAGCTGCACTTTCTTACTGAAGGAGCCGTTCCAATCCACGTTAATGAGCACGTCGTTCAGATACAACTGCGGTCTGCTGTCGTTCTTATCGGTTACGCTGCCCGTTAATGTAAACTCAGGATTGGTTGTTGTTTCTGGCGCATAGCCAACAACAAGAGCTGGACCTTCTACTGTGAAGGTAATCGTCTTCGTCACGGACGTCGATAAGCCCGCGCTGTTCACCGCGCGAATGACGAAGGTATTCACGCCTTCAGTCAGTGTAACTTCCTTCGAGAACGAATTATAATAGCTGTTTGAAATAATTGCTTCATCATTCAAGTAGACGGTAAATCTGCTGTCGTTATCATCGCTCACAGAACCGCTGATTGTGATCGTGTTGGATGTCGTTGTTGCAGGGATATCATTCACTTGCAGCACAGGTCCGCCAGGAACGTACTTAATGACTTTCGTTACGGTCGTCTCTTTGCCGATCTTGTTCACAGCTTTAAATACGAACGTATTCTCATTGTCCTTCAAAGTCACCGTCTCTGAAAATGATCCATCATAGCCTGCCACATATAACTTCTCACCGTTCATATAAACGGTTGGATAGCTGTCATTCTTGTCCGACACGCTTCCTGTTATCGTAACTTCCTTCAGCTTGCTCACATCTGGCGCTTTCACTTGCAGCACAGGAGCCCCGACACTGAATTCGATGCTCTTCGTCACCTTAGAAGACTTGCCAGCTTTATTAGTCGCGCGAATCGTAAATGTATTCACACCCTCCTTAAGCTTAACCTCTTGGGAGAATGCACCGTTGTAGCTCGCTACGTACAGCTTCTCATCGTTCAAGTATACCGTTGGATAGCTGTCATTCTTGTCTGTAACCGTACCGCTGATCGTGATCGTCTCGTTCGTTGATACTGCCGGAAGATCATTCACACGCAGTACAGGACCATCGGCGTTGAATGTAACCCTCTTAGTAACAACCGTCTCTTTGCCATTTTTGTTGACCGCTTTGAATACGAATGTATTCTCGCCGTTACGGAGCGTGTACTCTTCTGAGAAGCTGCCATTGTAACTGCTGACAGATACCTTTTGATCATTAATATAGAGCGTTGGATAGCCATCGTTCTTATCCGTTACCGTACCAGAAACCGTCAGCTTCTCATTCGCCGTTTGCTCTGGTATGGAGTTCACTTGGAGGTTAGGACCTCCCGCATTGAACGTGATCGTCTTCGTCACAACAGTGGACTTGTCCTGCTTATTAACTGCGCGAACAACGATCTTATTCACGCCTTCTTGCAGCTTTACTTCCTCCGAGAAGGAACCGTTGTAGCTGGATACAGACACCTTCTCATCGTTCAAATATACTACTGGATAGCTGTCATTCTTATCCGTTACGGTACCGCTGATCGTAATCGTTTCTTTTGTGGTTGTCTCTGGCACATCATTCACTCTCAATTGAGGGCCATCGATCTGATAAACGATCGTCTTCGTTACGCTCTTCTCTTGACCACTCGGCAGCTTCGCTGTAATCGTGATGGTATGACGACCTTCTTCATCCAGCTTGTACAGCTCTTTAAAGCGGCCATCGTCCACCTTTACAGCTGAACCGTTAATGGTCACCTTCGCATTGCGGCTAGTCGATCCTTCAACCGAGAAGGTTCCGGTCGTAGTCTTCTCAGGTACACTCACTTCCAGCTTCAAGCCTTCTCCTTGATCATGAGAAGAATCCTTGATTACTCGATAGAGGAGCGTGGCTACTTCCGCACGCGTAATCGGATTCTCAGGACGGAATGTGCCGTCTTCATAGCCTTGGATGAGTCGATTTTCAGTCGCAATAGCTACATAGTCTCTTAGGTTATAGGAAATGCTGTCTACATCACTAAAATTGCGGTCGAGTATGTATGGATCTTGTAAATCATCAGGCGTATAGCCCAACACCTTTACGAGCGCCACTGCTACATCTTCACGAGTAGCTTTCGTAGCAGGACTAAAGAATGGCTTTCCTTTAGGCGGATAGTAGCCTGTAAGAAATTCCTTCGCTGCCTCGACATATTTAAAGGACCAACGATCTCGCTGCACATCCGAGAATGACGGAGTATCCACATCCACCAGATCCAACGAAAACGTGACAGAGATCAGCTTAGCGAATTCCTCCCGCGTGATTGGTTTCTCTGGTTTAAATGAATTATCTTGATACCCGCTGATATACCCCTTCTGAGCCATATCATAAATAGCATCATTCGCCCAGTGGTTCTGGACATCAATAAACACGATGTTCTGATTAATAACGCTGCCGTTATCCGCAATTGCCGCATTGCCCGCCGCATATACTTGCGGAGCAGCTGTCATCATCAAGACAACAAGCATGAACATGACTAATTTTTTCATTGCTCTCATCACAGTATCCCCTTCTAGTAGGTTATAAGTCCTATATATGAGTATAATAGAATACTTTCATATATTCTACAGCGATTCAATATTTAGGGTGGAGGAAATAGAGAACAGGAAAGCCCCTCTTCAGCGGACTCTGCCGGAAGACGGGCCTTCCTGATCAACGTTCTATAGAATCATAGCTTTAATAATCGCAATTCCTCGTCAGTAAAGACTCGCGAACGAGTAAGAAACCGCCGTCCCTCAGGTCCCTCCAGCGAGAACATGCCTCCTCGGCCTGGCACTACATCAATAATAAGCTGAGTATACCGCCAATACTCGTACTGCGCTGCGCTCATGTAGAAGGGGGATCCTCCAATCTCACCAAGAAGTACATCATGTTCACCGAGCATGAACTCTCCTTGAGGATAGCACATCGGGGAGCTGCCATCGCAGCAGCCTCCTGATTGATGAAACATGACTGGACCGTGCTTCGTCTTCAGCATCTCGATCAGCTCTAAAGCAGCGTCAGTGGCAAGCACCTTCTGAACATCGTTCGTCATACATCCGGCAGCCTCTTAAAAGAATCCGAGAGCATTAGGGCTGTAGCTGACTAGCAGGTTCTTCGTCTGCTGATAGTGCGCGAGCATCATCTTGTGGTTCTCGCGGCCGATACCGGAGGACTTATAGCCGCCGAATGCCGCGTGAGCCGGGTAAGCATGATAGCAGTTCGTCCATACGCGGCCAGCTTGAATGTTGCGCCCCATACGATATGCGGTTGTCATATCGCGTGACCATACGCCTGCGCCTAAGCCATAGAGCGTATCGTTCGCGATAGCCAAAGCTTCCTCTTGATCCTTGAAAGTTGTAACGGCAACGACTGGGCCGAAGATCTCCTCTTGGAAGATACGCATCTTGTTATGACCCTTGAGCACGGTCGGTTGAACATAATAGCCGTCTTCGAAATCGCCCTCCAAGATCGCTCTACCCCCGCCAATCAGGCATTCTGCGCCTTCCTGCTTGCCGATATTCAAGTAGCTCAAGATCTTCTCCAGCTGCTCCGTCGATACCTGCGCACCGATCATCGTCTCGGTGTCGAGTGGATTGCCCTGCTTAATCGCCGCTACCCGCTTCAAAGCTCTGTCCATGAATTGATCATAGATCGACTCTTGGATCAGCGCGCGCGACGGGCACGTGCACACTTCACCTTGATTCAAGGCAAACATAACAAAGCCTTCGATTGCCTTATCGAAGAACGCATCATCCTGAGCGCATACATTCTCAAAGAAGATGTTCGGCGATTTGCCGCCTAGCTCCAATGTAACCGGAATGATGTTCTGGGAAGCATACTGCATGATTAAGCGGCCTGTCGTCGTCTCTCCGGTAAAGGCAATCTTCGCAATTCGGTTGCTGGAAGCGAGCGGCTTGCCTGCCTCAAGTCCGAAGCCGTTCACGATGTTCACGACACCTGGCGGGAGCAGATCTTCGATCAGCTCCATTAGCACCATGATCGATGCAGGTGTCTGCTCAGCCGGCTTCAACACTACGCAGTTGCCTGCGGCAAGCGCAGGAGCAAGCTTCCACGTTGCCATCAGGATCGGGAAGTTCCATGGGATGATCTGCCCAACAACGCCAAGCGGCTCGTTGAAATGGTACGCGACCGTATCATGGTCGATCTGGCTGAGCGCGCCTTCCTGCGCGCGAATGCAGCCAGCGAAGTAACGGAAATGATCCACCGCGAGCGGCAGATCCGCTGCCATCGTTTCTCGTACTGGCTTGCCGTTGTCCCATGTCTCCGCAACGGCAAGCACTTCTAGATTGGCTTCGATCCGATCGGCAATCTTGTTCAGAATCAGGGCGCGCTCAGCAACAGAAGTGCGTCCCCATGCGTCCTTCGCTGCATGTGCAGCATCTAAAGCAAGTTCAATATCTTCTGAAGTAGAACGAGGAACCTCACAGAAAGGACGATTGTTTACAGGTGAGACGTTCTCGAAGTACTGTCCATTAACCGGCGCCAGCCATTGACCGCCTATAAAGTTCTCATAGCGCTTCTTGAATGTGATCTTTGATCCAATCTGTCCGGGTTGTGCATAGATCATGAATCGCAGCCTCCTTAGAAATGGTTTCACATATAGTACATAGCAATAACCATGCCATACCCGTACATGTGGCTGCGCCCAGCTTGCCTTTGAGCGCTTTATATCTATTGTGCTGTTCTGGAACGACAGCAGTGTTTCATATTGGAACACAATGGATCGTATAAATGAATAACTGGGGAAATAGGAGGCCCTTAATGTACTTAATTTAAGTTGATCATGGGGGTGTTCATGTTGCTGGAGCTCGGTTCATACGATCTGTCCGCATATGCCGAGAAGTCTCGGAGGCGTTGTCATACCTATGGTATGAAGACAAATGACCCATTCGATGACCGCATCCTATCAGGCAATCAAATCCTAGAAATTGTGAAGCAGCATCAGGTTATGGTAAAGCATGCAGAGCAAATATTGGAGAAGATGCATCATGCTATTAAGCAGACGGGACAAATCGCCCTGCTCATAGATGCTGAAGGGCATATTATACACGTCGCAGGCGACCCCGCCTTTGCCAACCGTGCCGAGATGGTGCAGCTTCAAGTAGGCGCCAACTGGAACGAGCGAAGGAAGGGTACGAACGCGATTGGCGTTGCGTTGATAGAGCAAGTGCCGGTAAGCGTGCATGCGGAGGAGCATTACTTCGAGGCTAATCACTTTCTAACCTGCGCTTCCGCCCCGATCTTCAGTCCGACCGGTGAATTGCTGGGTGTGATCAACATTAGCGGCAAGCAGGAAAATTACAGCCCACATACGTTACTGCTCGCCACTATGGCATCAGACTCTATTCAGAATAGACTCCTCCTCGAACAATCTAAGCACTCGCATCTCATCACGTTGAAAGAGTTAGACTATACCGTACAGCAATATCCGCTGCCGCTGCTCTCACTCGATTCTGATAATCGAATCATTCGTGCCAATCAGGCTGCGCTTCGTATTGTCGGAAAAGATGCGGTTGGCAAACCATTTAACGGCGCTAAAGGCTTTACGATCGACACGATCAACGACTCTCAGCATAAGGTATGGCGTTCCATCGCCATTCAGAGGCGGATATCGAATGAGCATAACTTGTACACCTTCCAAGATATTGCCGGAACATGCCCAGCACTTCTGCAGAAGAAGGGGTTGTCGCAGAAGGCAGCGTTGACCGATTATCCCGTGCTGCTGCTTGGTGAGAGCGGAACAGGCAAGGAATTGTTTGCCCAATCTATACATACGTCCAGTTCTCGATTAGCGCAGCCCTTTATCGCCTTGAATTGCGGTGCAATTCCGGACAACTTAGTCGAGAGTGAGTTGTTCGGCTATGAACGCGGTGCGTTTACAGGCGCCAATCGAGAGGGCAGCATTGGCAAGTTCGAGGCCGCCCATAAGGGGACTCTATTCCTCGACGAGATAGGCAACATGTCGCTGCGTGCGCAGGCTTCCCTGCTAAGAGTACTGCAGGAAGGCACCATCACGCCGGTCGGCAGCACGAAAAGCAAGCGAATTGACGTGCGTATTATAGCAGCGACTAATAAGAATCTGCAGGAGGAGATTAAGGCGGGTACGTTCCGAGCCGATCTATACTATCGGCTGAAAGGAATATTGATTACCCTGCCGTCACTCCGCGAGAGAAGCGATATCATGACGATAGTCGCACATCTCCTGCAGAGGCAGCAATATCCGTCGCTCTCGCTGACGACCGCGGCTGAAGCCAAGCTAAGGAGCTATGCTTGGCCAGGCAACATTCGCGAGCTTAGCAGCGTCCTCCTGCAAGCCTCATTTCTTGCCGAAGGCGGCCCTATCGGAGCCGAGCATCTGCTGTTGGAACATGAGGAGCAAGTCCCGGAGCAAGCTCCATTGAAACAAGCAGCCCCCTCCATTAAAGAGGCGGAGATAGCCGCGATCAAACAGGCGCTGCATCTAACCGGCTGGAATCTGAGCAGGGCTGCCAGCCTATTGAAGATTGGCCGAACGACGTTGTACCGTAAGCTGGAGGAGTACGGGATCGCATTGATGTAATAAAGTGATGGATAAGCGGTGTAATTTGTTGAAACGGACAGAGGAGCCCTTATTCCTTAAAAAAAGCAGCATATTGGAGGTTTGGCGGACACAGATGCCGTTATTTGCTTCGGTTCGATCGAAAATAGGCTGATTTGTCACAAATAACGGACGTACGGTCCGCGAGGATGGCAAAATAGCCGTGTTGGCTGCAAATAGCGGATCGTGTGTCCGCAGCCCTATCATCATCTGGTAGAGGCGATGGAAATATGCAATGTAATCCGCTGAACGGACAGAGGGGCCGTTATTTTCTAAGAAAAGCAGCATATTGGGAGTTTAGCGGACACAGAAGCCGTTATTTGCTTCGGTTCTATCAAAAATAGGCCGATTTGTCACAAATAACGGACGTACGGTCCGTGGGGATGGCAAAATAGCGGTTTTGGCGGCAAATAGCGGATCGTGTGTCCGCAGTCCTAGCATCATCTTGTGTTTGAGGAGAAGTATACTTCGTTATAACAAACAGACTACCTCCTAATTATAGGAAGTAGTCTGTTTTTGAATAGATTAAACTGGGTTTACTCATTATGCCAAATGACGGCCAGAGTGCCTTCGCCCGCGTGGACAGCAATAGTAGAGCTTATCTCGCCGATTACGATATCCAGGCTTGGGAAGCGGCTTTTCATTTCTTGCTTGAATGCTTCTGCTTTCTCTTTCACATTGCCATGCATAATTTGCAATTGACGAATTGTGTTCCGTTGATACGCTTCTGCGAACAATTCAATCATTCTCAAGTACGCTTTCTTCTCTGAGCGAACTCGTTCGAACAGTTCGAATGCTCCTTCGGAGTTAACTCGAATAACGGGTTTAATTCGAAGCAGAGACCCTAGCAGGTACTGAGTGCCTGTCATTCTACCGCCTTTATAGAACTGCTCCAGACTGCCTAACACGATATAATTTTCCGACTTATTAGCCTCTTGACGCAATACACCTGCAATTTCCTGGCAATCCATTCCTTCCTTGGCCATCGCGATGCCCTTGTACAGCAATGTTGTGATCGCATAAGACATCGACTTCGAATCAACGACCTCAACCTGGAAGGAACCCATCTCTGCGGCGGATTGGCAGCAAGCTAGTGTTCCACTTAGCTTCTCAGATACGTGAATAGCGATTGCACAATCATAATCAACACTTAGACGTTCGAATAATTCAGCAAATCTACCAATAGGCGGCTGCGACGTCTTAGGTATGACTGTCTCTTCTCGAATGCGTCGATACAATTGCTCTGTAGTTAGATCAATACCATCTTCGTATGCATGGTTGCCAAATATAATCCCTAGGGGCATAACGAAAACATCTGGGTTATCCTTTAAATCAGCAGGAATATAAGCCGTACTATCTGTGATCCAAGCAATCTTTTTTGTCATTGAGCTCCCATTTCTATTGATTTGACATATGATGTATGCTGAGAAGGCTCACATAAGCTATAAACACTTCATACACTTGATAAGCGTTATAGATCTCAACACAATTGCTCACCATTATATCATTCGCCATAGTAAAGATAAACGCAAATTATCCATGCTGCTAGAAAGTAACTATGCCGCTGCAATATACCAAAAAGAGCGAACACCCCGAGAGGCGTCCGCTCCTTGCAGCCTAAGCTATTATTCAATTCTGAGACACTACCTACTTTTTGTGCGGCATTGCCGATGCAACTACATTGACCTATGACTGACTGACGGCAGTTGATTTGTTTTTCTTCGCGATGCCGATAAAGACAACTAGAGCAATCATCAGTATCTCAAATCCATATTTAATGACCGGGTTAGTGAAGAACTGATCCAGTAACGGTTCGTTTACAAACATCTTGGCGGATGTCCAGCCTAATACACCAGATCCAACAAAAATGACCCAAGGAAATCTTTCGATCAGCTTCAGCACCAACGTGCTGCCCCATACAACGACAGGAACAGAGATCATCAATCCTATGATCACGAGTACAATATGTCCTTCTGCCGCACCTGCTACTGCAAGCACGTTATCAAGTCCCATGGCAGCGTCAGCGAAGATGATTGTTCCAATGGCTGCCCATATATTGTTCTTTGCCTCAATATTATGTTCTTCATGATCTTCGGTAACGAGTTTAATCGCGATCCAGAGCAGCATCAAGCCGCCTATAATGAGCAATCCAGGAATCTTGAGCAGATAAACTACACATACCGTGGCAATGATACGAATGATGACTGCACCCGCCATCCCCCATATGATTACTTTCTTCTGATCTTTCTTCGGAATATTGCGTGCGGCCAGCCCGATTACAATCGCATTATCACCCGCCAACACTAAATCAATAATGACGATTGACAATAGGCCAGTCCAGAATTCAATACTGAATATATCCAATCTAAACATCTCCTTGATATGGTATAACGTTATATAAGTTCTGTGACCTATAACTTAAAACTTCTTGTTTAAAGATCATACTCTCAATATAAAGAGACCTCAACCCAAGATGGACTGAGGTTTCTTATTCAATATGAAGCTATCATGCCATAATGTACGCTATACAAGAAAATACGCCTTTGAATCAAGTTATCCTAGGTTTTTTCAGAGACATACTATTATATTACAAATCTTCTATCTCCTCAATACTCCCTATTATATCTTATGCCAAGTGCATGGACAAGGTTTTCGGAATGATTAATCCGCTAGAGCGGTTCACCATCATTTACTAGCTGCCAAGCAGCCTAATATAACCTGGCCCCTATAACTTATAGAGCTTCTGGTGTATCCAGCGGCTCAGATCTTGACACTTTGACGGCCGTGATCCGCATATCATCAACATTTTCCACTTTAAAATGGAACCCGCTGTACTCCATGACAGGCTGCTCATCTTCATTCGGGATCCGATCCAATAGACCAATCAAGAAGCCGCTTAATGTATCATACTCATCCAGTGGAAACTCCACATCCAGATAGTCCTTGAGATCGCGCAGATTCGTTCCCCCATTGATCAAGAACGTATCTTCATCAAGCTGTTCAATCGACTTCTCTTCTTCATCATGCTCGTCAAATATGTTGCCCACGATCTCTTCGACTAAGTCTTCTATCGTCACGATACCCGCCATGTCGCCATATTCATCGATCGCAACTGCCATATAGACTTTGTCTTTTTGCATCTCTTTATACAGGTCGTCTATGTGCTTCGACGCCGGAATAAAGTAAGGTTTACGAATAATATCCTTCAGCGCGAAGTCGTTCTCACTACTCACGCTCGCATCCATAAATTGAAACATATCCTTAACATGCAAAATACCTTCAATATGATCTGCATCATCTACGTATATCGGGTATCGGGAATATTTTTCAATATTAATAATCTTCACGACTTCCTGCAGCGAAAGGTCAATCGGAATGCTGACTACAGCGCTGCGATGTGTCATGATATCGTCTACTGTCTTATTGTCGAACTCAAAGATGTTGTTGATCACCATCTTCTCCGTCTCTTGAATCGTACCGTTCTCGTTACCGACATCGACCATCATCCGAATCTCTTCCTCGGTTATTTCTTCCTTATTATCATAAGGGTCGACTCCGAACAATCGGACAATCAAGTTCGTCGAATTGGTCAGCAATTTAACGAACGGAGCGGCAATCTTCAATAGGATCGTTAATGGCAACGCGACAAACATCGCGATCGGCTCTGACTTCTTCATCGCCAAACGCTTAGGTACAAGTTCGCCTAACACTAACGTGAAATAAGA
Source organism: Paenibacillus marinisediminis (assembly GCF_054343325.1). Classification (NCBI taxonomy): domain Bacteria; kingdom Bacillati; phylum Bacillota; class Bacilli; order Caryophanales; family Paenibacillaceae; genus Paenibacillus; species Paenibacillus marinisediminis. The sequence continues at coordinate 240,278 of NZ_JBTGUH010000005.1, forward strand.
CAGGATAAGTGTAATGACAATAACCGCGATCGACTCCAGAACGCCCAGTGCGATAGGCACTCCTGCCTCATAGAGCATCATCGCGATCTCGCTTGCAAAGCTCTGGGCTGCAAAGGCGCTCGCCAGAAATCCCGCAAGAGTAATACCAATTTGTATAGTGGCTAAGAAACGGCTCGGTTCGCTCAGAAGGTTGTGCAGCAGCCGGGCTTTCTTGTGCCCTGATTCCGCCATCGCCTTAATCTTATTATCATTCAATGAGATCAACGCGATCTCAGAAGCCGCAAAAAACGCATTCAGCAATATGAGTATCATTAGTATCAATATTTCTGTAAACAAGTTATTCATCCTCCATCGTAATTTTAGGTCATCGTTATTTCCAACTCGCTGTTAATTACTTAACTGATAGAGGATCTAATTCCGTCGATAATAGCTCGTTTTCCAGACATATTTGATCGTACGCCAACCGCATAATGCCAATAGCCTATCGCCCGCATCCTCTGGCCCATCGTCCATCGTCTTAGTCACCTCCTTGAATGATCCATTCCTTACATAAATCATTATATGTTCAGATAACGCTGTAAGTAAAACCACCTATTACGCTATATTTACCCCTATTATTCGAAAATGTAACTTCCATGTCCGCAGCACTTCTTCGAACGCGTTAAAACGGGAAGAACAGAGGCAGCACAGCAACCATAGCTATGCCCATCACCAGCTGCAGCGGCAGCCCGACCTTCAGGTAATGGCTGAACTTATATCGGCCAGCCGACATGACCAGCGCATTAGGCGGCGTCGAGAACGGAGAAGCGAAGCACATGCTCGCTCCGATCGATACCGCGAACAGGAATGGATACGGACTGACTCCAAGCTGTATCGCAGCGTTAAGCGCAATGGGCGCGAATAGTACAGCACAAGCTGTATTGCTGATGAACATCGTGAGTATTGACGTCGTGAAGTACACACCTGCGAGTAGAGCGAGCGGCCCATAACTGCCCAGTGAATTGACAAGTCCTTCTGACAGCAGTGCGGCCGCCCCTGTCTTCTCAATCGCGATTGACATCGGGATCATTCCGCCGATAAGCACGATGCTTTCCCAGTTGACCGTCTTATACGCTTCGTCCATACTGCGGACGCAGCCGAATATAACCATCAATACAGCCGCGATCATGACCGAAGCCACCGCAGGGACGATCTCGGTAACGAGCAATAGGACCATCAGCAGCATAATGCCGGCTGCTATCGGCGCCTTATTGTCCATCGTTACCTTGCGCGATTCTTCAAGCGGCTGTCCAACGACGACGACATCAGCCTGCTCCGCAGCCAGTAAGGCGATATCCTTCCACGTCCCCTGAATGAGCAGAGCATCGCCGAAGCGCATCTTCTCCTCTTTCAAATTATGCAGCAGGTACTGCTCCTTCCGCTGAATCCCCAGAATGTTGATACTATACTTTTCACGAAAGCCGGAGTGCTTAATGAGTTGACCAATCAGCCTCGAGTTAGGCGTCAGCATAACCTCTGCGATACCTACGTCGCTGGTAGCATACTGCTCCGCATTGGCTAGCTGCTTCTTCTCTGAGGCCTGGCGATCGAGCAGCTCCAGCTCATACTGTTCAATAAACGGCTCTAACTGTTCATAGGACCCGTTAATATATAAAATATCTTCTTCCTGAATCACGGTGTCCGGTCCGGCTATTTCTTGATTAATCGTCTTGAAGAACTGGTTCTTGGTCGATATCTTGCGGCGAATCTCGATGACGTTCAACCCGAATTGTGCGGGGATATCGAGCTCTAGCAGCGTCTTCGAGCGAATAGGGGATTCTGCTCCCACTTGAACACGAAATAGATTCTGCGACAGCTGATACTTTCGTGCAAGTTCCTTAAGCGAATGTCCGGTGCGCTTCTTGCTGCCGCCTTCTTCATTCTTAGGTAGAAATCGGCGCAGAAATATGAGCGAAACAATGCCAACAGCGAGACAGACTAGTCCAATCGGTGTAAACGAGAAGAAGGACAGCGGCTCGTAACCCGCATTGATCAGCGTATCCTGGATCACCAGGTTAGGCGGTGTTCCGATTAAGGTCAGCATGCCGCCAAGGCTGCTGGCGAAAGCAAGCGGCATCAGCAAGCGGCCGGGATTAATCTCTGCATTCATAGCTAAACTGACGACGATCGGCATCATAACGGCCACCGTTCCTGTATTACTGACGAACGTGCCGAGCGCCGCCGTAACCAGCATCACCATGATCAGCAAGCGCGTTTCATTCTTCCCTGCGAGCTGCAGCAGCTTACGGCTCGCCATCTTGGCCAAGCCAGTCTGAAATATGCCTCCTCCAACTACAAACAAGCCGACCATCATAATGACAACCGAACTGGAGAAGCCTGACAGCGCCTCGCTGGGCGTCAATATATTCGTCAGCATCATCACGATTAAGGCGCCAATCGCAACAAGATCCGATCGTACTTTACCTGAAATAAACAATGCTGACGCTGCTGCTAATATGATCAGCGTCAACAGCATTGGTCCGTTCACAGTTAATTCCCCCTCTACGATGTAACAGACTATGTTCTATGTTACGATACCTGGATCACGTTATCCTGTAACATGGATTACATGGAAAGAGCCAGCCGCTGCATATGCTAAAGGCTGGCTCTTCTCTATTCAGGAACGAGATTGCTTATTCTTCGGATCCAGCGCATCACGAAGCGCATCGCCGATAAAGTTGATAGACAACACAGCCAATATAATCATTATACCAGGTGGAATCCATAGCCATGGCTGTGACGTCAGCACAGTGAGCGACTGGGCGCTTGACAGCATATTCCCCCAGCTCGGCGTCGGAGGCTGGACTCCCAAACCGAGAAAGCTAAGCGCCGCTTCATCCAATATCGCCCCAGCGACTCCTGATGTGGCATAGACCAAGATCGGCGCCATCGTATTCGGAAGGATATGGCGGAACAAGATGATGTGCGTTCGCAAGCCGAGCACCGTTCCCGCCGTAATATACTCCTGTTCCTTAATCGAGAGCACATTGCCCCGAACTAAGCGCGCCACGCCGGGCCATCCGAGAACACCTAAGATGAGTATGATATTTAATAAGCCTGGCCCCACGATACTAGCAACGACAAGGATCAACATAATATACGGAAACGACATGAACACATCCGTAATCCTCATAATAACATGATCAACCCAGCCGCCGAAGTAGCCCGAGAGCAGTCCAAGGATCGTTCCGATGACGGCCGAGATGGCAACTGCCCCGATCCCTACGGATAACGATACTCTCGCGGCATATATAAGACGAGTAAATTGATCTCTGCCGACTTGATCCGTACCAAGCAGATGCTCCATAGATGGAGGAGCACTGAAATTCTCCGTAATTTCAGTAGGCTCATAAGGCGTAATAATAGGCGCGAATATGGCGCATAGAGTAAGGATCACAATGACGACAAGCCCCGCAACAGCAAGCTTGTGCCGTTTGAATCGCTCTACAACCGTCCCATTGGGGCTATCCACGCTATTCAGCTTCATCATACCCGCAGCCTCTTGCCGTCCGCTGCGGCCCGTGAAGTATCTTCTCATTAGATTCATTAGACCGCCGCTTTCTTCTTATTACTTAATTTAATTCTTGGATCAACCAAGACATAGGCGATATCTGTTACTAGATTCGCAACAATAACTACGACAGCTGCCACCAGATTGAGCCCCATGATCGTGGAGTAATCACGATTCATAATCGATGACATCGTCAGTTGTCCTAATCCCGGCCAAGAAAATATTTGTTCCACCACTACAGCTCCGCCAAATAGAATCGGAATCTCCAGCCCAAGCACGGTGATGATCGGAATTAAGGCATTCTTCATCGCGTGTTTATTGACAACTAGAAATTCTCGCAGGCCCTTAGCTCGTGCCGTTCGCAAATAATCATGCTCCAAGATTTCAAGCATACTTGAGCGGACATATCTAATATTGCGACCTGCCACATTGGCTGTAAGCACGATAACAGGCATGATCATATGTATGAGCACATCGGCGAAGCCGCCTCCGCCCCCTAGCTCTATCATGCCTCCGGATGGCAGAATTCCTAACCAGATCGAGAAGATATAGATAAGTCCTAGTCCAAGGAAAAAGTTAGGTACAGAAATACCGAGAAAAGCACCCGTAACCGCTGTATAATCCAGCTTCGAATACTGCTTGGTCGCGCTTAAGATACCCAATGGAATCGCAATAGCTAAGCCCAGCAGCAATGAAGTACCCATGAGCAGCAAGGTCGGTCCCAAGTGCGCCCCTATCATTTCCGATACAGGTTGATACGTTATCATGGAATACCCTAGATCGCCCTGTAACAGAAGCTTGAGCCAATTCCAATATTGGATATAAATCGGTGCGTTAAGACCTAGCTCTACTCTCTTTGCTTCTAACGCCTCTGCTGGAATGGTTGGGCTAATGAGCATATCCACGGGATTGCCCGGCGCCATATTCATAATAATGAAGTTAATGACGGTCACTCCGAACAGCACGGGAATCGCAATGAGAATTCGCCGCAGTACATAATTAAACAAATAACAACACCTCGGATCTTCATCTTAACAGCAGAAACAGGCTCATTGAATACAATAAGCCTTGTCCTCAACAGTTTAGGATTACGATATCAATTGTCTGCTTCTGCTCTGCAATGGTCATATAGAAAGCGGTTCTCGTACTTTATCTATCACGTTTATTGCTTGATATCCCACTCATGCACATTTATAAACATACCGAAATCAGTCGGCTTAGCTCCTATTACTCTCTTATTAACAGCACCTAAAGCTCGAGTAGCATAGATGGACGGCATAGGAACGTCTTGAGCGGTAATCTTCTGAATCTCGCTGTAATACTGCTTGATCTTCGCCTCATCTGTTTCAGCTCTCAAAGAAGCAAGGAGCGTGTCGATGTCTTTGTTGCTGTAGCCGTTAGGATTGCCTTCTCCTAAGAAATAAGCAATGTCCGGCAGCGGATTGATTGGCGTCATCGAAACCGTCAGAATCGCCAAGTCATATTCCATCTTCACGATAGAATCGATAAGTGTTGCTAGATCCAGCATCTGAATCTTAACGTTGATGCCTGCACCCTTGAGGTTCTCAGCTATAATATTAGCTGCTTGCTCCAACGTGCTGTCCCCAGATAAGACGGACAAGGAAAGTGTCTTAGAAGTGTCCCATCCCGATTCCGCCAGTAGAGCCTTAGCCTTCTCCGGATCATAACCGACAGGCTTCACGCTGGAATCGATATATGGGCTGATGCTCGTAAAGAAGCCGTCGACAACTTCGCCAGACCCTTTAAGCAGCTTCTCTACGATGAGTTCACGGTTCATCGCATATGAGATGGCTTGTCTTTGCTTCGCGTCAGGCACTGTTTGTTCATTAATGTACATAAATTGAGTTGCGATTGGTGCCCCGTCTACAGTCGTGATTCCTTCCATACTCTTAATCTTGTCATGCTCATCAATTGGAATCACGCCAACCGAAGGAATGTTCATATCAATCTCGCCGCTCTGCAGCTGCATAGAGATCGCATTTGGCTGCAGCACCTTGAAATTCAGCTGCTCCAGCTTCGGAGCGCCCTTGAAATAGTCTTTGTTCGCTTCCATCTGCACAAAATGATCACGGTTGTACGCTACGAGCTTGAACGGACCATTCGTTACCGTAGGCTTCTGCATAAATTCACTTTTGCTCAGATTTTCAGGAGCTATATCCTTCAGTACTGACTGAGGAACAGTGAGCAAGTATCTGCCGATCGTATCGCAAAAAATATTTATCGTAGTAGGAGCCTTCGTCTTTAATTCCAACGTATGTTCATCTAATTTCTTAACGCCGGATATATCTTCTTTACCCTCTGGCAAGTAACCCGCATCATCCAGCCCTTCCAAAATGCCAAACATATAAGTATAGATGGATGCTACTTTAGGGTTAGCCATTAGCTTCAACGTAAAGATGACATCATCTGCCGTAACTGGCGTGCCGTCCGTCCACTTCGCGTTCGGATTCAGCTTGATCGTGAAGGTTGTATGATCCTTAGTCTCTATAGAATCAGCCAGCATAGGCTTAAAGGTTAGATCTTCGTCAATCTCAACCAGCGGCAGAAACATCAAGCCTGCAACGTAGGTAGACGCCAAGCCGACTGGTGACAGCGGGTTCAAGCTGCCGGGAGAGTGCGTTATCCCAATATTGACCGTTTTCTTGTTATTTGAAGGTTGACTCCCTGCTCCGCCGCATGCTGACAGAACCAGCAAGACTCCAACTAATAGAAACACGAACGATTTTCTACTAAACTGCTTATATTTCACGTAAATTAGCCCCCTAACGCTCCAAAATATCCATATTATTCTTAAATGTATAACCTACTATTATATGTTTTTAAAAGTTTGTCAACTAAAATAATTGTTCGCCGTTCTTTGTCGGAACCTCGTTGCATCGCCCGCAACCAAACAGCCGCACAACCAGCGCTGTGCGGCTAACGAATCTATTATCTATGATGGCTAGTGCCTATTTGGATTCACGAGCTTATAAGCACTCTTAGCAGCCTAAGAGCGGACTGAAACCGCGGGCGCCTTAGATGCTTCTCTACGTAGCGGTAATCCGTTAAGATGACACCCGCATCGCGCATCGCATAGGCGAAGTCGTCATCGAAGGGCAGGCGATATTCCCATACCCGCTTCTCATAGTCCGGAATGTTCGCCAGCATCCAAGAGTCTTCCGCGCCCGGATGGATGTAGGTTTCACACACACCATCCGGCAGCTTGTACAGCTTGGCGATGATGGATCGCTTGAAGCTGTTATAGGTCTCCCCTTCCTGCAGGTGGAAGGGGTGCGACAGCAAGTAATCGGGAATCGGCACGCCGAACGTATCCGCGAGCGCTGAGGCAAGCGCGACTGGACGCTCGATTCCCTTCAACGAGCCAAGAAGCGGATCTTCCGGATGAATGTACCGGAAGAGACGCACTGGCAGCCGCCAGCGCGCCGCCTTCCACAGCATGTGCGGGATCAGACTTCGCCCTGTTTCTATTCCATACAGGCTGCCCATGTGGTTGTCGAGGTGGCTGATCTTAATACCCGACTTCTTCGCCCGTTCATATTGCGCATCGATCTCTTTCAGCACGGCCTTCGTGTCGGCGCCCTGCTCGAATTCCTTCACAGTCTTGTACTGCTTGCCGCTCTCATCGTGCAGCGAGGGATGACCTGTCAGGCTGCTCCACCGCAAGGCATCGAATTCACTTGTCATCGTCAGATGAAGCCCTACATTTCGCTGCCGCCTGCGGGCAGTCCAGGAAGCCGCCTCCTCGTACCCCGGCGCAACAGCCATGATCGTGGCCGAAGATACCTTGCCTTCCTCCAGCAGATGCATAATTGCCTTATTCATGGCGGGACTTTGCCCGAAATCATCACAATTGATGATTAGCCTTTTGACTGTGTCCTTGGTCATGACCATGCTCATTCCTCCGATTCCAAATAACCTCATAGTGTATCCTATTCATGGATTGGTTCATATAACCTTCTCCAGCATCACTGGGCTCCATCTACGAATGTCCGCAGGCAGCGAAATCATCATTTCTTCATATCTTCTTCATACTTCTTAACAATTTCTTGGAAATTGCTTCAGCTCTTGTCCCTATAATCGACTGTATCTTAATGAATAGGAACAGGAGAGACCACTCATGAAAATGAAAAATGTAGCCGTATTGTTCGGCGGTTGCTCGACTGAATATGATGTGTCTTTGCAATCGGCAGCCTCTGTTATCGATCATCTAGACCGCTCTGTTTATCATATTATTTTGATTGGGATTACAAGAGAAGGAGCATGGCTTCGCTACAATGGCACTACAGAGGATATACGAAATGATCTCTGGCATACTCACCCTAGCTGCATCCCCGCCTTCATCTCGCCAAGCAAGAAGATCGGCGGGATCGTAGAGTTGGTAGGCACAGAGTATCGCGTCACGGCTGTAGATGCCGTATTCCCCGTTCTTCACGGTAAGAACGGCGAGGACGGTACTGTGCAAGGACTTTTGGAGCTTTCCGGCATTCCCTATGTCGGATGCGACACCTTGTCATCAGCGATCTGTATGGACAAGGCCATTGCGAGCCAGATCGTCCGAGCAGCAGGCGTTGAAACTGCGCTATCAATTACTGTATTCGAGGGCGATCGTCTCGATCATACTGTTCAAGACGCAGAGAAGCTTGGCTTTCCGTTGTATATTAAGCCAGCGAAGTCAGGCTCATCATTCGGCATCACGAAGGCATACAACAAGCTGGAGTTTATGAATGGGATTCAAGCCGCCTTCTTGCATGACAGGAAGGTGGTAATCGAGCAGAATGTGAGCGGATTTGAAGTAGGCTGCGCGGTTATGGGTCATTCAGAAGACCCCATTATCGCTGAAGTAGATGAGATTGAGCTGACAGGTGAATTCTTCGACTATGAAGAGAAATATTCACTGCGCTCTTCCAAGATCCATTTGCCTGCGAGAATAGATGCGGCTGTTGCTGATAAGATCAAGGATACCGCTCGTCTGATCTATAAAACACTAGGCTGTACGGGGCTCGCTCGGGTAGACATGTTCCTTACTGTGGATGGGCGCATCGTATTTAATGAGGTGAATACGATGCCTGGATTCACCTCTGCAAGTCGATATCCGAACATGATGCGCTGCAGCGGTATATCGTATCCGCAATTAATGAATCGGCTTATTGAGCTCTCGCTAGATGCTGCGAAGGAGGTGAACTCATGCCACTAACAGATGCAGTAGTCAGTCTGAAGCGTGAGATGATTCATCATGGACACTTAATATTAGTGAATCGGGATTGGTCCTTAGCGGCGCAGCCTCAAGATGGCAGCATCATACCTGTGACAGCAATTCCGCAAGCAGGCACAGAAGAACAAGAGCTGCGTCTCGAGCGAACTTGCTGCCTGCAGCTGCGTGCATGGCTGAAAGCTTGTCATGCTGAAGACAGCATCGGTATCGTGAGCGGATATCGCACACAGGCGCAGCAGAAGCATATATACGATACCTCGCTGATGGAGCATGGAGCCGAGTTCACGGCCAAGTATGTAGCTCGTCCAAATGAAAGTGAGCACCAAACAGGGCTCGCCGTTGATGTCGGAGAGCTGGTCGAGGAAGTGGACTATCTCTGTCCTTCGCTTCCTCACGATGGGGTATTCGCGACTTTCAGGCAGCTTGCGGCGGAGTATGGATTTGTCCAGAGATATAAGGAAGGCAAAGAATCGATCACGAACATTGCGTGTGAGCCGTGGCATTACCGCTATGTCGGCGTTCCCCACGCGATTATAATGGAGCAGCATGATCTGTGCTTAGAAGAATATATCGACTTTATCAAACAATTCCCCTATAAGGGTTCGCATCTATATATGAAGTACAAGCGCCACCTCATAGAGATGTATTATGTTAGGGCCGAGGAATGCGAGACATCGATCATGATGAAGAGCGACTGTGAGTATGAATGGTCAGGAAATAACTGCGATGGGTTTATCGTTACGATCTATCATGATCACGAGTGGGTGTTCAAGTGAATCAGCCTAACTTTTACCGAGTAGATGGGTTTAGGATTATCGCTGCCTTGCTTGTGATCGCTATTCATACAGGGCCTCTGATGTCTTATAGTCCATATGCTGACTTTCTCCTTACTGGCATCGCGGCGAGAATAGCCGTACCGTTCTTCTTTATCACTTCAGGCTATTTCTTCTTCCGCAAGCTTACAGGCAATCCGATTAACGATCGAAGAGCTCTGCACCGTTACACCCGTAAGATCGGTAAGCTGTACATCATTGCTATCGTTTTGTATATCCCGCTAAATCTATACAGCGGATACTTCTCGGCTGAATTCAGCTTCGTCCGATTTATTCAGGATATAGCGTTTAACGGAACCTTCTATCATCTCTGGTATATGCCGGCGCTATTTCTAGGCATGTATGTGACTTACGCTTTGTATAGAACGACCTCAATGAATGTCATGTTGATCCTAGCTGCCGCTCTGTACATCATGGGATTGCTAGGCGACAGCTACTACGGACTAACCGTTCATTTGCCAGCGTTGAAACAGCTCTATGATGGAATGTTCATCCTATTCGACTACACGCGGAACGGCATCTTCTTCGCCCCTATGTTTATTGCTTTGGGCGCATTTGCTGCCAAGCAGTCTGCGAAACCGGCATCATTAACGTTCAACCTTGTCGGTCTGACTATTTCGGTGATTATGCTATTTGCAGAAGGCATCCTTCTTCATAGCTTGGAATGGCCTCGTCATGACAGCATGTATGTATTCCTCGTCCCTGCCGTTTACTTTCTATTGCAGTCGTTGTTGGTGGGAGCTCATAGTGAGCGGAGAGGCAATCGAACGGGAGAAACGGGAGAGAAGGGAGCTTACTTAAGACAAGTCAGCACATGGATCTATATTCTGCATCCAGCCGCCATCGTGATGATTCGCGGCTTGGCCAAAGTGACAGGACTCACCACCCTGCTCGTAACCAATAGTCTCATTCATTATATTGCTGTTTCCGTTCTATCTATCCTATTAGCTATGCTAGTCGCTCGTGTGCTGTTGCGTTCGAAGAGCAGCCCTGCGAAGGCTTCATCGCATCGAGCTTGGGCGGAGATTAGTCTGAGGAATCTGGAGCATAACGTACTGGAGTTACAGCGAGCACTTCCTGCTGCCTGCCGAATCATGGCAGTCGTCAAGGCTAATGCTTATGGACACGGAAGCATACGGATTGCGCAGGCTCTGAATAAGATCGGTGTATCACAATTTGCAGTTGCCGAGATTGAAGAAGGAATTAGCTTACGCCAGCATGGTGTAACCGGCGATATTCTGATCTTAGGCTATACATCGCCTGACCGTGTCCATGATCTCTGGCGTTATAAGCTGACGCAAACGATCGTCAACGCTGATTACGCCCTTGCCTTGGATCGATATGGACTAAAGCTAAAGGGGCACATGAAGATTGACACCGGCATGAACCGTCTAGGCGAGCCCTATCAGAACATCGATCGGATCCTATCCTGCTATAAGCTCCAACATGTGCAGGTTACAGGGACGTTCAGTCACATGTCCGTATCCGACAGTCTGGATCAAGAGCGTATCGCTTATTCGAGCATGCAAGCGGATCGGTTAAACAGCGTAGTGCAGCAGATTAGAGAGGCTGGTCTAGATCCTGGCGCTGTTCATCTTCAGAGCAGCTATGGAATATTGAATCATCCATCGATGGAGTATGATCTGGCGCGACCTGGCATTGCGTTATACGGATTACTGAGCCATGATGAGGATCCGATTATGGCGCAAGCAGAGCTGCGCCCCGTGCTTACCCTGAAGGCGACAGTCGCGCAGGTTAAGGACATAAGCGCCCAGTCTCCGATCGGATATGGGCATAACTGTATGGCTTCGCGTGATATGCGGATCGCCATCATTACGATTGGCTATGCCGACGGTATTCCGAAGACGTTGGGAGACCACGGCGGGTATGTGCTTATCCGTGGTCAACGGGCAAGCATCGTAGGAAGTATCTGCATGGATCAATTCATGGCAGATGTCAGCTCGATCGAAGGTATACAGCAAGGAGATACGGCGACATTAATTGGACAAGACGGTACGGAAGCTATTACTGCAGGTCAGATCGCCGCACGATGCGGGACGCTGACGAATGAGATCATGAGCCGTATCGGAAGTCGGGTGGAGCATGTATATACGTCCAAAGGGTATCCATATGTAAAGCAATATATACAATAATTTACTTGTCTGAGACGATGTGAAAAATAAATTAAGCTGTGCTACAATATTAGAATTGCACAGGCCATCATCTCAGGGAGGTTATTTGAATCGCCATGCTAATCATTGGTATCGCCGGGGGCACCGGCTCCGGCAAGACAACTGTGGCTCGTACTGTCATTGATCGTCTTGGATCAGATAATGTAACGTTTATCTCACAAGACAATTACTATAAGAACCACGCTCATCTCAGCTTGGATGAACGCACTACGATCAATTATGATCACCCGTTCGCATTTGACAATGAGCTGTTAATTGAAAATGTGAACCAGTTGAGAGCAGGCCAGATCGCATATGCTCCGGTATATGACTTCACAACTCATTCTCGGTTTGAGAATAAGAAGATTGAACTTCAGCCGAACAATATCGTGATCATTGAGGGGCTTCATGTGTTGTCCGACGAGAACCTCCGTCAAATGCTCGACATCAAGGTATTTGTAGATACAGACCCTGATGTGCGCATTCTGCGTCGAGTCGTACGGGATATTGAGGAGCGCGGACGGTCCATCCAGTCCGTTCACAACCAATATCTAAGTACGGTTAAGCCTATGCACGAGGCGTTTATTGAGCCTTCGAAGAAGTACGCTGACGTGATCATTCCAGAAGGCGGTCATAATGCGGTCGGTATTCAATTGCTGACCATCCTTACGGAGAAGTATCTGACCAGCGAATGGACATGCCCTGAAGCGTAATTGCAACAGTTACAAGATAAAGTCTGTATAGACCAACAAGGGGCTGGGAAGCTGAGATGTCATTATTCAGCATCTCAGCCTTATTTCGGGCTGATTTCGGAGCTGAGATGCATGTTTTCGACGTCTCAGCTTTGTTTTTCGGCTCGCCGAGGGGCTTCTGCCGGCTGAGACGTCAATTTTGTGCATCTCAGCCCTATTTCGGGCTGATTTCGGAGCTGAGATGCATGTTTTCGACGTCTCAGCTTTGTTTTTCGGCTCGCCGAGGGGCTTCTGCTGGCTGAGACGTCAATTTTGGGCATCTCAGCCCTTTTTCGAGCCGATTTTGGGGCTGAGATGCATGTTTTCGACGTCTCAGCTTTGTTTTTTGGCTCATCGAGGCGCTTCTACCGGCTGAGACGTCAATTTTGTGCATCTCAGCCCTTTTTCGAGCCGATTCTGGAGCTGAGATGCATGTTTTCGACGTCTCAGCTTTGTTTTTTGGCTCATCGAGGCGCTTCTACCGGCTGAGACGTCAATTTTGTGCATCTCAGCCCTATATCAGGCTGATTTTGGAACTGAGATGCATGTTTTCGACGTCTCAGCTATATTTTCGGCCCGCCGAGGCGCTTCTGCCGGCTGAGACGTCAATTTTGTCCATCTCAGCCCTTTTTTTGGGCTGATTCTGAGGCTGAGATGCATATTTTCAACGTCTCAGCTTTGTTTTCGGCTCGCCAAGGCGCTTCTGCCGGCCGAGACGTCAATTTTGGGCATCTCAGCCCTATTTCAGGCTGATTTTGGGGCTGAGATGCATGTTTTCGACGTCCCAACTGAGATAGACCATTCCAAGATGGTGGGCTAAATGTTGCTGTACCTAGTTGACCCATTTGTGTTGAAAGGCGGCTATAGCATGGTACTCCTCTTCCAGCAGTCGAGAAACGCGAAGGAAGATCGGAACCAGCTCTCGGTATACATTTACGTTAGATGGAATCGGTTGATGCACATGAGTAGTTCCTATCCATTCGGACACAATGGAGAAATCCTCGATCTCTCCCATTGCGTACATGCCCAGCACTACCGCCCCTAAGCAGGAGCTTTCAAAGCTCTCTGGAACATGGATCTCCTGATTGAAAATGTCGGCCATCATCTGACGCCATAGATCAGATCGCGCGAATCCGCCAGTCGCCTGGATCTTACTCGGAACGCCAATGATCTCTTCGAGCGCCAGCATGACGGAGTAAAGATTCAAGATAACGCCTTCGAGCACGGAACGAATCATATGCTCCCGCTTATGATGCAGGCCAAGTCCGAAGAAGGACCCCCGCGCATCCGCGTTCCACAGCGGCGCGCGCTCCCCTGCCATATACGGGTGGAAGAGCAACCCGTCCGCACCAGCAGGTACCCTGGATGCAATCTTAGTCAGAACCTCATACGGGTCGATACCTAGACGTTTCGCGGTCTCCATTTCAGAAGGTGCCAGCTCATCGCGAACCCAACGAAAGATCATCCCGCCGCTGTTAACAGGACCGCCAACTACCCAATGGCGCTCGGTTAGCGCGTAGCAGAAGGTTCTGCCCTTCGGATCTGTCACAGGCTTATCTGTGACTGCGCGAATCGCTCCGCTCGTTCCGATCGTAACAGCTGCTGTACCCGGCTCGATCGCATTGACGCCAAGATTGGATAAAACGCCATCGCTCGCACCGATGATGAACGGCGTCTCAGGGGAGATGCCGAGCTCCTGAGCGTACGCCTCATCCAACTTCGTGAAGATGGTAGTCGTAGGAACAGGCTCCGACAGCTTCTCTGGCGTTATGCCCGCGACTTCTAGAGCGCCTTCATCCCACTTCAACTCTTTCAGGTTGAACAGCCCCGTAGCAGAAGCAAGCGAATGATCGATCACGTAGCGACCGAACAATTTATAAAAGATATATTCCTTAATGCCAATAAATTTATATGCCCTTAAGAACAGGTCCGGATTCTCCTCACGTATCCAAGCAATCTTCGTAAGCGGCGACATGGGATGAATCGGAGTCCCCGTTCTGCTGTAGATCTCTAGTCCGTTCATTTCCGTGCGAATTCGATCCGCCATCTTGCTCGAACAGCTGTCCGCCCATGTAATGCAGCGTGTCAGCAGGTTCCCCCTATCGTCTATCACAATCACACTGTGCATCGCCGAACTGAAGGATACCAATGCCACATGATCAGCCGCATTATGATGCCCCTCCTGCTGTTGAAGCACCGCCTTAATCGTTCCGATTACGGCTTGCAAGATTTCATCAGGATCTTGTTCGGCAATGGATGGAGCAGGACTGAACAGAGCGTATTCGATATGATGTGTACGGATAACTTTGCCTTGTTCCCCGTAGAGAACGGCTTTGGTGCTTGTTGTCCCGATATCGACTCCTATGTAATAGGATCCATGCGCCTTCATGTGCTTCTCTCCTTATCATAAGCATTGACGGTTTTGATTCTTCCGATTGTAAGCTCTATACCCTTAATGGTAACGGAAAATGATTGCACATTCCAAGTTATATTTCACGATGAGCGATCATCATAGCATGTTCGCCACATGGTAGGGTTCTGCCTTCATCGACTGCGGCAGACTTGTGAAGCAGCTATTAGATGTGCCTTATGAAGGTTAGCTCTATAACCAGCCGCTTCAAGGCTCCATTGCAAATGAGCGCTTCTCGCGCAGGGGCATCCTCAAGCTCGCTAATGCCTGTTACCAACTTCTGATTTGGGACTTCGCTTCAAAATTACTGTCTAAAAAGTTTGACGCAACCTCTCCTACTATACCTGAAAACTGCAATAGCGCCATCACCGAAAAGTCATGCCTTATTTATAGACTGCTTTCGTTTTGTCTTGTTTGGTGATTTTTCCTTGTTTTGAACTCAGGTTTTTCAAAATCTCTTACCCTTCTTTTAATTGGTGATAGTGAGGAAATACTAAAATGTGCAGGGAAAGCCTCTACATAAAAACTGCACCTCCAATTATTAGATGTATCTAACAATTGGAGGTGCAATTCAAATCGACTGCCTTTACTGTTTTGTGCGAACGCATAACAGACCTGTATTTGTTGAATGACACTTCTGAATAGCCTGTTCAGCCGTTTGGATGTCTGCTCCCCAATTCACCATAAAGCGGAACTCGTAGTAACCGCCTAATGTCGCTTTAAAGTTCGTCTCCCAATAATTCGTTAGCACCCATGCATATAATTGGTCGTATTCCCCTGTTTGCTGTTGACCGTTTACTTTTCTCGTTCCATATGCAAGCGGACCAACCTGCATAAGCGGAGTATCTGGCGTTGCGATGGATAGGCCATAATCATCCGAAATATAAGCCAAGCCTTCCTGGATACTATAATAATCGAGCAATGTACCTGGCAACTGATCGATCCCTGGGCGTATAAGCGCCCCTGCTTTCTCCAGCCATAGCTGCTCTTGTGCCTTGCCTGTTCGAAGCGGCAATGCAATGTATACGTTCTCAGGTTCCCAGACACTTTCCTTATGCATTCGTACAGATACATCGACACGTGGGCTGTTCGTATATACCTTCAAGAATAAGGAGAAATAGCTCATCCCTTCGATCTTATACGTCAGTTCCACTACACCGTATAATTTGCCGTTCGTCACTTCTTTCACACCGCACAAGCAGCCGCTCGAACGTTTAACATCGATTCCTTTGCGGTTGCGTCCCATCTTGCGTCGAACTTCAGCCATCTGGCCGACGCTAGGTACAGGCGTGACTTCATATATAGGCGTGAAAGCGCCATGTTCACTGCCTTCGCACATCATCTCGCGATTCACCTGCTTATCGTACCATGAAGTAATACCTTGACCATCTTTCCACGAAATACGGACGTACGATGATTCGATGGATGACTCTGTAATCTGCAGCCCTTGCTTCTGCTCGGGAACGAGCACGATGAGATCATTCATGTCGTATACGCCGTCATTCCCTTTCAAGCGGCTGCTTTTTGTCGTAGCGCCTTCCTGATGCTCCGTCTGACGAAGATATACGACCTTCTCCTCCTTCGGATCCAGCTTAATCTGGATCGCAATCTGGAATCCACGGCTTACCCAGTCAACTTGATGTTCATATACTTCAGAGGTCTCCGCATCGATTACTTCAACCCCTTCATTAAACATCGGAGGCTCCCAACCGTCCAGATATATATACGCCATATCCTCCACCGCATGACCGAATGGGTTGATGGCTTTGAAGCGAAACGGTCGTCCTGGTGCGAGCAGCAGCTCTCCATGCTGATGCAGCACCTCATCCAACGCAGTAAACGCAAGTCGGTTTGCCATAGCAGCATACGACTCTTTGCGAACTGCCGAGGCTTGCACCAACGGATGCCATGGCTCATAGACCGATGAATGATAGCCCCATGTATGTTCGGCATACATCGTCAGCTGATGTTCCGCTTCATCAATTACGTCTGGTCTGATTACTTCACACTTAGGGTCAAGCTGCTTGACTAATCGAAGCGTTCTTTGCGCATCTCGGAATATTTGCGTATGCATGGCGGTCGAAGCCACGCCGTCTGTCCACCAATCCGGCCAATCTCCTCGATAGACTGGGATGCTGCCTGGATCGGCCTGTTGCTTCACATGGCTGAAAAATCTGCTTAATGTTGTCATCTCAATCTCAACGACATCACCGAACTTAGCATTCCATTCATGGATAAATTCCATGATCGAGCCGTTCGGAGAGGCATTGTCACGAAGCAGCCCCATCACATTCACTAATGCAAAGTCGTACGGATAATTCTCCTTCTCCAGCTGACGGAAGTAGCGCATAATCCGATTCTCAGCCAATTCCCAATGGTTGTCCGGTACAGCGCTTCCGATAAATTCATCCCTAATGGTATAGGAAAGCACCGCTCCCGGTAAAAGACCCAAGTCGTTGCCGAGCATATAATGTTCTCCGTTCCATACGAGCAGTCGATCTCCTGATGGGGTCTCCCAATAAAATGGATACTGCTTACGGCCTGTCGCATACATGCCATGGTGTGTATGGATGCAGGACAATAGATGTTCTACGCCTGCATCAACGAGCGTCTGTGCATATCCCCAGCTATAACCGTTAATATCTGCTGTCATGGCGGAATTCAGAAGAACTCCGTGCTCTTTCGCGAACGTCGCCGCCTTCATGTGATTCTTGGTTAAGATGTCGTGATCGAGCAGCTCCGTCATATTCAGATAGGTGCCGGACAACTCAATATCTCCTCGTTTCAGCGCTGCAATGAAATGCTCTTTAAGCTCATCTGATGCTCGCGACCAGAAATTTTCGACCGCCCAAAACGTTTCACACGTCCATCTAAATCCCTTCCAGTCTTGCTTGTCCCCTGTATGTATCGCATTCGCCGTTTCAATCGCTTGGCGAACATAATCAACTTGAAATTGTTCAATCTTCTCTTGTCTCTCGGTATAACCAATGTCCGTATGAGAATGATGAATCACATACATCTTCCAGCGTTTCTGTGGTCTATTCACTATACTCATCTCGTTCTTCCCTTCCATCCATGAAATGTGTACTGCACCGAAGGCTTAATTTCATTGTAGAAGATGTGGAATAGGGGAGATATCATAATCTTTTTAGAAACATATCACATTCTTTATTTTATGGATGTTGGTATCCGCACCTGTACTCTCGTCCCTCGACCGAGCTCGCTTTGAATCGTAATTCCATACCCTTCACCGAAGTACGTTCTGATTCGCTCCTGCGCATTGAACAAGCCATAGGACTTTGATTGCTTGCTAAGCACTATAGCAGTAACCTCCTCTGCGATGCCGGGACCGTTGTCTTCTACAGTAAATACGATATCATCTTCAATAAGATCAACATCAATTCGTAATATACCGCGCCCTTCGCGCTTGTTATCAATGCCGTGCTCAATCGCATTTTCAACGATGGGCTGCAGGATCAATTTGATCATGTCATACTGCATCACTTGCGGATTAGCTTCATAAATAAATTCAAAGCTGCTGTCATGCATAATAAGCTGTAGTTCCACATAAGACTTGGTGTTCTCGAGTTCATCTTGAACACGGATAACATCCTGCCCTCTGTTGAGCGTAGTTCGATAGAATTTGGATAAGGTCGTCGTGATTCGGCTGATATCATAGGCTTCAATATTTATAGCCTTCCAATTGATGAGAGATAGGGAATTATATAAAAAGTGCGGGTTGATCTGCGCCTGCAGCGCCTTAAGCTCTGCCTCTTTCTGCACAACCTTGCTGCGATACACTTCATTAATGAGCTCATTAATGCTCTGCAGCATATCTTTAAACCTTCCGGTCAATTCACCGATCTCATCCTTAGAATCTACCATGATATAGGCCGATAGATCACCGTGAGCGATCTGTTTCATCGTCATATTCAAACGATAGATTCGTTTGACAAATGTCGCGGATAATATCCAAATCACCAGCACCAGCACCAGGAGGCATATGCCGATAGCCAGCATGGTAGCCTGTAATATACGGTTAGCATCTATGACTATGGCATCCTTTGGCACATAGAACATCATTGTCCAGCTTGTAGCTGCAATAGTCTTATTAATGACGATGTAATGGTCATCATCAATGGGATTTACTCCAGAATCAAGCCCGGGCTGATACTCAAAGACAGTCTCGTTATCTTGGTCCTTGATCATCACCCCGTAATCATCAATTGTCAGCTCTTTCAAGCTGTCGAAAGTCTTCTTACTGTCAAGTTCGATAACAGCTAGATTCTTGAGGCTGGCAATGTCGTCACCGACAATCGAGCGTACGCCAAGAAGTCGACCCTCTTCCTTGATCCAATTCGTTTGACCGTTCATCATCACCTCATCAAACCAAGGCTTATCTGTCACATGGTTGATGGACATGATCGAATATCTGCGTTCCGTTATCTCATTCTCCGTATAGACTGTCAA
Organism: Paenibacillus marinisediminis; assembly: GCF_054343325.1. Taxonomy (NCBI): domain Bacteria; kingdom Bacillati; phylum Bacillota; class Bacilli; order Caryophanales; family Paenibacillaceae; genus Paenibacillus; species Paenibacillus marinisediminis. The sequence goes on from NZ_JBTGUH010000005.1 coordinate 259,676, forward strand.
CTGATTGATCTCATCATTTAAGAACAGGATCGTATTGAACAAAGGATCAACTATGGTATTCAGATCGTCATACATATAATAGTAGTTAGAATAGTGGTTGTTAAAGATCTCCTTAATGCTGGAGTTGGATACGATGGATTCGATAGCGGCGTTGTACTTATTAAATTTGTAATCGAGATTATTTGCCAATTCAGCAACATTGTCTGTTAGAGCCATCTTCGCTTGCTGCAGCAATAGATTCTTGGATTGTGCATAGGAATATCCTCCGAGTACAATAAGAGGTATAATGATGACAAACAAGTAGGAAATGAATAATTTATGCTTAAATCTCACGTTTGCGAAAAATTGAGTCAAATAGTGCATCCTTCGTCCACAATCCCTTCATATGACATCCCTGCACTCGTCCACTCTAAACGTAGCATTCTCGCTTTCCTAAGACAACAGAAATTGGATCGCCTTGTATACGTTTCGATAGAAAAAGCCCGAAATCTCCATAAAACGGAGATTCGAGCTTTAGACCCCTCCCTTGCCTTAAGGGGAGCATTATTCCTTAACTGCACCAAGCACTATTCCACTAACAAAATATCGTTGTAGGAACGGATAGATAATCAGAATCGGAACCATCGACACCATGACTTTTGCTGCATTCAACGTTCGATTCGATATCGAAGATAAGCGGCGCAGTTCCTCCGGATCCGTCGTATTCATAATCGAGTTCAATGATACAACCAGCTGCTGGATATAAGTCTGCAGCGGCCAATTCTCTTTATGGTTCATTAGGATCATGCCATCGAAGAACGAATTCCAATGACCGACGATTGAGAATAGCGTAACTGTCGCAAGCGCAGGCAGCGCTGTTGGTATGTACACCGAAAGCAACGTTCTCCACGGGCCTGCTCCATCGATATGGGCTGCTTCTTCTAATTCCTTCGGTACGCCACGGAAGAAGTTCATCAGAAGGATGACGTTAAATACTGGCACTGCTGTTGGAAGCACAAGCGCCCATATCGTATCGAGCAGCCCATAGCTGCTGATCGTCATATACCACGGAATAAGCCCCCCGCTGAACAGCATCGTAAAGACGACGAACCACATATAGATGTTCCTGCCAGGAAACACTCTAGTTGTCTTAGATAGAGGATACGCCATCATCACTGTAATAACGAAGTTGATCAGCCCACCGAGAAGTACTCTTATAATGGAAACACCAAATGATGTGAAGAAGGCATGATCCTCCAATACCTTCTGGTAGGAAGCCAGGCTAAAATCTACAGGCCAGAAGAATACTTCCCCGGCATTCGCAGCCGCACTGCCACTGAAAGATATCGCTATCGTATTAATGATCGGAACAAGACATGCGAATGCTGTTAGGGCAAGAATTCCGTATATAATATAGTCTGCGATATGAAACTTTCTCACCATATAAAATCACACTCACTTAGAAGATTCGGTAGTTCGCATACCTGTACGCTAATCTATAAGAACACACGATTAAGATAAAGCTTATTACCGACTTCAACAAACCGACAGCCGTCGCCAGTCCGTATTGCATCTCTTGTAAGCCAATCCGATACACATACGTATCAATAATATCCACTGAGGAATAAACCATAGGGTTATACATATTCAGTATTTGCTCGAATCCAGCATTCAGCACGTTACCTAGGCTGAGAGTAGTCAGTAATATAACAATCGGCAGCATACCCGGAACCGTAATGTACAGCAGCTGCTGAAACCGATTCGCGCCGTCAATCGCAGCAGCCTCATACAATGTCGTATTTATTGATGTTATCGCCGCTAGATAAACAATCGTATTGAAGCCGAATTCTTTCCACACGTCACTCACGACCAATATCGGCCTAAACCAAAAGTTACTCGTTAAGAACATAATAGGTTCAAAGCCGAAAAATTCTAATATCCCATTAATGAATCCGTTTAAGGTAAAGAAATTGATCAAGATACCGGACAAGATTACCCATGATAAAAAATGAGGCAGGTAGACGATCGTCTGGATACTCCGTTTGAACAGTACATGTCTCGCTTCATTTAACAGTAAGGAGAAACAAAATGGCACAATCAACCCAAGCACAATTTTACTGATTGCGATAATGATCGTATTCTTAAAGATTTGCAAGCTATCAGGCAGTAAGAACATGTATTTGAAGTTATCCAAGCCCACCCACGGGGATCCCCATACCCCTTTTGCTGGAATAAAGTCCTGGAATGCGATCACAATACCGAACATCGGAACGATACTGAACATAATCAACAGAATAATTCCTGGTATGAGCATGAGGTGATAATTGACAATGAATCGTGTATGCTTCAAGTGCTCCACCCGCCTAAGAAATAATGAATAAGGTATTCCAACATCCGATGGATATGCAATACCTTATTCGATTGGCCTCAACTAATCTAGACTCGTTATGGGTTTACTTCTATTTATGCGGATCTACTTGTTCACTTCTGTAATGACTTCTTCTCTGATCGTGTCTCCGCCAAGATTCTTCCAGTTCTCGACGAATGTATCGAAGCTATCCAATGGTTCTACTCCCGTAATAATCTTCAGGAACGTTTCGCTCTCCATCTTGGCCAGGTTCGTGCCTTTCGTAACCATAGAAGGCGTCTGTCCGTAGAATACTGGCTCAATCTTGTTCAATTTCTCTGATTCTACTTCTTGGCCGCCGATATAAAATGCAAGCTTGTTCGCATAGTGAGCAATATCCTTTTTCGGTGCCTTCTCGTCAATGACGAGCGAATCATATTTGGTTACTTGATCCGGTGCCAAGCTGGAAGAATCATGTTTTTCCAATGCAACTTTCAATGCTTCCGCATCACGATACACAGCATCCTCATAGTTCAATTGAAGATTGAACGGCCAGTTCAGCCAGCTAACACCCAAGCCCTCGTAAAGCGACTTGGCTGATTCATCCTTTAGGCGATGACCCTCGTACTGTACGCTCAGTGCTTTTACGACAGCTTCTGGATGCTCGTAGCCTTTACGTACTACCAGATACTGCCCAGAAGGTTTGGACAATAGCAGGTTTCGCTTGCCGTTCTCATCCATAGGCGCTGTTAGCGGAATCCATTCAGCGGTCGGATCGTTCTTCACCGAATCAGACAACATCCAGCCCGCGAACCAAGGAGCAAATACCATACCTGTCTTGCCGCTTGCAACAAGGGTAGCGTTATCATTCCATTTCCGTGTTACGAACTCTTTATCAATCAAGCCTTCAGCGTACATTTCGCGGAGCTTGCCAAGCGCTTCTTTCGTCTCCGGCATGATGGAACCGTTTGTAATCTCACCAGAGGAGTCCTTAACCCATTGCTGTGGGAAAGATCCATACACTGCGAATATAGGATCTAGCGTAAAGAACGCGCCATCCATATATAAGTTCGGGTCCCCCGTCAAACCAACCGTGCCTTCTCCACCCAGCTGCTGATCAACGAAGGCTTTCGCTGCCGCAGTAACTTCATCTAAGGTGGAAGGCGGCTGCATGCCAACTTTGTCCAGCCAATCTTTACGCACCCACAGCAATTGATGATTGCCCGCGAGATTCGTATCTGGCAGCGCCATCAGCTTTCCATCGATCTTGACGGAATCGAGTACCCGTCCATCAAATGAATTATAGTATTCTTTAATGAGCGGCGATGCGCTCTTCTCATAGGCTTCTGTCAAGTCTTCCAGCATATCGGATTCAGTTAGTTTCCTGAACTGTGTTTCATCTACGACCATCACGTCAGGAATGGAAGTGCTTGTAATCGCCAGATTGACTTTCTGTTTATATGCTTCTCCATCATCTACTGAAAACTCGTACTTAATCTTCACATTAAGTTTATCTTCTACGTACTTGAGGAACTGATTGTTCTCCAATGTGTCTCCAGCAGGCAAGTTATTGCCTGCGACACCTTGTCGGCCAAGTGTGATGGTTACCTGATCCTTATATGGAGTGAAGGTATCCCAATTCTTTTCTGGCGCAGCAGCCTCTGTTGAAGGCGAGCCTTCCTTATCAGCCGGTTCGGCTGCTTTATTCTCTTTCCCCCCGCAAGCTGATAGAACAACGGACAACATAAGAACTGAGATCAATAATGCTATAAATTTGCGTTTCATGCGTGACCTCCTCATTGATTTGTAGTGTTCTTCCTTCTATACAAAATTGTAGAAAATAATGTGCTATTACGAAATAATAAGTTCTTTTGAATCATATGACTATTTTTAGAGTTTCTCCGCGATCCATCAATAAACTTCAATTTCAGATAAGCCCACATGCGATCCAGTGCCTTCCTTTACTAATAGCTTCACCCAGGTCACTTCCTTAGCCGGGAACGTGATATCTTTCATCTCCCCGTCAATTGGAAGGCTGTCCACCTGGACTTCCGTACCATCGCTGAATAGAAGGATACCTCTGTTCGCGTTGTCATGTAGATTCGATCGATCGGAAAGCTTAATACGACTAATTCTTACCTTTTGACCCCAATCCAGCTGAATCCAAGGATTCAACTCCCCATTCGAAGCCCATTCACCAGTGCCGTGAGCGCCTACAATGCCGTCGACCGCTTTATTCGCATCATAGTCATCATTGTATTGCGACGAGACGCTTACCTTTGCCGATCGTGCCAGGTTTGGCGCTTCGTACACCTGTATCTCGGATAGTCCGACATTAGCCCCGCTGCCTTTCGTCACTTCGAACTTTACCCAGTTCACTTGCTTCGTATCGAACGTGACTCTTTTATCCAATCCATCATTCGGGATATCGTTAACCTCTATTGTTGTTCCATCACTGAATATCAGCTTCCCTTGCATCGCATGATCATCCAGATTGATCCGGTCATATATCACCACTTGATTGATAATGACCTTATTCGGCCAGTCTAATCGTACCCAAAGCTCTGCTTCACCCTTGGATGCCCACTCGCCTTTGCCATGAACGCCGTATAGGCCATCGTTTACGTTAGAAGCACCATAGTCAGCATTATACTGTGACGACGCCGTGACAGTGGCCAGCCCAGCTATATTGCCATCTACTACAAGCGTAGGCTTAGTCGTTACGGTCACCACGTTACAAGGCAGAGACAAATTGCCCGCATAATCATAAGCCTTAATCGTGTATTCGTACTGCTCGCCGCCCTTTGCTCCTGTATCCAGGTAGCTGTTGTAGAAAGCCGACACATCACGAATTTCATTGCCATCACGATAAATCTTGTATCCTTTCACCTTCACATTGTCGAGAGAGCGACTCCAGACGAGCGATACACGTGTGTCGCTCTGAGCATATCCGTTAGCTTGTTCCGGCTTACTAGGTGCTTGATGATCAGCAATCTCCTTGTTCACTGCAGCAACCGATTTCCCATAATCGCTCTTAATGCCACTTTTCACTGCTCGGACCTTATAGTAATACTCATGCTCACGTTCAGGCTTAACTTGTATGTCAAAGTAGTGATTTGAACTGACCGATGTCAAATAATTACCTGAACCCGGCTCAAAGTCAGCGACCGTGTCACGAAACAGCTCATAATGCACAGCATCGGAATGCTTATCTGCATTCCAACTTACCAATGTTCCGGTGTCGTCTGTAACAGCTGACAATTCGCTCACTTTTTGCGGCTTATTCCCTTTACGCTCTACACGAATAGTCTTCCATCCGTGACCCTCTATAGGAAATTTCACTTTTCCTTGATTAAGCTTAAGAGATTGCCGATCATTTTCTACCAGATCCGTTTCCGTTACTTCTTTCGGATTCAGAAGGCTTAAATCGACGGTGACCTCTGTATCGATACCAAGCGTTTCGTTAAAGCGAAGAATAATTCCGTCATCATTGGACTCAGCAGGCTTCGCTGCGGTTAACACAACATGATCCTTGTCAATCGATAGGAACTGGCCTTGATTGGCTTTTAAGGTTCGGTTCTTCTGCTCCTCCGAGATCACGGATGCTCGAAGTACATTATTGACCTCCATCCCGAACTGATCTGCTCTTCCTTGCTTCCAGTCGCCTCCCTCATGGGAAGTGAGCGAATACTTGAAGGTCACCGGTCCAGGCTGTGTTTTTTGGAAGTTAACATGCCATTTGTTATTGAATACAAAGCTATAGATCCATGGCTTCTCCATGTTGTAATCCCAAGGACCGAGCGCAGATCTCCGCTCTCCATACTGCACGATTGGATTCGATAACAGCGACATGGTGATACCATAGTCCTCCTGGTTAGATGCATTGATCCAGCGGTTCACGGTATAGTAGGCTGTGCTGGATGAGTAGAACTGCTCATTTTCAGGATTATGGATATCCGAATTCACATAAGGTCTTAAATCACCTGTCGGCATCTCATGCCGGACCATAAAGTCGGGCATGTTGAGCGGGAAGACGAAGAACGCTTCCTCATCCTGTGTCTGATAAGACGGTGCGTCAGACTTATCAACCTCGTTAATGATATCGATGCGAGGAAGCTCATCATACAGAACAACATTACGTTTCATATCATTCACGCCTACTGCGCTGCCTGTAGCCGTTATCGTACCTGATACAGATCCAACACGGTGTGTCATTTCCGAAGACTCCACTTGATGCGTTGACAGTACATCATGGCTCATCTTCTTCGTTGTGAAATAAACATATTCGTTCATCTGATAAGGAGCGGTTACATCAACCATCTCTTTATTGCCATGCAACTTATCCAAGATACTGACAATTGCTCCTGTCTCGTCAAACGTCACCTTATAAAAATCATTTTCTAACGTGTTGGACGTTGCGATCACATTGGATTGAAACACAGGATCATCGTTTCGCTCCTTAATGCTATACATCTTATATCCCAACCCTGGTACATTAGCAGCGACAAACACTACTGTGCCGTCTTCCCTTTTTTCGTACTCAACCGGTTGTCCTGTTTCCTTATCTACTATGTCAAAGTGATTGGGCAATTGTCCTGGTTCAACTGCGACGACATCAGAACGCTCCCACGACAGCGCATTATACACAGCGATCTCTGGTCCGTCTGTCGAAATGGCCTTCCCTAGAGCAGTAAGCGAGCTCTTCATAACTTGATCGGATAACTGATTGGCAGATATGGCATTATTCCGCTTCCAACGCCATTGATCATCAGGCTGAGGAAATTCACTGCCCCAGGAATGCTCATCGTAAATAATCATATTTTTGTAAGCGTTTGCGATATCTTCATATGGATAATAGGAGTCGGCAAAGAGATTCGCCATCGTCGCATAGAATTCTGCTGCAGGCAGTTTATCGTGATTCTCCTTGTTTATAGCCGTTTCCGCTGATGTCGATGATACCCCATAATTCCACCAATCTTCCATATTGCCTGTAAATGTCGGAATCTGCTCTTTATAGTTTTCTTCTACATAACTGAAATAATCACTCACTGTTGAGCTGATAAATTGAGGGTATACATAATCGCGGCCTTTGCTGTCCGTCTTTGCATTTAAAAATTTGATATTGTCCTTTACAGAAGTTGTGATACCTTGATTATCATAAGGTGTTGTGAAGTTAGTGACGATCGCGTCATAAGGATAGATTTCATTATGGTACTCCATGATCTTCTCTGTCGCCTTTGCAAGTGTCACATTGCTATTTTCATTACGGAAGTCCATCTCATCGGTGCTGTAGTGGCCATAATTATAGGTTAATAGCTTATTATCAGCGTTCTTCCCCTGATAATAGAATAGCTTAGGATAAGGAGCGAGCGGATCCGGATTCTGGCGCAGCATGGCATATTTCACCCCGGAATCTACCATCGAATCAACTGCTGCCCAAGAGAATCCAGGGCTGTCTGTCATATGAAGAACATCATTAGGACCTACACCCAACTGATCTTTCAAGTAACGGGATGAAAAATAATTGATCCGCGCTAACTCTTCCGTTCCGAGTCCGCCATACACCGTATTTACGTAGCTTCTCGGATAACTTATCATTCCATCTTTCAGATTCCGCTTTAATGTCTCGAACCAGTCCGCATCTCTCGAATAACGAGCGGAATCGTACAGCATATAGGAAGACTCGATTGGATATTTGAATCGATCCGACTCGTCCCATGATTCAGTCTCTTCAATATACCGGAAGGCATCATCTAAGTAGCCTGGAAAGATCTCGTTGTTTAATTGCTGCTGATCGTTCGTATACCCGATATCCAAGTGCATATCATGTGCAACGAACACCTTCCAATGGCGAATCTTCTTTTGAGGCTTTGATACTTCTATCACAGGCGCGCCTGTCCCCTCATCGTTGTCGTAGATCTGAAAGTGAACCGTATCTCCATCCTCATTCAGCTCTTCTACATCGACAATGACGGAGTTTTGCCCTTTGTTTAATGTGCCTAACGATTGAATGTAAGGCGGTTTTCCTTCAACAGTTATCATCGCCCATGCATCGAAGACTTCTCCACGATTATCAATCCTCAGTTCGGTCTCCGACTTCAACTGATCGCCATCTTTGATCATCCACGGCTTTTGAACAACATCCGTGATCTTGCTGGAAGTTGAGGCCGACGCCGATGGTGGAAGCGGTCCCAAAATACTCCATAACATGCTTAGTACTAGCACATAGGCTAACTTTGTCCTCATGAAATCATCCAACCTTTCGAAAGATATAGATTTCAGAATAATCGTAGCACTCCCATAAACTCAGCTAAACGCTAAATATTTTAGAAACATATCAAATAATTGAGATTGCACAAAAAAACAGCCGGTCCCAAGACCGACAGTTTTAGTATATAGCATCTATTCACCCTATCATTTCTCGATATTTCTGCGGACTAACACCATGGTATTTCTTGAACGTCAGACAAAAGTAAGATGAATTCCAGTACCCGACGCTCTCGCAAATATCGACAATCTTCATGTTCGTCTTTTGCAGCATGACCTTAGCCTGCTCCAACCGATACATCGTAATATACTTAATTAAGCTCTGCCCTGTCTCCTTCTTGAACAAGTGACTCAGATAGCTAGGATTCAATGATACTCGTCTCGCGATAATCTCCAGGCTGATATCGTTCATGAATTCTTTCTCAATCATCCGAATCACCTGCAGCACGATATGGCTCTTCGTCTCATTCGCATCGGAATAGACATTATCTCCAATTATTTCGTTTAGAGCATGAAGAACCACTTCTTTCACTTGAAGAATGGAATCACTCTTAAATATGCGTTCGACCGTTTGCTTAAAATCGACATCTTGGTTCTTGACAGCCTTATCGCAAGCCTTCTTCACCATATCCGAGCATAAATATTTCACATAGATAGCAGAAGAGTTTCCTTTGAGGCTTAAATGATTGAATAGAAGTTCAATACTCTTTGTTGCTTCCGTGTAATCATCATCATCGATATATTGATATATATTCGCCAGAATCGTATCTACGCTATCAAGGGTTGGAATGCAATCTATAAAGTCATCACCCGTATACAAGATCACATTGTCTTCAAAGAAAAATTTGTATCCTGCTGTCTGTTCAATCTGAGCAAACGAATCTCCGATAAGCTTCCAATCAGATACGACAGAGCCGTATACGATGCAGCAATACCGCTGAAAATGCCTTGAGATCCTATCTGTTAACGCCTCGCTGTATGCCTTGATCGGGATATCTTCCTGCTTGTCTGAAACATGAATAAATAGCACACTTTGACGCTCATTTATGTTCAGCCACTCATATTCGCGGTCAATCACTTCATTGACGATGTCTGCGAACGCCTCATTATGCTTATCGAATATTCGTTCTGTGAACTCGATCAGCATTAATACGACAGGCTTGCCTGCAATCGGGATATCTTGCTCAGCAAGCTTGGTCTCATGATCTGATGCCGTCCCGCTCAATAGCTCAATCAGCCACTTTTCCTTCTCGTATTCGATGCCTTTCTGATAGCCTTCCAATAGTTTAGCTGCTTTCATCTGTTCTTGCTGCTTCATCGCGCACTTCTCTATTACACTTGTCATAATGTCATTGAATTCATGTATATCGATAGGCTTTAATATATAGCTTGAAGCATTATAGTGAAGCGCTCTCCTCGCATAATCGAATTCGCCGTAAGCACTATAGATAATGATTTCCGTCGCAGGCGCCATACGGCTTACTTCTTCCGCCAACTCCAAGCCGCCTATAAATGGCATCTTGATATCTGTGAACAATATATCAACAGGATATGAACGAATATACTCCAAAGCCTTTTCGCCATTCTCCGCCTCTATCACTTGCAGATCATACTTATACTTCTCGATTAATAATTTGATTCCGTCTCTTTCGATCTTTTCATCATCAACTATTAATATCGTGAACATAGTGATCCCCCTTGGAGTAGTGGATAGCGTTTACAAGATATCAATATTCTATATTCGTTAATCATACTCATCTAGGATAACATCGTCTAGTAAGCTTCTTGTCTTTTTCTGTATGATTGTTGGTAAAAATTACCTATACCCCTATCTGACGAAGTATAGCTTATGCCCATATACGGCTCATCGTCGTCTACAAGCGTCCAAAATATTCGTACAATCGTTCCAGACACATTCCATTCACATCTTCTGTGAACAGCCGGTGGAACAGCCGAACGTTCATTTTGACCTTATCCACACGGTTCGCAGTGCAAAGACACTTGTTACATTCAAATCCTATCAGCAGATGGAGCAGGAAGAAAGAGAAATGTTCTATGAGGATCTTTTATCTGGGTCTGACTTCAACTTGCCTAATATAGTCCTGCGGAAGGATAGATCAAGAGGATAAACAATTCTCTTGAGATAAACCAACGACCTGAACACATCGTATGGACATCAAAAAGAGGCCAGAGACGGTTTAATCGTCCCTGACCTCGACCCTAACCATTTATATTAAGATGCTAATGCTGCTACATTATACGTAAGACTTGAAATGCATCTTGAATCGGAACAGCGCGTCCTCCTCGTACCATACCGGGAAGTTGGTTCCCCAAGTATTGTTGTGCAGATTAACATGCATGCCGCCAGTCAAGGAGGCGAAGGAATGATCGAACTGAAGCAATCTTCGTTCGCCTGGACATACCAATGCAGCATCCAGCATCTCGATCTGCACCTCACCGTCAGCACCTCGATACGTGATGCCTCTGTTGACGGCGTGCATGTTGCGATTGCCGCCCTTCACTACCTCGAGCGGTGATATGAGCTGTCCTAGCTTATCCATTTTCCATAGATTCGGATTGTCTACAGCAGGGTTGAAGGTGATCCAAGAAGCCTCCGGCAATCGGTTTGCATCCTTATCGAACCACATAAGCTTATATTCAACCGTGTCGGAATCCACTGAGAATCTGTATTCAACTTCGAGCTCTCTAGGCGCTCCCCGACGATCTGCCGCTTCTTTAGGCATCCGCAGCTTAAGCTTTACGATATCCTGGCCTTCCGCATGATGGTGAAGGATAGCGCTCAGTTTAGGCGTTACCGTCTGATGAGTAATCCACTCAGAAGTCAGCTCCATCCCCGGCTTGCCGAAATCCCCGATCACCCAGAAGTGCGTATTCTTCCATCTGACATGATATTCGCGATACCAGCGATCATAATCTTCTTGGGAATAGGTTTCGTAGGAAAACAGACCAATCGGATTAGAAGGGCCTGCCCATTCCTTGACGTTCTTGTCGCGAAGCTCGACGATAGAGCCATCATCAGCAAACTTAACCTTGAAATTGCCTAGTGCGTATGACTGATCGGCTTGCAATACTGCAGCTTCTGCTGAGCTTGCCGTATCACGTCTTGGCTTGAGCCCCTCCAGCGCAGCTGTCGCTTCTGCTTGTCGCTCCGGATGAAGAGCCGCAACAGCTCTCAAGATATAGTCCCGCTGCTCCTGCCAAGATCGTTCCATCATACTGTAAGAGCGCTCATCCAATCTAGATTGCGCTTCCTCGCCGAACATATCAACGATTTCACCGCGTGAATTATGCTCCAGGAAGCGATACTCCATCGGATTCAGGGCAACATCTGTCTTATCATGTTTACGCGCCTTCTGGAAATCTGCCTTCTCATAATGAGCGTAATCCGCCAAATAACGTTTAACATCTGCTCCCCAAGTGTGCTCCGCAACCATAATCAGCTCATCGCAGAACGCCTTGTATTCTTCATCCGCTGTAGTCCAAGCGCCTTCCGCTAGCCACCGGCTCTTCAGTCTTAGCAGCTCCCGATAAGCAGCCAGCTTATACGGATCTGAGGAAGATCCGTGAATCCAGCTGTCGCCAATCTCTTCTTCTACGACTGGCAGGGTATCACGGATAGCCCATATTTTCTCCGCGTAGCGATCCAGCGTCGAGGCTTCAATAACCGCATTCGGATACGCTTCTCTTAGCCGTTGGAATTCTGCCTCGATCTGCTCTACGGATGATGGTCCGTGATTATCGTGCGTATGCGCGAAGTACAGCATATCCTGCAGGCCTTCCATTTCAATGGAATCGCCGTAGTCCTTGCTGTATTGAACGATGATCTCCGATCCGTCTTGATTGCGCCATACAAATACTTCCGGCACATGAGGCACATGACTTGAGGCATTAACGCCCAGATGCACATATTTAATTCCCGCCTTGGCGAGTTGAGTGATCATCGAACGCGTATGACCGGGAACGTCGGTCATCTTGGCAGCGATCGTCTGTTTGCCGAAGCGGCGATCCATCTCTTGCGACATTTCAATCCCGTATGCCAGCAATTCGGGGTCCAACAATTCGGTATAAGTTGTAAATGGCAGTCCGTGCCATCTTAGATAACCCTTGTCGATCGCATCAGCAACCTTGCTCTTCGCTTCTTCGCTGCCATGCTTCAAGATGTGATGGATCAGCCAGGAGCCTGTTGTCCATATAAAAGACCCTTTGTCCGGGTGCTCCGCGAAGTACTCCGCCGTTGAGATGGCGCTCGGAATGAATACGTTCATGTATCGATCCGTCACACGTTGCGCCAGATCGGTATAGCCGATATCAAGATGCGTCTTGAATACGACATGGATATGCTTCTTGGATTGATTAGCCAATAATCTCACTCCCTATCTTAATTCATCTAGCTGCATCTTTACGATTTATACGTAGGACTTGAAGTTCATCTTGAATCGGAACAGTGCGTCCTCCTCGTACCATGCTGGGAAGTTGGTTCCCCAGATGTTGTTGTGCAGATTCACATGCATGCCGCCCGCCAAGGATGCGAAGGAATGATCAAACTGAAGCAGTCTTCGTTCGCCTGGACATACCAAGGCAGCATCCAGCATCTCGATCTGCACCTCACCGTCAGCACCCCGATATGTGATGCCCTTGTTAACGGCATGCATGTTGCGATTGCCGCCCTTTACTACCTCGAGCGGTGATATGAGCTGTCCCAGCTTATCCATTTTCCACAGATTCGGATTGTCTACTGCAGGGTTAAAGGTAATCCAGGAAGCCTCCGGCAATCGGTTCGCATCCTTATCAAACCACATAAGCTTATATTCAACCGCGTCACAATCCACAGCGAATCTATATTCAACTTCGAGTTCTCTAGGTGCACCACGCTTTTCTGAAGCTTCTTTTGGCATCCGCAGCTTGAGCTTCACGATATCTTGGCCATCGGCCTGATAGTGAAGAATCGAGCTCAGTTTAGGCGTTACCGTCTGATGGGTAATCAACTCGGAAGTCAGTTCCAGCCCTGGCTTGCCGAAGTCCCCAGTCGCCCAAGAGTATGAATACTTCCACATCACATGATACTGACGGTACCAACGATCATAATCTTCTTGGGAATAGGCTTCGTAAGAGAATAGACCAATCGGATTGGATGGGCCTGCCCATTCCTTGCCGTTCTTATCTCGAAGCTCGACGATAGAGCCATCATCTGCAAACTTAACCTTGAAGCTGCCTAGAGCGTATGACTCGTCGGCTTGCAATACCGCAGCTTCTGCTGAGCTTGCTGTATCGCGTCTTGGCTTGAGCCCCTCTAGCGCTGCTGTCGCCTCCGCTTGTCGCTCTGGATGAAGTGCCGCAACAGCTTTCGTGATATAGTCCCGCTGTTCCTGCCAAGAACGTTCCATCATACTGTAAGAGCGCTCATCCAATCTGGATTGCGCATCCGCACCAAACATATTGATCATGTCAGCGCGTGCACCACTCTCCAGGAACTGGTACCCCGTCGGATTCAGGGTAACATCTGTCTTATCACGTTTACGCGCCTCCTGGAAGTCTGCCTTTTCATAATGAGCATAATCCGCCAAATAACGCTTAATATCTGTCCCCCAAGTGTGCTCCGCTACCATGATCAGCTCATCGCAGAACGCCTTGTATTCTTCATCTGCTGTAGTCAAAGCGCCTTCCGCTAACCATCGGCTCTTCAGTCTCAGAAGCTCCCGATAGGCAGCCAGCTTATACGGATCTGTGGAAGAGCCGTGAATCCAGCTGTCGCCGATCTCTTCCTCCACGACTGGCAGGGTATCGCGGATGGCCCATACTTTCTCCGCATAACGATCCAGCGTTGAGGCTTCAATAACCGCATCTGGATACGTTTCTCTCAGCCGTTGGAATTGTGCCTCGATCTGCTCCACAGATGAAGGTCCGAGATTATCGTGCGTATGCGCGAAGTACAGCATGTCCTCAAAGCCTTCCCGTTCATAGGAATTGCCGTAATCCTTACTGTAATGGACGATGATCTCCGATCCGTCTTGGTTGCGCCATACTGCCATTTCTGGCACATTCGGCACAGTACTTGATCCATTAACGCCCAGATGCAAATACTTGATGCCCGCCTGGGCGAGATAAGTGATCATCGATCGCGTATGACCAGGAACGTCGGTCATCTTGGCTGCGATTGTCTGCTTGCCGAAGCGGCGATCCAGCGCCTTCGTCATCTCCATACCGTATTGGAGCAGTTCTGGGTCCATCAATTCAGTATAGGTTGTAAAAGGAAAACCATGCCATTCTAGATAACCCTTGTTGATCGCGTCTTCCACCTTGCTCTTTTCTTCTTCGCTGCCGTGCTTCAAGATGTGGTGGATCAGCCAGGAGCCTGTTGTCCAGATAAAGGCCCCTTTGTCAGGGTGCTCCGCGAAGTACTCAGCCCCTGAGATCGCACCCGGAATGAATACGTTCATGTATCGATCCGTCACACGCTGCGCTAGATCGGTAAAACCAATATCGAGATGCGTCTTGAATACGACATGGATATGCTTCTTAGATTGATTAGCCAATAGTCTCACTCCTAATTTCATTCATCTAGCTACATCGTAAGGGGTTACACGTGAGTTTACTTTTCGATTCATATCAAATAGGATTCGAAACATTAAGAATTTGAAACACAAATAAGGATCGTGCTGGTAATTCAAGAAACCTGAACTCATCGTATGGACATCAAGAAGAGGCCAGAGACGGTTTGAGCGTCCCTGACCCTGATCCTGATCCTAACCATTCTTATTAAGGTGCTACTGTTGCTGCGTTATACGAAGGACTTGAAGTACATCTTGAATCGGAACAGAGTGTCCTCCTCGTACCAAGCCCGGAAGTTGGTTCCCCAGACATTGTTGTGCAGATTCGCATGCATGCCGCCTGTCAAGGATGCGAAGGAATGATCGAACCGAAGCAATCTTCGTTCGCCTGGACATTCCAAGAAAGAATCCAGCATCTCGATCTGAATCTCGCCGTCGGCGCCTCGATACGTGATGCCTCCGTTAACAGCGTGCATGTCACGATTGCCGCCCATCACTACCTCGAGCGGAGATATGAGCTGTCCCATCTTATCCATTTTCCACAGATTCGGGTTGTCTACAACAGGGTTGACTTTTCCATTCATATCGAATAGGATTCGAAACATTAAGAATATGAAATATGAATCGGGGTAATGGTATGACGATTTCCAACAAGAACAACGAGCGGTGGGTCTATCGCCACGGTGATCATCCAATGCTGATGCACATGACGGAATTCGAGCTGTTAGGATATGACCATTTTAAGACGGCTGCTCCACTGCAGATCCATTTCCATGAAGATGCTTATGAGTTTGTCTATATTGAACAAGGTAAAGTGAGCTGGGAAGTTGACGGCGTCACGCACCATACGCATGCGCAGCAGCTATTCCTTACACGGCCGGGAGAGATACATCGAGCCAGCTTCGACTATATTGGTCCTTGCACGATCTGGTGGATCATTATACGAAATCCTGAAACACATCATGAATGGTTCACATTAGGGGAAGCAGAGCGAGAAGAATTCGTTCATGTGCTTAAACATCAACCCCGTATATGTTCAACGAACCGAGGGATTGTCGAGCCCTTCCGCAACTTGCGAAGAGTCATTGAACAGCCAAATTCGATATTAACGGCATATCAAGTGCGCCACTATATATTAGAAATACTGCTTCAGCTCATGCAATCGACGAACTCATCCTCGCAGTCTCCCGACCTGCACCAGTATTCGGTGGAGCTCGCTTCTCGCATTGAGGCGAATCCGGCTCTTCGTTGCACAAATGAACAGCTCGCGGCAGAGGCAGGACTGAGCGAGTCGCATTTCTATCGTGTATTCCGTGAAACTAATGGGCAATCGCCCGCAACCTATATGGATCGAGTGCGTATGGAGTGCGCTTGCCGGATGCTCCTGGAATCTCATTCAACGATAACAAGCGTAGCGATGGACTTGGGGTTTAAGACGAGCCAGCACTTTGCGACGGTGTTCAAGAAATATGTCGGCATGACTCCGCGCGATTGGCGCAATCGTGAGGGGAAATAAGTTGCTGCCTTCAGCATCCAGAGCGACGCCAGCCTGTGGGAAAGGGACGACCCCTCCCGGGCTGCTCCTACGATAAAGCAAGAAATGTCGTTCTGGATGCTATTCCAGATTCCATTACTTTAATATTGTCCTTTTATTACAAAAAACGAGCCCCGAATGGTTCCCGCCAGTTTAGACTTCTGCCTAGCAAACTTAAACTTCCCTTCTAACTCCTGTGGTACCTCCATCCCCTCAGAAAGCTTAAAACCAACGGCCCGCTTCTTAGGGTCATCAACCGTATACATGACATTAAGCCCAAGACCATCCTCATAAAAGACGTAGGTAAATTGGATATTTTCCACTTGAAAACGTGACGTTTCTAATGGTTTGGCCGCAAACTCAATATCACGTTCTTCTTTCAAAATTCGGTTTACGTAATCAAGGTTCTCCTGACTTTCGCTAGCTGGTACAACCGTAAATGAATGCTTGTATTTGTTCATAAAGTAACGGGCTTCATTCGCGCGTAAACCAGCAAGCGTTTCTGCTACAGGTGAAGACTCTAAACCAACCGTAGACACATTTTTAAAATCAACGATATACGACATTTCCATCCCTCGTTTTCTCTGTTTATTCCCTAATCCTCTAAACTACTAAGTATCATACCAATTATGATTCAAGAGGAAAATTTCACTGGTAAATTTGTAGATTTGTTAGATGGTGTTCTATAGACTGGTATTAACAACTATCTCTTTAAATATACGGATATTGCTGGCGGGAAGAAAGGTGGTTACAGAGGGAGTCAGTTGTTCAAAATTTTGACCACCCGAACACCGGCCTCAAAACCTTGCGCATCCAATAAGCGATTATCGTCCCTGCGTTCCATGAACCGGGATTCTGCAAATACTGCATGTATTGATCGTTGATAATATAAGTCCAAGTGGAAGTAGGACTCTTCAGCCCAAACTTTTCCCACATAGCCGGATCATTCGAACCTCCGAGCTTTACGAGCATATTTGCCGACTCTCTATTTATTTTTTCCGGAATTCGCTCGTATGCTTGGATGATTTGCGCATGAAATTCATCGATCGGATTGCGGTCAGCAAGGCTCGTCAAATGGATGCCTTCACGAATGTAAGAAACGTATGCCAGATGGTCCGCCCAGAACTTGTCGATATAATAAAGCCGTACCCGCTGCTCCGAAGGGCTCATCGGCGTCTCGCCTTTCAAAATTCCGAGCCGCTCCTCGTATAGAATACGCCTCTGTTCCTCCACCATATCCGAATAACAGTTCAGTTCCTGGCGGATATCGAAGTTTTGGCCCATAATAACGCGCTGAATATGCGCAATATCGCTGCGGAGCACCGACTCTTCGAGAGCCTCATCCTGCCTAAGATCACGTATCGCTTTATCGATGCCGAACCTTAGCATCAACTCGTCTTCCAAGCTTACGAAAAATACGGAGGCTCCCGGGTCACCTTGGCGGCCAGAACGCCCGCGCAGTTGGTTGTCGATCCGCACGCTTTGGTGCATATGCGTACCAATCACGTACAACCCGCCCAGCTTGGCGACAGCCTCTGCTTGTGTAGGGTCGCCGCCGCCGAGCCGAATGTCGACGCCGCGTCCCGCCATATTCGTAGACACCGTGACGGCGCCGATTTCTCCCGCTTTGGCGATGATCTCGGCTTCTTTTGCGTCGTTTTTCGCATTCAGAACATGGCAAGGTACGTCGGCTATCGCTAGCGCCTCCGCCAGCATGTCAGACTCCCCGACGCTTGACGTACCAATGAGAATCGGACGTCCCGTTGAATGGACGGACAAGATTTCTTGTACAAGTGCCTTATGTTTGGCTTCTTTATGGGTATAAATTCGGTGCGAATGGTCGATCCGTATGTTTGGCCGATTCGGCGGAATTTGCACGACCTCCAGCTTATAAATCTCTTCGAATTCCATAGCGGAAGCTTGCGCAGTAGCCGTCATTCCGCAAATCTTCGGATATAGGCTAAGGAAGTGTTGAAGGGTGATGGTACCGAGAATTTTCCCGCCGGCTTGCGACTGCAGCCCTTCTTTGGCTGCAAGCGCGGCTTGTAACCCGTCGGGCAAATACCTGTTCTCCGCCACACGGCCGGTGTATTCGTCGATCAGCTCAATTTTACCGTTCCGGACAATGTAATCGACGTCTTTTTTCAATAACAATTCCGCATGCAGTGCGCAATTTAACGACATTAACAAATGACTATTATGGCTCTCGTACAAATTGCCGCATCCCAGCAGCGATTCCGCCTTCGTTGAGCCTGCTTCATTTAAATAGACGTTCCGATTGAACTCATCGAATTCGCAATGCTCATCTTGCTCGATCTGCCTAGCCACTGCTGCGAAACGAATGCCGTCGTTGCCGGATGAGCCCGGCTCGCCCGCGATAACTAGAGGCACTCGCGCTTCGTCAAGAAGCAGTGAATCCGCTTCGTCTACGATGACGTAGTGGAAAGGACGATGCACGGTATCGACTTCGTCGAGAGCGATCGTGTCGCGCAAATAATCGAATCCCGCCTCTTTGGCCGTAACATAGGTTATATCCGCAGCGTACGCTTCCCGTTTCTCAGATAAGCTCATTCCCGCCTGAACCGCTTTTACCGTTAACCCGAGGAAACGATAGATCGGGCCCATCCAATCCGCATCTCGATTTGCCAAATAATCATTAAAAGTCAGCACATGAACGCCTTCGCTGGTTAGCGCATGTAGATAAGCAGGCATGACAGCAGAGAGCGTTTTTCCTTCGCCGGTATGCTGCTCGATCAAAAATCCTTCATACAGAGCGATGGCTGCCATGATCTGGACATCGTAGGGCTGTAATCCGAGCGTTCTCTTCGCTGCCTCACAAACTAGCGCATAAGCATCGACAAGCAGCTCGTCCAAAGGCGTACCCGATTTCGCTTCCTTTCTCAGCCGAAGAGATTCCGCTTGCAGTTGCTTGTCATCCCACGCTTCCAAATTCCGTTTCCTGATGAGCTCCGCTTTGTCCCGATAGCCTTTCAGCTTACGCTGGGTATCGCGGTCTTTGAATTCTCGCATCAACTTGACGACTAAATTCATCGGAATTTGATCCCTCCTCGGTAGAAATACGCGATTCTATAGTGGCTAGAGTATAATCAAACCCCATAATAATAGCAAGATTTGGAATAAAAAAGAGCGTGTCCCTAAGTAGAAAAAACCACTCAAGGGACATGCTCTTCTTCGAATTAATCTTCTTGCTCTACGTTATGGTATACCTGTTGAACATCGTCCAGATCTTCCAGCGCATCGATCATCTTCTCGAATTGCGCCTGCACGTCTTCTGGAATCGTTACATAGTTCTGAGGAATCATGGAGATCTCCGCAACGGTAAATTCCGTGACGCCTTCATTCTTGAACGCTTCTTGGACAGCATGGAACTGATCCGGCTCAGCATATACGATAATCGTATCGTCCTCTTCCATAATATCGCGAACATCTACATCCGCGTTCATTAGGATTTCCAACGCTTCATCGGCTGTCTTACCTTCTAAACCAATGACCGCAGTCTGCTCAAACATATAGGATACAGATCCGCTTACGCCCAAGCTGCCGCCATTCTTGTTGAATGCAGAACGGACTTCAGACGCTGTACGGTTTACGTTATTCGTCAATGCGTCTACGATAACCATCGATCCGTTAGGGCCGAAGCCTTCATATCGAAGCTCTTCATAATTCTCATCGGAACCGCCCTTAGCCTTTTCAATCGCACGGTCGATGATCGCTCTTGGCACATTATAAGTCTTAGCACGCTCAAGCACGAACTTCAACGCCTGATTGGAGTCAGGATTCGGTTCGCCCTGCTTCGCAACTACGTATATTTCTCTTCCGAATCTGGCATATACGCGGCTCGTGTTGGCATCCTTGGATGCTTTCTTTTCTTTAATATTATTCCATTTACGTCCCATACTGAATTCGCTCTCTTTCTGCAAAAATGTGCATAATTATTATAATTATATTTCGAAACGGTGACTTGAGCAAATCGAATTGTTCACATGGAATAAATATACAAAATAGACACTCTGCTCACACAGAGTGCCTGTACGGTCTCATTGAATAGTCCTAGCCCTAAGCATTCTTCTTAAGCGGGCGGCATTTGTCTCCCGGGATCGTTAGTGTCACGAGATCTTTCTCCCGCAGCAGCCGATGCTCCGCATTATTCAAAACATCCACGGACACGTCTAATCCATCAACGTTTACCTGATAACGCACCACATTGCCCAAGATAGACAGATTGTTGATCTGCCCCACGGCCTGCATGTACCCAACAGCTTTCCGATCCAGAGCCGTTTGCGGCTGAATCGCAATGACCTCCGGGCGAACAGCAAACAGCTCGCCGTGAGGGATGTGTGAGAACCCCGCCTGCTCCAGTTCACCTCGATGCCACACATTATAGCTGCCGATGAAGCGCGCGACGAATTCCGTATCCGGAGCGGCATAGATTCTCTCCGCCGTCCCTTGCTGCTCGATCTCGCCGTGATTCATCACGATAATCCGGTCGGATATGGTCAGCGCCTCTTCCTGATCATGCGTGACGAAGATCGTCGTCATGTTCAGCTTCCGCTGAAGCTGGCGAATCTCGCTGCGCAGCGTCCGACGAATCTTCGCATCCAGCGCGCTTAGCGGCTCATCGAGCAGCAGCACCTTCGGACGCTTCACGAGTGAGCGCCCCAGCGCCACACGCTGCTGCTGGCCCCCGGATAGCTGATGCGGATATTGATTCTCCTTGCCCTTCAGATCGGTAATCTCGATCATTTCTTCTACCAAGGAGGTGTACTCCGCCTTCTTCATCCTGTCCATCTTGAGCCCAAACGCCATGTTCTCGAACACGGTCATATTCGGAAACAGCGCATACGATTGAAATACCATTCCCACTCGCCGATCCTTCGGCGACAACGCCGTAATATCTCGATTACCGATGAACATTTTACCGGAGTCAATGGGATGTAACCCTGCAATCGCACGCAGCAGCGTGCTCTTCCCGCAACCCGATGGGCCTAGCAGTGTGAGGAACTCTCCCTCATCCAACGTAAATGAGATGTCCTTCAGTACAGCAAGCTCATTGTAGCTCTTCCTTACCCCTTCAACGCGTACAAAGCTCATGATTCTTCCTCCTGCACCGACGTCTTCTTGTACCCTTGCGACTTCCAGCCGCCCAGCTTCAGAACAAGCCCTGACAGCAATAATATTAATAGAAAATAAGTCATGACGACCGCGCTGGAGGACTGGCCGGACGTCTTCATCTGATTGTACAGATACATCTGGATCGTCTCGTAATCACCGCCAACGAGCATACGCGACATGACGAACTCTCCAAATATCATGGAGAAGGACAGCAGGCTGGCTACTAATGTGCCCGGCAGGATATTGGGAAGAATGACTTTGCGAAAGGCTGTCATCTTGCTCGCTCCCAGCACCTCTGCCGCATCCACTAAATCGATCGCATTGATCGTGTCGAGACTGTTCTTTACACTCTGATAAATGAAAGGCTGGATCATGACGAAGTAGACGCCGAGCAGAATCCAGATCGTACCCGTGATCGCAACCGGCTCCGAGGAATAGATCTTAATCAAGCCGATGGCCGCTACCACTGGCGGGAAGGCAAACGGAAGCATAATCGAAACTTGCAGAAGCTTCTCCCACTTCGGATAATACACATGGAGCACGAAGATCACCGGGATCATAATCGTAAGTGTAATCGATACCGTCAACACACTGACAAGAACCGTTCTGCCCATCGCCGCATAGAATCTCAGATCGGTCCAGAGCTGCCCGTACCATTTCAGCGTGTACGCCGTAGGGATAATGTCGTTCTGCCATTCCTTGGCCAATGAGAATAGTAAGGTGCCGATAATCGGGAGAAACAGATATAAGAGCAGCACGACAATAACCGACACATGCCATTTCCCGCTTCTCCCGGCTTGCCTCGATGTCTTATGCCGCTTAGCGGCTGTACCTGTCGATTTCACAGACCTCTCCTCCTCGACCAGCGCGACATCTGTTCACTGATGAACAGTGAGATCAGCATGATTAACGCCAGAATGACGGCCAGAGCGCTGCCCAATTGGAAATTAGGGAAGATATCGCCCGACACCAGAGCTGCGATGCGAATCGTCAGCAAATTGTAATTGATGCCGGTCAAGGCATATGCTGTCGCGTAGGCGCCCAGCGAATTGGCAATGAGAATGCTGAACGTACCGAGCAGGCTTGGCAGCATAACTGGGATGCCTATATGGCGCCAGAACTTCCAAGGTGCAGCGCCAAGGAGGGAGGCTGCCTCCTTCCATTCATCGCGAATGCCGTGGAAGATCGGGTACACAAGCAGAATGGCAAGCGGTGTCTGGTAATAGGTGTAAGTCAGCAATAGGCCGGTTCCCGAATAGAGATCGAAGCTAGCGAGTGTACTCCAACCCATTTCCTTGGCTAATAGGATGAACGCGCCATTACCTCCGAATAGAATCATATAGGCAAAGGCCAGCGGCACACCGACGAAGTTCGTAATCATGTTGGAGATCATCAGCATGATATCTCTTACCCTGGTCGTAAAGCGAGTAATGGAATATGCGCACACAATAGCGATGATGATGGCGATAACACTGGAGAAGAGGGATACTTTAACACTGTTAATGATCGCCTGCTGATAGAGCGGACTGGAGAAGCTCTTAACATACTGACCAAGGGAGAACCCTTGGCCAGCATCATCCTGAAAGCTCATGACAATCATACCCGCGATTGGGAGCAGCTCGAACGCACTGATCCAGAGGATAAGCGGGAGCAGGACAAGCAGCATCATTTTACTTTGGATTGCACCTGTTCTAGCCATAATTGCGGCAACTCCTTGAGTGCATTTTCCCATACTTTAAAGTCTTGAATCGGTTTAACGTTCGCGTACTCTTTCTCGTCGATCATCTTAGCCGATACATCGTCTGGAAGCTTCACGCCCGTACGAATCGGACGAGCAAAGCCTTTAGCCAGATTAACCTGGCCCTCATCGCTGAATATGTAGGCTCGAGCAAGCTTCGCCGCATTCGGATTAGCTGCGTTCTTGTTGATGACCGAAGCATATCCGCTGATGACACTGCCTTCTGAAGGGATATGCACATCGAACTTGGCTGGATCAATCTGCTCCCGGTAGCCTAATGAGTTGAAGTCCCATAGCAGGATGACCTCGCCTTCACCCTTCTGAATCGTTGGCACGCTGACGTCCGTCTTCGCAATTCGTCCTTGCTCTGCCAGCTCTGCGAAGAAATCAAGCCCCGGCTTCAAGTTGCTCTCACTGCCGCCGAATGCAAGAGCCGCCGCCAACACCGCGTGCTGGGCCTGCGATGCCTTCGTCACATCGCCGACCGACACTTTATACTTGCCTGCTTTGATGTCAGCCCAGCTCTTCGGGCAAGTATCCACCAAAGTTTTGTTGCATAGGAAGGAGATAGAACCGGTGTAGCCAACTACCCAGTCGCCATCATCATCCTTGGCCCAGGCAGGTATCTCATCCCAGTACTGCGTCTTATACTTCAGCGTCAGTCCCTTCTGTTCTGCTACCGGACCGAATGCAATTCCGACATCGCCAATATCCGGAGGATTGTTCTTCTCCGTCTCGAACTTCGCCAGCTCTTCCGCGCTGGACATATCGGTATCTGTGTGATCGATGCCGTACTTCGATTTCAGGTCGTCCCATGTTCCTTTCCAGTTCGCCCAGGAATCCGGCATACCTACGCTTGCGAGCTTCCCTTCCTTCTTAGCCAGAGGCACAAGCTCTTCAAGCGTAAGATTATCCGATGCCGTGGAAGTACCGCCGCCGTCACTCTTCTTGGAGCCGGAACTGCACGCAGCAAGCAACACAACCAAGACTAGAAGCAGTACCATTAAGCCTCTCTTCTTCACGCCTAACATTCCCATTCCTCCTGCACCTCCTCTTCCCCTCCAAATGTCGATTAAACTCGCTTCCGATAACCGTGAATTGGTATTTCCACCATGTGCTCCGATACTGGGATGTCCAGTAGCGCGCACATAAGGGGCGCGAGCGCCAGTTGTGGCAATTGTTGAACCGTATAGTTGCCTGGCTCAAAATGATCCCCGATTGCGATGAGACCTACGTCCCGCTCCGCTTCACCTGTCCCTCCGTGATGACCATCGGTATTCATACCGTGGTCAGCCGTGATCAGAATGTTATAGCCCTCCACCTTCCATTGCGGTAAGAGCATCGCCAGCAACTGGTCCATCTTGAGCGCGGCGCCGCGATACTGAGCGGAATTGGAGGTGAACTTATGACCCATATCATCGATATTCATGGAATGTATGTACAGAAAGTCAGGATCGTACACTTGTCTCAGATGCTCCGCATCCGCTAGCAGATGAGAGTCCGGGTAGTGATCCTCAAAGTAAAACATCCCATGCTGAATAGGCATGTTCTCATCATGCTGAATGCGGTCCGTGAGATAATCGAACGGTGCCTGCTGGTACAACTCACTCACCCAATAATATGCGGCTGCGGCCGTTTTCAGCCCATGTTTACGCGCCAAATGAAAGACGCTCGGAAACGTGGATTTTCTGACAACTGAATTGGCCGTTATGCCGTTCATCCAACTTGGCGTACCGGTAAGCAGCACCTCATACAAAGGACGCGACAGACTAGGAAGCTCAGACTTTACCCTGTATAGCGCAGCCAGCTTCTTCTCCAACAAATGGTTTACATATCCCATCGAAGAGACCATAACGTCATAACGAAGCCCATCCAGCACAATAACGATCGTCTTGCTCATAAAGGAAATCTCACCTCTGTCCTTATAGTAATGATGAAGACCTTAAGTTGATTCCTTTGATATTACGCTCGTTATTTCGGGTCTAATACACTTAGTGAATGATTCACTCCAATAAAAAAGACACCTGCGCGGTGTCTTTTCAATTCAATCCGTATTCTTCTAAAAGTGAATGATCCTGTCCTCGCCGGCACCTACACGCACCAGAACCATTTCGGAGCTGGCTAGATCGACTGTGATAATGTCGAACACGGTTTCCGAAGCCGTCCCCTCTATCCTCTCTGGTGAAATTTCGAACTCCTTATGTGTATAGGCATTATTCGTCGAGATCATCTTCATTCCGTCTCTCTCTATCGATTGGTCGTAATGAACATGTCCGAACATGCTGGCGATCACCTTCATAGAGCCTTGCTCTGTGAAATCAACGGCGATGTCGTATGCAAAATCTTCATTCCCGCCAGTCGATGCGGACGTATACGGAACCCCGTCATGGAAGGCGCGTATGAGATCCCACATGGCCTCGCCATTCGTAACGCCGATATCACTTCCGTACACATCGTCCAGCACCAATGAGACATGTGAAAAGATGAGTACATGCCACTGTTCCCGGTCAGGCATGCTGCTAAAATCAAGCGCCTTATTCGCAACCCAGTTCAGCTGTCTGTTGGAGAAGAGATAATCCCATTGACCATGATATGTCAATGCGCCTTCAGGTGTCGTCACATACGGAATATCAATGCAATTAAGCACGATGACACGCGTTCTCTTGGATGGAATGTCCATGTAATAATACAAGCCAAATTCATTGCCCGTATCGAACGTCGCTCGGCCTTCTAATTGGCGAAACCCGTATTCGTACAATTCGGAAGGAAAGATGACATTCTCCGTACTGTTCGACTTGTTCATACAATCAATGATGGAATTATCGTCATGATTGCCGTTGACGGTTAGTAATGGTACGGGGGTGCCACCCAAACAGCCCAAGATTTCCTTCTGCGCGGCGACTACCGCATCCTTACCCCCATTTATGCTTAAGTCCCCTCCGCATACGATAAAATCTAGAGGAAGTGTCTCCGCAAGACGCTGAATCGCTTGCGCCGCATATAACTGGTTGCCGCCGAGGGTATGATGCGGGTCGGTAATAAAGATGAAGTTCAACAATTGATCGTTTTGCTTGGCGGCTGTCTTTTGCAACGCATGTTCAATCATTTCCGTATAATACGCCGGCATTGTACTCATCTAATCCACTCCCATCTTACTCTAGCTCCTGGATCTCATATACGCCCTTTATAAATTGATAAGTCCAATCGTATAGCTCTCTGTGCTCAGGATTCGTGCTGCGAGCGCTGTCCAGCAATGAAGTGTTCCCTTGATAATACCCTCTCAAGGTATTCGTCATATAGCCGTACTTAACGCCTCCGTTCAGGTACTCTATATACCTGCGGCGATATGCGGGATCCTCATTCATCCTTTCATCGCATTCCATCTCGACGCCTACTCCATATAGCTGGGCCAAATAAGCCGTATCTTCTATACGCTCTTCCTTCGTACCGTTAAAGAAGTGATTCGGCTGCAATACGACAGCATCGAATCCCAGCTCTCTCCAGTCAAAGCTGCGTAAGCCGTAGAAAAATGGAATCCAGAAGAAATGCAGGCCCTGTTCATGCACGAGCTCACTCATATAGCGGATCAGGCTATCTTCCTGCGGGATGTCAACACTTACGCCTTCGCTCAGCCAATAGATGCCTGAAAGTTCCAAATGATCGTAGCCCTTCGAGCTCCATCTGGTCATGAGTTGATCCATATACCAGCGCATCAGCATCTTCTTCATGGCAAGCTCTTCCGCCACACTGAGCGGACCGCCATCATAAGCGGCTAATTGGCCATCCTTAATCTCGAACGAGGAGCTAAGCGTGCCTGGGTTAGGCAGCATGAGTACGACTTTCATACGTTTATCCGATTGCTCTAGCTGTGCAGCCGTCTCTTTCACCGCTTCATTCAATTGATGAAGATCACCGTCATCACCAAAGGTTTTATTGAGATACCATTTCCATTCCGTCTCGATCACCGCGGTTCCCGTTTCAAAGCTGAGTCCGGAAGGACTCAACAATCCAAGATATAACACGCCGTCAAACATCCAATCGACAGACTTGCCCTGTTCATCGACATAGCTGATATAAGGGATGATGTTATCCTTCGTCCATACTCCATTGCCGTTGGAATAATGTCCATTGTAGAGCAGCACCAGGTCATGGATGCCAGCCGTATGTTCTCCCGGAGCCATATACCCGGACAGATACGATTCTGTTCTGCCCGTTTCATCCGTAACCGCGTCTGTTCCCCATACCTCCAGCTCACTAGCCATGAGATTGAGATCGGCTGTAAGAGTTACCTTCAAGTATCGTGCCGCGAAGGACTTCGCTTCCTTATCTCCCGTACGCAGGCCATCCGCTTTACCGTCCCATACGTAGAGCTGGTCATGCGGCGGACCGGCATGCCACATTGGCTTCCGGGTAGGAATGTGAGCGGCAAGCTCCCATTCCTGTCCGTCCGCGGATGCAAATACGGATACGGTAGCCGGGAAAAACACCTTCTTATCCGTATACTGCAAGAACCGGATTGCAACACGCTCAATCGATTTCTCGTCACCAAAGTCAAGGATGATTCCGTGTGTAGTCCCTTCTGAGAAGCGAACCCACCGTGGATCATCCGGGTCCAGTTCCGCCCGTTGTCCGTCCGTCAATAGCGTTTGCTCCAGGATCGCCGCTCCTCGCACCGAATCTAATTGATAGGGCAAGCCAGCCGCTAGATTGCGTTGTAGCATTTTTATCATCCCTTCATCCTCTTAGAAGTCTTACGTCCCTTTCTATCCAACAATACCTGAACGTTCTACGCTCTCGACAAACTTCTTCTGCAGCAGCAGGTAGAAGATGATCAATGGGATAATGACCAATACAATACCCGCATTGAGTCGGTACGAGTTCAGAATAGGCTCAGAGCTGTTTAAGCCAAGCGTACCTGGCAGAGCTGACAATTGCATGGACAACACGGATGATTCCGTTAAGAACATGGATACGTAATAGGTATCGCTATACTGCCATACAAACGAGAACAGCACGACGGTTACGATAGCTGGCACCGCATTCGGCAGCATAACGCTTCTGAATGTTCTGAAAGGTCCCGCTCCATCTACTAGGGACGCTTCTTCCAGCTCATTCGGCAGAGACCGGAAGAACTGGCGGAATATAAAAATATAAAGTCCGTTCTTAAGACCAGTCGCTGTCAGGTACGACAAGATAAACGGCCACTGTGTATTGAGCAGATTAAGCTCAGGCTTACCGGTCAGCAATTCGACTAGTCCTAATAAATCGAAATAGCGATAATGCAAATAAGTAGGAACCATAATCGTTTGCGGCGGCACGATAATCGTGAAGATGACCATCACAAACAGAACGCTGGATCCCCAAAATTTCAAACGCGCAAATCCGTAGCCCGCCAGCGCACATGAAATGGTTTGCAGAATAGCCGCCATAGCCGCTATGAAGAGCGTGTTCATCAGCGACCCCCAATAATTCATCTTCTCCATAACGTAGATGAAGTTATCGAATGACACATGCTTAGGGAACCAGAAGATCGTCTGATCAAACATATCCTCTTGTCCCCGAAACGCAATCGATATTTTGAGAAGAATGGGATAAAGGATAACGTAGCTGATTCCAACTAGGAGCACGGTGCGGAATATCTTCCACAGCCATTCTTTGCTCTTATTCGACACTGCCGGTAAATGTCTGTGAACTGATTCCGCAGCCTGTTCGACCTTCTCGGTGACAGAGAACTCTTGCTTACGAATCATAGTAGAACACCCTCTTTGAAATAATGAGTGTAAACAAGCCAAGGAGCACCAGTATAGTAAGGAAATAAACCCAGGACATGGCCGCGCTCAATCCAAAGTTGTAAAGCCTAAAGGATGTGGTCTTCAACAAGCCTGACATCGGGCTATTCAAGAAAGAGTCAATGATCGAATAGATGGTGTTTGTCAGGATGAGCGGTGTCATTTGCGGAAACGTAATTTTCCAGAAATTCTCGTACGCCGTCGCTCCTTCAATCCGCGAAGCCTCATACAATGACGGTGATATGGATTGAAGCCCTGCTAAAAAGATGATGATCTGCACACCAGAAGCACTGATGATCTGGTAGATGCGGTTAACCGCATCTGAGAGATAGTGGATCAATCCAGAGGGGACGCCCATCTGGAACAGAATTCGCTCCAGCTCGAAATTCTTCAAAGCTGTCAGCGTTCCGCTTGCACTATCCGCAATCGAGCTTCCCTGTGCGGCTTGGCCCATGAAATCCGCCCAATCCAGACTTGATATTAGTCCTGTTGAGATAATGACCGGCAGGAAGAAGATTGCGCGCGCAAACGAGCGTCCTCTGAACTTCTGGTTCAATATCGTAGCTATGAATAAGCTGAAAAAGATAATCAAGGGTACATTGATCACCATATTAATTACCGACTCATACAGCACTCGATTGAACGTCGGATGAACGGTAAAGACTTCAATATAGTTAGCCCAGCCTATGGGATTCAGCGACAGCCCCGTCTCCCCCATCTTCAGATTGCTGAAGCTGTACTGAAGGGATTGGAGCAGAGGAACTGTAAATAAGAATACGAAGCCAAGGAACCAGGGCAGGACGAACAGCATGCCCATCATTGCCTTCTTGCGCGATAAAGTTAGGCGAGATTTACGCATGTCAGTTTCCTCCTACCTTATAGCCCAGTCCATCTATCGATATGCCATCGACGGAAACAGGCCATTCGTTATAATTCACGTAAATTTTAGTGCCGTCCTCATAGGTGGTACAATACACACGATCCGACAGTTCTGAATGTCCGGTTATCGTCATATGCCGCACCCCTTTTAAGGCCTCGTTGACTTCTTGATAGGTTTGAACTGCTTCATCGATCCAATTTTGATAATGATTCGCATACAGCATATTGGCGGTCGTCTTCGTCAGATCTGTACCCTTCTCATATATCCAGCGATAATACACGTTGCTGCCGGTTTCAATTGCCTTCAGTACATTCATCCGACTCGACTGATCCAACGCTTCATTAAATGGTGCGGCGGAGATATCCACGTAGCCATGCAGAACCAGTTGATAGAAAGGAACGGCTTCATCTGTGATGTTGATGCCGTTGTTGCCGTTAGGCGCGTTGACAACCGCCTTCACATACGGAAGCGTGTACGCATTTCCTCCGCTAACCATCAGATCTGGAAATGACTGCTTCGCTTTCTCCAGCTCCATTTCTACGATTGCAGCGTTATGTTGACGTGTCGCAGGTCTGCTGTTATCAAAGTTGGAGTTCAAGTCTTCTCCCAGATCGCGGAAGGACAATCCTGTGACAGCAGTCTTGCTCATCTGCTTCGTGAATGATTCCATCAGATCTGGAAGCCGATGCTCAGCAAGCGGGTAATAAGAGAACAAATCTTTTATGTGCAAAAAGGTTGGCATATCAACATCATAGACTGAAGCTGGCAGCTGCGACATGTACTTGATCGTATCCTTGGATGAGCTGAAACCAGCTCCCTCCTTATAGATCCGATTAAACGCCGCATCAGGATACACGCTGACATTGCGCTTAGACGCCTCCTGTACGAATCGGTTGAATTCCTTTGCACTGCCTACGGCTCCATCAAAATCTACCTTACCTGGAGCGGAGTGAAAGAGCCCTCCGTTGAACCAGCCGCTGTATCGAAGCTTTATCGCATCGATCTGCTTATCCTGCAGCTGAGTGATAATATCCAACGCTTGATCATATGTCGTCAAACCTTCCACCGCGTCATAAGGAACACCGAGAAATGATCTGAATGTCTCTGTTCCGCCAACCAATTCCAGTGTGAAAGGTGTGTTCGGCTGCGGCTCCAATGGAGTCAAGCCATGGCGATCAACCAGATAATTGCGGTACATCTCGGCCATCCCGGCATAATTCGCTTTCTCGCCATGAAGGAAACCATAGCTGACTATAAGGTCCCCCTGATATGGATGCGTCTGACTAACAACGTTGGAGGTTGATTTACCCGCACCGGTAATAACCAGGTTGTCTTGGCTCTTCAACGTAAAGCGCGGAGCCACGATATTGTAATCGTGGAGTCGGCCGCTTACATCCGCCTTGATAGTAGCTATCGCATCCCCCTTCTCGATGATCGCAAGCCAAGCATCGTCCCCTTGCTTCATGCCATATACCGGCATCCGTATCGGTTCCAGCACATTCAGCTGTTCCGTTGGCATAATGGCTTGATCAACACCATATACAGGCGCGATATAAGCCGGAGAAGCGGTCTTGCCGTTGTTATTGTGAATGAGCGCGCCTGAGCCATCCGGCACAAACATATATCCCGACTGTTTGCTGTCCGCCGCCCCGAACATTTCCATCACCGTTATCGTTTGAATCGGCAATGACCCAAGCTGTTTAATGTCGGCGCTGTTGATCCGAACGTTCAGACGATCACCGGCGAGCTTGAATTCAACCGGAAGCTCATACTGCGCAAACTCTTTCGAACTTCCTCCTTCAGCACCGTTCTCAGCTAAATCATAAGCAAGGTCTTCCTCGGTATATCCGGCCTCGTCTAGAATCGCCAATACCGAATTGATCGCAACCGAGCTTATTTCTCTGCGCGTGTACGTTTCAGTTGCCTCATCGTACTTGAAACGCTTCTTGATCTCCGATTGCTTCTTCGTATCTGTCAGCTTGTTAAGAATCTTCTCCTCCATCCGACTCTTGCTAATCACCATGGGGATTGAATCCAAGCCGCGCCCCATCACTCCGATGGTATAGGTCGCCTTCACGCCGTCTTGGATACTTTCCAACTTCACTTGACCTGCCTCGACACTGTCCGAGAAGCTGTTCATTTCCACAGGCTGACCATTCTTTGTTGTAGTGGTGACGCTGAAGAGTGCGGACAGCTGCTTCTTATTAGCTCCCGAGGCAATCGGGTCATTCTCGCGTCCCTCCGGGTTAGAACGCCATATCTTGCCGCTATCCTTATTCTTGATGGCAATCTCTGTCGTCTCCCGGTTCATATACAAGACTAACTGCTTTGTCTCAGCTTCCTTCGTAAAGCCTGCCGGCGCAGCTTTAGGATCGGGCTTCCAATCAGCCTTTGCCTCATCCGACATGGCGCTCACCGAGGCAAGGTCTGCGGACATCCGCTGTTCAGCAGCCGCCATGGCCTGTTGATAGCTGTCGTCATTCCGTTCGAACAGCAGCCATATGACCAGAAGCAGGAGACATGCCGACACCGCGGCAACTATGAGGATTATTCGTTTGTTCATGGCTCCACCTCGTTAACGTAATGACAATTCCCTATAGACTGTTGTCGCGAATATGACCAACTGCTGTACCAAGCTGAAGAACAATAACGTCAAGAAGATGATAATTCCAATCACGACAATCGTAAGCAGCATCGTGATGACTGTTTTGAGCGGTGTATATTGGTGCGCTGTCATCGTGCCGACAAACAGCAAGCCGATAAACCATAGCGTGGCGATCGATTCAAACATTAAATAGAAGGCTATCTCATCTATTGTAAGGAACCAACTGAAAACCAGTTGAATCACGGATACCACGAGCAGCGGCAGCATCGAGTAGCCAGTAGCGATCACGATATCCTTAAAGGTGCCTTCACCGTCCATTAACGTCGTTAAGGACCAGTTGGCAATACACCAAACGAGGAATGGGATGATGATAAAAGCGGCTTCCTGCAGGCTGTTCATATATTGGCCGGAGTCACCGTATATAAGAAAGCCGGAATAGAAGGCTCGCATCACATTCATGAAGGCTAAACCGGCAACAATGCCGAGAGCCACCCACACTTTGCCTTTCTTCTCATACTTGAGGTCCCAGAACATGGAGAACGGCCTTATGCATGTGCGGAATGCCAGTCTGATCGGACCTCCGTCCTCAGCCGTCAAACGCGGCAGCCGCTTCCTCGCGAATAGAGCAGCCGCGATAAACAGCACGACACCTATAGCGATGTAGGCAAAGTTCTCCCACATAAATTCCTTGCGATACATGCCGAAAGCACGGGAATAATAAGGGAAGGACATCCCTGTTTTAAAGCTTTCTATAGCCTCTTTGCTATCGCCGGCCTCCAACTGCGCCTTACCGATACCGACATGCGCCAGCTCCAGGTTATTGTTCAGCTTAGATACTTCCGTCCATAGCTGCGCCGCATCTTTCTCGCGGCCCTCTTGATAAGCTGAAGAGGCATCCAGCAGCAGGCTGCCGTACCGAGTAGGTGTGAATACCGTAATTCGACTCAGCGCCTGGTCGAGAACCAGCACGTTTTTGCCGGCCCATTCCACCGCGACAGGGGCGCGAAAGTTACCTAACTTATCCCCGACCTGACCGAATTGGAACAGCGGATTACCATCATCGTCATATACAAACACCCTGCCTCGTTTGGAGTCAAGCGCTGCATATATCCCATTTTCATATACGGAAATGGATACGAAGGTTGAGCTTCCCTGAATACTGCCTGCCTTCGTATTGCGGTAATCACCAATAACCGGGAAGTTGTTGTCTTCCCGCAGCACATCGATACCAGATGGATTCAAACGCTTTACCATCTTGGTCTTTATGCTGTTCTCCGACGTCGTTGCATAGATGAAGCCATCCTTGTCAATGTCTAAGTTGTTGAATTCAATCGGAATGAACAATGCCATCTGCTCACGCTGCGCGTCGGTCGAAAATCGCTTCCAGAGCATATCGGCCGCATTGAATTTGACATCATTTCTTCCAGTAAAGCCAGTGAAGACGCCGTTGGCATCGTATTCCACGATCCCGTCATATACACCCTGGCTAATAACGAATAATCGGCCTGCTCGATCGGAAGTCAGCTTGGTTGGTACCAATTTAAAATCTTCCCTTACCACATCAGCTTCCGGTGCATTCACGATACGAATCAGCTTACCCTGTTCATCCAGAATAACGACCCTGTTATTGCTCGTATCCGCGACATAAATATGGTTCAGTCCATTCACGAACACTCCACGCGGCTGGTTGAATGTATCCTTGCTGCCATTATTCATAAAGGAATCGATGATGCGAGTTTGCTTCCATTGCTCATTCAAGACCACGATGCGGTTATTGCCTGTATCCGCGACATAAACTGCCCCATCCGGCCCTACAAACAGATCCTCTGGACTTTTAAACTCTCCGGCACCTGTATCCTTACCGTAAATAACGGTATCTGGCAGATACGGCAGAGGAGCCGGAGCTGCTTCTCCATAGCTCGTATACTGATAGCCGTAGTAGGGAGCGGACGAGACCACAGAACCGAACGGCAACGTAAGGATGAGCATAGTAAAGACCAATTTCCATAACCGTTTCATTGAGTCGTCCCACCTTTCAATCCTTCATTCCAGAGGTAGACATCGTCTGAATGACATTGCTCTGTGTAATGAGGAAGAGGACAATCGGCACTGAAATCATAAGCAGTGTCGCCGCCATAGAAGGTCCCGTTCTGACGATCCCCCCCGACAATATCTGACCTAGCGCATAGTCAATCGTCTTCAATTGTTCACTGTAGATGTACACCTTGCCTGAACCTCCGCTTCCCCACAGCCCTTGAAAGGAGAAGATGATGAGCGTCATCCAAGCCGGCTTGACCATGGGCATCACAATCTTCCAGAAGATTCTCACTTCGCTGCCTCCGTCGATTCTCGCAGCTTCAAGCACACTGTCCGGAATCATCTGTTCCATAAACTGCTTCATGAGAAATAGTCCGAGCGAGGAACCGAAGGCCGGGATAATGACAGCCCAATAGCTATCCAGAAATCCGAGCCAAGACATCGTCATGTAGTTCGGAATCGCTGTAACGTTCGCAGAGAACATGAGCGATAGTACAACGAACGTAAACAGCACTTTCTTGCCTGGAAATTGCTTCTTCGCGAGCGGATAAGCGGCAAGCGAAGCGAGAATAACATGCCCCGCTGTTCCAACAACTGCGATAAAAACGGTATTGAATATATACCGTGTATAGGGGACCCAGAACGCTGCCAGCAGATGATAGAGATCCTCGAAATTTTTCAAAGTCGGATAACGGACGAAAAACTTCGGCGGGAATATAAAGATCTCATCGATCGGCTTAAACGCGTTGCTAATCACAAAGACTAGCGGCATCGCCATAAACACTCCAACTGCAGACAGCAGCAGGAACAACAAAATATCTACAGGCATAGAACGGTTAAGGCGCTTTCGGCGAAATCGAAGTAATTTCATCGTTATTCACCGACTTTCCGCAGCAATTTTTGAACGATCAGGTTCGAGCTGAGCATAATCACAAACAGTACAGTAGCGATTGCGGATGCGTAGCCCATCTCGAAACGAATGCCGCCGTAATCATCTAGATGCGTTACAATCGTATGGCCGGCATACTGAATGCTCGGGAAGCCCGCGATTTGCTTGGATACTTCCGAGATGGCGAAGGAAGCTGTAATCTGAATGACCGCTCCGAACATAAGCTGCGGTCTCATGGATGGCAGAGTAATATACCACAATTCCTGCCAGCGATTGCGAATACCGTCAACTGCTCCCGCTTCATACAGTGTCTTATCCATACCTTGCAGACCGGCGATGAATGCGAGAAAGCTCGTTCCTAAGCTAAGCCACAACTGGACGATAATTAGAAGCGGCAATATTAAATCTGTTCTTGTCGACCACAAGATAGGATCCGATATAAAACGATTCTCCAATAGAAACGCGTTGATATAGCCGTACGAATCGTCTGAAAAGAGCAGCTTCCATACGATAAAGGCGCTGCCTGACAAGGATGGCGCATAAAAAACGAGCGTTACGAACGCGCGCACTTTTGGAGACAGCTCGTTTATGAGCCATGCCAGTATGAAGCAGGCAATGTAGCTGACCGGTCCGGTAATGGTCGCGAGTATGATCGTATTTTTAATAGCGATCAGAAATACTTCATCCGTTATAAACAGCCGAGCATAGTTCTGAAGCCCAACCCAATCGGGAAATTGAAGCATATTAAAGTCAGTGAAGCTAAGCAGCATGGACATTAATACCGGAAATACAGTGAACGTGAAAAAGATTAAAAAATACGGCGCCAGCATGAAGTAAGATTGCCGGTTCAATCTCATCTGATGAAGCAGCTTGCCTGTTCTTAACTTCAGACCGCGACGCTTGGCTTCTGCTTTTGGTTGAACCATGTTCATATTTCTCGACCCCTATTCAGCGATCGGCAGACCAAATTCCCGCCGTTTAACCGTGATTTCCTGATTAATGATTCGCACATAGTCCTTCAATGTCTCGCGCGGATTCGATCCGTGGTTCAACACTTTGAAATAGGCATTGTTCAAATGACGCTGCGTCGAATATGCTCCCGGCACATCCGGCACACCGCGCACCCACTCCATCTGATCCATTAATGCGTTGATATCCTTAACAGGCCATGGAAGCTCTTGAAGCGCTTCCAGATTTGCTGTCGGATATCGTCCCGAAGCTCCCAGTATCGCCTCCATCTCCCTTCCGTAGGCTAGCTGTGCTTCCTTGCTAGTCCACCAGTCGATGAATTGCCATGCCTGCTCCTTGTTTTTCGCCGATTTGAACATTACAGAAC
Organism: Paenibacillus marinisediminis; assembly: GCF_054343325.1. Lineage (NCBI taxonomy): Bacteria > Bacillati > Bacillota > Bacilli > Caryophanales > Paenibacillaceae > Paenibacillus > Paenibacillus marinisediminis. The sequence continues at coordinate 296,779 of NZ_JBTGUH010000005.1, forward strand.
CTTTTGTACTCGTTACGGTTTCTCGATGAATCTTACCATCACTGTCCTTATAGCCGGGTATCGGCATAAAGCCCCATAGTCCTCGAATCTCAGGCGCGAATACAGCCAACGAATTATAGGTTGTGTAATCGGCAATACCGATCGGCATCTCACCGACACGGAAGCGGTTAAGGAAGTCAAAGGTTTGCGGTGCCTTGTAATTCCGGTATAGATCCGTCCACTGCTTAAACGCCTGCATCGCTTCTTCCGAATCCAGCGCCGACTTAATCCCGTCACCCTCATAATAGCTGCCGCCGTTCTGGAAGAGGAGCGTATCCATGGTCAATTGCGGTGTCAATCCGATATTCATATGATGCTTGTTCAACACAGGGATCAAATCGTACATATCTTCCCAGGTCTCAGGCATCTCGACTCCGAGCTCATCCAGCACGTCCTTGCGATAAAACAGCATCGGGAATGTCTGCTGTTCAGGGATCGCATAGATACCGCCGTTAAATTGGAGCGGAACGAAAGCTTCTGGATGGAAGCGTGATTTCACCTGTTCAAAGGTATCGAACTGCGAGAGATCTATGATTGCATCCCGTATAGCAAAGTTGACTACCTCACCGTGCATAAGGGCTACGTCCGGACCCGAGCCTGCTAACGTGGCAGGAAGCATGACAGATGGATCAACAAGCTGCAAATTGACCGCAATTCCCGACTTCGGCGTGAACTCTGTCTCGATCATCGTCTTGATAACCTGCGCCTGATCTCGTCCTCCCGTGATCCATACTTCCACTGCATCATCGCTTGCCGCACTCGATCCCACACTGCTGTAATCGGTAAAGAAGGAATAGACGAATGACTTGCTTTCGTGCCATACCTTTTCATACCAAGCAGCTTCCGGATCAGGCAGCTCGGTACCGTCAGAAGTCAATAGAAGATAATCAACTTCCAGCGGCAGCTCCTTCGCAGTCAAGATCCATGTACCTAAAGCAACGATATTGTTCTTAAATGAACCTATGCGATTCACGATAGACTCCGGATCCCTGGCCAGCTCGCTCAATTGAAACTGGAAGGTCTGGATGACAGCTGTTCGTTCGCCAAGTCCTCCAGACATTCTCTCCAACTCAGTGACGATAGCATGGAGCTTATCTGCATGCATCTGGAATTGCTCTTGCAGATCCGGTATCCGTTTCGTCATCTGATAATCGCGATAAGGGTCTGGTGAAGCCCCCGTAATCATGATGATCTGGCGATACAGCTTGTTAAGCTCTAGAATCGATGATTCCACTTGACTCAGAAGAGGCTTCATGTCGCCCAGTGTCACTTCAAGCGTCAGCTGATGCATGCCCTTCTCGAGGTAGAACCAATACGGCTCTTCCTCGCCGCCGACCTCCATCATCTCCCAACCGGAACTTGGCTCAAATATGACCTGACTTGCTTCCTTGAATGGCACCTTGCCATCAATCGTCAGCCTGCGAGGAACATTTTGAGACTTAACGAGGTTCTGTCTATACTTAATGGCGATCTTGTACAGACCATCCTCCGGTGCTTCAATGCCCCATGTAATCGACTGACCAGGCATACGCCAATTGTTTCCGCCGATCGTGTTCAGCCGGATGGCACCGACATCATAAGGCTCAGTTGCAGGGCTGGATCGATCTGATGTTGGATACAATGTCGGGCTCGATGTATAGATCGGCTGTTCACCTTGTATCTTCAGCTGTATGCCTTGTTTCTTCTCGTATCCTTTATCAGTAAAGACCTGCTCCCATTCCGCATATGTCAGCACTGGCTCCGACTTCTGAATCTCAATGTAATCAATAAGCATGGGCTCTCGTTCCGACTTCAGGGTTAGAACATGCTTTCCTGCAGTAAAATAGAAAGAAAATGGCTCATCTACATAGCCATCACTATCCTGAAGCTTCATATCGCGCCATGCCGGCTTCTCTACCTGCGATGGACGAAGATCGTTTCCATTCATATCCTGCTTGATGGAATCTTGCTTATTGCCCCAGATACGAGGGAATAACATACGATCCGCCTCTTTAAACGGCGACTCTCCGTCGATGAGCAGCTTTCTCTCAATGGATTCATTTCTTCCCGCCACTGGATAATAACGAAGCGCGATATCATACAAGCCGCTCTCTTTGACATCAAACTCCCAGCTTATTTCACCAATTTCATCAGTAAGTACCCCATTTGTACCGTCCATACTCATTGGTTTAGGAGTCATCTCTGCAGAGCTCTTATACTGCTCTCCTTCAAGTCGAATAGTCGCCTCAGGACGCGCCTCATTCTTGAATCGATCCTCATAAGCGGCATATGATCGCGGATCCGTTAGTGCAATGCTAGCGTCGCCGTCTGACTTCTGCTTTACTTCTTCTTCCTCAGCAGAGCTATAGTTTCCAAGCAGCAATACTGAAAAGAGCAGTATCGCTAGGACGACGAATATCACACGGTTGCTAATAACTCTAGCTCTCATGCATATCCCCCTTTGGTGTCAGCAAAAAGGCTCTAATAAACCGGAGCGGAACCAACATGAGGTACCATGTCCGCTCCGCCCGCCCATTCGATCCGATTTACAACCTTGTTATTCTGCCGCTTTTATCAAGCCTTCCAATACAGGTTTAACCTTCGCCATACCTGTTTCAGGAGTCTCTTTTCCTGCACCGATGTCGTTCCATGTTTGTCTGATTGTAGCTCCAAAGTCTGGAATACCGCCCCAAGATACCAAATTAATATAATCGGCCATTTTGATACTATTTTGTAAGCTCTTCTCATCAGCGAACTGCGCTTCTACCCAAGCGTCTACTTCACCTGCTGGAGGTGCGGTTTCGAACAAATAATCAATAAACAGCTTTACTGCATCCTGATTAGCGCCCTTAGGCACCCACCACATGCCTACAGCATCTGTGGAGTACACGTAATCTTTAGCTTTTGGTCCTTTAGGGTAGAAAATAAAGCCGTAATCATCACCGATACTGTTTTTGATGCCTTCACCTTCCCAGAACTCGCCATAGCGCATCGCGATATTGCCTGTATTAAAGGAATTGATATAATCATCCCAGTTGCCGTCTTTATTAGGCTTAACAACCTTATGAACTTGGTACAAGTCGTTAAAGAAGTGAAGCGCTTCCATAGCCTCGGGATTTTCACCGTCATAAACAAGTTTGCCGTCTACGAACTTTGTTATGTCCGCTCCATTCGAAGCTATCAAAGCACGAGTAAAGCTGTTCGCATCGAGGGCTATGCCGTATTGATCAAGCTGACCATCACCGTTTGTATCTTTCGTTACCTTCTTCGCAATGTTGAGGAAGGAATCCCAATTCCATTGGCCCTTCTCCATTAGCTCTTGTGGATCTTCCAGCCCTTCCTTCTTAATGAGGCCGCGGTTGTAGTATATGCCTGAGCCTCCGCCAAGACTTGTTGTGAAACCGTATGCTTTACCGTTATAGCCGCCAATATCTTTCATTTTCGTAGGCCACTTCGGATCATTTACATCCAAGAAATCACTGATTGGTGTCAACATATCGTTCTTTACCATTGCAGGAATCGCACGATTGGTTTCAATCAAAAAGATATCAGCAATTGGTTCGCCTGCCATTACCGAGGTCACAACTTTATCGCCAATGTCATTCCAAGTTGCTTGAACATGTTCAAATTTCGTGTTGTACTTGGTTGACATTTCCTTTTCCAGCGCGATCTTCTTCTCACCTAATTCTGAGCCCGCTTCACCGAAAGGAAATCCCCAAGACATAACGCGGATTGGCTTGCCTTTCATGTCGATGACTACTTCTTTAGGTGGTTCTGGTTGCGGATCCGGCTGCTTATTATTGTTCTCCACTGCAGGCTTATTATCGTTGCCTCCAGCCTGATCTACTGGCTTCTCACCGCCACCTCCGGAACAGGCTGTCACTAACATCATCACTAACACAATGGATAGTACGGAAAACCGCTTCGCTTTTTTAATCACAAATCCCAACCTCCCAATTTGATATGCTGACATTCAACCATCACACAGATACGGCTTGGGCTCTATACATGGGTGTGAAATTATACCGTATCCAATAAAGCATCATGAGCAGCATCCCCCCTTTCAAGCGGTTCAGTCCTAAAGACTAACTCCTTCAATTTACTACCAAAAACATCCATTATACATGTAAAAAAATATGAAAAATAAGGAAAATTGTTAATTTTGTAGAATAATTTCTTTCGAAATTGAGAGTGATATTGAATATATCCTCCAAAATACTATAAAAAAAACACCCTTGTTACTCTGATGGTTATCGTTTTTGTAAGCGCTTAACAATCATAGTAACATGGATGTAATTTTTTTCATTTCACTATTGTATAAAAAAATTGGATTATCGTACGATATTGCATCTTGTTATCGTATGGCTTGCTTTCGATAGTAAGCCGGAGAAAGCCCCGTGTATTTTTTGAATATTCTGCAAAAATAGGGCAGATCATTAAAGCCCGCAGAATAACATACCTCCGTTACTGTTAATTCTGGCTGTTTTAGCAGTATGGTTGCATTTCGAATTCGAAGGTCGGTTACATAGCGGTTGAACGTCTTGCCCGTCCATTGTTTAAACAAATTGCACATCGTCGACCTCGACAGCATCGCGATTGAGCAGACGGTTTCCAGCTTTAAGTCTTCATGATAATTCTGATGAACATATTCGACTACTTTATTCATTGTGTCCTTGTATTTTTCCGTTTTCTCGAATCCAGCCTTGACCAATTCCCCATTCACCTGACGAATTAATATCGTTAATAAACGCAGTAAATTAGCTTTTAGCATCAACTCGAAGAAGGGAGAACGCCGCTCATATTCAGCAAGCATCTCCTTCATCACATGTTCAATTGTCTCCTCCATTGTGTCCTCTACTGCAATTTTATATCGTATACCGCTCTCCATATGCAGAAAATTTCTCAAAAATCCCATATCAAAAAAAGACGGATCAACAGGCATCTCTTCTAATCGCTCATTGATAAACGACGGCATGAACTCACATGCTAGAATCTCGACATCTTGTTCTGGAGCAATATAAACGCTGTGTAATGTAAACGGTGGAACAACCGATATAGTGCCTTTCACCATCTTATACTCTTGATTATTTACCGTATGCGTAAATTCACCTTTGGCCACATACCAGATCTGAAAATAGTCATGGAAGTGAGTCCATAAGCTTTGTCGAAGCGTAATCTTATACATTTTGCACGATAGATTGTTCAGCATTTCCATCTCAGAGTTGAAGTAGACATATCCCACACGCGTTAGCTCTTCAATATCTATGTTCATCCATTGAGCATTCAATGACATTCGCTCCTTCGCTTATAATAGAGATGATATTCAGCTTCGAGGAACCTATAACTTCATATATTATTAAAAAACCGTTCAAGAATACGAACGGTTTAAAATGTGTATGAAATAGACTTATCCTAATAATCAATATATTACCATAATTTATACCTATCATTAAACTTCTATCTTTTAATCATTTATACTAATAGTTGATGAAGCTGGAATTTACATAAGGGGACGTGAGTCAAAATGCTATCTGTACATACACTAAGCAAACAATATGGTAACCACATCATCTTAAAGCAGATCTCATTCTCCATTGAACCTGGACAAGTTATGGCCTTAATCGGACGTAATGGCTGTGGCAAGAGTACGTTATTGCGGATCTTAACAGGACTGACTTCACCTACACAGGGGAAGATAGAATGGCAAGGAAGCTTTCAGAATAGACGGATCGGTTATGTGCCAGACCGCTTTCCAAAGCAACGATTAACAGCTGCAGAATACTTGACCTCTATGGGGAGCATTCAAGGAATCTCGCAACCCGCATTGGAGCAAAGGATCGACGAGTTGCTAAGCTACTTTCATATGATGAATGCTAAGCATCAACGGATGGGGCACTATTCCAAGGGAATGCTGCAGAAGATCAACGTCATTCAAGCTCTGTTGAGCACTCCTGACTTGCTTCTGCTAGACGAACCGCTGTCGGGCTTAGATCTGCTGTCCCAGCAAGATATGATCATGCATCTGCAAGGCTTGAAAGAGCGCGGAGTCACGATGGTGATCGCCAGCCATGAGCCGGAAATAATCTCAGGGATCGCGGATCGAATCATCCGTATTCAAGATGGAGAAGGCGTTGAAGAGGCTGTACATATCTATGAAGATACTTCGGCGATGTACCATATTTCATTTATACCTAAGAATCCTAATTGGAATGAGAACTTGCAAGGTTATGAGCTTATGTATGAAAGCAGTGAGAAGATCAACATTCAAGTGAAGCAGCAGCATAGCAATCTGATCCTGCGTCAGTTGATAGATCGAGATTGTCAGATTATCGAGGTATGGAAGGAGAGCGATTAAACTGCCAGTTCCAACGATTCGTTATTTGCTGCGCAACTATGCGCGTTCTAATCGTTATTTCCCGCCGTGCGCACTGTTTCTCATGTGGGTGATGTTTCAATATTCGATACAACCGAATCCGATCTTGGACAGTCTGACCGTAACTGCAGTGTTGCTCCTCTTCATATCGGCATGGGTGAACTATAGTTTCTTTGAGACAGAGGATTCCGTACAAGAGCACATTACCATTCTTCAGATTGGAAGCGTTAAGAAGTATCTATTATGTAAAATAGCTGCTAGTTTACTTGTCAGTTTCCTTCTTAGCCTATTTGCAGTCTTGTATCCGCTGCTCTTTAACAAACTCGACGGAGAAGTAACTATATCCAATCTCAGTATGGGTTGGATTGCTCATATGGAATTCGCGCTGCTAGGCACAGCTATTGCCGCCTTGTTCAATTCCAGGCTAGTTGCGAATACAGGCACTGCACTGGGCTGCATCATCATTATACTTATCGTATCCCTTGGGCAAGGAGCCATTCTTCACTTATTACCGAGTGGATGGTCTTTCATCCAATGGCTGCTTCCGCCCGTCTATCCAATCGTTCAATATATGGCGAATATGGAGACTTACTCAAGTTTGCAAGGACTCTTCTTCTTCGTCTATCCGCTTCTGTATGCCGTAATCTTGATCGTGGTGTATGCTCGATTGATGAAGAATAGAATGTAAGGCGCAGAAACCGCTCACCTAGTCGATGAGACTGGATCAGCGTTCTTTTTATCCGATAGCACATACAGTGACTGCAAGGTCGTATGACCCGTGCTTGAACGGACACAGATGACGCTATTTGCTTCAAAACTAGCACTAAACGGCTTATTCGGGTCAAATAACGGCTCTACTGTCCGCTAGTATGGCGAATTAGTGGTGTTTGCTGCAAATAGCGGCTCGTGTGTCCGCCCCAGCTCATGTGAGGGCTGAGGCGTTAAAAAGTGACGTCTCAGACGCCACAACCGCATCGGCGAGTCGAAAAACAGGGGGCTTTCCCAGGTAGAAAAAATCTACTATTGGGACAGCCCCACCTGTTCTTACATATAAATAGCAATCACATTCAGTCCATCGGTCAGAAGCGCATCCAACTCATGACGCTTAATACGCATGCCGCCCTGACGGTAGCGGTTCGCCGTTTCGAACGAAGCGGCTTCTTGCCCGTTAATCGTGATACCTCTGTCAGCTTGCTCTGCAAGATGATATTCGAATTGAACGGGATGTCCCATAAACGTGAATTGGAACTGCAATCCCTCTAGCTCCCGCGGCAGCACCGGATCGATGACGAGATCGCCGCCCTCTTGTCGTATTCCAAGGCAATTCGAAATGAGCTGATTCATATAAATTCCTGGGCCGCTCGAATATATTCTCCAACCGCCCTTGACGGGTACGCTCCCCTCACGCAGCTCGCCAAATCGGCTCTGGGCCTCGTAACGGGTGTTGAACTTACCGTCTGAGCTGCTGAAGTAGGCATTTCTTTGTCTAAGCTCGGCATTCGGAACAGCATCCCGAAGTCCGACCGGATTGATGATATGCAGCCCGTTCCACACCTCGTCCACTTTGCCCAGCTTAGCCATTGCTTCTATATAGCGGATGTGGGCATGAACGTATTGCAAGCCGATTTCCCGTCCGAAGTTGGCTGCCTGCTCCGCTCGCTTGAAGTGCGTGCTGACGCCGCCCTCATAATGGGCTGGCCGATTCATCAGGCGAACTCCGTCCGGGCAGAACAATTCTCGCTTAATCAGCTGATAATGATCTTCCGCCTGCTCCTCCGTGAGCAGCTCGCTAATCATGCTGCGAGTCATCGGAAGGAGACGGTATTGAATGCCCGTCTTCGTATCTGTAGGATGCACCATCAGCTCCGCTTGTCCCGGTTCCTCCATATAGACGAATCCCGGAATGACGCCGGTCGGCAGCATATAGCGGTTAAAGTCTTCACGGATACCCGATGCCAGTTTCCTTATCTCAGCCGCGACCGCTTCGTCGTAGTTCACCAGAGCTTCGGACAATTGATTGAATACTTGATACGTCAGCGCCACGGTCCAGCTGCTCGCCATATATTGTTTCAGCTTCGCATTAGCAGGCTGGAGCGTATCATCCCAATCCCCGTCCCCATACGAAGACAAATGCGTATCGTGCAGAAAATGCTGCTTGATATATTCGATCTCCTTGTTGGCGTGCTCCAGCAAAGTTGCGTTCGTCTCGGTAAAGCCGAGGCCTCCCCGCTTCGAATACGGCACCTCTTCTTGCAGGATGCTATAGTCGCCGGTCACGCGAACATAATCACTCAGTACCTTAAGCGGCCAGACGATAATGTCTCCGTGGCTCTCGTTCTGCTGTATCCGCCAATAATGGTCGAACATGAACCATTGCGGCCAGTTCCCATCGTCCTCAAATTGATGTGCAAACACGGTCTTGATAATTTCCCGTACTTGATCATATTTCTGCGTCGCCATAAAGTATTCCGTCGGTCCTTGGCAGACGTCGCGAGTACCCCATGCGGCTCCGCTATACTGTTCGAGTCCGTGCGGAACGGAGTAATGAACCAGCATGTTATGGGTATACCACCAGGCGAGCGAATTGAACTTATCAAGCTCAGACTGCTTCTCCCTATCGCGGTGTGATAAATGGAAGCCATTCATGACGTCCTTATAGAAAGCGCGATAACGGGAAATTTCAGTCTCCGCATCCAGCTCCCGAATCGGCTGATGCTCCCCCTTAAGCAGCCCTTGCATCATCAGCTTCCATTCATGGCTCGCACTCAATTGGAGCACAACTAGCGATGCCGATCCCGACTGCACGTGATTGGCCAATACGGTTTCGTCAGCAACGGTCCCATCCGCACCAGCAATGTCCATGCGATAGCACAGATGCGGCAGCGTGCCGCCGCTCTCCGATGAGGCATCCGCATGGAACGACAGAACCGAGCCTTTCTGGTCCAACTGATACGGCACATCGTATTCATTGCTGTTCATCGTGATCTGATTCGTTACGATAAATCGGTACGATATGCCGCTCTCGGAACGGACGTGCAGCTGCAATTCTGGTGTATCCAACGCCGTGAAGTTGGTAACAACGAGCATATCGTCCTCCGTCTTGTAGTACCAGCGGGCATAGTTGAAGCCCATCTCGAACATGGACGGCATCGTCAGCAATCGGTATGTGCCGTGCTGTTCCACATAAATACGCTGTCCTGACGTCTTCATCACATTGAGAGCGTTGCGGGCATTGGACATCCATTTGTTGAATGAGGTGTTTCCAACCACCACTTGAGCATTGAATAAACCGTACATATATGAAGTAGTGGTAAGAACCTGCTCATTCAGACGGTCGTTGTGTCCTGTCATAAGGATGTGACCGTGCGGCCGTTCAACCCGCAGCTCCTTCGCCTTCAGCACGACATGTTCATGCGTTTCTGTGAAGAAGGACAGCAGCTCTTCGCCTTCCCATTCCTCTTGGCAGCGCCTCGGGAAATAACGGTTCAGGTCTTGCGAGGTCAACGCTTCCGTACGCAATGGCGCTCCGATGTGCGCTGCCAGGGTTACCTTGTCCACACTTTGACCCGCAGCTGCTGGCTGTGCGTCCACCTGCTCCCACGCGTGCAGCACTTCTTGTCCATACTCCAACGATGCAATTGCCAACGGGTGATCCGGCTTGATCAGCCCATAAAATACGAATCGTGCCGAACTATGTAGACGAATTCGCTCCGACTGCAGTGCTGTATAAGCGAACTCATATTGGTACACTTCATTATTCAGTGTATCCCGAGTCAATGCTTCGGGCTCATTCGTTTCCTTGTAAGACAATCCGAAAAATTGGAATCCATCCGTCGAATAACCGACCACTTTCGTCAGTGCACCCTGCTGCATATACGGGAATCCAGTGGACTGCGGTTGATTCTGACGGGAGCAGACTGCGTACCCGCGCTGCTCGTGTTCATACACGGCATGGTCAACATATTGGGCTACATACGATTCATTATTACGAACGGCGCCTTTATTCGCGAGACCGATATCCTGTCCATAGATAACGTCCACGATCTCGCCGTCGCCGTTGATCGCAACGTCCCAGAACCAGATGCCGTGCTGTGTAAGTGTAAATGTGACCGTATACCTGATCCCTTCTGCTTCACCTTCCCATATCACCTGGGAGTCCGTAAACCGCACTTCACTCTTAGAACGTATGCCCACCATCGGTACAACATGAATGCTGCCGTCGCGGTGAATGCGCAAGTAGATATTGTTCATGGATCCGTCAAGCGGATTGGATATCACTTGGTTCACCATCATGTCGCCATGCATAATATCGCGGATATCTCCGCTCTCCATAAACGTAAACGTTATGTTGCCTGCTTGAATCGGAATCAGATCTCTTGTCGTCGTTGTCATGATGTTCCCTCTCTTTCTCTACTCCATCAATGTGATTCGAAGCTCTTGTACTTCCTCGCAGTTCAGAGTGAACGATACCTTAAGGCATTCTCCTGACTTCAGCCCGATTGTGTAAAACGCTTTCAATTCCTTCAACGGCCAAACAACAGGTTCACCTTGCGGACGCCCATGCTGACATACTGATAAACATTGGCGAAACGTTTCAACTGTCCTAATTGGAATTATAATGTTCTTTCATTTTATAGTCAACTATTGCTATAAATGCGTTTTTATTGTAATTAATATGTTCAATGCTAGATAGAAATTTAGTTTTCCTAAGGTCAAAAATTGAAACATTACACTTATATGCGGTTAAATAGCGGCATAGAACGCCCTTCTAAACATTCACACACTCCTTAACCGCACCATGATTTAGGTCTTTTAACCTTTGTGAAACGTTTCAACTCAATTGATTCGAATCTTACACCAAAATGATAGTGTTCCTCCCAAAAGTTCCTTATTTTACTATCATGGACGAAGGACAGTTGTCCACCTATACAAAACAAAACTTAACTAAAGTCCTTACTGAGTGGTCGAAATGGATGTTTGTCAAGGGGGTGGCTAGTTTTACCTCTAGGATTACAAAACAGGAATTTGTATACTATTATAGTTGCACCTAAACAGTAGAAAAGACCGCATTTCATCAGGAATAGCAGACATACAGGACAGGCCCGCAAGGCAGATCACGTTCTGCTAAGTATGCGAAACTTCGACACATGCGTGTACCTGACGAAATATTACATCTAGACTTTGCAAAAGAAAGGAAGCTTGTATATCAATGAATGACAAAGAAGCTAAAAAGCTGCGATGGTATAATATCGCACTAATGGCCTTCGTGTCCGTATGGGGATTCGGCAATGTTGTCAACAACTATGCGAACCAAGGTCTGGCCGTAATTACTTCGTGGATATTAATCATCGCACTCTACTTTATACCGTATGCGTTAATGGTTGGTCAGCTCGGATCCACCTTCAAAGATGGCAAGGGCGGCGTCAGCAGCTGGATTAAGGAAACGATGGGCGCTAACATCGCCTACTTTGCGGCATGGACTTACTGGGTTGTACATATCCCGTATTTGGCTCAGAAGCCTCAATCTATCATTATCGCACTTGGTTGGGCAATTACTGGTGAGGGGACACTCGTTAAAGAATTCTCTACGATAACGCTGCAAACCATCACTTTGATTATCTTCCTGGCCTTCTTGTGGATCGCATCACGCGGTATATCCTCGTTGAAGCGTATCGGTACGATAGCAGGTATCTCGATCTTCGTGATGTCGCTCTTGTACATTGCACTCGCGGTCACAGCGCCAGCGCTCACAGGTGTTCAAGTGGCTACTGCGGATATGTCGGTATCATCCTTCATTCCTGATTTCAACTTTGCATACTTCACGACCTTGTCCATGCTTGTGTTCGCAGTTGGCGGAGCAGAGAAGATCTCGCCTTATGTCAATAATACACATAATGCGTCCAAGGAATTCCCGCGCGGTATGCTCATATTAGCAATTATGGTCGCGGTATGTGCGCTGCTCGGATCATTCGCAATGGGAATAATGTTCGACTCGAACAATATTCCAGCCGACTTGAAGATGAATGGACAATACTATGCGTTCCAAACTCTTGGTGAATACTACGGCATCGGCAATTCATTGATGATTGTATACGCTCTGGCTAATACGTTGGCGCAAATCTCGGCGTTGGCATTCTCGATCGATGCGCCGCTCAAAGTGTTGCTGTCTGACGCGGATGAGCGCTATGTTCCACGCACATTGCTTAAGACAAACGAGCGCGGTACGCCTGTGAATGGTTATATCATGACAGCGATATTGGTTGGTATTCTGATTATGGTACCTGCGTTTGGTATCGAAAACATGAACACACTGTTCAACTGGCTGCTAGATTTGAACTCTATCGTTATGCCGATTCGTTACCTGTTCGTATTCTTGGCATTCATGGCCTTGATGAAGATGTCTGATAAGTTTGTTTCTGATTATAAGTTCGTCAAAAACAATAAAGTTGGCTTCGCGATCGGCTTATGGTGCTTTGTATTCACAGCTTTCGCTTGCCTTATGGGAATGTTCCCTAAAGTCCCTTCATTCACGAGTGAATGGTACTTCCAGCTCGCGTTGAATGTCGTGACTCCGTTTGTATTGCTTGGTCTCGGTCTCATCTTGCCAATGATCGCAAGACGTAACCGCAGCTAATTCGAACGTCAAGCATGATACTTTGAACCATATATCCCTTGGTACTCCTAGGTGGAGCGCCAAGGGATTTTTTGTTCTCGCTCGAGCATGCCGCGATGGCACATACGGGGACAGCAAGGTCGTATGACCCGCACTTGAGCGGATACAGGGGCCGCTATTTCATGATTTCGGGGTATTTTTTAAGGGCTTGCGGACACAGATGACGCTATTTGCTTCAAAACTAGCACTAAACGGCTTATTCAGGTCAAATAACGGCTCTACGGTCCGCTAGTATGGCGAATTAGCGGTGTTTTCCGCAAATAGCGGCTCCTGTGTCCGCTCCCGGTCCTTGTAGATAGAACTAGGAATGGACAGCCTTAAGCTCGCCATCATCGAAAAAACTATCTCAGATATGGTTAAGGATATTAACATCTATTAGAGTTAATGACCTTATTTACGCTTTTACGCTTACACTTGTTTAAATTCGATCCAGTCGATCTGCATGCCCGGTTTGACAAAATCAAGCTTTAATTCATAAGAGCCTGCTTCCAGTTCGACTTTCACTTGCTTCAGCTTGATCCATCTGCCTTCTGTCCCATTGGTCTGAACGGTCATCATCGACTGATCGTTTAAGGTCACATGACATGCGCTCTGAGCCAACTCGGTATCTGGAGACATAACATGGGCAAAAATCCGATATACCCCAGCCTGTTCTACTTTCATCCAGGTCGATCTAGTTGCGGAAACTTTAACCTGTGCATGATCGGATAATGCTTGCGCTTGCTCCGCTGCAGGAGATGGATTCGCTTTGAAAGTATGGACTGTTTCTTCAATCACTTGTTTTCTAGAGAACACCGGTGCGTGCATCAAGAACTCACAAATATTCATGGCACAACGCTGCAGCTCTCCTCGGGTTAAGGAGCCATTTTCTAGGGACTCAATGGTATTGTCTCCCCAAGCATTGGTCTCCGCACCATAGTTGCTCACAACCATATAAAGATCGTTTTGTGCACGGACCATATAGTTCGTATATTTCCGATCCGCAGAGCCTCCATGAACAACATCATTCATGATAGCCCACCAATCCGTCATCACGATGCCTTTGAAGCCCCATTCTCCACGAAGAATTGTAGTGTTCATATCATAATTAGAAGCCGCCCAATGCCCGTTGATAGGATTATAGGAGGTCATAATCGAATTCGCGCCGCCCTGTTTTACCGCGATTTCAAAGCCTTTCAGATAAATCTCCCGCAGAGCGCGCTCAGACACGACGGCATTTACCTTGCTGCGATGTTTTTCCTGGTTATTGCATGCAAAATGCTTCAACGTACCATTCGAGCCGCCTTTCATAATGCCGCTAACGCATGCTGCAGCAAACTTTCCTGAAATCAGCGGATCTTCCGAAAAATATTCAAAGTTGCGTCCATTCAGCGGACTGCGCCGAATATTCATGCCGGGGCCAAGCAAAGCGTCAATGTTGTAGCTTAATAATTCCTGGCCTTCCATGACATAAAGTTCTTCGACCAATTCGGTGTTCCAGGTTGCGGCAAGCAAGGTTCCAATAGCAACCTGAGTCGCCTGCTGCCCGCTATCCATCCGAATTCCGGATGGTCCATCAGCCGTACAAGCAATCGGAATTCCGTAACTTAATAACGGATCACTTACACCCCCGAAAGCCGAAGCCGTACCTGATGTAACCAACGTACTACACATGCCTTCTCCTCTGACAATCGCTGCTAGATCCTGATCGCTGAGCTGAGCAATAAAGGCCTCCATGCTTACTTTCCCGTCATATACATCTCTTAGCTTATACCCCTGATTACCGGTTTGCTCCAAGGTTCTTGGCAGATTGTTCTCGATTCGTTCCGCAAGCGAAATCTTCCGTGTCGGCACCTCTTCAAAGGTCAATTCGTATGTACCGTCTTCCTTCCGGTCACCCGGTTTCATTCGCGTAAAGCTTTCCGTTGGCGCCATTGCCTCTTGCAACTGCTCCACGACTTGAAGAGTTTCCACGACGTAACCTTCTTGTCCCTCAACGCCGATCTGCACTGAATTCTTGACACTGTTCCCCACAAATAGTCGATACGTTCCGGCTTCCAAGACATAAGCGTAAGGATGCCCTGTCACACCAGCGTCATCATAGGAGGCTAAGGATCGAACAGGGATACTCACGGTAAGATGCTGCGATTCACCCGTCTGAAGTTCTGTGGTCTTCACGAATGCTGCTAGAGCTTTAGCTGGTCGGCCCAGCTTTCCTTGCGGTGCTTCATAATAAACTTGAACGACCTCTTTGCCTGCAAAGTCGGTTCCGATATTTTGCACGGTCACGCCGATTTCAACGTATGGTTCTCCTTCTTTAACAGTCAGTTTAGCTTCGTCAGGTTCTATTCTAAATTGGGTATAAGATAGACCATAACCGAATTCAAACTGGACCTTTTCCCGTCGAAACGTTTCGAAAAAACGGTAGCCCAAATAGATATCTTCCTCATAAACGCTTCTTAGCTCATTTCCATAATTGCGAGTCGAAGGATAATCGTTGATCGAATATGCGATTGTATCTGTTAATTTTCCACTCGGTGTCACATCCCCAACCAATACATCTGCAATGGCATTGCCGCCTTCCATTCCACCATGCCAAGCATAGATAACACCTCGGATCGGATGCACATAGCTTTCATCGTTCAGCCAGCTCATATCCATAATATTCGATACATTCAGTACGACGACAGTTTGTTCAAAATAGGTAGTTACCTGCTTCAGCATTGCTTTTTCGTCTGCTGTTAACTGGTAGCTTCCCGGCTCATTGGCATTATCCTTATCTTCTCCCGCCGTACGCCCGATCACAATAATCGCTTTGTCGGACCTGTTTCTTGCTTCCGACACCAGTTCATCGGTCAGAGGCATTTCCTTCTGATGCCACGGCTCAGCTGCCCAGCCGCCTCCGCCATTATCAAATGGATTCTGCTCAATCCATTTCTCATATACCGCTGCTAGCTTCTCGTTGACTGTAATATTCTGTTTACTCCGAAGACCGTCTAACAGATTCGTTGTATGGGTAACATGGACGCTGCCGCCTGATCCTGTACCACTGCGATAATAATTAATCTGAGTTCTGCCGAAAATTGAAACGTTCTCACTCTTGCGAATGGGGAGAACATGACCTTCATTCTTTAACAGCACGGCACCTTCTGCGGCAACTTTCCTACTAAATTCAGCAAAACCTTCTAATGGAGCTCCGATTTTTTGTGTGCTCAATTGATTCCCTCCGGATGGTTAGTTCAATTCATCTTCTAGTTACCTATCATTGGTATCTAGCTTCATAGTACCAAATCTATAGAAAATATAAACATAAAAAATGCACCCCCTATATATTCATCGGTTACTAACACCATGAGTGTTTATCCAATGTCTACTATAGGGGGTGCACTGTATCTTATTATTGCCGTTACTTTTGGTGGCCTTTGCCTGGATTTTCTTTTTCGTATTCGAAGGTCACTTTCACAGGCTCGCTCATATCACTTGTGGATAGATACGCTTCATTGATTCCTTTCAAGTTACCCGTCACCTTGAAGGTGAATTGAAAGCTTCCCGACTCTGTAGTCTTCGCCCGAGCTTCGAGATGAACCTTGCCCTTCGAATTAATCACCTTCAACTTTACATCTGCAAGGTTGCCATTCATCACGAATCCATCAATCGTTACTTTTTTCGCCGCTTCGTCAACCGTTACTTGTACGCCGTCAATAACCTGCACGTCCACAGCTTCTGAGAGATTATATACACCAAATTCGTAGAAGGAATATCCGTAATCTGTAGCTCTTTTAACACCTTGGAATTTGATGTATCTCGCCTTGATTGGATTGAACTGAACTGTTTCCTTGCCATCATGTGCTTTAATGATTCCGTCATTCGCCATCACATTGGTCCAGGTCTGCTTATCATTAGACACAAGGATCTTGTATTGGTCAGCGCGAGCATACTCCCAATCGATTCGAACCGTATCTACCATCTGCGCTTCACCGAGATCGACCTGGAACCAAGTATCGTTCACATAATCACTCGCCCATCTGGAAGCAGGGAATCCATCGACGGCTTTTGCAGGTGCATAATTCGGATTGCCGCCTTCAGTCGAAGATGCTTCTACCGCTTTACCTTGCGCCATATTGCCGATGAGGTAATAGATATTATCCTTCAGCGTATTGTACGCCTCATCTTTAATAGTGCCCGCTATCTTCAATTCATCCAGCTTTGCGTTAAAGGCTCTTAGATATTTGTTGACTTGCGCCGCATCTTTCCCTTCGTAGCGCTGCATCATATCCAAATAAGTGTTCAAAGAACGCACCGCTTCGGCACTCGTGAACTGCTGGGCCTTATCAAAGCGATCCACTAACATCTTCATACCGGATGCATTCGTAGTTGCTTCGATTACGTAAGATATTTTCTGCGATTTGCCCGATGTTGCCGTGATGACCAGCTCATGCTTACCCAGCTTGCCAGCCAGAGGAATGACTGTCCCTGCGGTATAAGGCTTTCCATCATAAGTAGCCGTTACTTTCGTAATTCCATCGTCCTCTTTTAATTTCCATGTAAACTGAATGGATTCCGTGTCCGGCAGGGTGATTCCAGATTGGAACGGTAGACCGTTCATTTGCACTTCCACTTCTGGAGGAGCACCATTGTTGACTTGGTACGTTCCGTTTACATACTGATACAACCAATCATATAGAATGCGGTTGGCAGGATCTGTGCTTACCGCACTATCATACACCGCATCATTTCCTTGATAATAAGCATTGAAGCCATTGGTCATGAGACCTGTCTCCACGCCGCTGTTCAGATAATCGATATACCGTTCACGGTACACGCTATCTGTCAGCATACGATCATCGAACTCAAACTCATTGGTCATGCCATATCGTTTTGCGATGTTCGCAGCGTCTTTCAGACGGTCATAGTCCATCGGCTCGAAGAAATAGTTCGGTTGGAAAGCTACGGCATCAAATCCGACATCCTTCCACATGTAGCTCTTGTATGCCAAGAAGTGCGGGATCCAGAAAAACTTCATATTGTTATTGCCGGAAACATTCATGCTATGAACTTCATCGCTTACCGAACGAAGCAACTCCGGTCCTTCCGCACTTGTACTGATCTGCTCTTCCAGCCAGTACATGCCCACTAGCTCAAGATGGGAATAATTCGCTGCTTCCCACTTTTGCTTCACTTCGTTCAAATACCATTGAACCGCTTTTTCTCGATTTGCAAGCGCTTTCTCTTTTCCGACTGCTGAAGCGCGGAAATTTAAATTCTCACCATCAATGACTCCGAAATTCGTGATATACTCGCCTGGATCCGGAATCATCAGAACAACCTTTTCCTTTTGATTAGGCTGGCCTAACGCTGCTCCTACTTCCTTCGTCGCTTCATTTAGCTGATACATATCGCCTGTTGGAGCAAAGGTTTTGTCCAGATACCATTTCCAGTCCTCCAGGTATGCATTTCCGCCAAAATCACGATTTGGTGTTGGTGGACTAATTCCGAGATACAGCACACCGTCAAAGAGCCAATCTACAGGTTTCCCTGTCTTATCGACATAACTAATGTTCGGAATGATCCGTTCCTTCGACCAATCTCCTTTACCATTCGGGTAATGTCCGTTATAGAGCAATCCGAGATGCTTAATCCCAGCTGTTGCCTCGCCCGGCTTCAAAAAGCCAACAGGATCAGCAGGAACCGTTACCGCTCCTTCCACTTTTCCGTCTGTACCTAAAATCTCTATTTCATCAATAAAAGTCATTGCTCTCGTGTGCATCGAAAAAGTTACTTTTACATAACGAGCATAGGCTATCTTCGCATCAGGGCCTGCGCTTGGAATTCCATCCTTGCTTCCATTCCACGCATAAGTCTCCTCGTATTGTCCATCTCTCCATAACGTCTGGATCGCGTTATGCGAGAGCAATCCCCAATTCTCCTTGTCGTCGGAGACGTACATGGAGACCGTCAGCGGCATAAGTACATTGTTGTTTGGCCAATCCTGCAGAAAATGAGCTTTAACACCCGAGATCGACTTGGCTTCGCCTAAATCGAATACGACTTCGCGCGTCATCTTCTTGTGATGTCCTACCCACGCTGGATCTGAGATATTCTTCGTCCCATACTTACCGTCGGTAAGCTTCGTACCATCATCTGGATACGCTGGTTCAGGGCCTTGCGACCATTCATAAGGAAGACCTTGAGCCAGATTATGAAGCTCTCCATACACGACTGGAACCACTCCTTCAGTCTCCGTAGCCGGAGCTTGCTCTTCTGTTTGTGCTGGCGGCAGCGCCTCTTCCGCATGCACCATCGGCACCATTGTCAACAACATGGATGTAATCATGATAATAGATAACCATCTTTTATTCCATTTCATTCATGCTAGCTCCCTTCTTGTTCTTGAGTAAAGAAACATCATCAAACTTTTAACCATACCTATTTCATTTCAAGCTGAGTTAGATGCTCTTTCCTCCTTCCCTTCTGTTCGTGATCCTATCACGATATTGAGAAGCATAAGCAATGGCCTACTGTAACAGTAAGAAACTTAAACCCTATTTCAAATAGATAAATCATTACCTTTCATATACATTTCTTTACCTTTTACTTATACATATCTTCAGTGTTTAACCAATCCTCCGAACCTACTAAGACCATAAGACTAGGCTGTCGACAAGATGTCCATCTTTTAGAGTAGCCCTATGAGTCGTAGGTAACTATTGTAAGAATGGTCGCCAACTCAATGACCTATGCCTTTAAACATTCATCGCAAATGCACAAAAGACACCACTGAGGTGTCTTTTTAATAATGGTCGAAACGAGAGTAGTTAGGTATTAAAATCTATCATTCCACCGGAATGCTTTCGATAGCTGTAAAAAATACATCAAGAAGGTCTCGATCAAACTTTGCTTTCACGTAGTCGGATATACGGTCAAGCTCTTCCTTGCTGTCATACTCTAGGCATGCACGCCCTTCGCACCAAAGTACTGTACATTGAAATTCCTGTCTCAGGTGCTCAATAACATAATCCTGCTCAACGGACTCACGGATGGCTGTCAACGGTCTCACGCCCCTTCTACATATGAATATCCTCACAATAGTTGTTATCCTTATTATTCAAAATTTAGATTTATGTTTTCGAGGACATTTGTCACATATGTGAAAATGAGAGGGACGATGATCGAGTTGAACTTACTTAGTAATAACAACGTTAAACGTGAATGGGTTCGTTGGCACCTTGCTGCCACCCTTAGGCTCGATACTGACGGCAAAATTCTTAACCGTCTGCGGCAGTCTGCCATTGAAATATAAGTAGGCCTTTCCCTGGTTATATCGAAGCAGTCCAATATTGGTCTGATTGTTCTTGGTTACAGCCCACATCTGATAATCATGCACTTGAGAAGGCGCTAATCCATCAAATAAGAACAACAATTCATGGGACTTGCCCTTGATCCAAGCGTAGCCGTCCATATTGAGCTGTGGAAGTCGTTCGATCCGATAGATGATAGTCTGCGGATCCCCTATCAATGAGCTTCCTTCAATATTGTTCATTTCTTGCGTCCACTGTGGCGGTTGAACCTCCTGAATCACATCATTCGCTTCAAATGAAGCGACGATCAAGAACAACACTAAACAAGCGGCAATCGATACGGTGGTAATCGGACGTTTCATCACGTACACCAGTTTGTTAAGCAATACCTGAAACATCAATTTTCTCTTAATACGTTTAGAAGGCATCATAAGGGATTCCTGTTGCTGCAGCTGTGGATCATCATGAAGCGCAGCTTGAGTCCCGGTTAAGGTTTGCTGCCACATGAGTAAGCCTTGCTTGCAGGAATGACAGGTTTGCAGGTGATGAGTCAATTGATCGCGTTTATGCTCAGGAAGCTTGACCAGCACATAATCGATCAGATCTTCTTCTTTCCAGTTGCATGTTGTGTTATTCATTACGCATCACCTTCTTCTTGGGATCCCCCCAACCCAAACTAGACATCTGTTTATGTAAATTATGAAGACCGTATCGCACGAGCGATTTAACTGTACCTAATGGAATATGCAGCTCAGTCGATAGCTCCTGCTGGGTGCGTGAACCCAGGTACATTTCAGTAACGACTTCGCTCTGTTTACTAGGAATGAGCTGAAGCGCTTCTCGGAGCGCCTCGACTTGCAGCTTAGCCATGACCGAGTCTTCAACGTCAGGTGTAGATGACCTACAGCTTATTGCAGATTCAACTGCTTCCGATAGCTCCCCTGTTGCGTTTCGCTGCCTTTTTCTCAAGCTGTCAATGCAACGGCTTCGCGTCATAATGGCGATCCACGCTTCCAGACTGCCTCTCGAGGCATTATACTGGTCTGCTTTTTTTATGATTTCAAGAAATACATCCTGACAGACGTCTTCCGCTTCCATCCTGTCTCCCATAATACGCAAGGCGATTTGCATGATAAATGGAGAATACTTCTGATAGAATCGGTCAAATGCGTCTATGGATCCGTTCTTTATTTCTTGCAATAGCTCTGCCATACTGCGGTCTAAATCTGACACATACTCTCACCCCAATCATAGATGTCTAAACCATATGTATCAAATATTTCGCAACGTGTGAATACCAGCCTTGATTATTTAACTCGATTTAAGCTTGTTTTAAGGTTGTTTTAAGCTAATTTTTATGTAAAATGATAAATCCAAACGGCACTCCCTGGGCGTACTTAGAGTGTATAACTTTCATCCAAGGAGGTCTATGATTCTATGTTACATGCTAGTAAAAAACGAGTTGCATCGCTGCTCATCTTTATTCTGACATTTGGAATATTGAGCATGAGCCCAGGAATGGGCAGTACCGCATACGCTGCAGGAGGAGTATCGCTATATACCACGTATACAAGCCTCACGGCACCGCCTGGAGAGGAGATCAGTTATTCAATCGATGTCATCAATAACACCGATGAGATCCAGAATGTAGGGCTAAGTGTCGATACAGGAGCTAGTAAATGGAGTTATGAATTATCCTCCGGCGGCCATCAGATTCAACAAATCGCGGTTAAGCCGCATGAATCGCAGACTCTGAACCTGCAGCTAAATGTTCCTCTTGAGGTGAGTAAAGGGGATTATACATTTTCCGTGAAGGCCAGCACAGGATATACGCTTCAGTTAAAAGTTAAAGTTTCCGAACAAGGTACCTATAAAACGGAGCTTACTTCCGAACAGCCGAACATACAGGGCCATGCTGAAACCACATTCAACTTCAGTGCAACCTTGCGGAATCGCACAGCTGAAAAGCAGCTCTATTCTTTGCGCGCGAATGCCCCTGCAGGCTGGGATGTTAAATTCTCGGTTGCAGGAAGCGATGTAGCATCCGTCAATGTTGAGCCGAATGCTACGGAGGAAATTAGTATAACAGCCGTTCCTCCTAAACAGGTACAAGCAGATACGTATAAGATTCCGATCCAAGCGGTAACCAATTCCACGTCGGCAGAAACAGAGCTTGAAGCTGTTATTACCGGCACATACGGCATTAAACTAAGCACACCTAATGATCTGCTCAGTACTTCCGTCACATCCGGTTCTTCTAAGAATTTGGATCTGGTCGTGACCAATACAGGAACCAGTACATTGAAGGATATTCAGATGAGCTCAGCAGCACCGGTTGATTGGGAAGTGACGTTCGAGCCTAAAACCATTGCGAGCCTGGATCCTGGTCAGACAGCAAGTGTGCAGGCCACAATCAAAGCAGATAAGAAAGCGATTGCAGGCGACTATGTCGTAAACATGACGGCGCAGAGCGTAGAGAAGTCTGCAGATGCTCAATTCCGAGTAGCCGTGAAAACCTCCATGCTATGGGGCTGGCTCGGCGTACTGATCATCTTAGCCGTCGCGGGAGGAGTATATTATCTTTTCCGTACCTATGGGAGGAGATAAACCGTGGAACAATCGATTATCGAACTAAGAGACTTAACGAAGCAATATGATAACCATACGGCAGTTGATCATCTTGACTTATCGATTCAGACAGGTGAAATATATGGACTGTTAGGCCCTAACGGTGCGGGAAAATCGACAACGATTCTGATGATGCTCGGGCTGACCGAACCAACCTCCGGTTCTGTACGTGTCTGCGGATTTGATTCAACCAGACAGCCGCTTGAGGTGAAGAGCCGCGTTGGCTATATGCCAGACGACGTGGGTTTCTACGAGGATCGCACGCCGCTTGAGAACTTGATATATACAGCAAGATTGAATCGTATTCCTCTTAAGCAAGCGCGAGAACGGGCCGAGCAGCTCATCGAGCGCGTGGGGCTATCAGAGGCGATCTCGAAAAAGGTAGGTACCTTCTCACGCGGTATGAGACAACGGCTGGGACTGGCAGATGTACTGATCAAGCAGCCGGAAGTGATCATCCTCGACGAACCTACGCTTGGCATTGACCCCGTAGGGGTTCGAGATCTGCTTCATCTAATCAAACAATTACGAGATGATGAAGGCATTACGATTGTACTCTGTTCGCATCATCTGCATCAGGTGCAGCAAATTTGCGATCGTGTCGGCTTGTTCGTCAAGGGACAGCTATTAGCAGAAGGTGACGTAGCCAGCTTATCCAGAGAGTTATTTGCAGGAGAACCGGTGCGTGTCAAAGTAAAGGCTGATCCGATCACAGCAGAATTAATTGAGTCCCTCTATAAAGTTGACGGAGTCATCAATGTTGAACTACAAGAAGGTTGGCTTGATATTGATTGTTATAGCAATCTAGCAGGTGTGATCTCTCAATTGATCGTACAATCTGGAGCTATGTTGTCTCATATCAGTACCAAAGAGTATGGACTGGATGAAATCTATCACCGCTATTTTGAAGGAGGTGATCCTGATGAACCAATTGCTATCCAAGGCAAAGCCAAAGCTAAACCACAAGCTCAAGTTTCACCGGAAGCCGCGAACAGAACGTGATGCTGTTCCTCATCCATTTTGGATCATGGTGCAAAAAGAGATGACCGATCATATCCGCAGCTGGCGGTATATCGTTCTGTTGGCATTAATTGCTCTGACTTGTATCGGCTCCATATATTCGGCGATAACAGCACTAAAGAGCGGTGCGGCAACTGAAGGCGCGAATACGAACTTTTTATTCTTAAAAATATTTACAGCATCGGACGGAACGCTCCCTTCTTTTGTTACCTTTGTGAGCTTCCTGGGACCATTGATCGGTATTGTACTTGGCTTTGATGCCGTTAACTCAGAACGGAACAAAGGTACATTAAGCCGCGTTATGTCTCAGCCGATCCATCGCGACTATTTTATTAATGCTAAATTTGTTGCAGCGCTGATTATGATCGCGATCATCTTCTTTACGTTAGGATTTCTCGTTATGGGATTCGGGATGATCACGATTGGGTATCCACCGACACTGGAAGAGTTTTTGCGGGTTATCATCTATCTGATCATGACGGTCTTCTACGTTGGATTCTGGTTGAATCTATCGATTCTATTCTCGGTCTGGTTCCGTCAGGCGGCTACATCAGCGCTTTTGTCTATTTCCGTCTGGCTGTTCTTTACCGTTTTCTTTGGACTAATTCTCAATCTAGTAGCCGGTTTGATCGCGCCTACTGATGCTTCCAATGTCAATCAGATTCTGAGCTATCAAAGTACAGTACAGAATATAGCGCGAATATCACCAGCACAGCTGTTTGATGAAGCGACGATGACGCTGCTCATGCCAAATGTCCGTGCGCTCGGACCATTGACGATGCAGCAGCTAGTAGGTGCGATACCGGACAGTCCGCTGCCGCTTGGGCAAAGCATTCTGCTTGTCTGGCCGCAGTTGACCGCCTTGATTGCGGAGACGATGATTTGCTTTGGACTTTCTTATGCCTTATTCATGAAGCAAGAGATCCGTTCCCGCGCATAGGGGTTCGACTCCCTTACTTCGCCCATGCATGACAAAGGAGCTGTCCCGAAAGTAGATTTTTTCTACCTAAGGGACAAGCTCCTTTTTTATCAGCATCCAATCATATTCCAATTTCCCGCATTTTCTCCGTGACTATTTTCGTTCTGTCATCAAGAGCTATGCCGCTGAATTTCTGAAGCCGAATTTCGTTCACGATGTGACCATCGTGCATAAACATAATTCGCTCCGTCCGCGCCGCAATCTTTGCGTCGTGAGTGACAAGCATAACCGCCGTACCGTGCGCGTTGATTTCGGAAAAGATGTCCATAATCTCCTGTGCGGATTGTGAGTTGAGCGCGCCAGTCGGCTCATCACCAAAAATAATTTTCGGATTGCTCATAAGTGCGCGGCATATTCCTGCACGCTGAAGCTGTCCTCCCGAAACCTGTGTAATATCACGCTTTTCCAGCTCTGCAATGCCTACCTTTTTCATAAGCGTTCTTGCTCTCTCAGTAATCTTCGCAGCGTTTTTTCTGTTGTCGCGCATAGATGGAAGAATGATGTTGTCGAGGATATTCAGGTTTTTCAGCAAAGTAGGCTGCTGAAAAACAAATCCCATTTTAGTTCTACGAATATCGGAAAGCTCATTCTCTCCGACCGTCGATAGATCCTTACCGTCAAAAACGACCTTTCCGCCATCAACGCCATCCGTTCCGCTCAACGCAAACATCAGCGTCGATTTTCCTGAGCCCGAAGGTCCCATAACCGCAACGAATTCGCCCTCGTTTATTACAACAGACACCCCTCCGAGTACATTGCGCTTTTCATTGCCCTCGCCGAAGGATTTCACTATGTTTTCACCCATAATAATCTTCTTCATAAGCTACTCCTTTATATGCTCGGATATTTTGATTAGTCCCGCGCCAGATGTGCCGATATTGGTTGCAATAAGTACCGAGCATGCCATCATTAAGGGACACAGCAGATACGCCGAAACTGGATTGACTATAAACTGAAACGACGACGCTCCAAATGAGGAGATAACCGCGCCCGCAAGTACCTCTCCGAGTGTGTTTGCCAGAAGAGTGCCGAGAACTATGCCGATAATCAAAATGAATACCGAACGCGAAACATACTGCGCCTTAATATCCGAGTTAGTAAAACCGATCGCTTTCATTACGGCAATGGAATTTACATTCTTGGTGACAAGCATTTTCATAAACAACAGTGTAACCAGTATCGTTATCATCAGCGCAACGACAATTGCGGCAAAGGAGGCCTTCCCGACGGAGCTTATTGTCGATCCGAATGTCTGTTTAACATAGTTATCAATACCCGAAATCTTTGCATAGCCAAACTTGTCCACATATTCCGAAACCTTTTCACCAACAAGAGATTGATCCGAAAGTTCCGCACAGATAACGGACCATAGCATGTCCGAAGAACTATCGTTGAACATAGCCTTTGCGGTTTTGCCTCCGTTGGTAATGTCGGAATAAATCCCGCTTACTGTGAGATTTTTCTCCTTCCCATCAATCACCAGAGTAATGCCTTCACCGACCTTCTTGCTCAACTCATCTGCGTTCAAAGCTGAAAGCGCGATTTCGTCTTCTGCAGTGGGTGCTCTGCCTTGGGAATATTCGATAGGGAATGTCGAATGGTCGCCGAGCTCAATTTTTATATTTTGTTCCGGGCCGTCCTCCGTCTTTACTTTGAACGTTTTGGTTGTAAGCACGGCATACTGTGATATGGCACTGTCGCTTTTCATAGCCTTGACTATTTCATCGACTTTTTCAGATATGTTGTCGGTCTGCTGAATGTCAATGCGCATATCGTAGTTTCCTATGCCCATATATTTGATGAAGCCCTTCGAGGAGACCGTGTTGTACAGGTTCTGCGGAACAATAATGATAAATGCCGAAATCACAAGCACTGCAAGCATTGTAGCGTAAAGTCTTTTCCTTGCGAGAACATCCTTAATGCCGAGGAAAATATTCGTGCCAAACAGCCTATTTCCGCTCAGGGAAAAATGTTTTGCGCCTGCGGTTTTTTCTTGTGAAGTGCCAAAGCGTATGGCTTCTGCGGCAGATATTTTCCGGAAACGCCTCAGCACTCCATTTACATAGGCAATAATGGCGAGGAATACAAGCAATATGCCGATTATTCCTAAAGCCACGGCAATAGATGCATTATCGCTTTCACCCATATAAAGTCGTATATTTTCAAGAAGCAGGCCTTTAAATACGAACGAGAGTGCAAAACCGAGAACGCAGCCTGCCGCTGCAATAGCCGCGTATTTGGCAAGATAAATCTTCTTTATGTCGGAAATACGCAGCCCTATTGCATTCATAACGCCTATTTCTCGGTAGTCGTCTTCGATCTTCGCTAGGAGCGTAAAGCGTATGCACATAAATGCGATAGCTACGACAAGCACGCTAACAAGAAGGATTACCCCAATCATCATCCCGTCGGAAAGTGCGTTGATCATTTTAAATAGCGGATATGTAATCGTTGGTCCGTTCGCTTCAAGGCCTGCAGAGGCATAAGCAGTTTCGAATGCGCCGAGCGCCGACAAATCCTTTAATCTGAACTCAATCAGATACTCCGTACTCCCAAGGTCCTTAATTTCCGCATAATCATTTGCACTAACAAGAAATCTCTTGGAGGAGGAGAGCGTGGAATTCATCTGCGAATCGCGAAGAAATCCCGCAACGGTAAATTCCTTTCCGCTTATGACGGCCTTGTCGCCGACCTTTGTGGTGTTGTCCCTCATATAACATATTGGAACATATAGCTCACCATCGGATACGTTTATGATGTTTCCGTCAAGATCGAGAAGATAGTCGAATTTTTCACTCTGGATACTGAAACCGTTATCCTGAACATTATCCGTAAGCGAGTTATCGCCTAAGATAATCTGTGCGCCGTCAATATTAAGAAATTCTAGCACCTGAAATTCATCGACATTGCTGTTCTGATTTGCAAATTTCGTTAGTCGAGCAGTATCAATTTCACCCGTATGCATCTGCATAAAATGTGGAGTCTCCGCCCGCATCATAAGCGTATCTATCGCGCCCGAAAGATTGACGACGAGTATCGCTGCGAGAGAAACAAGCATCGCCGCGGCAGCAACAAATATCATGGTTATCAACGTGATCAGTTTGCTTTTGGATATATCATTTCGAATTATTCTGTAGTACATAGGTCACCTTTTTTCAAGTGTATTCAAGCTTATTAACCGATTTTAAGTGATACAGAATTACAGAAGTCACACATAACAACATCCCAGCGATTATAATGAGAAATCCCGTCCCTCTGCCGCTGCCCGTGCCGATGATCTTTCCCACACTGTCAGCAAGCGCTCCGCCGTCAACTAATAAAGGGGTGAACACATAGTCCGCCAGCAGACCCGAAAATGCATAAGCGGCAACAAATCCAAGCTGAGAAAGGATTCCGATAAGTGCCCAAGCTCTGCCCTGAACGGAATTATCAATGTTGGTGCGGACCAGAAAATCCAGGCTTACGTTTGCAAACGGCATCATTGCAAAAAAGAGAAATCCCGAAATGCAGATCAAGATAATATTTTCGCGAAGTCCGAACCCTGCCATAAAGATTCCAACACAGAACAGCGAAATCGAAAGAATTTTCAGATAGCCCTTTCTTATTGGAAGAAATCCTATGATCACACTTGATACGAGCATTCCCGAAGCGACAATGGTTTCAAGCGTCCCTACTACGGAACTGTCCGTAAAAGCAAGCAACATCGGTATGGAAAGTGTTTCAATAACCCCTAAGAAAAATGTCAGCACCGATGTCATGATCACAAGGACAAGCACACCTCTGTTTCCTGAAACTGCGCTCCAACCGTCTTTGAATTCATGAATAAACGATTTTGTCTGTTCGTATGTCTTGGAAGCAAGACCGCTGCGTACAGCAAGAGTAGAAGCAACGGTGACAAAAAAGGTGCAAATGTCGATTACAAGCAGCAGCTTTATATCCGAAACGGTAAGCAAAAATCCCGCAATTACAGGAGAAATCAGAAATTTTGCCGAGCCCGCCACCTGGACAAGACCGCTTGCCTTCGTGTACTGTTCCTCACTGAGTAAATCCGTAACCGTAGCCTTGTATGCGGGTTCAAGCAGCGATGAAAACACCGAGCTTATTGTAACTCCAACGCATATCTGCCATAGCTGTGCTTCTCCGTTAAGCATACAAATTAGAATGAATACAAGTCCTATCGCGGAAAGACTGTCGCCTAACACCATTAATAGTCTGCGGTCATAGCGGTCGGCTAGCACTCCCGCGAAGGCGCTTAAGAGAAGCGACGGCATAAAAGCAAGCAAGGTTACAAGTGCCATGGCCGATGCCCTCCCCGTCTGCTGGAAGACATAAATCCCAAGCCCGAACGAAGTAAGCCCGCTTCCTATTGCTGAAATAAGCTGTCCCGACCATAAGAGAAGAAATTTTCTGAAGGACTTTCCCGATTTATCCATAGCTGCTTCCATCTCCTCCACCTCCCCTAGCAAATATCTGCATAGCGTCCATAAGACTTCCACTTTCTGCACCAAGCAGCCTTTCTACGTTGCAAATAAATGCTAGCATTCGTGAACCGCGCTCTTCGTTCGTCATGACAACCATATCATCATCAAAAATGGTATTCGCATAGATTACAACCATTTCCATGCACTCATACGGAAACGGTGTGCTAAACATTCCCTGCTCGATGCCCTCGCGGATAATTTCCGTCAAGATCGGTGTAACGCCGTTGATGATTACCCTTTGTATCTTCTGATGCATAAGCGCGTTTTGCGGCTTGTGAATGTGCTCCATAATCTCCTTGCTGCTTCCGCCGCTTATGTTCAGTGCCATTACAACGCGGATAATGCGCTCGACTACGGGTATGCTCTTGTCTGCGGCAATTTCCTGCGCCGCGCCTAAAAGGAGGACATTGTACCGCTCAATCAGCGCGTCCATAATATCCTCCTTCGACTTGAAGTGATAATACAGCGTTCCCCGCGCAATTCCGACCTTTTCGAGAATATCGTTTGTACTTGTACCATCAAAGCCCTTCTGACCGAATAGCTCATCCGCCGCGTCAAGTATTTCGTTCCTGCGTTCTTCTGCTTCTTTTACAACTCTCATTTTTAAACCTCCATTTTATACCGACCGACTGTCTGTCGATATAAATGTAACATATTACCACGCGAAGTCAAGAGAGTTCTAATTCTCGTCTTAAATAAGCCATATTAAATACAAAAAAGACAGTTAAGATACTTTCATCTTAACTGTCCGAATATTTAACATCCATTCTCCATCAACAAGCACGCATATGTTAAAACGTTGCTACAGCAGCAGCTTCTTTGTCATTGCTTACCTCATAATACTGTGCTTGAGCGTGCCAGAGCTCATGGTACTTTCCGCTCTTGTCGGAAACGAGCTTATCATGGCTGCCCCTTTGAATCAACTGACCTTCGTGGAACACGGCAATATCGTCGCAGAAGCGGCAGCTGGACAGGCGGTGTGAAATGTAAATTGCCGTTTTATTGCCGACGATCTCGTTAAATTTCGAATAAATCTCAAACTCAGCTATCGGGTCGAGTGCGGCAGTCGGCTCGTCGAGGATAATAATCGGCGCATCCTTATACAGCGCGCGTGCCAGCGCAATTTTTTGTGCTTCTCCGCCGGAGATCTCCACGCCCTTTTCGTCAAAATCCTTGTATAAACAGGTTTCCGATCCGCTCGGCATTTCGCTATACCGCTTCTCGAAGCCGGCCTCCGCAAGGTATGCCTCAACCTTGGCCTTGTCGTAATCGACTCTAGCCGCGACATTCTGACCTAAACTGAACGAAAATAGCTTGAAGTCCTGAAAAACAACCGAAAATATCGACATATACTCTTCATGGCTGTACTTCTTAATGTTAATGCCATTAAGCAGAATTTCCCCTTCTGTCGGGTCATATAGACGGCAAAGCAGCTTGATGAAGGTCGTCTTACCGCTTCCGTTCATCCCTACAACCGCAAGTCGCCCTCCGACTTTAAATTTCAACGATACGTTACGCAGCGTCTCCTGTTCTGACAAAGGTATTTGAAGGACACATTTCGAAATTCGATCTCGTAATCATTATCGCCATCATCGCATAGCGCACGCTTTTCAACGGGGAGCGAACCCTGGTACATTTGTGAGGGGATATCGAGAAAGTCGAAATAAACCCTCATACATTCGTTATTCGCGCGAAGTGCAGCGAGCTCCGTCATGAAGCTTGTAAAAGCGCCGGTGAACTCATTGATGCTTCCCACATACTTTACAATAGAACCGACACCGAACAATCCCGCCAATGCTTTTAATCCGACAAACAGATAGACTAGGGTCGTGATCAAAACAGTCGAAATCGTAGTAATGCCCGAATACTTCATTTGATTTTTAGACAGCTTGTTAAACACGACATTAATGTCATCGTACAACGCCATAGATTCGCTTTCGATTAATGCCTTCTGGTTATAGATCCGAATGTCTTTTCCTGCGTTATAGGCAGGGAGATAGCTGCTAAAATAATAACTGAATATCCGGTTGAATGGGATGATTCCATTCATAATTTGATACATCTTTTGAGTCATGTTTGCGTTTGCGTACATACTGATCATGACGTTTGCAAGAATGCACGCCCCCAAGACAATCGAAGAAATCGGCGATGCTGCAAAGCCATATATCCCCGTCAATTCGTGGTCGGCGTTTAGTGTAAACAACGAAAAAGTAAGCGATACCGAGAAGACGATGACAAACAGGCTCTTGATCATCTCCTGAAATGAATAAAATAGCCTCCATATTCCTCCGCCGTTCATATTGCGGATTTCATCAATCTTCACTCTCAGACGGTGTGTCTCAGGATTTTCGACGCTGGTGTAGTCCATGTTAATAATTTTTTGGCTCAATACCATTTCATATCGGTGGTTAAACTCCGCCTCCAAGATCGAAATGAGTCTGCTCATCAACCTGATAATCAGAGCAACTATTAGGTTTAATGAAATGGTAATGGCAGCATATTCGATTAAAAGTTGAAAGGATTGCCCGCCAACGATACCGTCAATAATAAGCGCGGACATATAAATATTGACAAAGGGAGAAACCGCATTAAAAATCGCCCTGATCACAATCAGAGAAAGCAGCCACGGACGGATTCGGCGGATTTCCTGCAGCCCTTTGACTATGTAGCGAATATCATCTATCAAAAGCCTCATGCTTCCACAACCTCCTTATAGTAATGACTTTGAAGGTTGAACAGATCGGCGTATTTGCCTCCAAGCTTCATAAGTTCGCTATGGGAGCCTTCCTCGACGATCTCACCATGTTCAAGGAAGAATATTCGGTCGCAGAAGCGTGTGCTTGATAAACGGTGGGAAATGAATACCGAAGTTGCGCCCGATGTTAATTCGTTGTACTTCAAATACATTTCGTTCTCCGCAATCGGATCAAGTGCGGCAGTCGGCTCGTCTAGAACGATGATCTTGCCGCCTTTGTACAGAGCCCTTGCCAGCGCAAGCTTTTGATTTTCCCCGCCTGATAAATCAATCGCGTGGTCGTGAACGCTTTTTAGCAGCACGGTGTTTTCGTGTTTCGGCAGACTCTGCACCTTCTCATACAATCCCGAAAGCTTCAACACCTGTTCAAGCCGCTCGCTGTCTATTTGCTTTTCCTCGCACAAGGCAATATTTTTCGCAATCGAAACCGGCAGCAGACTGATATCCTGGAATACAACCGACAGTAACGTGTAATATTCATCACGGTTGTACTCGGTAATATTCACATTCCCTACCTTTACAGCCCCCTCTGTGGGTTGATATAGACCGCACAACAGCTTAACCAGTGTCGTTTTACCTGCACCGTTGAGTCCGACCAGCGCAATTTTTTCGCCTTTCTTCACCTTAAAGTTCAAGTGCTTCAAGGTAACGCTTTCGCTATTCGGATAGCTGAAGGAAACATGATCAAATTCAATTTCCGGGGAGCTTGTCGGCAATTCCACACCTTCTCCGCGATTGAAACGATCGGGCATATCGAGGAACTCGCGTACGTCGCAAAAGCCGAGACTTGTCTTCTGAATCTCATTGTAGGATTCGACCAATCCGAGCAGCCAGCCGGAATATTGGGAAATCAGCGCAAAGTATAGCACAAACTCCGCCGCCGTAATCTCGTTCTGGGTGACTTGGTAAATTAAGACCCCGTATGCGACCCCATCTCTGATAAAGGTCATCATGGCCGCCAACCCATCAATGCCAAAGCCGCGTTTTTCGGTTTTCTTGATCCAATGCATCCGATCTGCTAGCAGCCTTGCGAATACATCTTTGAACCAGTTAGACATGCCGTAGAGACGCATATCCTTTGCAGCCTCAAAGTCCCCAGCCTTATTGCTGATGTATCCGAGTTTTCGATCGATCGGCACCCATTGATCTTTGTTCCGATGTACCCAATAATTGTGGGCCTTATTGACGTAATAATTGGCTATCGTCATCACGCAGAGCAGCAGCACAAGCCACGGGCTGAGCGCAATAATCAAGGCCGAATACGTGACAAGACCGATCGTATTAGCACAAATATTGCCGAATTGAGAGAAAATTTGCTGTGTTCCGCTGCTATCGTTGCTAAGCGTATTTGAGGCTTTTTGGATTTTGGTTTGCCCGTCAGGGTTTTCGATATTGTCATAGTCCGTATCCATGATTTTATTGCTGCTCATATTAATATATAAGAAGCGATTGCCGAAGGCTCTCCATGCGATTATGGAGCTGATATAGTTATTCAGCAAGTGAAGCGACAATAATGCGGCTGATATATACAACACATAAGTAATCAAGGTTCCTGCAGAGGAACCATTCGACACAAGCTCCACTACAAATTTGGATAAATAGGCTCCGAGCAACGGCAATAGCACGACTATAGGGATACGCGTCAAGATCCCCAAGAACAGGGCTTTGTCCAGCTGCCACGATTTACGCAGCAGAAATAGGACATTGCTCGGCAAAGAATACAATGGCTTTGTTTTCTTCTCTTTCTTCATCGACATACCTCCTTGCCATCAGGGTAGCATATCATAGAAAAGGACGACTGATTATTGCACGAATGGTCCGTATCGGAGCACGAATGGTTAGAGCGGCAGCATAACCTCTGTAGCAAACACACCTTCTTCGTGCTGACGGTTGACATAACCGTTGTATTTATCAGCGATCCGATCAATCCGCATCAGCCCGAAGCCATGGGTAGCGCTGTTTTTGGTCGAGATAAAGGTTTTGCCGTGTTTAATCACTTCTCCGCTTACTGAGTTCGATACCGAAATATATAATTGCTCTTTCAACACACCGATATATACTCGGATATAGCGTTCGGATGGAACTGGTTGTTTCAGACATGCTTCCATAGCATTATCTAGCAGATTCCCGATGATCACGCAGAGGTCGATTTCAGAGATTTGAAGCTTGCCTGGCACGGTTGCCTTTGCGTTGACGGCAATATCTTTCGTGGCAATAAGCGAAAGCTTGCTGTTAAGAATCGCATCTACTAAAACATTGCCTGTCTGGAGAACCGTATCGACAGAGGATAAGTCCGTATCAAGCTTACTTAAATATTCCTGAAGCTCGGTCGTTTGACCGAGTGCAAGGTGCGCCTTCATGGTCTGGATATGATTATGGTAATCATGTCGCCAGCCGCGCATCTGCATGTATATATTTTGCACTTCGTCGAAGTGCTTGGTCATAAGATCATTTTGATAGGCAGAAATACGGCGATCAAGCATTCGGCCAAAAAGAAAATTGGCTAGTCCCATCTTCATTCCCCTTTGAAATATTGGATAAAAGCCTGATTTACCTTATCATACGATCGGCGTGAAAGCGGCAATGCCCTGTTGTTGTCAAGTATGACTTCGGTTTTGGTGATGCGCTTTATATGCTTAAGCCCGACAATATAGGATCGATGGCAGCGGATAAAGCCTTCCTCAAGCTGATGTTCGATCTCGGTAATGGATTGCTTCACATTGTATAGACCGTCTGTCGTCTCAATCGCGACAGCATGAGCAAACGCCTCGACGCAAAGGATGTTACTAACGGGAATTCGTACGATCTCGCCGTTGATGTTCAGCATGATTACGCGTTCTTTTTTATTTAAACTCTTGCACGCCTTGTCGAGCACGGAGAACAGTTTTCCTTCATTCACAGGCTTCATGAGATAATGCAAAGCCGATACCTCGTAGCCCTGCGCCATGAAATCGGGGAATCCCGTTATAAACACGATTTGCATCGATTCGTTGTCACACCGAATATGCTGCGCAAGCTCCACGCCGTTCATTTTCCCCATCTCGATGTCAAGCAGAAGTATATCCGTATTCTTGTCTTCTGTATATCGAAATAGAAACGCCTCGGCAGATTCGAAGGTTTCAACAACCACTCTGTGCTTGTTGGCCACAGCCCACTTATTTATAAGCGTCGTTAAATATTTGATTTCAACTTGTTCGTCGTCACATATTGAGATATGAAGAGTCATGGCTTGTCCTCCGCTGGTGAAATCACGCGTCCATAATCTCGGTATTCTACCTACCATAATTTATCACGCATTTAAATATGATTATAGCAGACTCCCTTCATCTCGCCTCAACACAAAAAACCGACCTCATGCGGGCCGGCTTAATAAGGGTTCCTCATCCAACTTGTTGTAGAAGCCTATTCATCTCTAATAAACGAGTGGAAATTTAAGCATCAACGAAAAACGCCTATCACTCTCATGTAGGATCAATTCTCCCTGCTGCTGTTTCATCAATCTCTTTACATTTTCCAACCCTATCTTTGTGCTTGCAATTTTCTCACTTTGCTCATAGATCTGATTATCAAACTGAATAGTGCAGTAATGTTCATCAGCTTCTATGGATACCCGTATGTTCTCTGTTCGATCCGCATACTTCATCAAGTTAGAAAAGATATTATCGAAAATACGTAACAAAGAGCTTATGCATACCCTAACCTTAAAGTCCGTCTCAGCTACCGATATGGTAAAGGAAAACCCGTCCTCTTCCATAAGGAGTGTATGTTCAGAAATTAACTGCATAAATAGTTCAAGCCCGTTAAATTCCTTCAACTCTATTTCCGGCTCATCCCTATCACTTTTAAATGCCAAAAAGTATTCAAATAACCGGTCAGACATCTGCTTCATCTGCTCACAAGTGGCAAGACATTTTTCTACATACCGATCATGTTCCTCTTGTGTTGACCAATGCTTTTCCTTTAGGATCTCTAAATAACCCGTCTGTGTAGTCAGTGGTGTGCGAAGATCATGAGACAGCGCGGTGATCAGCTCCTTGTTAGCAAGTCGCGCCTTTTCCTCTGTTTCGATCTGATTGATAAACGATACCCTCATATCGTTAAGACTACTTGCCAAGGACGTTAGTTCATCATTTCCTTTGACGGTGATCGCATACTTTAGATTCCCGCCCTCTAGTATTTTGATCTCTTTCTCCAGCGTAGTAATATAATTCAGCTTATTGCGTATCAACAGAGTAAGTATGATAATAAACAGCAGAACAGACATTACCAACTCGGCATAATAATAATTCACATATGTCTGGTAATCAAAGAAGCCCATAAGATATGCAGTCGCTTCTATGTCAGAAAAAGTAATCGTGTACTCTTTGAACCACGGCATACTTTCTTCAAAGGCATATCTGTCATAATCCGGTGTATTGTACTGAGAGGAATTAAATACAATTTGATTATCAACGGATATTCCTACAAAAACGACCTTTTGTTCCTTAACCCATTTGAGAATGGTATCGGTATCGGTAACCGCTAGATTATGTTCTGTTACATATTGTTGAAGTTCCGAGGCTGCTTCGTCGGTCTTGTCATCCAAGTAGTCTGATGTTTCAAAATAATGATCAAGAATGGAGCTTGTTGCATATTGTATGACACCAAAAAATGCAGCAGAAAGAACCAACGCAACCGTCGCTGCCAAGATGAGTTCCAGATGGAGTTTTCCAAACCAGGTTCTTTTTTTACTCAATACGATACCCCTTCCCCCATACTGTAACAATACGCTTTGGGTTTTGTGGATCGTCTTCCAGCTTAAGGCGCAGCTTTCGGATATGTACCATGACTGTTCCATTCGAACTGTAGAAATAAGGCTCGTTCCATACGCTCTCGTATAACATTTGTGTCGAAAAGATCTTTCTAGGATAACTTGCCATCAGTCGGAGTATCTGATATTCGATCTCGGTCAGATTTATTTCTTCTCCATTAAGAAGAACCTCGTTAAAGTCCTTGTTGATTCTCATGTCAGCAATGCTTATATAATGATCACGTTCGGCAGTATCCTTGCCCCTATATACATGATATCTGCGCAGCAATGCCTTTACCCTTGCGGTCAGTTCATAATGGGAAAAAGGTTTCGCAAGGTAATCATCTCCTCCCATCAGAAGCCCCATTGATTTATCAGAATCCTGTGTCTTCGCAGTCAGAAATAGAATAGGAACATTATAGTTTTCTCTGATCCTCTCACATGTCTTCAATCCCGATATCCCCGGCATCATAATGTCCAAAATAACGAGGTCAATCGATGGATTCAGCATTTCCAAAGCTTCTGTTCCGTTTTCTGCCTCAATGACATGGTATCCTTCACTTCCCAATAACACTTTGAGTATTTCACGGATTTCCGGGTGATCGTCAACGACTAGAATGTTTTTTTGATCCATTATCCTTACCTTTCTCTCTTGCAGAATTACTTCATGACCCTATTTCAAAGCAAAAGCACCGAAAAATATACTATATAGTATAATGCACCATGGCTTCGCGGTAATAATAATCCATGTAAATTTCTTTGCGCTCATCTTGGTCAGGCCCGAAAAATAGCAAAAGAAGTCATCCGGTGCAAACGGCAGTAAGATCATTAGCCACAGCGCCAGCGAATAGCTTTTTTTGTTGCTGATCCAACCTACATACTTCTCATATTTATCTTCTGCAATGATACTCTTCACCAATTTAACGCCGTATTTTCTAGCAAGCCAAAAAGCCATAATAGACCCTGCACTAATTCCGATAAAATTACAAATGAATCCTCCGACAGGTCCAAACACTACCGCTCCAACACCGCATCCTAACCAACCTGGAAGGATGGGAATTACCACTTGAAACGCCTGAAAGAGCGTCAAGGTAATGGGACCCCACAAACCAAGCTTCCCGATATATATTTGAAAAGCTCCTAAAGAGCTAAAAGCCCCGTCAACATAACCTTTCAAAATAAACAGGGCGGGAACTAAAAGTAATACAACTGATGCAATCAGGAACCCTTTTTTAATTCTGCTACTTGCCTCCAAGCTGCTATTTCCTCCTTTGTTTCTGTCGATTACAGAAATCAATACTACAGGAAGAAGTTTAATAGAATGTCTATATAATTCTTAAAGTTTCTTAACCTTGATCACGAAATATGACCTATAGTTCATAATCAATAAGACATGTATAATTGTAACAACAATTGAATAGTATGATAAGGAGGGGATATTAGTGGACAAGGTGATCGAAATGGAGCGGAAAGTAACCAAATTTGGAAACAGTCTCGGCATTACAATGACCGAAGCATTGAAGCAGATCGGACTCGAACTTGGTGATTCTGTGAATATCGAAGTAAGAGAAGCCAATGGAGAAATCATCATTCGCAAAGCCAATAAAGTAGTATTGCCTGCGGGGATAAGCACTGATTTCCTCGATACACTGTCACATGTCATAGACCAATATGATGAGACGTTGAAGAATCTAAAGGATCGTTGATATGAGGATCCGTTACTTAACAGCCCAAGAGGTTATTGCGATTAATGTCGCTATGATACAAAGATACAGTCCGGGAGAGGACATCGGGATCAAGGATTACGGCCTGTTAGAGTCTGCTGTTGCTCGTCCCCAATCATCAGCGTTCAGTGCGGATGCCTATCCTTCATTGTTCGAGAAAGCCGCTGCGCTATTCGAATCACTAGGAAAGAATCATCCTTTTCAAAATGCTAACAAAAGAACCGCCTTTACTGCTCTCGTCATCTTTTTGAAAATGAATGGCTATCATTTAATAATAGACCCAAAACAAGCCGAAGATTTTGTCGTCGATATGGTGAACCATAAGTACGAATTTGTTGAGCTTGCACATCTGATTCAGCAGCATTGTACAAATGAACAATAGGCTAAAAGCCGACCTCACGTGGTCGGCTTTTGCTTTGGAAACGAACCGTGGCACTGTGGCAACACAATTAGCCGCCCTATCATCGACGAGTTCATTAATTTTTTGGCTCAATACTATTTCATATTTGCTTTCTATCTATTTTTCGTTTTTACCTTTTTCAACATAACTCATATCATTTACAGACTCCACTGTGTACTTGCCATTATCATATACGATCTTTGATATACTAGCATTCTCAAGACCAGCTTCAAGTTCATCTAATGCTCCCGGATCGATTGCATATAATAATGACATGATTGATATTCCATGTGATACTACCAAGACCTCTCCTCCGCCATTTTCATAAGTATCTTTTGCAATCTGATCTATGGCGGATTTTAATCTGTTGGAAACGTCTTCAGAAGTTTCTGCCATTTTGCTTGTATCCATTTTTGCAGCAGTATCCAGCATAATCCCCACATCAAAGACTTCCATAAACTCATCCATACTCATGTTATTGGCTTCAGCAAGTTTCGCATGAAACGTTTCATTTAACTCCCCTTCAAATTCTCCAAAACAAGCTTCTCTTAAATCTTTATTTTGAACGAGTTCTAAATCCTTTTGTCCACTTTTGTCCAGCACGATCTTTGCCGTTTCTATAGCTCGTCCGCTATCGCTGCTGTAAGCCCTTTCAAAATCAATGTCCTTTAAACCTTTACCTAGGTACTCTGCTACTTCGATTCCTTTCTCTGTAAGAGGAGCATCTGCCCATCCTTGTACTCGATCTGTTGTGTTAAGCATCGTTTTCCCGTGTCTTGTCAGATATATTTCAACCGGCTTTTTTTCTTTTCCTTCTAGAGATTCATTGGTTGAGGTTGAGCAACCCATTGCTGTAACTAATAATATCCCGACTAAAAACGATAATAAAATTCTTCTTTTCATTTGGATCCCCCTAGATCACAATAGTATGATGAATCTATAAATATCTGATATGTTAAATCTAATCCCCAGTGTCGAAAATAACCATAAACAGAAAGTTGCGGGGGGCAAACTAATAGTTAATCCAAATAATACTATCAAAGCCAATTCAACGAGGACTAAGTGAGGGATTAGATAATGATCATTAAAATGACAGATGCCAATATGGAGGATTTTAACAAATCAAACGAAAGCTTTATTGTTTTTGGGAGGATTATACCGAAATACGAAAACGACACCTGGACATATACCGAGGAGATTTATTCTGAACCATATGAGAAACAATACGCCAATGACGACATTGACATAAGCTATATTGAGAAACAGGATAGAGCTGTGTTTTTGTATTACAATGACGATAAATGCGTCGGACAGATAAGGCTTCGTTCCCATTGGAATGGCTATGTTTTTATAGAGGATATTGCGGTTGCACAAGAGTGGAGACATAAAGGTGTCGGAACATCATTATTAGAAAAGGCTGCCGAGTGGGCAAAGCAGAATCAACACATTGGTCTTATGCTTGAAACGCAGGATGTCAATCTATCAGCGTGCCGATTTTATGCTAAGAACAAGTTTATAATCGGTGCAGTTGATACGATGTTGTATTCCAATTTTCCGACAGCTAATGAAAGAGCGATATTTTGGTATAGGGTGTTTTAGAAAACCTCAAAAAAGCATCGTCCCACCTAAATGGAACGATGCTTTAATCAAGTTGGAACGCCGCAGCGATCAGTCGAATCGGATTATCCTACGACGGCATGAATGAATTTTTCCAGTGGAGCTATATCTGTTATATTCTTGTTGCAAGCGTCACTGTTTACGCACATATAGTTGCCGATCGCTTTATAGTAGTCAGGCGATGCGTTAGCCGGTTTCGACTTGGTAATCGCCGAAAACAACGCAACCTCTTCATGCCGGTTACACAAAAAGCAGACGCTTTTTCTGTTCACTGGCGTAAATCTTCCTTCTATGCCGACAAGTTGCCCGTTCAGATGATAAACGATATACAATTTGTTCGTCGCGATGTCGGTCCAGCCGAGATACGTGACATAGCGATAATCGATCGCAGTTAGATCGGGAACCTTTAATTTTTTGCTCTTTGGAAATAGCTTCTTCAGCTGCTTATCTGTCACTTGCGCAAACTCCGCCAAATAAGGCTCCAACGAAAGCAAATACTGCCGGAAATCCCCATCCGTTTTTAACGCCGAGATCTGTTCCAGTGATTGCCTTTGAAGTTCCGTTGCATCCGGGAACTCCTCTATGATCTTCGAACTCGCGCTGAATCTTACCGATTCCACGACTTTCCGATCGGAGACCGTATTGCAGGCATGCTGCAATATACCGACCTGCTTCTTAACTAAGTTATATTGATGGTTTCTAATAAATGGTGCGCTCATACTTGTCAGCCCCTTATTCATATTGAAAGTGCAAATAAGGTGCAAAGCCCATGATTAGAAACGAATCAAGCTCTCTCGGGCGACAATATTAACAGTAAGTGTCTGGCCCCACGCAAAGAATCGCCCCTATTCTAGGCTTTGCATGAGTCGTCGCCAGCTCTGGTAACGTGATTTACCATCCCCACCGACCTCCTTTATATAAAGCATTATAAGGAAAACTTGTATCGAAGTCCATTATGAGATGAGCGGAATTAGGGTGAAGCAACCTCGTGATGAAGTAGAGGAATGCTCCGCCAGTTTTCGGATCTCGCGCGAGCTGAATTTGGAGCTGATGCAGGGGCCCGGAGCGGACACACGAGCCGCTATTTGCAGCAAACACCACTAATTCGCCATACTAACGGACCGTAGAGCCGTTATTTGACCCGAATAAGCCGTTTAGTGCTAGTTTTGAAGCAAATAGCGTCATCTGTGTCCGCTAGCCCTCAAAAAAAACCCCGAAATCATGAAATAGCGGCCCCTGTGTCCGTTCAAGTGCAGGTCACACGGCCTTACTGTCACCGTATGTGCTATCGGACTCCCGAATGTTATCTTTGAAACCAGGATAATGAGGGGATTGAAAAAAGCTTTGTATATCCGCTTGTTTATTCGTATCTATTTGCTAAATTATGGGTTATTATGTAATGAAATATATATCCCGAGGTGATGTAATGCAGAATAAAACAATATACTCACTTTTAATAGTTATATTATTAATGGCGTTAGTAGGATGTTCTAAAGATGACGAAAAAACAACTCCTATCGAAGAAGTATTCGACATTAATAATGTTATTGTACCAAGTATCGGATACCTATATATTGATCACAAGATTTATACACTATATCCAACTACTGAAGAATCTCCAATTAAGGAAACAAAAAAGCAAATTGGTGAAATTAAAAGGGTAGTTGAAAAAATAGAATACCCTGGGGATGCGGTTCTTAAACAAAATGAAAGAAACATCAATGTTAGTGTTGGTGATCCTATATACAGCGTAAAGGAATTTCCAGGCAAAGAAGTGTTATATATAAAAACACAAGATGGAATTATCATGACAGTTCTTATTATGATAATAAAGAATTGAATCGAATTATTACCTTGGA
This sequence comes from Paenibacillus marinisediminis, assembly GCF_054343325.1. Taxonomy (NCBI): domain Bacteria; kingdom Bacillati; phylum Bacillota; class Bacilli; order Caryophanales; family Paenibacillaceae; genus Paenibacillus; species Paenibacillus marinisediminis. The sequence goes on from NZ_JBTGUH010000005.1 coordinate 339,372, forward strand.
AAATTCAACTCCATTGGCCCGTACTGCTAGCCTTGCAGGACGGGCCATTGCTATTTGGCATGAAAAGGACTTTACGACGCTATTTCCAATACTGTATAATTTATACATGTCACACGTGTGGCATCCAAGTGAAAAACCAATACCAAAGGAGGGGGCGGATGGTTAAATTACCAAGGAAGATCAGGGTGTTCTACTCGCTTGGGCAATTAGGCTGGTCGATTCTAGCAGGAATCATGGGAACATGGCTCATCTATTTTTATTTGCCGCCGGAAGAGTCCGGCATTCATGTGGTGATCCCGCAAGGTAGTGTGTTTTTGGGCGTTACGATCATTGGCGTCATCATGGGGATCTCTACGTTGATCAACGCAGTGTCCGACCTATGGATTGCGAACATGAGCGATAGAAGCAGGCATCGCCTTGGGAGACGGACGCCGTTTTTGAGAAGAAGCTCCCTGCCTTGTGCCATTTTGCTCGTGTGCATATTTGTCGTTCCTTTTCAAGACGGCATTCATACCATCAACTCCTTATGGCTTCTTATCCTTCTGCCTCTATACTTTGTTGCTTTTACTTGTTATGTGATACCCTACACAGCCCTTCTAAGCGAATTGGGCCGCAGTGCGGAAGAGCGAATAGATCTGTCGACGTATATCTCGGTTACTTGGTTTCTGGGACTGATTATCGCAACGTTCGCACCTAACATTTGGGATACCGTCATGACGATCTTCGAGATTTCCAAAACCGCTGCGATTCAGTGGACCTTTACCGGACTTGCAGCCATTGCATTAATCCTTATGCTCATACCGGCCTATACGATTGATGAGAATCTGTATGGTTCCACAAATGCGACAAGCTTGGACATCAAAACATCCATTAAGACAGTATTTCAAAATAGAGATTTCAGATTCTTCTTAATGAGCGAGCTGGGGTATTGGTTCACGAACAGCTTCTTCCAATCTTCCCTTGTTTACTACATTACAGTGCTTGCAAGGCAGAAGGAAACTCACGTCGGTCTGATTGTGACTGCCGTCGGCGTACTCTCGTTCCTGCTGTATCCGTTGGTCAATAGATTAAGTAAAAGTTACGGCAAGAAGAAGCTGATGATCGTATCGTTCGTTTCTCTTATCGTTTCTTTCATCTATATCTCGCTTATGGGGATGTTTCCGTTTGACGGATTTGTACAGTTGTTTCCCATTATTCTTCTCTCAGCAGTTCCCGCGGCCATATCCGGCATATTGCCGAATGCTATCGTTGCGGATTGCGCCGTATATGACGCCAGTTCGAGCGGCGATAACAAAGAAGCGCTGTACTTTGGCGTACGCTCGTTTCTAACGAAATTTGGAACCGCTTTATCCGTTATAATCTTGCCTACCATACTAGCAATCGGGAATTCGGTTAATGATGATTCCGGGATACGGATATCTGTCGTCATAGCTGCCTTTGTTGCCCTCTTATCTTTGCTCGCTTTTCTGAAATATGATGAGAAAAAAATCAGCTCCAGTACTTATCCGATCGAGAATATAGAAGCTCAAGAACCCACCCACCACGCGTAAGTTGAAATTCGGATTTATCCCATTTGAATAGAAGAACAGGAGAGGATTGTATGTTTAAAGTAAAGGGAAAACCATTCATGCCGATGGGGGGCCAGTCCAAAAACTCCAGCGCCTATACCGCGGAAGAATTGGCATCTGCTATCGCTGGTGTTAAGGCATTGGGAGGCAATACGCTGGAAGCGCCGGTCTATTGGGAACAAGTCGAGCCGCTAGAGGGGCAATTTGATTTTTCTTCGGTAGATATGCTGCTGGAGGAGTGCCGGAAGAATGACTTGCACCTTATCGTATTATGGTTTGCAACCTGGAAGAATGGCGAGATGCGTTATTGTCCCGGTTGGATAAAGACAGACAAGAAGCGATTTTTCAGAGTGCTTCGCAGCGACGGTGTCCCTATGAATGTACTTTCGGCTTTTTGCGAGGAAGCGCTTCAGGCGGATACAAGAGCGTTCCAGGCTTTGATGGGGCATCTGAAAGAAAGGGATAGCGAGACTGAGACGGTTATTGCGGTGCAGGTGGAGAATGAACCGGGCATTCTTGGCTGTGACAGGGATTATGGTCCTGAGGCAAATGCTGCATTATCCGGAGCTGTACCCTCCGCACTTCTCGAACATGTAAAAGGACTTGGTGAAGGCAGTGTCTGGGAGGTCTTGCAGAAGAACGGTTCTAAAGAACAAGGGAGTTGGGAGGAGGTTTTTGGCGTCGCGGGCGGAGAGCTCTGCACAGCTTGGTCTATTGCCAAATATATCGATCATATCGCCTCAGAAGGCCGCGCAGTATACAACCTTCCCATGTATACCAACGCTTGGCTCTCTTTTCCGGGTTGGCCGATTCCTGGATTCTATCCTTCCGGCGGGCCTGTCAGGGGCACGTTAGATATTTGGAAATTCGCAGCGCCTCATCTGGATCTGATCGCACCGGATATTTACTCGGTTAATTTTAGCGACTACAAGATTGTGTGCGAAGACTATCACCGACCCGACAACCCTTTATTTATTCCGGAATCCAGTCCAGACGGGCTTAATGCGAGAAATATGCTCCGGGCTCTGGCTGACTACAACGCGATCGGTTACTTTTGTTTTGGCGTAGACAGCATTCTTGATATGGAGGGCAATCTACTGGACGATGCCGTACTATTCGCCGAAAGCTTCCGCAGTGTGATGAGTCTGTTACCGTTGCTTCACAAGTATCGCGGTACAGGCAAAGTTCATGCCGTTGTAGAAGAGGATTACCAGATCAATCAAAGCTTTGTGTTCGAACAATACATTGGGGCAGTACCTTTTATCAATTTGGGTATCACGAGCGAGAATAAGGATCATAGACATGCCCGTAATCCTCGGTTGATTGAAGGACGACCTAAACACGGGCTTATCATTGAAGCTGGACCGCGGGAATTCTACCTGGCTGGCAACTTTCATCTGTTCATGGTTCCCGGGTCAGGACCTGCGTGGCTTGACGCTATGAAAATGCCGATGGTACTCACCCCTGTGGACTATCTTTCCGTAGAGGAAGGCTATCTGACAGAGACAGGCGAGTTTGTACCTACACGCACCAGAAATGGCGATGAATCCGTGTTCGGAGGTTTCTGGGTTACCCCGTATTGCGGTGTTGTAAGGGTCGTTCTAACGCCATAGCTATCGAATATCAGCCGATGCCGCGCACATGGAACCGCAGTCGATAAACTCCGGTATTCATGTGCGCTGTATTCCGCTGAGCACAATATTTCGAAATGATTTGCGAAAATCAATATTATCGCAGTATTCACGCTTCAAGTGGTTTTCTCTCAGAATTAGACGTTGGAAGAGGGAAATAAAGCTATGGCTAATAAAGTGGTACAGCTCTTCGACCGTCAGATCGTTACGAATAGAGCCATCTGCCACCCCTTCGCGAATATAATGAAACAGCGGGTCCCGCTCGGGATTTAAAGCTTCGATAAACGATTGTTCCAGCTCTGGGTTCGGATAATTCTCCTGAAAATACCTGTCGAACTCAGCAGTGAATTTAATCTGTTCTTTGACTTTATCCAGATCAACCCGATAGAAGTATGCTTTTACTTTTTCAAAGCCCGTTTTGCCGGTCGTTTCCCCGATATCCAGTGTAAGATAGTCCTGTATTTGTTTCATCACCAGGATTTCAATTTCGAAAGCTAATTCATCCTTCGTGGGGAAATAACGATACAGTGTTCTCCTATTGATGTTTACGGCCGACGCAATATCTTTCATCTGTGCATTTGCAATCCCGAGTGCTATAAATTGTTTTTCTGCTTCGATCAGGATACGTTCCCTTGTCGTTTGCATATCTATTCCTTCGTCCCCTCGTCTAATCCCTAGATTAATCCAATATTAACCATCATTTTAGCATACTTTATATTAATCTAGCTGTTCAACAAGGAAGGATTAGATATCTGAATAATTTAACCTATTCCTTACAATAATAATGAAGGATATTCAAAACTATAAATAGAAAACATACCAAATGATTTAAGGAAGTCAAAAACTAGGAGGAGATCATGGGCAGATTAGTTCATTTCGAGATTCATGTGGATGACATGGAGCGTGCTAAGAAGTTTTATGGAGAGGTATTTGGATGGACATTTGAGGATTGGAGCGACTATGCTGGAATGCCTTATTTCGGAGCTGTAACTGGCGATGCAAAGGAGCTTGGAATTAACGGGGCTTTAATGCAGCGTCAAGGCGCTTCTCCAGAACCAGGCCAGGCTATGAATGGCTATGCATGTACAATGGGAGTGGCAGATTACGATTCTACTGAAGCAAAAATTCTTAGTCATGGAGGCAAACTCGCAATGCCGAAGTATGCACTCCCTGGAATGGCGTGGCAGGGATATTACATAGACACTGAAGGAAATATATTTGGTATTCACCAGCCAGATGAGAACGCAAAATAGCATGTTTTGTTGCAAATAGATAAACATCAACATTCAGGTACTTTTCTTTAATAAGAAGAGTGCCTTTTTCTATTAGAATTTGACGCATGGCTAAAGGGTTATTCGAAACTATGTTTGTAGATAAAGTAAAACCCACAACCTCATGGGGTTGTGGATTTGTACTATGCAGGATTATGCTGGGGCCTAGATCACATTATCTTTTGTATGCTTTCTGTAATTCCGCAATATCAAATTTCTTCATTTTAAGAAATGCTTTTGTTACGGAAGCTACTTGCTCCGGTGTACCTTTGCTCATCATCTCGTCCATATCTCTCGGCACGATTTGCCAGGACACTCCATACTTATCTTTCAGCCAGCCGCACTGCTCGGCTTCAGGAACCGCAGAGAGCTTTTCCCAGTAGTAGTCAATTTCATCTTGTGTGTCGCAATACACCATGAATGAAATTGCCTCGTTGAAACCAAATCTATGCTCGTGCGCGCTGTCCATTGCGGTAAACCACTGATTTTCAAGCATGAAATCAGCGAACATGATCGTCCCTTCTTTATCGGGTTCCATGCCTTTGGGGTAGCGAGCAGTAAGACCCTGCTTTGAGTTCTTAAATACGGATAAGTAAAAATGAATCGCCTCTTCCGTTTTACCGCAAACATCACCGACAAACAATATCGACGGTATTATCGTAGGGCGTTCTTCGCCTTCTGGGTTAGTAAGAATTAACTGCCACGTCAAACCATACTTGTCCTGAATCCAGCCATATCTCTCACTGAACGGATACTTGTCCAGCGGCATTAACGCTGTGCCGCCATCAGATAGTTTGTTCCAAACTTCATCAATTCTCCCTCTCGCATCTTTGTCTCGAGATGGATCAAAATTAACCATGAAAGACACAGACGGATTGATTTTAAAATAGGGTCCTGCGCTAATCGCCATGAATTTTTGACCCCATATTTCAAAAGAAACTAGATCGCTATCGCCTGATGGTGTGTTATGTAATGTGGTTACATTCGTAATTTTTGAGTCCGGGAACACGGAAGCGTAAAACTCGGCTGCTTCTTTTGCCTCTTTGTCGTACCATAAATGCGGAACGATTTTTTGATCTGTTAAACTAATTGACATGATTCAACAGCCCCTTTACGGAGGAATTTTGATATCCCTATATGTTATATACCATAATTGAGCCGTTCAAACACTGTTTGCGAATAAATAGATTACATCCTCTGCAAACCGCGTTAGGAAAATATTGAATACGCCCGTTCCCTTATCTCCGCTCCTACATACAATGTTTTAGCCCATCAATTAAGGAGTGACAAGACCATGTCATTTACCCCACCTCCAAGTCCCCCAGGATTCCCGGGATTTCCAGGATTCCCAGGGCAACCGGGACCACCAGGACCGTCAGGACAACCGGGACTTATGGGACCACCCAGCACACCTCCCCCGGGATTCACCCCTCAGCAGCCTGCGGTTTCGCCCTTTGCTGTCGACCCAGGAGCGATTGCTGGTTGTTTGTTTCGGATGACGTATGTTTGGCTCGTGAATAGAGATCAATTCTGGTTTTTCCCGGTTTTCGTAGGGCCCACCTCGGTTGCAGGGTTTCGGTGGAACGGAAGGTTTTGGTTGTATACCGGATTGGGCTTGCGATCCATCCAATCCTTTACATGTTTCTAAACAAACACGCGAAAAAGCTCCGTTTCACTAGAAATGGAGCTTTTTCGCGTCACCTTCTCTAACTCTCCACATAGGCTAAAGAATAGAACGATAAGGAGGGGTATTATGAGCTATTATCATTGTCCCATATGCGGCTATTGGCGATATGACCATACCATCATCGATGAATGGAATGCCGTAATCCCCCCACCTGCACCTGAATTAAAAGCAATCTATCCTGACCCCAAAAGTACTGCACTCCTAATCTTAGATATGGAGAATTCTATATGTAACAAACATCGCTGTATTTCGTCCATCCCTAGGATCAAGAGCTTATTGAATAAGGCACGTCAGGCAGGAATGTTAGTTGTCTATAGTCTTACGCATACAGGGAATGTATCCGATATTAATCATCAATTAAGTCCTTACCCTACAGATCCCATTGTAAAATCGAACGTAGATAAATTCTACAGAACAGACTTAGAAGATATTTTACGAAAGTACCATATTCAAACCGTTATAATAACTGGTTACTCGGCAAACGGAGCTGTCCTTCATACGGCTACAGCTGCTGCATTCCGTGGATATAATGTTGCGGTTCCTGTTGATGGAATGTCTGCTGCCAATCTATACCCCGAACAGTACACAGCATGGCACCTGCTTAATAGCCCTGGATCACGAGACAAGACCGTATTAACGAGAACTGATCTCATTACAATTTGAAGGCGAACTGCCTGATGGACTTATAACTCTTGAGTAAAGACGCTTTGAGTGCTATTGAATAACAGAGTCGAACGTGTAATTATCTAATTTTCTCCGCAGGACGGCGATCCATCAATCTCATTGTTGATACCCTCAGGACTTCCGAACATTCGGAAGTCCTCTTTTTTACGATAATTCTACACAACCCTCCTTTTACATCAATTATCACAATTCAGCAAATAATTTTCTATATTCCCGTATATTTAGAAAATTATTTTCTAAAAGCGTTTACAAGGTATTTTTTATTTGTTAGTCTAAAGGCAGCAGAGGAATTAACTTTACAAGTAAAGGAGCGAAGAGTACATGAATCAGTATGACGTAGTTGTAATGGGCGGCGGTATCGCCGGTGCTATGGCGGCCATCGCCGCGTCCAAGACCGGGGCGAAGACGCTTATTGTCGAGTCTCATGGTTTTCTTGGCGGCACACTGACCGCTAACGGTGTCGGCCCGATGATGACATTCCATGCCGGCGAGAAGCAGGTCATTCAGGGCTTCACCGGGGAACTGATCGAGCGGCTGAAGCGGTTGGGCAAATCCCCGGGGCATATTTTCGACACGGTTGGATTTACATATTCTGTTACCCCGTTTGACGCCGAAGCGATGAAGCATGAGCTGGAGCTAATGGTCACAGAAGCAGGCGGCGATATTTTGTACCATACGATGCTGGCAGGCGTTTATACGGAAAATGGCCGCATCACAGGCATACAGGTATGCAATAAATCCGGGCTCAGCGACATCCATGCTTCCGTCTTCATCGACGCAACGGGTGATGGTGACCTCTCGGCCCTTGCCGGAGTCGAATACACCAAAGGGCGCGAATCCGACGGAGCAACGCAGCCGATGACCCTGAAAATGAAAATGTACAACGTCGATATCCCAAGGGTCAAGGAATATATTCACAGTCATCCGGAAGACTTCCCGCTGTATAACGGGGATACCTCCATTATTGAGAAATCCCCACGTCTTTCGGTTGGCGGCTTTGACAGCCTGTTCAGACTAGCCAAGGAACGGGGCGAAATCTCCATTCCGCGTGAAAATATTTTGTTCTTTGAGACCAATAACCCGGGCGAGGTCATCCTCAATACAACGCGGATTATCGGTTATGACGCCACCGACGCGCACAGTCTCAGCCAGGCTGAAATGGAAGGCCGCAAGCAGTGCCGTGAGTTGGAGCTGTTTGTCCGCAAATACATACCGGGATTCGAGCATGCGGTTGTCGAGTCCACCGGACCAAACATCGGTGTTCGCGGCTCGCGCCAAATCAAAGGCATCTATACGCTGACGGCCGAGGATATTTTGCAGCAGCGCCTGTTCGACGATACGATCGCCCATTCTGGTTATCCGATCGACATCCATAGCCCGGACGGCGAGGGTACCAAGCATCAAAAGCTGGAATGGGGCGGCGTATATAGCATTCCTTATTCCTGCATGATTACCGCCTCCGTACATAACTTGATCGTCATCGGCCGCTGTATCTCAGCAACTTTTGAAGCGCAAGCGGCGATGAGAACCACTCCGACGACCGGAGCCATCGGTCATGGCGGCGGGATTGCCGCTGCACTCGCGGCGCTAGAGGGCAGGAACGTACAAGACATCGACATCAAGAAAGTGCAGACAATTCTCAAAGAGCAAAAGGCATACCTGGAGATTTAGTTCAACTTCTATCACCCATTTGGAGAGGGGACAATTAAATGACAACTACAATGTGGTTACAAGCAATCGGTATTCTGCTCGTATTTCTGGTGTTTGTAGGGCTGATGATGACGCGCAAGCTGCCTACCATTCTGGCTCTGCCTTGCATGGCGATTCTGTTCGCCCTTATCGCAGGGGTACCGCTGCTATCAAGTGATCCCGAGACGGCAACAATCGCCAAGACGATCCTGGCCGGAGGCTCGATGAAACTATCTGGCGCCATCGCCGGACTCATCTTCGGTGCCTGGTTCGGCCAAATTCTGAACAAAGTCGGCATCACCAAATCCATTATTCGCAAGGCGGCCGAGTTGGCCGGTGATAAACCTGTACTTATAGCTATTCTGTTTTTTATTACCGCATCCATTATTTTTTCCGCAGCAGGAGGACTGGGCATGGTCATCCTCGTCGGCACGATCGTCATTCCGATTATGCTGACGGCAGGCATTTCTCAATTCGTCGCTTCTATCGTTGTTCTGCTGGCCGTTGGCGTCGGCGCCCTGTTCAACGTATCCAATTGGGCTGTATATGTCGATGTGCTCGGTCTTTCCATTGAGGAGATCGCCGACTACACGTTAGTTGTCGCTTCCCCACTGATCGTCATTGCCCTGGCCATGATCGTGTTCTATATCCGGAAAGATGGTAAAGGCCGCAAAGCATGGGCGATGCCAGCAGCGACGCCTGGCGGCGGTGACAAAAAGGTGCCTGCAATTGCCCTGATTAGCCCGCTCGTACCGGTACTGCTCGTCTTTATTTTCAAAATCGATATCGTTCCGGCCGTTATTGCCGGCGCAATTGTCACGATCCTGCTCACCTGGCCGAAACGTCCGATCCATATCCTCTCCAGTGCGCTAGTAGAAGGAATTCAAGACGTCGCTGGTGCGATGGGACTCATGATCGGTATCGGCATCCTACTCAGCTCTGTTATGTCACCGCAGGTATCGGCGGTCATCTCGCCGCTGATCGAGTCCGTACTGCCAAGTACCCCACTGATGTTTATCCTGTTCTTCACGATTCTGTCGCCGCTGGCTATCTACCGCGGACCGCTGAACGTATGGGGACTTGGCAGCGGCATCGCGGCCCTGTTCGTATCCGCAGGTATGACTCCGGTAGCTGCAATGCTTGCCCTGCGCGCTGTCAGCAACGTGCAAGCCGTCTCCGACCCTACGAACTCGCATAACGTATGGGTAGCTGACTTCACGAAGTGCGACATTAACGAGATTCTGAAGAAGACACTGCCATGGACAATGGCATCCGTCTTGATCGCTGTCATCATTGGATCGTTTATGGTATTTTAAGCTTCATGATTTACTTTGTGATCAAAAGTGGACTTTTTAAATTACCTTTATAGATAAAACCGGGCACAAGGACCCTGCAAAGAACCTACACAGGCTCGAGCAGAAGGTCCTTGACCCGCCAGCTGGAGGAGAACATTATGGGGAGAACGAAAGTAAGGGTCGGCATTGACGTCGGCGGTACGTTTACCGATGCGGCACTGATCGACAACGAAACATTCGAAGTCATTGAGAGAATGAAAATCCCAACTACCCACCATGACCCGGACGGCGTGGCCAAAGGGATTGTACAAATACTAAAGAAAATTCTGGACAGCAGAGGTATCCAGCCCGAAGACGTTAGCTTCATCGCCCACGGAACAACGCAGGCTACCAACGCCCTGCTCGAAGGAGACGTGGCGCGGATCGGCATCATCGGTATGGGCTCCGGCATCGACGGGCTCAGCGCCCGCTCCGAATCCAATCCGGGCGATATCGAGCTAGCACCGGGCAAATTCCTGCACACTTTTCATACGTATCTAGATTCCAAGAGCATGACGGATGAGCAGATCAACAGTGCCATCGACGAGTTGGCGGCCCAGGGCGCCGAGGTGATCGTCGCCTCCGAAGCGTACAGCGTGGATGATCCAACCAATGAGCTACGCGTCGTTGATCTTGCCAACCGCAAGGGCATGTACGCCACGGGCGGACACGAGATCAGCCAACTCTACGGATTGAAGACACGGACACGAACAGCCGTCATTAACGCCTCCCTCATTCCGAAAATGATGGAGACCGCCAATATGACCGAGAAGTCCGTCAAGGATGCCAACATCCAGTCCCAACTCATGATTATGCGTTGCGATGGTGGTGTCATGAGCATTGACGAGGTACGCAAGCGCCCGATTCTGACGATGCTATCCGGTCTTGCCGCGGGCGTTGCCGGGGCGTTGATGTACGAGAAGATTTCCGACGGTATCTTCTTCGAGGTCGGCGGAACCAGTGTCGACATCTCCGTGATCAAGAACGGCAAGGTAATGATCAAGAATGCCGAGGTCGGCGGCCACCGCACCTACCTGCAATCCTTGGATGTGCGCACGCTCGGCATCGCCGGCGGCAGCATGATCAAGGTAGCAGGTGGAAGAATTACCGATGTCGGACCGCGCAGCGCGCATATCGCCGGTAAAGAGTACGAAGCCTTCACCTCGACAGAGAACATTGTCGACCCGAAGGTGAAATTCATCAGCCCCCGCGAGGGCGACCCTGTCGAATACGTCATCTGTGAATGCGCCGGGGGCAAAGAATTCTCGTATACATTAGCCGGAGCGGCCAACATTCTAAATTATATTCCCGAGGACGATTATGCCAGAGGAAACAAGGAAGCAGCGCTGAAATCTTGGAAGGCGCTGGCCGATCATGTTGGACTAAGCGTAGAAGAAGCCGCCAGACAGGTTATGAATATCGCCATCGATAAGACGATGAAGACCGTCAACGAGATGATCGAGGACTATGAACTCGACCGCAGCTTCGTCACACTGGTTGGCGGTGGTGGCAGCGGTGCGGTGCTCGTTCCGGCAATGGCGGAGCGCGAAGGCCTCAAGTCGCAAATCGCCAACAATGCGCCTTATGTATCCACGATCGGCGTAGCACTGGCCATGGTCAAAGAACAGCTAGAGCGGACGGTCGTCAATCCGACAGAAGAGGATATCAAGCGCATCCGCGCCGACATCATCGAGCGTATCGTACAGTCTGGCGCTTCCGAGGAAACGGTCGAAGTCAGCATCGAGATCGACAGCCAGAAGAATATTCTCCGCGCCATGGCGACTGGCTCCACCGAGCTGCGCTCCAAGGACCTGGCACAGGAAGCAATGTCGGTGGAAGAAATGAGGGCCGTTGCTGCCAGCTCCATCGACCAGCCGCTAGAATCGACGACACTCGCCGCACAGACCGGACGCTGGAGCCTATTCGTCAGCGAGAATGTGAAGAAATCTTTTTTTGGCCTGTTAAAAAAGAAATCCAGCTCTGTCAGCGTTCTCGACCGCGAAGGCGTCGTCCGCTTCAAGAAGACCAATGTGCACTTTACGAAGCTGAGCAAATCCGCGCCGGAAGCGCTAAGCTCATTCCTGGACGATAACACCATTTATTCCGATGCCAATGCCACGATTCCGAAGGTGTTCGCCTTTTATAAGGAGAAGATGCTGGACTTAACCGGCATGCAGACCAAAGAGCAGCTGTTGTCCATTCTTGAAATTGAAACCGAGATGCTCGCAGCAGAAGATGAAATGCTGGTTGTGGCTTATCAGTAATAGGATACCTAGTTTCGTTAGAGATTGATTTTACTGAATTAGCAAGGGGGTGCTCGAATGTCGGTTCAAACCCTTTTACCGAACTCGCTGTCCGATCTGTCCGATGAAGTCTTAGGTTGTATGGAGCTTCGCCAAGACCCGTTGTTTCATAAAATACCGCCAGAGAAGATTCCGTATTACGTTCATGAATCGCTTCAGGCCGGACGCTTGGCGGCTGCGACATACAGAGGTCTCGGCATTCGCGGCATGTGCAGGGACGCTGGACTTCGTTATGAGATCACGGAGGCTTCTGGCAAATTTCATAACGTCTCCTTCCGCGCACAGATCGATTTCTCCAAGACACCGCCGGAAATTATTTTGTACGCCTCCTCGCTCAAGGGAATGCGGACGGTATGCCAAGAAATCCTAGGCGAAAGATCCAGCGACAGTGCATCGGATCTCGACCTTCTAGTCGATATTCATCTGGCTCATGAGTTCTATCACTGGCTGGAGTACCGGGAGCAGATTTTCACGAATGAAAAGCTTGAGCGGATCGAGGTTTTTAAGCTAGGGCCATATACGAGAAAATCAAGCGTAGTGCAGTGCTGTGAGATCGCTGCGCATGCCTTCTGCAAAGAGCTGCTGGGACTTCCCCGCCTCCCAAACTTGCTGGACTATGCCTATTTGATCGGGGAGCAACAGCTTGCGACTGAAGATTTTATGGAGCAGATCGAAACTTGTAAATTATGGATATGACGCACTCTCAATACCTCGCTCATTATGATATAATGGGAAAAGCTATTGCCAGACACGCCGGAGTAGTCATTTCCAGCGTTAGATCAGGAGGAGGTATCATGTCTTCACAGGTTCCGGCCGTCATCGCCAAAATCGTATCCCAATCGCAGAAATTGACATATGGTGAAAATCAGATTGCCAATTTCGTTATACACAATCCGGATTTTATTACGCGCAACACGATTACGGCCATTGCCAATGAAATCGGCGTATCGGAGACAAGTATCAACCGCTTCTGTAAAAAGGTCGGATTCAAGGGCTTCAACGATTTCAAAATCGCCTTCGCCCAAGATGCCTTCTATCGGGATATGCAAGCTAAGAAGAAAGAAAGACGGGAAATCAATCCGATTGATGCGCTTGCGCTCGATTATAACGAACTGATTGTCAATACATCAGCGCTTGTCACCGAGGAACAGCTCCGCCAAGTGGTGGACATTCTGAAGAAAGCCCGGCGCATCTATATTATCGGCATGTTCGATTCTTATCTGGCCGCTATCGCCTTGAAGAACCGCTTGTCCATTATCGGCATCATGGCCGAAGCGATCAATGACAGCCGCGCCATGAAAATCGCCGCCGCGCAGTGCGGCAAAGAGGACGCTGTTGTGGCATTCTCCCGCTCCGGCTCGACGAAGGAAATCGTGGAGACGGTAGCGATCGCGCAGGTTCACCAGGTCAAGACGATTGCGATCACCTGTTACGATTCGTCACCCATTACGGAGAATGCGGACGTGAACATCATCGTGCCGGATAAGATATCGGTCAATAACAGCGCGCTGATGTCCAACCACATCACATTCCTGTTCGTCGTCGATTTGATCATGAGCATCTTCATTTCATCGGACAAGGCTTACCTGAAGAAGAAGCTTGACAGTGAGGCCGTTCTGGCCAGCGATCAGGCGATGACCAACTATTATTTATGAAAACAACTAAGTTTCTAAAGCGTTCTTTCCATCACGGAAGGGGCGCTTTTTTCATGGCCATACTTCCAGTCAAAATTATGGCTTCTTACCGCTCACTTCCACTCATCCGGCAGCAATGCCGCATAATGCGGCTGCAGATAACGGTCATCGATCTGCAGTAATACCCCCTGATCCTTGGGGATTATATTGAATACCTCTGCGAGATAAATAGTACATCTGTATCTCTCTTTATGCCATTAATACATTAGAACATAAAAAATGCCCCAAACATAATGTTTGGGGCATCAGGCTCTAAGATTAGAGTTTTACAACATTCTCGGCTTGTGGGCCGCGATTGCCTTGTACGATTTCAAATTCAACGCGTTCGCCTTCATCCAAGGACTTATAGCCATCTCCAACGATTGCACTGAAGTGTACGAATACATCGTTGCCGCCCTCGATCTCGATAAAGCCAAATCCTTTTTCTGCGTTAAACCATTTTACTGTTCCTGTTTCCATAATACAATTACCACCTAATTTAAAATTACATGTCAATCTTATCCCAAAAAAAATCTCTTGCAAAATCCCTTAAAAAATAAAAATTCACATATGGTACAAGGTTATTGTTGTCTCAAGAATAACCCTCTACGCTATGCGAATTCGTTAGGTAACTCTTTCTTTCGATAAATTGATTATAACACATGTAAGTTCATTAAGATACTTAATTATCTACACGTGAATAAATTGGCAATACCAACTCGTCCCGATCCGCAGTATCCAATCACGGAAATGTGTTAAGAGATGCGAAATAATACATAGCAAAAAGCCGACCTCATGCGGTCGGCTTAATGATGGTGGAGGCGAGGGGAGTCGAACCCCTGTCCGAAGATAACGCAACACAGGCTTCTACGGGTGTAGTCACAGTTTTGATGTCACCCGAGTAGCGCCCCGTAACCGGCTCTACTTTGGGTCAGCCTGATTGTCTTCTTCAGCACACCCCAGGCGGAGATGTGACAGCGTATCCCACTAAAGTTGGGCCCCTAGCTCGGCACATGGGCGATGCAGAGTAGAAGCTCGCTAACAGTTTATTAAGCTGCTAATGCGAAGTTGTTTTGTTGTTTGCCGTTTAAATAGGCTTTCGCGTTGTTGAAGTGGACGCAGCCCCACTACCCGCTACCCGAGCCCGAACTATCCCCGTCGAATCCAAAAACGCCCCCATAGTGTAAGCGACAAGCTTACCCGTACAGGGTAGCAGTCTTTAGATTAAGGAAGTTGAAGCATCGGTAGACTATATACCATATCTTCATACCTTATTCTATTGTCAAGGTCAGCAGCGATATCAGGCCATTCTTCAACGCCCGCCTCGCTCTGATGTACTTAGTATAACATATCTCCCATCCAATATGCCTTATGTGACTTCTGCTAAGTGCGGAATTAGATGGATACAAGCCATAAACTCGCTCAGCTCATATATTGCAATTATAAAGAGGTCTTCCTCTAAAGTAAAGCACTATCCGTCCGAACACCTCATCAGGACAGCGCCCACAGATACAATGATGCCACCGAACCGTATGGCGAATATCGTTCCCGGTATTTCTCGAATTCACTCTTCTTCAGCTCCGTGAGCCCATACAGATTCATCATGCCGCGCCGAATCGCGAGGTCGCCCCAGCTCACCACATTTGGTCTGCCCAGCGAGAAGATCAGCAGCATCTCTGCCGTCCACACGCCGATCCCATTCAGAGAGGACAATTGCTTGATGATCTCCGCATCGGACATGGAGTCGAATCCGTTGAAGTCGATCATTCCGCTGGCCGCCGCTTCTCCGATACCTTTAATGTAGCCAGCTTTACGAACAGACATACCGCAAGTTTGAATAGCCTCAAGGTCAGTACTGACAATACGTTCCGGCGTCACTTCACCGAGCGTATCACAGAGCCGCTTCCACACCGTCAGAGCGGCTTTCGTCGATATCTGCTGGCTAACCACACTATTTACAAGTGTCGAAAATGGTTCCGGTGTCACCTTACGCTCCAGCATACCCAATCGGTCAATGGCGGCGCCTAGCACTTCATCCTGTTGTCGCAGATAATCCATTTCAAGCTGACCGTATCGAAATACCTCCATCAAACCTTCCCCTTCTCTAACGCAATTAACTTCTCCTTCATCGGAATACCGCCGCGATAGCCCGTCATGCTCCCGTTAGCCCCAACTACTCGATGGCATGGGATGAAGATCGGAATCGGATTGCGATTATTCGCGAGGCCGACAGCCCGCGAAGCCTTAGAGTTGCCTGCATGAGCTGCGATCTCCCCATAGCTCGCAGTCTTCCCATAAGGAATCTCGCACAGACATTCCCACACCTTCCGCATAAATGCCGTCCCCTCTGGCGCCAACTTCAGCGTAAACTCATTCAACTCACCCGCAAGGTACAGATGCAATTGCTTAGCGGCTTCTCTAAGTGCCTCCGTCTCCGCAACCTCCACATTTTCCGGTACAGTATCTGTTTCAAAATATACATTTTTAATATAACCGTCTTGCTCCGATATACCAATCTTCCCTATGCTTGTCTCATAATAATACATCGGCATGTGCTAACACCTTCCTTGCTTTCGATACTCCGACGGAGTTGTGCCCGTCTGTTCTTTGAAGCATTTGTAGTAGCTGGATAAGCTCATAAAACCACAGGACAACGCCGCTTGCACGATGCTCGTCTCTGTCTCGGTCAGCAATCTGGCTGATTGCTCAATTTTCAGTCTCGTCCAATACTGCTTGGGGGAAGCATGAACATATTTTTGAAATAAGCTGTTAAAGCTGCTCTGGCTAATCCCCAGTTGTTTCATTATATCTCGGATCGTTAGCAGGGTGCCGACATTTGATGCCATTAACTGTTTAGCACGTTCAACGAGCTCGCGCTCCGGCTCATAGACCAGCAGGTCGGGTCTGCATTTCTTACAGGGACGGAAGCTTGCGGCAACCGCCTCATCTCGATGATTGAAGAACTGCACATTTTCTCGCAGCGGTGTCTTGGCACCGCAGGAAGGCCTGCAGTAGATACCCGTCGTCCTCACCGCATAATAAAATGCGCCATCATAAGCCTTATCGCATGTCACCACGGCGTTCCATTTTTCATCTACCGATAGGAATGTCACCGAACTCCCTCCCCTCGCTTTAATAGGTCTACTTCATCTATTGTAACCTCGTTTTCTCCAACAATCTTCCTCAATCTTACGAAGTAATTCTTAGGCCAGGTGTACATGTTAGTTCCAACCAACCAGGTCTATTGGAGTAAACCTGATAATATCATCTGAGAATAATAATTCAAAATAACCAATTATTATGACATAAGCAGGAGGAAATTAGCATTTTATATCGAATTACAGTGAAAACGAGTAGTATTTGGAAGGAGAGAATCATTTGAGCTTTATAAACAAACTCAAGTCCGGTGTCACAGAAGCCGGAAATAAAGCAAAGTTAGTTGTTGAGATTAATCGCTTAAAGATGCAGAACAACAATAAGAAGAGTGAAATCGATGAACAGTTCCAGCAGATAGGCAAGTACGTGTATGAATCCAGACAGGATCATGAATGGCCTAACTTATCGACTGACGTTCTTCAGCCTCATATGGATCGAATTGCACAGCTTCAGTCCGAGATTGAAGCCAATCTGGAACAGATCGCAACTTTATCTGATGAGAAGCCATGCAAAGCATGCGGTAAGACCGTCGCACTTGATGCCAAGTTCTGTCCGGACTGCGGCAGCACATTCGAAGCAGCCTCCGACGTATCCGTTCCATTAGATGCAGAGGACGCAGATCCGCAAGACAAGCAGTGAACTTGATAAGTACACCATCATATCCGAGGAGCGATACAGCGAATGCAGCAATTTTCGATTGTTCTCAAGGAACTGAATAAATGGTTCCAATCATTTTCATGGTTTCAGCTCTTAAGCAAATATAATCTGTATATCTTATTTGGCTCGCTTGGCATCCTTTTTTTAAGGGACCTACTCTATCAGATCCTCCCACTCGGGAGCTTTAGAGCTCTGAATACAATCTTTAACACCATCCCACTCTACGCAATTGCTTCTCTAGCGTTTCTATTAGGAGTATGGATCACAATAGCATCAAATCAAGTCAAGTACGTACCTTATGCGTTATGGGGAAAGGCCTTTCTAATCTTGTTCCCTTTTACAGCTATAACATCATTCTCATTAATCAATTGTGCAGTCTATGCCTTTCTAGGTTACGCACTATTCAGATACACCGCTTCCGAATATGCAGCGCATTGATAAGTCCTCTAAGCATCGTCGCAAACGATGCTTTTTGTATATCAAGATGTAAAAAGGATGGCATCACGCCACCCCAATCTGAAATCTAAGAAAACACAAGCTTCAACTAGTTCACTTCCAGAGAAAGATCATTGGTGAAAATTTGCCGCAAATGATGCTCCATATGTTCAACATAGTCCTGGATCAACCACTTCAGTGTGACTACATTTCCATCAGGCCACTGACAAGCACGAGACAAACTTGCCTCCGACAAATTGGAGATTACACGAACAATAGACTGATTTAGACTCACCCAAAGCCCCAGCACATCTTCCAGAGGTGCATCCATGTAGTGTTGGGCTTCGACCCAGATATCTTGGTTGTACAGAGTCATGAGCATCGGTTCCGCGTGATATTGAACTTGAATGAATCGGGTCAGATTGTTGATGGCTGAATCACACAGGTGACCTAGAATTTGAAGTCGTGACCATTTCCCTTCCGCACGCGGTTGCACCATGTCATCGTGATGCAATAGTAGAACTCGTTGAGGAACAGTTTGCAGCAATCCCTCCAAGCTAGCGATCGTGCCCTTCAGCATAAGTACCAACTCCTTTATGGCTACTTCATCTATGTTTATGAATTCCAGATGGATGGAGCATATGCCGATTGTGTTGCTTCAATTGTTGATGCGGATAACAGATACTCAACACCCAACGCGCCCATTGAAATGTTGTATGAAATACAACAATCCCCACCAGAATCACTGACCAAGCAGGATTATGTTGTACGTAACTCTTAGGCCCCCTAATTAAACTGGAGTCTTCCTATACAGTGTTTTAAACTGTAGATAAGGGAGATGATTCGGTATGGGAAAGAGACTGAAAGAGGAAGAGCGAATTCA